>NZ_POVS01000017.1:0-640241 GCF_002894905.1 Paenibacillus sp. F4
AGCCCTCCAGCGCCGATGGTACTTGGACCGCAGGGTCCTGGGAGAGTAGGACGTCGCCAAGCAGAGCTTTATGATTATTATTCCCTGATAGCTCAGTTGGTAGAGCACTCGACTGTTAATCGAGTTGTCACAGGTTCGAGTCCTGTTCGGGGAGCCATATGGAGAGGTGTCCGAGTTGGCCGAAGGAGCACGATTGGAAATCGTGTAGGCGCCAAAAGCGTCTCGAGGGTTCGAATCCCTCTCTCTCCGCCAGAATTATTTTATTGCATGGCCCGTTGGTCAAGGGGTTAAGACACCTCCCTTTCACGGAGGTAACAGGGGTTCGAATCCCCTACGGGTCATAAGTAATATGGAGGCTTAGCTCAGCTGGGAGAGCATCTGCCTTACAAGCAGAGGGTCGGGGGTTCGAGCCCCTCAGCCTCCACCATTTACTTAAATAGCAGTCCCTCATATTATCGCGGGGTGGAGCAGTTCGGTAGCTCGTCGGGCTCATAACCCGAAGGCCGCAGGTTCAAATCCTGCCCCCGCAACCAATTAACTTTTGAATGTAAATTGCTATGGAACTGTGGTGTAGAGGCCTAACATGCCTGCCTGTCACGCAGGAGATCGCGGGTTCGAATCCCGTCAGTTCCGCCATTTTTACAAAGTTATATTACCCTGTTGGGAGCCATTAGCTCAGTTGGTAGAGCACCTGACTTTTAATCAGGGTGTCGAAGGTTCGAGTCCTTCATGGCTCACCATTCATGCACTTATATGTCATGGATATAATGATATTGCGGACGTGGCTCAGCGGTAGAGCATCGCCTTGCCAAGGCGAGGGTCGCGGGTTCGATTCCCGTCGTCCGCTCCATATTTGCGCCCTTAGCTCAGCTGGATAGAGCGTTTGACTACGAATCAAAAGGCCGGGAGTTCGAATCTCTCAGGGCGCGCCATTAACTTCATAAGCCGGTGTGGCGGAATTGGCAGACGCGCGCGACTCAAAATCGTGAGGGAAACCGTGGAGGTTCGAGTCCTCTCACCGGCATCTATTTCGGGATGTAGCTCAGCTTGGTAGAGCACCTGGTTTGGGACCAGGGGGTCGCATGTTCAAATCGTGTCATCCCGATTCAAAAGGAAAGTCGCTGGAAGCAGCGGCTTTTTTGTTATATTCATATCTTTTTGTATAAATCAGTAATCGCCAGGTCACACTAACACAAAAAGTGGGACGGAAGGGATTACTGTGAAGCGATTAAGTTGGAAAAAACAGATGAAACGGCGCTGGAAACAGTGGAGAAGAACAGTGTGGGCCTGTAGCATTTTTGGTGCGGCTTGTTTGCTGGCAGGGTTGGGTATTCTGTTTTCGAATTATATGCAGGCCATGTTGTCACAGCCACTCGCTACTACCGTCATGGCAGAGGAGGGCATGGATGAGGCTTCATATCTGAGCCCAACTGAAGATCACTCCTCACAGATGCAGCTATTGCAAAGTATTCGTGCTTCCGGTATAAGCAGGAAGACCCGTCTGTTAACCACCTACGTGTGTGGTACGGAAACACTTTCCTTGGGAACGCTAAGTTCACAGCAACTAGAGAACTTACTGAAGCAACATCCCGATTGGAAGGGACGACTTAATACCAAAGGAGAGGTGTGGCTGGAGCGCAGGGTGGAAGACTTATCGGAGTCATGCAAAGAGCGCGGCTACATGGGTTTGAGCACTGACGGCCAGCTTACATTGTTTGAAGGGCTGCCTAAAAAGGAAAAAGTTATCCGCACTTTTTTTCAATTGGACGTGGGCTCCATGGAGACGGCTTTGCCAGAAGGGGTGTATAAACAACTTCAGCAGGGAATCCGTGTACAGGATATAAATGAGTATAACAGTGTAATCTCCACTTTTAGTGACTTTGCCGTGGAGAGAACACAAAGGGTATTAAAGCAGCACTATTGATTACAACTACGGAGACGTTAGGCTTTACCCACGAGGTGAGGCTTGAAGCGTCTCTTTTTATGTTTTTACTCACGTTTAAATTTTTTCCTCTATTAGATACAAAGTTTTGTTATAATGAAAGAATGACACATATGTTCGCTTTATATGGTATTTGGCCATGATTATATTCAGGATAACGCTGGCTATTGTTTAGTTACGCCATGTTTGAGCGATAGGGGAGAGATTTTTTTGCGTTTTTTAGGAATTGATCCGGGTATTGCTATCGTGGGCTTCGGGTTTGTAGACAAGATTGGCAGTAAAGTAGTTCCTGTGCAGTATGGCTGTATCCAGACGGAGGCTCATACACCGGAAGAAGAAAGGCTGCTTCATGTGTATGAAGGCATGTTGCAATTAATAGATAAATATAAGCCTGATGCAGTAGCACTGGAAAAGCTCTTTTTTAATCGCAATGTTACAACCGCTATGTCTGTAAGTCAGGCACGTGGGGTGCTGGTGCTGGCTGCAAAACAACGTAATTTGCCTATAGGTGAATACACGCCGATGCAGGTAAAGCAGGCTATTGTAGGGTATGGTAAGGCTGAGAAGAAACAGGTACAAGAAATGGTTAGAATGTTTCTAAAGCTTCAAGCTGTGCCCAAACCGGACGATGTAGCGGATGCATTGGCGGTGGCTATTTGTCATGCGCACTCCTATGGACTAAATTCAAAATTAAATGAGGTATTGAGAAAATGATAGATTTCTTGCGTGGTTCTGTGGCCCATTTGGAAAATGAATATGTCGTTTTAGATGTGCAGGGTGTAGGGTACCGGGTATTTTGTCCGAATCCTTACGCGTTCGCCAAAACTGAAGGTCCAGTGGTTATTTACATTCACCATCATGTAAGGGAAGATGCTATTTTACTGTTCGGTTTTGCGACCCGTGAGGAGCAGCAACTGTTCCGTAAACTGATTGATGTATCTGGTATTGGACCGCGTGTTGCGCTTGGTATTTTAGGAGGCGGTACGCCTGCTCATGTGGTAACGGCGATTTATCAGGAGAATATCACATTTCTCACCAAGTTACCGGGGATCGGTAAAAAGACGGCACAACGTATGATTCTGGATTTGAAAGACAAGCTGGACAGTATTGGCTCGTTGGGGATGGCAACCGGATTGTTTGCTGAGCCTGTCGTAGAAGAAGGCGAAGGTTCATATTGGGGCGAGGCCCGTGAGGCGCTCAAGGCGCTGGGTTACACTGATGCTGAGTTGGATAAGGTATGGAGCAGAATGAAGAAAGATGCGAAACCTGATGAATCTGCCGATATTTTGATGAAGCGGGCTTTGCAACTGTTGTTTGCCGGATAGGACGATGATGTCCGTTAACAAATGTCTGGTGAAAAGAGGAGCGATGGAACATGGATGACCGGATTATTTCCGCCAATTTGATGATGGAAGACCAGACGGCGGAGCTAAGCCTTCGCCCCCGTTATCTAAATGAATATATCGGGCAAAATCAGGTTAAGGAAAATCTGAAAGTATATATTGAAGCGGCCAAAATGCGTAAAGAAGCGTTGGACCATGTACTGTTGTACGGACCGCCTGGGTTGGGTAAAACAACTCTTGCTAACATTATCGCCAATGAGTTGGGGGTTAATCTGCGTACGACTTCAGGTCCTGCAATTGAAAGGCCGGGAGATTTGGCAGCATTGCTGACCAACCTTCAAGAGGGTGATGTTTTGTTCATTGATGAGATTCATCGCCTTCATCGTACGGTGGAAGAAGTCATGTATCCGGCGATGGAGGATTTTGCGCTGGACATTATGATTGGTAAAGGCCCGAGTGCACGTTCGGTCCGTCTGGATTTGCCACCCTTTACCCTTATAGGGGCTACTACGCGCGCTGGGCTGCTCTCTGCGCCATTGCGTGACCGGTTTGGTGTTATTAGTCGTTTGGAGTTTTATACGACAGACGAGCTGGCATACATCGTGTCCAGGAACGCGGATATTATGGAGATTGAGATTGTTGGGGATGCGGCGGAGGAAATCGCATTGCGTTCACGGGGGACCCCGCGTATTGCTAACCGACTGTTAAAAAGGGTGCGTGATTTTGCCCAGGTTGCCGGAGACGGTATTATTCATTCTGAGTTGGCTGCAGAGGCGCTAAAGAGACTTCAAATAGATCCACTCGGGCTGGATGAAATTGATCATAAAATGCTTAAGGCCATGATTCATTCATTCCGGGGCGGGCCTGTAGGATTGGACACAATTGCTGCAACCATTGGTGAGGAAAGCCAGACAATTGAGGATGTGTACGAGCCCTATTTGTTACAAATTGGCCTTTTACAAAGAACACCTCGGGGACGAACGGTGACCCCGGCGGCATATGCCCACCTTGGAATCCCCATGCCAACGGATCCACGGTGATTAGGAAACATGATGTACTTTTCAAAAAATCATTGCATGGTTACACGCAAGTATGGTTGATACGATATCGGCTGACGGATGATTGAGGGAAGTGAGAGTGTAAGTAAGATTCGAGCGGGTTCATATTTTGGTTTATTCCGCCGATGTATTTAAAGGGATAGACAAGGGTCGAGATCCCGATAAATTACGCAATATAAGTGCTAGACAGCTAGATTGGGGGAGCCAGAAATGAGTGGAGAAGCATTTAACCGAAAAAGTATTTTCGGTGCGTGGATGGGCCGGGCCAAACGAGCAGCAGCGATTATGGTATTAGCTACAGTGTGCATACCTTGGTCTTCGGGCGTTCACGCTGCTACCGCCCAAGAGGATATTCGTGTAGTGATTTTTGCGGATCTAGGTAGCAAATATAAAGCGACAGTCCCCGCTGTAACCTTGAAATCATCAGGAGGTCTGAGTGTTGGACAGAACAGTGGGGGCAGTTTTCAAACTTGGATGGGACTGCCAGACAGTACGGCTCGTTTTAGTGTAGACAGCTATCGGGTGAAGGTACTTGAAGGAAATGAAGCAGCGGCGATAAAAGCGGCCCAAGCCCTGCAAAAGACTAATGATAAACCTACGGTTTTTATCGGTTCAAAAAATGGTAGCTCTGTGTATCAAGTGTACGCGGGAATATATGCTAGTGAGCAGTCTGCGCAGGCTGCTGTACAGCGGATTTCCTCCGCAACCGGAGCGCAGGCCGAGGTTAAGGGAAACAAGCATTGGTCCACCGGAAGCTACGGAAGCGAGCAGGAAGCTAATCTCGTTCGAACGACAATTGCTGCGGCAGGCTTTGATGCTTTTACTGTGATTCAATCAAGAGGCCAGTATGCTGTATGGGTTGGAGAAGAAAGTAATGACAGCAAGCTGTCGGCTTTGAAAACAGAGCTGGAGAGCAAGCAGCCGAGACTCACGCTGTCTAAAGTTAATGCTACTCAAACCGGCCTCATTATAAGACAGGAAGCAGGAGTCACGACCGGCTCGCAGGTGATGTCTCATTACATGTTAAGTGGTTCTGATAATAGCAAGGTAATTGTCAACGGCGGTAATAATGGAATACAAGTGATGGAAAGATCACAGCGTACATATCGCGGCGAGATGGAGATTGGCATGACGTCAGGCCAGCTGGCACTTGTGAACGAAGTTCCTTTGGAGCAGTATTTGTATTCCGTGGTAGGAGCAGAGGTCTATTCCTCATGGCCAGATGAAGCTCTCAAGGCTCAAGCGGTAGCGGCTCGTAGCTACGCGCTTGCCCAAGGCAATCGGTTTCAGATCGGCAATGTAGTAGATGGCACGTTAAGCCAGGCTTACAACGGTAAGAGCTCGGAACATGCCAATGTCAATGAGGCTGTAGATGCAACAGCTGGTGAAGTCATTAAAAGTGGCGGCAAAGTGGTCGAAGCTGTATTTTCATCTAATGCGGGCGGTGTGACAGCAGATGCTTCCGAGGTGTGGAACAGTGGTGGCGAAGCCTTTGCCAGCGTAGACAGCTCGGGGGATACTTCGGCGCAAAAAGGAGCACAGGAATGGTATCATGTACTTCTCTCCAGTGGCAAGACAGGGTATATTCGTGAGGATAATGCTAAGGAACTGGAGGGTGTCACAGAAGCGGGGTTAGATAAAATCACCGTCACTGCGGAAAATACAAATGTGCGTCCTATTCCCCAAATCCAATCGACGGTTACACCAGTAGCTAAGGCGCAGCCGGGTGAAGAGATAATTGTATTAGAAAAGGTGCCTCAGTCCGGAGACTATGCATGGGTGCGGGGGCCCTTCACGTCAGCTCAGCTTGCTAAATCCCTGCAAGGGAAAGTAACGGGCACAGTGCCTTCCTCTATTAATCACCTTGATGTCACCAAACGTGGTCCATCAGGGCGAGTGTTGGAGGTTGAAGCGAACGGATCCCCTTTGAAAGTGAAATATCCGGATATGTTTCGCTCAGCGATGGGCGGACTCCCGAGCACACTGTTTGATATTGCGAGTACCGGAAGTTATACTGTATTAGGCGCTGATGGGGCTACTTCTCATGTAAGTGGTACACAAGGCACTCAAATCCTGTCCGCATCTGGCAGCAGTACTTCAAGTGGTAACGGGGTGATCGTCATGAATGAAGATCGTCATGCACGAGTCATTGACAAAACACAAAGCTTTATTTTTACAGGTAAAGGAAATGGTCATGGTTTGGGCTTATCCCAATGGGGTGCCAACGGTTTGGCCGAGCAGGGGTATGATTACAAGAAAATTTTGCAACACTATTACAAAAATGTGGATATAGTTAAGGACTGACCAATATATGAATGTAAACGACTACGATTTTGAACTGCCTGAAACATTAATTGCACAGACACCTTTGCTTGATCGGAGCGCTTCCAGATTACTGACGTTAAACAAAAATAACGGTGAAGTGGGTCATCATACGTTTTCGGATATTGTGCAGTATCTCCATCCAGGGGATACGCTGGTGTTAAACGATACGAGAGTGATTCCAGCACGCTTGTTTGGCATCAAGGAAGACACGGGAGCTAAGGCTGAGGTTTTGCTGCTTAAGCAACTGCAAGGGGACCGATGGGAAGCATTGGTGAAACCCGGTAAAAAGCTGAAAAAGGGTGCTGTTATTGTTTTCGGTGATGAACTGAAAGCAGTAATTGAGGAAGAAGGAGATATGGGTGGAAGGGTACTTTCATTTTCATATGACGGTATTTTTCAGGAGATCTTGGACCGTCTGGGGCAGATGCCGCTTCCGCCGTATATCAAGGAACAACTGGATGACCGCGAGCGTTATCAGACCGTTTATGCTCGGCATGAAGGTTCGGCTGCGGCTCCAACGGCAGGGCTGCATTTTACAGAAGAATTGCTGGACCAGATTAAAAAGAAGGGCGTTACCGTTGCCTTTATCACACTTCATGTTGGCTTAGGGACGTTCAGACCGATGTCTGTGGATACGATTGAAGAGCATGTCATGCACGAAGAGTATTATTCATTATCACAGGAAACGGCAGATGTACTTAATGCAACCAAGGCGCGCGGTGGGAGAATCGTGGCAGTGGGAACAACCAGTTGCCGAACGCTGGAGACGGTGGGCAATACATTCGCAGATGGAGTGCTGCAGGCCAGCAGTGGCTGGACACAGATTTTTATTTATCCAGGCTACGAATTCCGTGTGGTGGATGCGATGATTACGAATTTCCATTTGCCTAAATCCACCTTGGTTATGCTGGTCAGCGCACTGGCGGGCAGGGAGAATATTATGCATGCTTACCATGAGGCGATTGACCGACAATATCGGTTCTTCAGCTTCGGGGACGCAATGTTCATTTATTAATTAAGGATGGTAGAGAAAATATGGCACCAGCAATAAGATACGAACATATTAAAACCTGCAAGCAATCGGGAGCTCGTCTCGGGCGTGTACACACACCTCACGGAGTTATTGAGACACCAACCTTTATGCCGGTGGGAACTCAAGCGACTGTTAAAACGATGAGTCCTGAGGAACTGAAAGCGATGGATGCTCAAATTATTTTGAGTAACACGTACCATTTGTTTCTTCGTCCCGGCCACGATATTATTCGTGAAGCGGGTGGACTGCACAAGTTTATGAATTGGGATCGCCCTATTTTAACGGACAGCGGTGGATTCCAGGTGTTTTCCTTAAGTGAAATGCGCAAGATCTCAGAGGAGGGTGTTCATTTTCGCTCTCATTTAAATGGAGATAAGAAGTTTCTTTCACCAGAAGTGGCGATGGAAATTCAAAACTCGCTTGGCTCAGATATTATGATGGCCTTCGATGAATGCCCGCCGTTTCCGGCTGAATATGAGTATGTGAAAAAGTCACTGGAACGCACCAGCCGTTGGGCTGAGCGTTGTCTAGAGGCACACGCGCGTCCTCATGATCAAGGTCTGTTTGCCATTGTTCAGGGAGGCATGCATGAAGATCTGCGCAAGCAAAGCGCTGCGGATTTGACTTCCATGGATTTCCCGGGGTATGCTATTGGTGGATTGAGCGTAGGTGAACCGAAACATTTGATGTATGAAGTACTCGATTATACGGTTCCTCTACTTCCTACCAACAAGCCACGTTATTTGATGGGCGTGGGTTCGCCTGATGCTTTGATTGAAGGCTCTATCCGTGGTGTGGATATGTTCGATTGTGTACTTCCAACCCGAATTGCTCGCAACGGTACAACGATGACCAGCCAAGGTCGTCTTGTCGTTCGCAATGCCCAATATGCAAGCGATTTTGGCCCGCTCGATCCTGCTTGTGATTGTTATACCTGTCGCAATTATTCACGTGCTTACTTGCGACATTTGATTAAAGCGGATGAAACCTTCGGGCTCCGACTGACAACGTATCATAACTTGCATTTCTTAATACAATTGATGCGTAATGTCAGACAAGCGATTATGGATGACAGGCTGCTTGATTTCCGAGATGAATTTTTTGAGCAGTACGGTCTTCATGATAATGATAAAGGTTTTTAAGTTTTAGGGAGAGTATACGAAAGGGGGATTTAACATGTTTCATTTTGCTACAGCCGCTGCTGCACCCGGTGGAACTGGCGGACTTTTTCAAATGATCTGGCCACTGGCTCTGATGTTTGTAATCTTCTATTTCTTGCTGATTCGCCCGAATCAGAAAAAACAAAAGCAGCGTCAAACGATGCTTCAAGCTTTGAAAAAGGGAGATAAAGTAATTACAATCGGAGGTCTTCACGGTACAATTATGGAGATTACGGATGATGTAGTAGTTTTGCGTGTGAATGATGTCACGAAGCTGACCTTTGACCGCAGTGCAATCAGCAACGCGATTGCAAAAGACACGGCATCTGAGGAAGTTGTTTCCAAATCGTAAAATGCTGGTGACCGTTATGCAAAAACCGAGCCTTTGAGGAGGCTCGGTTTTTTTGTGTTGTTTTATTACATGGATACAAACATTTTGATTACTTGTTGAGATTAATGCCAAACATCCCACCACCTGCGCCTATGACAAACGCGAAACCTAAGTGTAACAGGTCCTTGCCGTTCATACCCGCATCCAATGCCAGAAAACCGACCAGAAGAACGATTAGTCCATACAGGATGCCTGTAATACCGCCTTGATACCAGCCTTTGTTTGTGGATCTTTTACCGGCGACGAAGCCGCCAGATAGCATGGCGAATGCATGGACGATGTACGTATACAATGATAAGTCCTGTTCCTGCATCTGTGTCAGCCACAAGAGTAGTGAAAGAATCAATGCGCCAAGCAGCATCCATGCAAAAGCATAAAATAAGCCGGATAAAATGGGATGGGCCAGACGAAACGAACACCAGCGGCGAATGAGCTCCATTGATAATTCCTCCTGTACCAAGGTTTGAACTATTATCATTCTATGGCCAAGCCTCCCGGCTTAGTACCAAGTCGCAAGCAGTCTTTCTCTTTATTTCAATAATTTAGCCTTTGGTTTTTTGTATGAGCCAAGTGAGGAACGGTCAGAATACGTGTACAATGAACGACTAATGTCTTATTGCAAGTACAGGGGAGGAGGCGAACATATTGAGTCACGATATTTTTGCTCATATTTTTCGGACGCTGCTCATGTATTTTATTGTATATCTGGTGATGCGCTTGATGGGTAAAAGGGAGATCGGCAAATTGTCTGTTTTCGATCTCGTCATATCCATTATGATTGCAGAAATTGCTGTATTCAGCCTGGAGGATATAAAACGTCCACTTTATGAAGGGTTGATTCCTTTAGGAGTGCTGTTAATTTTGCAAATAGGAATTTCCTTTTTCAGTCTGAAAAGTCGGCGACTGCGCTTACTATTTGATGGTAGGCCCAGTGTATTGTACTCTAATGGACAATTAAACAAGGATGAAATGGTAAAACAACGTTACAATTTAGATGACTTGCTGTTACAACTTCGTGAACAAAATATAGAAAGTCTGGACGAAGTTGAATATGTTATTTTGGAAACGACAGGTAAGCTAACGGTTATAGGTAAGAATGATAACGATGAAGTGGAACACGAAAAAATGAAGCAAGAATTAAACGGAACAGATTTGACAAACAAAGAGCAACAGGTAAATAAAGTCCATCCTTCTCCACAAATCGGTGGAAAGTTTAGATATGAGGGACTGCCTATTCCATTAATCATGGATGGCAAGGTGCTGGATCGAAATTTGGAAAGGATGGATATGAACCGTTTTTGGCTTAAAAATCAGATTCAAGCGAAGGGACACAAAGATTTTAAGGATGTTTTTTTATGCTCGGTTAACCATAGAGGTGATGTGTACATTACACCACCGGCCTATGGAAAATCTTTGGATTAGATTTTTATGCTTTAAACCATCTTCTCAGGATTGGAATGCGAGTAAGGTTGTCCCAATCAATCATTTTGATCAAGGTCATCAGGAAAAGGTACAGTATAATTCCCAAGCCTGCAGCAAAAATAAACTGAAGCCACATTTGGTTGAACATCGTTAGATGTCTGTAGGTATATAATACTGCTGCTGCCATGATGATCATGCCTATCCCAGTCTTCCAGAAATCGAGCAAACGTACGCGGAAGCGAAGCAGTCTGCTGACACTGAAGCCATGAAGGAGAGTAACAATAGCACTGTTAATACAAATGGCGATGACAGCTCCATAGATACCATACTGAGGTTGGGAAGCAAGCCAGACAATCAGTACAATTTTGATAACGGCTCCGATAAAGGTATTTAATAAGGCACTTCCAGGACGGTCTAACGCCTGAAGTGCTGCCTGAAGCGGGGCCTGAATGTACATAAAAAGTGCAAAAGGTGCCATGAGCTTAAGCATGCCTGCAATATCGCCATTATTGTAGAGTAGCAGACACAGAGGTTCTGCCAATACATACATGATAACGGCAAATGGGGCTCCTGCAACCAAAGCGAGCCGAAGCGATTGATGTAAACGTTTGTGAATGGCTGTGATATGCCCCTTGGCTGCTGCTTCGGATAACGAAGGAACGAGTGAAACTGCTAACGAACTGGTTAGAACCCCAGGTAATAATAACACAGGAATGACCATGCCCTGCATGGCTCCATATTGTGCGGTCGCAACGCCAGTTGCAATGCCTGCTACGGCGAGGCTGCGCATGCACAAGATAGATTCGAGCAAATAGGATAAGGAACCGACAAGCCTTCCAGCAGTAACGGGAACGGATATAGACATAAGACGTGACAAAACGGATGATTGCTCGGGTTGAATCTCAGAGGAGGGAGCAGGCGACTTCGGCTGAAGAATGCGATCTTTTCGCTGGTTACACACGTATTGCCATAGCAGCACAATCATGCCAATGATTTCGCCCGCCAGAGCACCGAGCATGGCACCTGCAGCAGCGTAGGCTACCCCATGGGGTAGTAACAAGTAAGCAAACCAAATGACACAAAAAATGCGCATAACGGTCTCCGCAATGGAGGAGCTGGCGGAAGGAATCATATTTTGCTTTCCCTGAAAATAGCCCCTATAAGCTGAGGAAACAGCTACAATGACAATCATTGGGCTCATGCTCACGAATGTATAATACACGCGGCTGTCGGTCAGGAGATGGCTTGTGATCCAAGGCGCGAACACAAGACAGAGCACCATGGCGATTAGACTGAGTGTAATGGTGAAGCGCAGGCTGGTGTGTAAAATACGCCGCGACATTTCGGGTTGTCCCGCCGTTTCAGCTTCGGCTACAAGCTTGGCTACTGCAAGAGGAATACCCCCTGTAATAAGCGTCACCAGAACGATAAAAAAGGGATACCCCTGTTGGTACAAGCCAACTCCTTCGGGGCCGATGATACGCGGGAGTGCGATTCGGGGAATAAAACCTAGTATCCGGTTGATAATTCCTGCTGCCAATAAAATAATTGCTCCATGGATGAATGTCTGCTTTTTCAATCGCAACTCCCTCTTCCCCAAAATGTAATTCTGAGTCTATACATTACTTTAGAAGATATGCTGGACCTGTCCATGTTCATGACAAGCTTTTCCGTTCAGAAACAAAGTGATTTAGACAACAAGAGGGAGAGTGGTGAATTCTGCTATTGACGAGCGAAATGAATGCATATATTGTTGATTTAAGGCTATTTTCGACGAAAAGAAGGGTTTTCCAAGATCAGGGCAGAAATGTTCTACAAAGCAGTCAATAACCCCGCTAATTGCTGATCTGCGGAACCGGTAGTCGCTGGGAGGAGGAACGGCCATCGTGGGTATGGAAGAGCTGGATGAGCAGGATTGGGATGACGCAATTGAGATGCTCTGTCAAAGTAAGGCGGACGAGTTGATTCTCGTAGGCTATGAGCATGTCACAAGTAAGGACGTGTGGAATTGCGTCAGCCATAAATATGAAAAGGAGGGTATCCCTCCGCTGCACAAGCTCGTTAACGATATACTTTCCCTTAAAGCGACGAGCTTTATGAACTATTTGACTATGTCCGCATTACGGGGCTCCACTTTCGAATAGAAGGGGGTCTTTTTTTGCGTTCAAATTGACTGCTTTTTGAGGGGTAGCTATAATAGGAATATTGAGAATGAAAGGGGAACATGGGACGGAATGAAAAGAATTTTAAGTTTCATCGTGGTCGTGCTCATAACTACTGGTGTTATGGTCGGGACAAGCCCGGGCCTGCTGAACAGTTTAAAATTAGGCCTCGATTTAAAGGGAGGCTTTGAAATTTTATATGAAGCCCAGCCTTTGGAAGCCGGGCAGAGTGTAACCAGACAGTCTCTTATACAAACAGCTCAAAGTCTGGAGAGACGGATAAACGCGCTTGGTACAACTGAGCCGGAAGTAACAACGGAGGGGAGCAACCGTATTCGCGTGCGGCTTGCTGGTGTCACTAATGAGGCAGAAGTCCGCTCCATGCTGAAAAAACCTGCAGAATTAACATTCCGCAGTGCAACGGCAGCAGATGCTAAAAAGCCAGGCCAATACAGCAAAATTGAGCTCCGCGGTAATGATTTTGTGGAGAATGGCGCTGTTGTAGGCTATGACCAGCTGAATCAACCTGAGATTAGTATCAAAGTGAAGGACAAAGCTAAATTTGCAGAAATCACAAAGCGACTTCTGAATAAAGAATTAGCTATTTTCCTGGATCAGGAATTGCTGTCTGCACCTACAGTACGTGGGGAATTAACGGACGGTAGCGCGTCAATCACAGGTAGCTACACTCGTGATGAAGCGAATAAACTGGCGGATACGATTAATCTGGGTGCACTTCCACTCAAACTGACGGAAAAATATTCTCAGAGTGTAGGTGCTACGCTGGGTCAATTGTCACTGGATCAGACGATTCGTGCTGGATTGATCGGCTCGATCATTATTCTGGTATTTATGATTGCAATGTTCCGTGTACCGGGATTAGTGGCCAGTTTCTGTCTCATTGTTCATACCTGGGTAGTGCTTGCGATTTTCTACTTGGGTGGATTCGTACTCACACTCCCAGGTATCGCCGCCTTTGTGCTCGGGATCGGGATGGCGGTCGATGCCAATATCATTACGTATGAACGGATTAAAGAAGAAATCAAGTCAGGCAAAACGATTCGTTCTTCTGTCATTGCAGGTAGTAAGGCCTCGTTCCGTACCGTTATGGATGCCAATGTTACGACAATTATAGCAGCAGCGGTTATGTTTGGTCTGGGAACAGGCTCCGTTCGAGGATTCGCTCTGGTGCTCATCGTTGATATTGTCACCAGTATTTTGACGAATATCTTCTTCTCCCGCTTCTTGCTGAATCTGCTGGTTAAAGCGGATGCTGTGAAGAAGCCAAAGTATTTTGGTGTGAAGGAGAGTGATATCAGTGCGCTTTAATTGGAACTTGAAATATATCAAGATGAGCAAGTGGTTTTACACGTTCTCGATTATTATCACACTGCTTGGTATTCTGAGTTTGTCGATATTTGGCTTGAATTACGGGGTAGACTTTCGTTCCGGTTCCAATGTGGATGTCAATTTGACTAAAGTTGTTACACAGGAACAGATTCAAACTTTGCTGGATAAGCAGGGGATCGGCAAAGAGGTGGATTATACACCGGGGAAAGAGCGTTTCGGCATTCGCTTCTCACAGGTTTTGACGGATCAGCAAGTGAATGACTTTAAGATTTCTTTTAACAAACAGCTGGATCCGAAGGCTTCCTTTGAGGTCAATACAGTGGATACGGAAATGGCGCAAGAACTGGAGAGGAATGCAATATGGGCGATATTGCTAGCATGTGTAGCCATCGCAGTCTATATTTCGATCCGGTTTGAATGGCGGTTTGCCATTGCAGCAATCGTTTCGTTGTTGCATGATGCCTTCCTCGTTATCAGTATTTTCTCGATTTTCCGTCTTGAGGTGGATTTGACCTTTATTACGGCAATTCTGACGATTGTTGGTTTCTCCATTAATGACACCGTCGTTATTTTTGACCGTATTCGGGAAAATCTACGATTTGCGAAGAAGAAGTCTAGGGACGACTTAGAGCAGGTAGTTGATCACAGTATTGCGCAGACAATGACTCGTTCACTTGCAACCGTGTTTACGGTGTTTATTGCCTCCTTATGTTTGTTCATATTTGGCGGCGAATCGATCCGTATGTTCTCACTTGCGATGGTCATTGGTTTGTTATTTGGTGCTTATTCCTCCATTTTCATTGCCAGTCCGCTGTGGGTGGCTTTGAAAGGAAAACAAAAATCTCCGACAGCTGGCGGAGGCGCGGTCAAAACTGCAAAGTCTTAAGTTACGCAAATACCAGTAGTATAAATTAAAGAGAAAGCCGCGTCTGCTTGGGCGCGGTTTTCTAAGGTTTTGAGATTTACCTTGAGTAAGGCACAATAGTGGACACTTAAATGTGAATGGTTTTTGGTTTTAAGAAATTCGGTTATTTTAGAATGAAGCTTTATTGGGAAAGGGTTAGTTCAGGATTGAGGGGGAGACGTTGTGAATAGCGAACGCAGCCGATCATTGGAAACTGCGGCGTTGAGCGGAATTGTAGGTAATCTCGCGCTGGCTGTTCTAAAGGGAACCGTCGGTTATGCGGCAAACAGCAAGGCGTTGTTGGGGGATGCACTGCACACGGCTGCGGATAGTGCTTCCCGTTTGCAGGAGCTTCTGTTTTCCAAGGGTGCTACAGGGCACGGAATGCTGGCACGGTTGCGGAACGGTGAAAAAGTTCGGACAGTCATATCTGTGGTGCTGGCTATTTTAGTGCTGATGAGCGGTCTTCAGTTAGCTATCTCGGCGGTTCGTTCATTAAGCAGTTCGGACCCGCAGGCTCCCGGTCTGTATGCATTAATTACCGTATTTATTGCGTTGGTGTTGAGAGAAGCGCTATTTCAGTTTCAATATCGCTACTCGATTAAACATGGTCATAAAGCGGAAGCAGATCGGTACGCTAACCATGAACGTTACTCGCTGTATGCATCGTTGATTGCATTGATCGGCATGATCGGTGCAATGACTGGCGAAGCAATGGAATGGCCTGCATTATTATATCTTGATCCAACCGCAGCTTTGCTGGTAGCCTGTCTGGTGCTGCGCAAAGGATATTTGATGGTAATGAATACCGCTTACCAGGTTCCTGCACAGCCCTTGCAGGAGGAAGACTCCCGACGCTTTATGGAGACGATTCAACGGGTGTATGGTATTGTAACGGTTGAACACTTACATGCCCAGGAAACAGGCCATTTCATAACAGTGGATGTAACGATAAGTGTGAACCCGCGGATTACGGTACAGGAAGCGCAGGAAATCGCCGATCGAGCCAAAAATTTACTGTTAGCCCGTTTTCCACAGGTGACCCATGTACAAATGCAGTTCATTTCTTATCAAGCTGGGTATCCTTACAAATCCAATCATGAACTGCCAGATAATGATGTGTCGTCGTTGCTTCAATAGGGCAGAACGACTATGAAAGAAAGGTGAATAGGATTGCTTCATTCGCAGTACAGATGGAAGACCCCAGAGGCTAACCTGGAAGCGGCTCAGCTGTTGACAGAAGAACTGGGGATTTCACCATTGTTGTCCCGGCTTTTAGTGAACCGGGGCGTCACTACCGCCGGGGAAGCAAACCGCTTTTTGTACGGAAGTGTGGACGATGTACACGACCCTTTTCTGCTTCTTGGTATGAAAGAGGCCGTGCCGAGAATTCGCCAGGCTCTGGAACGTGGCGAGCATATATTAATCTATGGCGATTATGATGCGGACGGCGTATCCAGTACATCATTGATGATTCAGCTCATGCGTTTTCTGAAGGCTTCTTATGATATTTATATTCCCCATCGTTCTAATGAGGGATATGGTCTGCATAACCATGCCCTTGATTGGGCTCATCAGCAGGGAGTTACACTGGTCATTACGGTAGATACGGGAATTAGTGCAGTAGAGCAAATTACTTATGCAACTTCCTTGGGGATAGATGTTATTGTGACGGATCATCATGAGCCGCCTGCTGTACTTCCCGAGGCATATACTTTGATTAATCCGAAGCTACCCGGTTGCCCGTATCCATTTAAAGGTCTTGCAGGTGTTGGTGTTGCCCTGAAGCTCGCTCAGGCGCTGTTGGGTGAGGTGCCGGAGGAATGGTTTGAAATCGCCGCTATCGGCACGGTAGCCGATCTGATGCCACTACATGGTGAAAATCGGACGATGGTACGCAGAGGGATTCAATCCATGAGAAACTCTGCATTTCCGGGTATCCGTGCGTTGCTCCATGTA
This sequence comes from Paenibacillus sp. F4, assembly GCF_002894905.1. Taxonomy (NCBI): domain Bacteria; kingdom Bacillati; phylum Bacillota; class Bacilli; order Caryophanales; family Paenibacillaceae; genus Paenibacillus; species Paenibacillus sp. F4. Next base: position 17,050 of record NZ_POVS01000017.1, read on the forward strand.
GCGGGCGTGGATATATCTACAGTGACTTCAGTCAACATCGCATTTGCATTGGCTCCGCGGATTAATGCCAGCGGGCGCCTGGATCATGCGGGACGAGCAGTTTCTCTGCTGACGACAGAAAAAGAGGAAGAAGCAGACCAACTTGCGCATGCGCTGGACCTGCTCAATCGTGAGCGTCAACAGGTGGTCGAACGTATTGTGGAGCAAGCCGAGCAACAATTGGCATCCAAACTTAATGGAGGCAAGCTACCGTCAGTTATTGTGTTGGCTGGTGAAGGCTGGAATGTCGGCGTTGTCGGAATTGTGGCATCCAAGCTATTGGATCGCTATTATCGACCGACCATTATTCTTGGTATAGATGCTGAGACAGGCACGTGCAAAGGTTCTGCCCGGTCTATTCCTGCATTGGATATTTACAGTGCTCTTACGGACAGCCATGAGCTTATGGAGCATTTTGGTGGTCACCCTTCGGCTGCGGGTATGACGCTGTCCCGTGACAATCTGAAATTGTTTGAAGAGCAGCTGAACCGCTATGCGGGTTCCATTCTGACACCAGAAGATCTCATTCCTGTAGCTGAGGCCGATATGGTCTGTCGTCTGGACGAGGTATCTTTACAAGTGGTTGAAGAACTGGAGTTGCTTCAGCCTTTTGGTATGGGGAATCCTTCTCCACGATTCGTATTACAGGGTCTGCAATTGCGCGAGGCTCGTAAAATGGGACGTGAGAAAAACCATGTGAAGCTCCTGCTGGAGCAGAACGGTTTATCGCTGGACGCGATTGCCTTCCGTCGTGGCGATTTGGCTGATTTTTTACAGCAACAAACGGAGATAGATCTCCTGGGTGAATTGTCAATTAACGAATGGAACGGTAAAAGGTCTCTCCAGCTCATGATGCAGGACATTCGAGTGCAAGCGCCGCAAATTTTTGATTATCGTGGAGTGTCGGACCCTTTTGCCGAATTAGAGCGGGGACTGAAGATCTTTCATCCACGCATAGAGGAAAGAAAGAAAGACGTTGCGGTATTGATCCATCCTTCATCTAGGCTTCGTTCATCGGGCTCCATGGACGCTGAATCCTTATGGTTATACGATAAAGACGGCAACGTTATTCCCAGTGATGGTCAAAGAGATGCACAGCACTCTGTGAAGTCGCTGTTCGTACTTGAGCCGCCGGATACACCGGATCAGTTTCAGGCTTTATGGTCTACCTTTGAGAATGTAGAGAATGTATTTCTCCTTCATTCGGTCAGTGAGCGTGGCGGTCGACTCGTAAGCCCCGACAGAGAGCTGTTCAAGCGTATTTACGTTGTGCTTTCCCGAATGGGGACACAGCCTATTGATGAAAAAGCAATGCTGCCTGCTCTTAGCCGACAGTGTTCCTGTTCAGTACGCATGTTATCCAAAGTATTGGACATCTTCGAAGAGCTTGAGTTTATGACGCGTACAGATGGTCAATTCCAATTTGTATCTAATCCGCCTAAGCGGGATTTAACAGCTTCTCCACGCTATCAGGAATTGTATAATATGGCTGAGATGGAGAAGTATTTGCTGGATGCGGACACTACCCAGATGACGAGCTGGATTATGTCGCTTATGAAGGGTGCGTCTTGAGATACTATTTCGCTATTTATGTTGTAAAATGTATATACTAATTTGAAGTTTACAGTAGGAGGAACTAAGTTGGACTACAAAGAATATATTCGGGTGATTTCCGATTTTCCACAACCAGGGATTAGTTTTAAGGACATTACGACCCTGATGAAAAATGGTGAACTGTACCGCAAGGCTATCAACGATATGAAGGAACTGGTATCGGATTTGAAAATTGATTTGATTGCAGGGCCAGAAGCACGTGGGTTCGTTGTTGGTGCTCCTTTGGCTTATGCGCTTGGTGTTGGTTTTATTCCCATCCGTAAAAGTGGCAAGCTCCCTGGGGAAACCATTGAGGAGGCATACGGTTTGGAGTATGGTAAAGATACGCTGGCGATGCATAAGGATGCTATTGAGCCGGGACAAAATGTTCTGATTGCTGATGACCTGCTTGCTACAGGTGGAACCATTGCTACATCCGTGAACTTGGTACGCCAGCTTGGTGGCAATGTGGCAGGGGCTGCTTTTCTTATCGAGCTGTCTGATCTAAACGGTCGGGCGAAACTGCCTGATGTAGATGTATTCACCCTGATTACGTATTAAGTATTTCAAAACCCGGGTTTCCCGGGAAATAATTATGTGCGGATCGCCTAAATAGTCCGATGGAACATCTCTTTTCTAAAGAGTTGCTCCATCGGACTATTTTGTTTCTTTGTTGGAAATAGGTATAAAAAAATTTCGGAAATGTCTATGAACAATAAAAAAGGAGCAAAGGTGGTCATATTGGATTCATTTCAGTTTTTTATTTTTACTAATCAGAAGCTAGATACGGAAATAAGTCAAAAATGCTACTCGTTGCTTATCGAGGGTTAAAGCGGATATTGCAACTAACGTGGATGGGTGCTCTGGAGAAGGATGAAGGAGTATCTATTTTTTTAAAAAAGGCTGTGCATAAAAAACGCCGACACCATGGGAGACGGATCCTTACACGCTTATCTTAACAGCTCAAGCGTATTAATCCGTGACCTCATGGAGCGGCGGTAAAGTTAAAAAACAGATATCAATCTGGTGTTTTCTCGGTTAAAGGTTCCTGCGATTTATCGTTGGACCAGCCGAGCACGTCAATCAGCTTGAAGAACAAGCTGAGGATGATGCCGATGATTGTAGCCAATGCCATACCTTTCAAGGTTACAGCGCCCCAAGTGAGCGTAGTACCGCTGATTCCGACAACAAGCACGATGGTCGCAAGCAGCATGTTGGTTGGCTTGGCGAAATCAACCTTTTGCTCAACGAAGATTCTTAGACCGGAGGCAGCGATGACACCGAATAATAGTAAGGATACGCCACCCATAACTGGAGCTGGAATATTAGAAACAATCGCTGAGAACGTGCCTGAGAAGGACAATAGGATGGCAATGACAGCCGCTCCGCCAATGACCCATACAGAGTACACTTTAGTTAATGCCATGACACCAATATTTTCACCATAAGTCGTATTAGGTGTAGAACCAACAAAACCGGAAATGACGGTGGAAATACCGTTACCTAGCAGAGAGCGATGGAGACCAGGATCTTTAGACAGCTCACGTCCGACGATGTTGCTAGTCACAAGCAAGTGACCAATATGCTCTACGATGACGACCAGAGCAACAGGAAGAATCGTCAGCATAGCAGAGGTATTAAAAACTGGAGTGGTAATTGCAGGATGTCCGAAAAAAGGAGCGTCTGCAATGGCTTGTGTATTGACCATGCCCATAAAATAAGCAAGTACATAGCCCACTACGATACCAATCAGAATATGAATGATTTTGGCAAACCCGCGAAACAATACCGCACCCAGAACCGTGACCCCGAGTGTAACGAGCGAAAGAGTAATCGTTTTGGGATCTGGAGTCCAGGCTTTAGTAGGATCGGCATTGATAATGCCTGCCATGCCTGCTGCAACCGGAACCAGTTCCAGACCGATTAAGGCTACGATGGAGCCCATAACAGCTGGAGGGAAAACGACGTCCAGCCAACGAGTTCCGGCATATTTGATTACCAGTGCGACGAGGCAGAAAATAATACCTGTAACGATGAAAGCACCGAGGGCCATAGCATAGCCGTTGCCGCCGGGATTGTTTTTAAGCACAAGACTGACGGGAGCGATAAAAGCGAAGCTGGAGCCGAGATAGGCGGGAATTTTACCGCGGCAGATCCATATGTACAACAATGTGCCAATACCGTTCATTAGCAAAATCATGCCGGGATCGACGCCGAAAATATTCGGCACCAGCACAGTGCTGCCAAACATGGCAAACAAATGCTGTACGCTGAGCAGGAATCCAGGTCCTGCAGGTAGCTTTTCATTAACTTGTATTTCGCGTTGCAACGCAGTTCACTCCTTAGTTCTTTCAATTATTCTTATATACATTAATTACTTTTCGTAATTTTTTCAATATAATTCGTTTCATTTCGTCAACAATCCTGATTTTACTTACCATGTGTGACAGAATAATGCGACAATGCCAAACCTGTAATAGTTGACGTGTGACGTGCTAACCGTCATAATTGTAGGAAATCACTTTTAAAAGGGAACCTTTGCGCGACATTGATCGGCGGGTTCCATTTTGCATAGAAAGGACACGGAATAGAGCAGAATGGGGATAGAGCAATTACTTAAAAAGGCCGGGGCCTATACCAGAGAAGCAGATCTTATCCGCATCAGGGACGCCTATGATTTTGCCGAGCAGGCCCATTCCGGCCAGACTCGTAAGTCCGGTGAACCTTATATTCTGCATCCGCTTGCGGTTGCTGATATCGTCGTTAATATGCAGATGGATACCATCTCCATTATCGCCGCTCTTTTACATGACGTTGTGGAGGATACGACGGTGTCTTTGGCGCAGATTCGCGAGCATTTTGGCGATACATGCGCGATGCTTGTCGATGGTCTGACGAAGCTGGAGCGTATCCAGTTCCGTTCCAAGGAAGAACAACAGAACGAAAATTATCGAAAAATGTTTATTGCTATGGCGCAGGACATTCGTGTCATTGTCATTAAGTTAGCAGATCGTCTGCACAACATGCGTACTTTGAAATATCAGTCAGAGGAAAGCCAGCGTCGGATCGCTTATGAAACGCTAGAGATTTTCTGTCCGGTTGCAAACCGATTGGGTATTTCAGCCATTAAATGGGAAATGGAAGATATTGCTTTACGCTATCTGAACCCTCAGCAGTATTATCGCATCGCCAATTTGATGCATAAAAAGCGGGCAGAGCGGGAGCAATTTATTGATAATGTCATACAGCGTATCAGAGAAAAGCTGGAAGAGATGGGTATTCAGGCTGACCTGTCCGGACGCCCTAAACATATTTACAGTGTGTTTAAAAAAATGACGACGAAGAACAAGCAATTCAATGAAATATATGATTTGCTGGCGATTCGAATTATTGTGGATAACATTAAAGACTGTTACGCCACACTGGGGATTATCCATACGTTGTGGAAGCCAATGCCGGGGCGGTTTAAGGATTATATCGCTATGCCTAAGGCCAATATGTATCAATCCCTTCATACGACAGTAGTAGGTCCCAACGGGGAGCCTACCGAGGTGCAAATTCGCACAGTGGATATGCACCGTACCGCTGAATTCGGGATTGCGGCCCATTGGGCCTATAAAGAAGGCAACGGAGCAAACAACACTAATTTTGAGGATAAAATCACCTTTTTTCGAGAAATTCTGGAGCTGCAAAATGAAGCGAAGGATGCGTCGGAATTTGTGGAATCGCTCAAAATGGACTTTTTCTCAGACCTTGTGTTTGTGTTTACTCCTAAGGGAGAGGTCATTGAGTTGCCAGCCGGATCCGTTCCGCTGGACTTTGCTTTCCGTATTCATACCGAAGTTGGCAATCGAACGATTGGCTCTAAGGTAAATGGAAGAATCGTACCTTTGGATTATCGGCTTAAAACCGGTGATATTGTCGAAATTATGACGTCCAAGCATTCTTACGGACCTAGTCAGGATTGGCTCAAAATTGCTCAGTCCTCTCACGCGCGCAGTAAAATCAAACAATGGTTCAAGAAAGAAAAGCGTGAGGAGAATGTTGAAAAAGGCCGCGAAAATCTGGAACGTGAACTGAGAAAACGTGATATCGAGCCATCGGTGTGGATGAGCGACGACAAGCTTCAGGAAGTGGCACAGAAGTTCTCTTTTAACGATTCCGAAGATATGCTGTCTGCGATTGGCTTTGGTGGTATAACCGCAGCGCAGGTCTGTACACGTTTGACAGAGAAGCTGCGTAAGGAACAAGAAGAGGCACGGTTGATCGAATTGACGACCGAGGTCAAGGAGTACAAGCCGCAGGGCGAACGGAAAAAAACACCGACCAACGGTGTCAGCGTCAGAGGCGTCGATAATTTACTCGTTCGTTTTGCACGATGTTGTAATCCCGTACCGGGAGATGACATCATTGGCTATGTAACACGTGGACGCGGCGTATCCGTTCACCGGACGGATTGCCCGAATATTCCTTCGGGTACGGGCGAAGACCAGGCGCGTGTGATTGAAGTAGAGTGGGAAGAAGCAGCGGAAGTCAATTACAGTGTCGATATTGAGATTACCGGGCATGACCGCAACGGTTTGCTGAATGAAGTGCTTCAGGCCATTTCTGAGAACAAAACCAGCTTCTCGGCCGTTACAGGTCGTACAGATAAAAATAAAATGGCGATGATTCACATCACGATTCTCATTCGCAACACGGATCATTTGCATTCTGTTGTCGAACGGATTAAACGGGTGAAGGATGTATACACTGTGCATCGGATTATGCAATAACCTTATTAAGCGTACAGATAGGTTTATAGCCTTTGTAACACATCGTGGGTAGAAAGACCCATGGTTGCTATAAGAACTGTAATACGGCTGTGATCACCTTTTAAAAGGGAAGTTTAAAGGAGATATCGGATAGGCGATGAAGATCATTATTCAGCGCTGTAAAGACGCTCAGGTAACGGTGAATCAAAAGGTGGTCGGCAAGATTGGAACCGGATTAATGCTGCTGGTTGGTATTGGTCAGGGAGATACAGCAGCTGATGCCGTTTATTTGGCGGATAAAACAGCGGGATTGCGTATATTTGAGGATGCTGAAGGTAAAATGAATGACAGCGTTCTGGATGTCGGTGGAGCCATTTTGTCTGTCTCTCAATTTACGTTGTATGGTGACTGCCGTAAAGGAAGAAGGCCCAACTTTATGGGGGCGGCCAAACCTGAGGAAGCAGAGAAGCTGTATGATTTCTTCAACAGTCAGCTTCGAGCCAAGGGTCTGGAGGTAGAAACGGGAATTTTTGGGGCTATGATGGATGTCTCATTGACGAACTGGGGCCCAGTGACACTGATTTTGGATACCGAACGTTCGTAACTATGCGTTCATGGCGTGATCTGTGTAGAATAAAATAGCTGTTCAGAGGGACCATAATGTCATCCCGATTGGTGATTAGCCAGGCGGATAGCCTAAGGGTGACAGGAGAGACGAAACTATGCGTCAAACCCCAAAAATGGACGGGCCTCGAAGCACTGTGCTGCTTTTTCCCGGTAGCATGCAGGAGGCAATCAGCCTTACTCGTAATGCTGATACGTTATTACAGCATGTTGCAACAGCCATCGACAAGCCGGGACGCGGGGCTTTGCCACGCAGGTAACATCGGGTTAAATGTAGCGTTAATGAGGTGCTACCCGAAAGTAGCACAAAGAGGTCAAAAATAAAATATGTAGCATTGAATTAGTGCAGGAGCCGAAAGGCTCCTTTTTCTTTTCCGCCGCTGCGATTGTTATAAAAACAGATCAAGCGGGTAATAACAAATCGTGGTAGACAAACAAACTTAATTTTAACTTGTTTCGAGGATAACCGGAAAGGAGATCTGAACATTAATGAGTAAAATTGCATTTTTATTAGCTGACCAATTTGAAGATTCTGAAATGAAGGTACCTTATGATGAATTAAAAAAGGCTGGACATGAGGCAGATATTGTTGGGCTGAAGCAAGGTGAGAAAGTGAGCGGTAAGCAAGGTAAAGCAAGCTACACTATTGAAAAAGCCATTGCAGATGTGAAATCAAGTGACTATGATGCAGTTGTTATTCCCGGCGGATCCTCCCCGGAAAATCTGCGATTGGATGCACATGTTCTGAAATTTGTGACTGAAATTAACGAGGCCAAAAAAACGATTGGCGCTATCTGTCACGGGCCACAAATTTTGGCGAGTGCTGATTTGTTACAAGGCCGGACGATTACTGCTTATCCTCCGTTGAAAGATGACTTGATTAATGCGGGTGCTCATTTTGAGGATCGAGAGGCGGTTGTGGATGGTAACTTTATTACGTCTCGGACCCCTAAGGATGAGCCTGCCTTTGTGCGTGAGTTATTAAAAGCGTTGTAATTTGAACGTGAATATTTCCTTAGATTAATGCCAGTACAATTCCCAAACGAGGAGGATTTGATATGGCAAAACAGATTCAGGCTTATTTTCGCACAGAAGATGAAGCTGAGGGTGCCAGAGCCTCGCTTCAAGCTTATAGAACTGAACATTTGGAAGTAGGTGCTTTGGATGATGCGCTCGGTCGGGAGACGAGAGTTTTAATTCCGCTGGTCCCCTATAACAATACAGGCTCTGTGAGCACAGGAGGCTCCGCAGGTGCGGCAATCCCTGCGGCGGGTGCTTATGGCGAGAATATTCTACCAGATGCGAAGGATGACCAGATTAACTCTGGCTCAGCCCAAAGGGATCTGAATGAAGATCGGAGTGGAACAACAAATCATGACGGAGGGTTGCTCCGTGCGACAGATGTGTATATTAACGGTGATCAAGATGAATTACGGTATGTATTATCAGCAAAGGTGAATGATGCCGATTATGATGAGGTCATTTATAAGCTACGTTCCAATCGTGGATATGTGTCGCAGTTGGATTAAAGCTGAGAGCGCGACACAAGAGATTGTCGATACTTGAGAAATTTAGCTACAAAAGAGTGACTGTAATACAATTGTAATATTCGAAACATCATTCCTTAATATTCGTTGTTTATAATAACGGCATGACCCCCTTTTGATATATCTTTTTGAACCTGCGGACCGTTTCCGCAGGTTATTTTCTTTTTATAAGCCTTATTTGTCCGATTATAGGGAGAATGTCTTGACTTTGTCGAAGCGGTTCATTAAAATCATAAAATAATGAAAAATGATTTGATGACGGGACCAAGTACTCCGAACCCACAAGCGCAGAGAGGAATTTCCAGGCTGTAAAAATTCCCTTGATGAGCGGATGAATGACCTCCCCGAGAACAGGCGGCGAACAATTGAGGAAACCCTACTGAAAGTGCATTGCAACTGTACTGACAGTGGATGGTCCTGCATAATAGCCGTACTGCGCGTTACGGGCGTTATACGTATGAGCGGAGTCAGTATAATGCTGACGGGCAATGAGTGATTCTTATGCTGGTTGTCTGGGCAAACTCCGGAATGTGGGTGGTACCACGGGTGATTTGTAAACGACAATCCCTCGTCCCTGTTAATGTTAACAGGACGAGGGATTTTTTGTTTTATATTGAAAGTGGAGCAAGAAGAAAGTGCACAATACGAAATACAACGATGGGGGGATACGTTAATGGCCTTTCAAAAACCGACGGGAACACAGGATTTGCTGCCGGGCAGTGTAGAAAAATGGCAAGTGGTCGAGGAAAAAGCCCGTGAGATTAGCCGCCGCTTTAATTACCGAGAGATTCGTACGCCCATGTTCGAACAAACGAATTTGTTCGTTCGAGGTGTGGGTGAAACGACGGATGTGGTGGAAAAAGAAATGTATACTTTTGAGGATAAAGGGAAGCGCAGCATGACTTTGCGTCCGGAAGGAACAGCAGGGGTTGTCCGCTCCTATGTGGAGAACAAACTATACGGAGAGCCGGATGTAACTAAGCTGTATTATATCGGCCCGATGTTCCGGTATGAGCGTCCACAGGCTGGGCGTCAGCGCCAGTTTCACCAATTTGGAATTGAAGCATTTGGTGCGGTCGATCCTGCGTTGGATGCAGAAGTTATTGCTTTCGGGTATCAATTCTGCCGTGAACTGGGCTTGAAAGGAGTACAGGTGGAGATTAACTCCGTCGGTAATGCAGCCAGCCGGGCAGCTTATCGGCAGCATCTGGTAGACTTCTTGATGCCAATTAAGGATACGTTGACCAAGGAGAGCCAAGCACGCATTGAGCGTAATCCGCTACGAGTGCTGGATAGCAAAGATGACCAGGACAAATTTGGAGGTGCACCTTCGATTTTGGATAGCTTGGACGAGGAATCTCGCACACACTTTGAGAAAGTGAAGCAAAATTTGGATGCCATGGGCGTGGAATATACAGTTAACCCGCGTTTGGTACGGGGGCTGGATTATTATACGTTGACAGCGTTCGAATTCAAAGCCGAAGGAATTGGTGCCATAGACACGATCGGTGGAGGCGGCCGCTACAACGGATTGGTTGGAGATCTGGGCGGACCGGATCAGCCGGGCATTGGTTTTGGCATTGGACTGGAGCGAATTCAGCTGATCTTGGAGCATCAAGGTGTCAAACTGAACGAAGCCAAGCCGTTAGATATCTATATGGTAGCGTTGGGAGAAGCAGCAGAAACGGAAGTAACTAAACAACTATTCAAGTTGCGTCAAGCCGGATTTTCCGCAGAACGAGATTATTTGGGGCGTAAAATGAAGGCGCAGATGAAATCAGCCGATCGCTTTAAAGCAAGGTATACTGCGATTCTGGGTGAGGATGAGCTGGTTCAAGGTGAAATTGCACTGAAAAACATGGAAACCGGCGAGCAGCGTACCGTTAAGCTGGATCAGCTGGTGGAAGAATTAGGATAAACAAAATAATGTAACATCAATCGGTGGAGCTTCCTCTGGTTGTCATATAGCTTAACTACTAAACATAAACAGGAGTGTGTATTATGAAAAGGAGTCATCAATGCGGCGCATTGACTCATGCGCATATCGGAGAAACAGTTACATTGAACGGTTGGGTACAAACCCGTCGTGATTTGGGGGGCGTACTTTTTATAGACCTTCGTGATCGTAGCGGAATTGTACAAATCGTGTTTAATCCGGCATATTCCGGTGACGCACTGCAAATTGCGGATCGTGTTCGTAGTGAATATGTGCTTGAGGTTACTGGTACTATTGTTAAGCGTGATGCAGAAACCATTAATCCGAACCTGCCTACAGGTGAAATTGAGGTACGCGTCACTGAAATCGAAGTATTGAATGCATCTAAAACACCTCCGTTCTTCATTGAAAATGGTGTAGAAGTGGACGAGTCTCTGCGTTTGAAATACCGTTATTTGGACCTGCGTCGTCCGGAAATGTACCAGACGTTGAAACTGCGCTCCAAAGCAGCAAAAATATTCCGTGACTTCCTGGACGGAGAAGAGTTCGTCGAGGTGGAAACACCAATTTTGACGAAAAGCTCCCCAGAGGGCGCACGTGATTATCTGGTACCTAGCCGGGTGCATGAGGGTGAGTTTTTCGCCTTGCCGCAATCGCCACAACTGTACAAGCAATTGCTGATGGTGGGTGGCCTGGAGCGCTACTACCAAATTGCACGTTGTTTCCGTGATGAAGACTTGCGTGCTGACCGCCAGCCTGAATTTACGCAGGTCGATATTGAGACCTCCTTTATGCAACAGGATGACTTGCTGCCAATGATGGAGCGTCTTATGGTGAAATTGTTCAAAGAAACAGTTGGGGTAGAACTGGAAACACCGTTCCAACGGATTACACATGCAGAGGCAATGGACAAGTATGGTTCTGACAAGCCTGACCTGCGTTTTGGTCTTGAGCTGATAAATGTTAATGATATCGTGGCAACCAGTGGTGTGAAAGTATTTGCTTCCGTAATTGAAAAGGGTGGCGAGGTAAAAGTCCTCAATGCCAAAGGATGTGGTACTTGGAGTCGTAAGGACATTGATGACCTGGGCCCTTATGCTGCACGTTATGGAGCAAAAGGCTTGGCTTGGATTCAGGTGAAAGAAGGCGAATTCAAGGGGCCTATCGTTAAATTCTTCACACCGGAAGAAATCGAAGCCTTGAAGGAGCGCACAGGAGCCGAAGAAGGCGATCTGTTGCTGTTCTCTGCGGATAATAAAAAGGTAGTTGCTGATGTATTGGGCGCGCTTCGTCTGAAAATTGGCCGTCATTTGGGGCTGATCGACGATAACAAATTCAAATTTGCCTGGGTCGTAGACTTCCCGCTTCTGGGCTATGACGAAGAACAAAAACGTTATGTAGCGGAACACCATCCGTTCACCCGTCCGAAGGACGAAGATCTTGGCCTCTTGGATACCGATCCAGGTCAAGTTCGCGCTCAAGCCTATGATATCGTGCTGAACGGCTACGAAGTGGGTGGCGGATCGATGCGGATTTACAAACGTGATGTTCAGGAGAAAATGTTCAAAGCTCTCAACCTGGCGCCGGAAGAAGTTACTGATAAATTCGGCTATCTGTTAGATGCGTTCGAATATGGTACGCCTCCACATGGTGGCATTGCCTTCGGCTTTGACCGTCTTGTGATGTTGCTTGCAGGTCGTACAAACCTGCGTGAAACCATTGCATTCCCGAAAACAGCCAGTGCGACAGACCTGCTTATGGATGCACCAAGCGAAGTGGATCAAGCTCAATTGGAACAGCTTCACATCCGTCTTGCCCCGAAACCTGTTACTCCTAAAGCTTAAGATGAACGTTTGACTTTGCAAGTGCACCCAATGGCTTGTGGATAGATTATAGAATGCCGTGAACCCGTTACCCTTTTATGGATAATGGGTTCATGATTTGTATGCTGGAGTTCAAGTATAGAGTTCAAATCAGTGAGGGAGGATATACCATATTGTTGCATCAATTTTCACGAACGGAACTGGCTATCGGAACTGAAGGTCTAGAGGTTATGAAAAATAGCACGGTGGCCGTGCTGGGTATCGGCGGTGTCGGTTCGATTGCAGTGGAAGCGCTGGCGCGCACGGGTGTTGGACGTATCATTTTGATTGATAAAGATGTTGTAGATATCACCAATATTAACCGCCAGATTCATGCGTTGACGACGACGGTAGGTCAAAAAAAGGCTGATCTAATGGTAGAGCGTGTGAAGCTGATTAATCCTGAATGTGAAGCGATTGCACTGAACATGTTTTATACGGAAGAAACATATGAGGAGCTGTTCAAGTACGAACTGGATTATGTGCTGGATGCTTCGGATACGATTATTTACAAAATTCATTTGATTAAGGAATGCCTAAAACGGGGGATTCCGATGATCTCCAGTATGGGCGCTGCGAATAAAATGGATCCAAGTCGTTTTCAAGTAGCGGATATTTCCCAGACGAGAATGGACCCGATTGCCCGTGTCATCCGCACTAAGTTGCGCAAGGAAGGTATTACCAAAGGAGTCAAAGTTGTGTTCTCCGATGAGGAACCCATGAAGCCACGTGAAGAAATTACAAAAAAAATTGTACCTGCAAACGCACCTGAAATCCGGAAGGCGAAGCAACCGCCTGCAAGCAATGCATTTGTACCTCCGGTAGCAGGACTGATCATGGTTAGTGTAGCCGTGAAGGATTTGTTAGAACACGCTGGTGTGTAAGTTGCAGAAATAGCATGGCAGTGCATTCGTAGATTTAAATCAGTATGTATTCACTTTAAGACCTGTAGTTCTGTGCATCACATCCTTTGTGTCACAGTTGCTACAGCTCTTTTTTGTTTTGAAAAAGCGCAGCTTACTGCAACAGATTGAACAACTTGCTGGAGGGTTTTGGTATGAAGGATGGACTGTGGTCCAGAAGTCTCGGTTTCAAGCCCGAGCATCATTGGAAAAAAGAATTAGCCGCTGGGGCCATTTCTTATTTTTCCGTTGTATACATTGTTATGGTTAATGCAACTATTTTGGCAGATGCCGGGATTCCCCTCCAAGGGGCGATGCTCGGGACGCTTCTGACATCGATGATCGGCTGCCTGCTTATGGCTTTTGGTGGGAAATCGCCAATGGTCGTTGTACCAGGGATGGGGATTAATGCCTTTTTCACTTATACGCTTGTACATTCTATGAAGCTGAGCTGGCAGGAAGCGCTGATGGTGGTTGCCGTCACAGGGATTTTGTTCGCCATTGTGGCTTTTACATCATTGTACAAGCTGATTAGCCAAGCGATTCCTCATAATTTACAGCACGGAATTACGGTGGGCATTGGTTTGTTTTTAACCTTTATCGGCTTGCAAAAAAGCGGCATCGTAATTGCTCATCAGACGACTTTTGTGGCTATTGGCCATTTTAATGATCCCAAGGTAATTACGGCTTGTGTAACGTTGCTGCTCGCTATTGTATTGTTTGTGCGTAACGTTCAGGGAGGTTTACTAATTAGCATTTTGGCAGGAACTGGGCTTGCTTATATACTGGGAGCTGTAGAGCCTACAAGCACGGTACGAACCTCTGAAACGGTGCGACAGTATGGGCAATTGTTTGGAGAGCTTTCCTTTACAGGTATTGTCTCGGTAGCTTTCTGGATCGCTGTCTTTTTGCTCCTACTCATTGTACTATTCGAGAATATTGGTATGATTACTGCACAAACCAACATGATTGGAAGACCAGATTTATTTAAAAACAGCTTGCGTGTGTTGGCTGTAACCAATATCTTTGCCGGTATTTTGGGTAGCAGTCCGGCGGTAGCCGCTGCGGAATCGACGGCTGGTATTGCAGCAGGGGGACGCTCGGGAATGACACCGCTGGTAACTGCTATTTTATTCGGAGCGACGTTTTTCTTTATTCCCCTGTTGGCTTATATTCCTGACAGTGCCATTGCGCCCGTGTTGATCATCATTGGGGGTCTAATGGTGCAAAATGTGCGAGAGATGGATTTCAGTGATTTTACTGAAGCGTTTCCTGCATTTCTGATCATGGTGATGATGCCCTTTACTTACAGTATTGTAGACGGGATGGCATTTGGTTTTATTGCATACCCTGTAGCCAAGCTGGCAGCAGGACGGGGCAAGGAAGTGCCTGTCGCATTATATATCATTTCAGTACTGTTTGTGGCTAACTTTGTGCTTCATTCTCTGGTGTAGTAAACTCGAAGATAGATTGTACTGTTCATACCCGCGCAGAGCGCGGGTGTTGTTGTTTGAACAAGAATGGTCAGACAGGAAGCGAGGTTGATGGCATATGGAAAAAGAACGTCATACACACCAAGATGAGCAGGAGGACCAGATGAAGGAAAAGCCGGGTAAAAGACCGGATAAGGCTGGCATGGGGCGGTTTATCAAATTGATTGCGAGTGCGCATCCGCCCAAGGCTATTCTGATCATCGCTCTGATCCTGACGCTGATTCAGACCATTGCTGGTTTAATCGTACCCATGATGACCAAAGGGTTGATTGATGGCTTGACCTTTTCTTCACTAAACCGTATGGTCATTGTTGGTCTGCTTGGCGCTTTTGTACTTCAAGCGGTGGCTTCGGCGGTTTCTATTTATATGTTGAACTATGCCGGGCATAAGATTGTGGCTAATTTGCGCAAACGCTTATGGCATAAAATCTTATCTCTACCTATCCCTTACTTTGATCGGAATCGGTCAGGAGATACGATGAGTCGCGTCACCAATGACACAAGCCTGATTATGAACTTAATTACGGAGTATCTAGTCAATCTGATTTCTAATGTGATCGCAATTATTGGTGGTATTGCATTGTTATTTTATCTGGATTGGGTGATGACGCTCATTATTATGGCCATTGTTCCGCTAACAGCCTTGATTTTATTTCCGGTAGGCAGAAAAATGTACCGCATCTCCAAAAAACAGCAGGATGAGATGGCAGATCTGACCTCAGTGTTGAGTCAGGTTATCGGCGAAATTAGACTGGTGAAGGCCTACGGAACCGAAAGCAGAGAGGCCCAGGCCGGTGAGGATCGTATTTACCGGATGTTCCGCTTCGGTTTGCAAGAGTCACGTATCCTGGCCCTTGTAGGTCCCATTTCTACCTTCTTGCTGACTGCAGTGCTGGTCATTATATTGGGTGTTGGTGGTGTTCGTGTCGCATCGGGTGTGCTGACCGCTGGGGATTTGGTGGCTTTTATTTTGCTGTTGTTTCAGGTGGTCACACCGATGGCACAATTCACGACCCTGTATTCACGTCTACAAAAGGTGGTTGGGGCTACTGAACGGATTCAGACGATTTTAGATCATGAAGAGGAACCGCTCGAGTTGAAGCAGGAAGCGGCAAAAGAGAGCAGAGATATTATACTTCGTGATGTTGCCTTTTCTTATACCGAAGGTGAAGAGGTCCTTCATAATGCGAACTTGGTCATCCCGGCTAACCGGACGACAGCATTCGTGGGACCGAGTGGAAGTGGGAAGTCCACCTTGTTTTCATTGTTGGAACGCTTTTATGTGCCGGATACAGGGGAAATTCGTTATGGAGACGAACCGATATCGTCATATACACTTTCCTCCTGGCGCTCCAAAATTGGTTATGTATCGCAGGAAAGCTCAATGATGACCGGAACGGTCAGAGATAACATTACATATGGCTTGGGGCGCGAAGCTGACTTGGAAGAAGTGAGACGAGCAGCCACGATGGCGTATGCGGATACATTTATTATGGATCTACCTCAAGGCTACAATACTGAGGTGGGAGAACGGGGAATGAAGCTGTCCGGAGGGCAGCGTCAACGGATCGCTATTGCGCGTGCGCTTCTTCGTAGCCCTGACATTCTCATGCTCGATGAGGCTACATCTAGTCTGGACAGCTCATCTGAGCATGAGGTACAGAAAGCCCTAGCGAACTTGATGGAAGGACGCACGACGATTGTCATTGCTCATCGTTTGTCTACAGTGGTTCACTC
Organism: Paenibacillus sp. F4; assembly: GCF_002894905.1. Lineage (NCBI taxonomy): Bacteria > Bacillati > Bacillota > Bacilli > Caryophanales > Paenibacillaceae > Paenibacillus > Paenibacillus sp. F4. The sequence goes on from NZ_POVS01000017.1 coordinate 33,537, forward strand.
CGACCAAATTATCGTGTTGGACAAGGGCAAGGTGACCGGTGCAGGAACTCATACTGAGTTATTAGAGTCCCATCAGGTGTACCGTGAGCTGGCTCAAAAGCAATTTGTGGAGATGGGGGAGAGGAGTATGGAGCATTGAGGTCGCTTCGCGTATGATTTGATCTTCCGATCGCTCCGCTTCTTCGGATTCAAATCACCCGCTTCGCTGGTGCCGCAAAGCTGCATACTTTTGTGAAAGGATAGGGAAATAGGCATATTAGGAAATAAGGTTGGATTTTTATGGTTAAATGTGTTACGCTTACTTTCCTTTTTTTGTGTCGGAGCAAGTGAATGCGATGCAGAAATCGAGACTTGATATTCTTAGGAGGTAACTGAAATGGAGAATGAGTTTCAAAGTGCCTATCAAGAAGAACAGCATAGGCTGTCGCTTGCTATGGAGGAAATTGATCGGAGATTGGAACGGCTTCGCAATACGCCGGTGTACACCGGGCATGATTTTACGGAGCAAGTGCTAGAATCGGCACGGGAGGAAAAACGTCAGGCTTTGGCCAAAAGCTCGCAGGAGCCTTATTTTGGTCGTATGGATTTTGACGAACGTGGCAGAGGGCAGCGGAAGCCACTTTATATCGGTAAAATTGGAGTGGAGCGTGAAGAAACGTCAACGTATCCGCTGGTGATTGATTGGCGCGCACCGATTGCCAGCTTGTTTTATTCATTTACAGGTGGTGAAGAAACTGCGTCCTATGAGGCTCCCGAGGGAACGATTGAGGGCTTGGTGTATCTGAAGCGCAACGTGGTCATCCGTAAAAGAATTCTGGAACGGGTAGCCGATACGTATAATCGTGAAAGCGACGAGCCGGCCGTTTCCGATGAGTTTCTCGTTTATCGTTTGGGAGAAAACAAGGATAACCGTTTACGGGATATCGTATCTACAATTCAGGCGGAGCAGGATCAGATCATCCGTGCGGCCAAAAATACAGCCCTCGTTATTCAGGGGGTGGCGGGTAGTGGCAAGACGACGGTAGCGCTGCATCGGCTCGCATTTTTGCTGTATCAATACAAGGATCAGGTATCGGCCGACAAAATGGTAATTTTCGCACCAAACCATATGTTCCTTGACTATATTTCAGATGTACTTCCAGAGCTGGGGGTCGGGAATATTCAGCAAAGTACATTTGCAGACTGGGCGCTGGATTTGTTGGGTTTGGATTTACCTTTGGCTGATCCTGCCGAAACATTATCTTATTGGTTTGAGAGTGGCAGTCTGAGAAAGGAATCCATGGATGAGGCGCCGGGAAGATTCAAGGGTTCGGTTCATTTTATGGAGCTGCTTCAAGCTTTTGTTGAACGACTGGAGCCCATTTCCGTGCCAGAGGATGATTTTTCACCATGGGATGGGGCGGTGCTACCGCAAGCTGAGATTTTGAATTGGTTCAATGAGGAATATAAGCCTTATCCGCTCGCGAAGCGGAAGGAGCGTGTGCTGGCAAGAGTGCACCGCTGGATTGAAATGGAGCTGAAAAAGTCGCCTTCGGCGGCAGCGCTCAAGGAACGCAAGAAAAAGGCAGGGGCACGTGAAAAGGCATATGCTAAAAAATGGCCACAATATGACGCACTGACGCTCTACAAGCAGCTTTTTCAGGCAGCTAAAGGGTTACCCGCAGATACGGCTGCGGAGATGAAGGCTTCTCTGCCGCCTGCTATTTTTAAGGCCACACAGTCGGATCTGCGAAAACAGATTATCCGTGAAGAAGATCTGACTGCGTTAGTGTATCTTCATGTGCTGATTCATGAGGTAGAATCATCCCAACGTTTTGACCATGTGGTCATTGATGAAGCACAGGATTTTTCACCTTTTCATATCGCATTGCTGGATTTGTTCGTGAAAGGGCATTCCTTTACGATATTGGGCGATTTATCGCAGGGCATTCATGAATACCGTGGTGTACATGCGTGGGAGGAAATGAGTTCTCTTTTTGCGCCGGAACATACAGGGTATTTTGCGCTTACGCGGAGCTATAGATCAACCTTGGAAATAATAGAATTTGCAAACACGATTTTGGAGCAGGGAGTTCGCGGCGGTATTACGGCAGTTCCGGTATTTCGTAGTGGCGATCCGGTGCGCACGATGTCTTACGACTCATCCGTGCGTGAGCAGAGTTTGCTCACCGCTCTAAAAGAGCTGTCCTCCAAGGAGTATCGTACTGTTTCTGTGCTGACTCGTACCTTAAAAGAGGCTGTGGAACTGCATGAGGTTTTCACAAGCGCGGGGTTGGATGTGAATTTGATTGACGGTGGTAAAAAGCAATATGAAGGCGGTTTGTCGGTACTGCCTGTGTACCTATCCAAAGGTCTGGAGTTCGATGCAGTTATTGTGGCGGATGCCGACCATGAGCATTATGGAGAACGGGCATGGGATGCCAAGCTACTGTATGTAGGATGTACCCGTGCGCTGCATGAGCTGTGGCTATTGCATGATGGCTCACTTCCTAGTTACGTACAGGCACAGACGGAGTAAGCAGAAAAAGCGTTGTAAAGCATCGCCTGAGTTGTTGTATTCCTTTTTGTTTACTGTTTATCTTAGTGATGGAAATTATGAAGTTATGCCAGTCGAAGAACAGCCACGAAATTTATCTTTCGTCTAAGGCTGTTCTTTCTTTTTTGTAGGCGACTGACTTGTAGATCTACAGCCGTGCCGTGACCATGCTATCTGCAACTTGTTAACGGATATGGTAGAATAAGAGGCGGTTTATACCGTATCAGAATCAAAGGTGACTTGAATTTTCATGATTTTCAACCGTATGAGCGAACATAATATAGTATGTTTTCAAAGAAAAAGAGAAAGTGTTCGTTCATAAACCATAAGGAAGTGAATGAAATGGACTTATTTTCATATTCCCAAGAGTCAACGCCAAGCAATCGGTTGCTTGCGGATCGCTTGCGTCCGACTTCGCTGGATGAATATATTGGACAGGAGCATGTTGTGGGTCCGGGTAAGCTGTTGCGAAGAGCTATAGAGGCAGATCAGGTTTCTTCTATTTTGTTGTACGGACCGCCGGGGTGCGGCAAAACGACGTTGGCACATATTATCTCGCAACACACGCAAGGCGATTTTGTACGTCTGAATGCTGTAGAAGCATCTGTGAAAGACGTAAGAGAAGTCATTGACCGTGCACAGACGAACAAATCGATGTATGGAAAAAAAACCATTTTGTTTCTCGACGAGGTACATCGTTTTAACAGTTCACGTCAGGATGCGTTGCTGCCTGCGGTGGAAAAGGGTACGATCGTGTTTATTGGCGCCACGACTGAAAATCCCTTTCACTACGTCAACGGCGCTTTAATGAGCCGTTCTACGTTGTTCCAGCTTGAAGCGCTAACGCAGGAGCATTCGCTGGCTGCTATGCGCCGCGCCTTGAGCGATGCGGACAAAGGGCTCGGCTACATGCAGCTTCAGGTAGATGAAGCTGCACTGGCTCACATCGCGTCCATGGCGAACGGTGATATCCGCCGCGCTTTGAACGCGCTGGAACTGGCGGCGCTCACGACACCTCCGCTGGCAGATGGCACGATTCACGTGACACTGGAAGTCGCAGAGGAATCCATCCGTCGCCCGATTGTCAAGGCAGATGAGTCCACGCAGTATGACGTGCTGTCGGCCTTTCACAAAAGCATTCGCGGCTCCAGCGACGCCGCGCTGTTCTGGTTCCTGTACGCCGTAGAAAAGCTCGGCATGGACCCGATGACCTTTATCCGCCGCCTCATCGCGGCGAGTAGTGAGGACATTGGCCTGGCGAACCCACAGGCAATGGTGCAAGCGGTGAGTGCGCTTGAAGCCTATCGCAATAACGGCTGGCCCGAGGCCAAACTGAACATTGCACAGGCCATTTTGTTCGCTGTGGAAAGCCCCAAATCGAATGCCGTATATACGGCGATTTCACGGGCCATGTCGGCTATGGACGATATTAAATCGGCTGAGGTGCCACTCCATTTGCGTGACGCACACTACAAAGGCTCGGAAAAGCTCGGTCATGTTGGCTATCAATATCCACATAATTATCCGAATCATTATGTGAAGCAGCAATATTTGCCCGATTCGATAGCAGACCAAACCTTCTATCAGGCTACTGAGCAGGGGAATGAGTCCAAAATCAGGCAAAACCAGCGCTGGCGGGATTCACAGTCTTGATATATGTGTGACTTCATATACAGAGTGTGTACGAAATCGTCACGTTACACCATGATCGTGCAAGAGCAAAGAAGGGGATAAGAAGATGAAAGACGTGCTATTCGTTGCCGCGGGCGGAGCGCTTGGAACCTCTACCCGTTATGGCCTGCAATCGCTGTTGCCTGCGGCGGGTGCGGATTTTCCACTTGGTGTGCTGCTAATTAATTGGATCGGCTGCCTGTTTCTTGGTTGGTTCTTTACGGTAACCTTGCGATCATGGCGGATCAAGCCGCGATTGCGACTTGCCATCGGAACAGGCTTTACAGGGGGCTTTACCACCTTTTCCACTTTTGCAGTAGATGCTGTACGCCTCACGGTTCATGATCGTATGCTGACGGCTGTGTTGTACCTGCTGCTTAGCGTAGGCGGAGGGCTGTTTTTGACATGGACAGGTATCCGCCTAGGTACAAAAATGACGCAGGCTACTCCCAAGGAGGAACGCTTATGATCTGGTGGGCGGCGGCAGGCGGGATTATGGGTACACTGGCGAGATACGGGCTTGGCATGTGGGCCGGAAAGAGGTTCGGTACCGTATTCCCGTGGGGGACGTGGATCATTAACATCAGCGGTTCATTGCTGCTAGGCTGGCTCTATGGCGAGTTTACGCAAAACCATTTGTCTCCTGCACTCTGGATGCTGCTAGGAACAGGTTTTTGTGGCGGCTACACCACCTTTTCCACATTCGGCTATGAATCTCTTCAACTGATGGAGCGTAAAGAATACCGACGTATGGCTACGTATGTACTGTCCTCTGTCGTGGTAGGAGTTGTAGCTGCGGCTATCGGGTACAGAGTCAGTTAAGCTTTATACATTTTCGAAATAACACGTAAAAATGCAATAAAAAGCTTCCAATCCCGACTCTAGGCATTCTCAGCCGTGATACGGTTTTGGAAGCTTAGTGCTGTACCTACAGCTATTTTTTATCTCGTTCTTTGTACAATTCAGGTAAAAGGGATTCAAGTTCAGGTCTTGGATCAGGATCAGACAACTTCATTTCCTCCAGCGTTTGGACGGCAATCCGTAGCACAGTATAATCCCTATACCAACGGTTGTCTGAAGGAACGACATACCAAGGAGCTTGTTTGGTTGCGCTTAGCTCTAACACATCCTCATAATACTGGGTATATTGCTTCCAAAATTTTCGTTCCTGCAAATCACTTGGATCGAGTTTCCAGTTTTTGTGAGGTTTTTCAATCCGGTCGATCAGCTTTTCTAACTGAAATTGCTTTGAAATATGTAAAAAGATTTTAACCACCTTTACACCATTATCCAGCAACAACTGTTCGAAATGTTTGATATGCTTAATATTCCGTTTGGCCTGCTTATCGGATATCTGTCCGTGAACACGTGTAATCAGCACATCCTCATAATAAGAACGGTTAAATGCTGCAATATATCCACGTCCTGGGGTAACGCTATGAGCACGCCACAAGAAATCATGACTTAATTCCTCAGCCGTAGGTGATTTAAAGCTGTGGACAGTCACCCCCGCAGGGTTAAGGTTGGAAAATACCTGTTTGATGACGCCATCTTTGCCACTGCAATCCATACCCTGAAATACAAACAAAACGGATTGTTTTTTCTCTGTAAATAATTTGCTTTGTAATTCCGTGAAGCGTTCCTTCAATTGATCTGTTTCCTGTCGGATTTCTTCTTTATTTTTGATATTCTTCGTATCCTTGGGGTCCCATTCTTTCAAAGAAACTTTTTTACCCGGTGTCAGCATTCCTAATGAATCAGACATAAAGGCACGCTCCTTTTCAATTGAAGTATGATCTTGTCTACATCATATACCCAAATGAGGATGTTATCAAAAGTTCCTTATGTATTAATGAGCTTTCAAGTTAATTCGAAAAGGATTACAGAGGGAATAAGTTAATATTCATGCTAGAAGTCCATTGTAGCGCTCTTATTTAAATATGACGGTTCCTATTTTAAAATGGGAAACATACCAATGGATTAAAAAAGGGACGTGCATAGACCATGGAAATTTTTTGCAAGAAATGTTTGTCCAGCATGACAGACATCATAAAGAGAAATTATCAATTCTTTACAATCCATTAACTAAAAACATCTTTCATAAAAAAGTCGCCCCTTCCAAATCTGGAGAGACGACTTTTTTAATTCCTGCTATATCAATGCAAAATGGTCATTCATTTAAACCGTTTCAGGCTGAAGTTTTTCAACCTTATCAATGGTTCCGCCACCCAGACAGCGTTCCCCATCATAAAATACAACAGCTTGTCCAGGCGTAATGGCCTTCTGATGTACATCGAATATGACATGCACGGTTCCATCCGCAAGCCATTGTAAAGTTACTTGCTGATCAGGTTGGCGATAACGAAACTTGGCTGTACAACGGAATTCGCCGGACGGACGAGTATCTGCGCCTTCAATCCAGTTCACATCTGTTGCAATCAGGCTGGTAGAATACAGGCTGTGGTGACGATCACCTTGTACCACATACAGAATATTCTTCTCCAGATCCTTATCCGCTACGAACCACGGTTCGCCTGAACCTGAGCCGCCAATGCCCAAGCCTTGTCGTTGACCCAGTGTATAGTACATCAGACCATCGTGGCGTCCTTTGACTTCACCAGTAGCGATATCCACCATATCTCCACCTTTTGCAGGCAGATATCCACTCAGAAACTCCTTGAAATTGCGTTCGCCGATAAAACATACGCCCGTGCTGTCTTTCTTCTTGGCCGTATACAGTCCCGCAGCTTCCGCAATTTTACGCACTTCTGGCTTCGGCAGATGACCGATGGGAAACATGGCTCGGGACAACTGTGTTTGGCTTAACGCGTTCAGAAAATAAGTCTGATCCTTGTTGTTATCCACGCCTCGCAGCAAAGTAAAGTGGCCGTCTTCTTCCACAACCCGTGCATAATGTCCAGTAGCAACATAATCTGCACCCAAATCCAGCGCTTTATTTAGAAACTCGCCGAATTTAATTTCACGGTTGCACATGACATCCGGATTGGGTGTGCGTCCAGCTTTATATTCATCAAGAAAATAGGAGAATACTTTATCGAAGTATTCTTTTTCAAAATTGACGGTATAGTAAGGAATGTCGATCTGTTCGCAGACACGGCGCACATCCTCCGCATCCTCCTCAGCCGTACAACGGCCAAATTCATCCGTGTCATCCCAGTTTTTCATGAAGATGCCGATTACGTCATAGCCCTGCTCCTTCAGCAGCAGCGCAGTAACGGATGAGTCGACGCCACCGGACATCCCGACGACGACACGGGTTTCATGATTGGCTTTAGCCATGGTCATCACCCAATTCTTTCAATATAGTTGTAGAACCCACCTATTGTAACATAAACGATAATAAGATACGATGTTTGGACGATCCAACGACACGGCGAACGATGGAAGAAAGCTACATAAAACGGGCTAAAGCTGTTCTAAATCGCCCGAAAGCAACTTTTTTTAAGATTGTTACCGTAATGTTTCCCTTTACCTGCCCTAATATGTTAACATAAGCTGAGGGTTAGGATCGGAATAGAGAGGTTTACAACACCAGTTATTCCGCGTGTTTAACGGAATTGTTACTATAAGTGAGGTGGCACAATTGAAAATATCAACGAAGGGCCGTTACGGCCTGACCATTATGATGGAACTTGCAGCCAGGTTTGGCGAAGGTCCAACTTCTTTGAAAAGTATTGCCGAAAAAAATCAGCTGTCAGAGCATTATCTGGAACAGCTCATCGCGCCTTTGCGTAATGCAGGTTTGGTAAAAAGTATCCGTGGTGCTTACGGCGGTTACATTTTGGCGAATGAACCGGCAGGAGTAACAGCGGGAGACATCATTCGTGTACTGGAAGGTCCGATTTCTCCGGTCGATTTCACGGAAGAAGACGATCCGGCAAAACGTCAGCTGTGGCTGCGAATTCGTGACAGCATCGCTGAAGTGTTGGATTCTACTACACTTAAGGACTTGATCACATACCAAGAACATGATGAATTGGACAATTATATGTTCTATATTTGAGGTGGATTAACATGAACAGAATTTATCTGGATCATGCCGCATCGACTCCTATGCATCCTGAGGTTGCGCAGACTATGATGGACATCATGACCGGCCAATTTGGCAACGCTTCGAGCGTTCATGCCTTTGGTCGCGATGCCAAGCGCACCGTCAGCGCTGCTCGGGATGCCGTTGCGGCCTCTTTGGGCTGTAAGCCTGAAGAAATTATATTTACGAGCGGAGGGACAGAAAGCGATAATCTGGCCCTGTTTGGGACGGCTACGGCAGACGGCCGTACTTCCGGGCATATGATTACAACCGCGGTTGAACATCACGCAGTGCTTCATGCTTGTGATGAGCTGGAAAAAGCGGGGTATGAGGTGACTTATGTCCCGGTCAACGGTTTTGGACGCGTGAACCCTGCGGATATCGAGGCTGCCATTCGACCGGACACTTTTTTGATCAGCATGATGTATGCCAACAATGAGGTGGGCGTCATTCAGCCGATCTCAGAAGTAGGGCAGATTGCGAGAGAACATGGCATTGTATTCCATGTAGACGCGGTTCAAGCTTTCGGTCATATATCCATCGACTGCCGGAATCTCCCGATTGACTTACTGAGTGTGTCGGGTCATAAGATTAACGGACCGCAAGGGGTGGGTGCATTATATATCCGTCAGGGTACACGCATTCAGCCGCTAATGCATGGGGGACTTCAGGAGAAGAAACGCCGCGCCGGAACAGAAAACATCGCTGGTATTGCGGGTCTGGCTAAAGCTGCGACTCTTGCTAATGCTTCCATTGAGGAGCGTGGTGCGCACGATACGGTTCTTCGTCAGACGTTGCTTAAAGGGTTGGAAGATACTCTGGGCAGCCAAAATTTTGTAATTAACGGTGATCCTGATCATTCTTTACCTAATGTCCTCAATGTTAGCTTTCCGGCCATTGGTACAGAGACCATGCTGATGAACCTTGACATGGAAGGAATCGCAGCAGCAAGCGGATCAGCCTGCACTTCCGGATCTCTAGAGCTATCGCATGTATTGCAAGCGATGGATCTTCCTGAAGATGTTTTACATTCAGCGATTCGGTTTAGCTTCGGTTTGGGTAATACTACGGAAGAAATGGAATACACGGCCAAGAAAATTGAAACCATATGGAAGCGGCTGCGTACTAGGTACTAGGGATTTCTCCGCATTTTAATAAGAAGGGAGGGGCGGTTTTCCATTTCATTGCATGAACGGAAGCAAGGTCTGACAGGCATGTAGGAAAATGACCGCACCTTCGTTCGGATTGCAGAATGAGGAGGTACCCTATATATGAAGCTTCAAGATATGATCGGACTTGCCGTTTTCGATGTGGAGGACGGGAAGCAGATTGGCAAAATACATGACTTTATGGTGACAGCTGATTGGCGAATCACAGGGATCGAGTTGGAAGGAAAAGGGCTTTTTTCTTCTCACGTGAAAATGGTTGCTTGGGATGACATCGTTGCTTACGGTGAGGATGCGATCATGATTCGCAATCAGCAGGCTGTCCGTAAAACGGAGGCCCATGATATACAACATACGTACTTGCTTGGACCCGGTAAACTGAAGGATCTATCCGTGCTAACAGAGGAAGGGCTTATGCTCGGGCACATCTCGGATGTTTATTTTGACCAGGAAATGGGCAATAACATAATAGGCTTGGAAATCAGCGATGGTTTTGTATCGGATATTATAGAAGGGCGGAAATGGCTGCCCTGCACCGAAGATATGTCCATCGGGGAAAATGCCGTTATGGTTCCCCCGTTAAGCGAGCAGCGTCTGGAAAAAGCCATATATTCTGTTAATGGATAGGGTGAGTTTATTGAGATGTCCGAATTGTAATTCCAAAGATATCGGCAAAATCGGCTCCCATCAATTTTATTGCTGGGGATGCTTTATCGAACTTCAGGTGAATGGTGAAAAAATGTCTGTCTACCAAGTGGAAGAGGATGGAACGCTCAGTTCGCTGGACGACCTATTCTTTGGAGATGAGATGGCACAACAGGACTTGCCACAAATTCATGCTTCTTCCTAAGCTTGACACAGGAAGTGGACAGGCTGCTACTAAGAGGTGTGATCTACATACGGCTTAGTAGGTTGGATAATGCTTGATAAAAAACAACGAAGAGGGTGCCCCGAACGGCCATATTGGCTGGGGGCACTCTCTTTTGTATACCGTTTTTGTGAAGATAGTTAGTCTACAATTTAAAGCGTTTGACCTCTTCCAATAGAAGATCTGCATGAGAATCGAGTTTGGCAGAAAGGTCGGCAATATTATTCATGGCATGACCTTGTTCTTGCACAGAGGAAGCCACTTCCTCTGTAGATGCTGCACTTTGTTCAGAAACAGCGACAACGCTGGAAATGACGTCGGAAATATGCCCGGCATTCACACGGAGATGATCTGCGGCGGCGGTAACGTCCTCAATTTGGGCAAGCATATGCTGAGAAGCGCCACGAATGGATTCAAACGCCTGTCTCGTTGCAATGGCAGCGTGCTCCTGTTCTACAGTTACAGCAAGAGCCTTCTTCATTTCCTCCGCGCTTTGTACTCCTGCAATTTTAATTTCTTCCAGCTTACTCATGATACTGTCACTGGAACTGCCCGCTTGCTCAGCCAGCTTTCTCACTTCTCCCGCGACGACGGCAAAACCTCGTCCGTGTTCCCCGGCCCGTGCTGCTTCGATGGATGCATTGAGGGCCAGCAGGTTTGTTTGTGCGGCGATATCGTGAATGGCCCCGGCCAGCCGCTCAATATCCTGAGTTTTCAGCGCGAGCGAATCTACGGCTTCTCCTGCCGCAGTCGTCGTTTGTCTGGACTCGGCGGCCAGTTTCGCTTGACGTTCTGCTGTTTCATACCCTGCGAGCACGGCAGAATCTGTTTCGAACACGGCAGTTTGGGTCCGTTTGACACTTTCGCCAATCTGGTCGATGGAGCCTGTCATGTGAGTCAGCTTCTCAGAGCCGGAATATACAGCCTCAGCTTGATCGCTCGCTCCTTGGGCAAGCTCCTGAACTGCACTGGAGATTTGTGACGCGATGGTTCCAGTATCCTTAGCGTGCTGATGCATATCATGGGAAGCTGAGCTGACATCACCCGCCGTATCTGATACCTTGCGCAACAGGTGAGAGAGATTATCAGACATGATATTAAAATCTGTCCCCAGGCTGGCAATTTCATCTTTACCCTTAACATCCACACGAGCGGTCATATCGCCTTCAGCTATACGTTTGACATTCACTTGGAGTCTGCGAATCGGCTTAATAAAGTTGTTTGCCGCCCAGATCGCCAGCAGCATAGCAACGACTAAGATGATAGCAACCGTAATAATCAACGTATTACGAGTGGAGTAATACTCTTGAAAAGCAATATCTTTGGAAATAGACAACCCTACAATCCAGCCTGTACTAGGCATCTTTTTAAAATAAAGCTGACGGTCACTACCATTATAGCTATAGTCTGTTTCTCCCGAAGCTGCGCTCAGCAGGGCCGCGGTTGATGAACCCAACTCGGGATTGTCCTTGAGGTTTTTACCAGCCAGCTTGTTGTCTGGGTGCGCGATCACGGCTCCATTTTGGTCAATCAAAAATGCGTAGCCCAATCCGTTCAGGTCTATGCTTTTAATTATTTTTGTCATATCGTTGAGCATTATATCCTCGCTGACCACACCAGTGACGGAGCCATTCGAATTTTTGAGAGGCTTCGCAATAGAAATGGTGAAATTCGTACTATTTGCATCAATGTACGGGGACGAGTAATACATTTCTCCCTTGGTTTTGGCATCCTTGTACCACGGTCGAGCGCGAGGATCATAACCTGCTTCAAACCAGCCAGATCCATCCCAGTAGGATCCATCTTCAAAGCCTGCGTAAATATTGGAAATATTTTGATCTTTATAGTTTTGAAAAGCTGCTTTCAGAGATACGGCTTTGGCATCTGATGAAATATCGCTGGATTCCAGGCCTGCAGCCAATGTTTCAATAATTTTGGCGTTACCACCTATCCATCCGTCGAGCTGATTGACGGTTTCGGAGGTTTTGCTGTTCATAAGCTCTTGGATATCATGGTTGGCCTGATTTTTAACGCTTGTCATGCTAATGATCGACAATGGCCCAGCTGCAACGATAACAATACAAGTAAAAAGGAGAATAAGCTTGATTTTTAAGTTCATGTAACGACCCCCGATGTTTCAGAAATGTGAAAGCTTAAAGTAGTGCTTTGTACTTATATCGTCAGATGGAATGACTTTGTTAATTGTTTTCATCCGTTTTCATCATTTTTTTACAATGGTGATCTATAGGGCATTCCAAACTCGCGGGAAGGATTAAAGTAGAGGTACAGGCATATACTTAAAGGAGGCTAGTCCGGTAAGGAGGCACGAAATGGAGCAATTAACGAAAAGTAGACTGTTCCGATACGGAATATGGACGCTGCTGGGACTTGTCATTCTATATTTTATCTGGCTGCTGCGACCTTTGTTTTTTCATTTGTATGAATTTTTGAAAACAATCATTGCTCCGTTTGCGGTAGCGATGATCATCTCCTATGTACTTAATCCTGTTGTCAATATGCTGGGCGGTCGCAAGGTGCCTCGAAGCGTAGCTGTGCTGCTCATCTATGCTGTATTTTTGGCCAGTCTCGTTGTGATTCTGATGAACCTGATTCCGATGTTCATTGAACAACTGGATGAGCTGAATGAGCATCTGCCTGAGCTGACCATGCATGCACAGGGATTAATGACGAATATGGATAGCGGCATTTTGCCCCAAGGGGTGCGAACGGGTATGAATCAATGGTTTTTCCAACTAGAGAATCGGATGGCAACCGGAATTTCTACCTTTATGGATAACATCGGCGGGATGATCAACATGCTGTTCAATGTATTCATTGTACCGTTCCTCATTTTTTATATTTTGAAAGATTTTGATGTGTTCGAGCGGACGATTGTGTCTTACCTCCCGCGATCTCGTCGTAAGGCGATTGTAACGGTACTTAAGGAAATTGATCAGGCGCTTGGCAACTATGTCAGGGGACAGTTACTGGTATGCGTCATTATTGGAGTGCTGGCTTATCTCGGATATATGCTGATTGGCATGCCTTATGCGCTGTTGCTGGCAGGAGTGGTAGCGGTTTTTAACATCGTTCCATATTTGGGGCCCTTTTTGGGAGCCGCTCCGGCAGTAATCATGGCTTCTACAATATCCTTCAAAATGGTGCTTTTTGTCGTGGTCGTTAACACTTGTATTCAAGTGTTGGAGAGCAATGTCATTTCTCCCCAGGTGGTAGGACGAACGCTGCATCTGCATCCGATAGCCATTATTTTCGCTCTGCTAGTGGGTGGTGAAATTGCGGGAATTACCGGCTTGATTTTAGCGGTTCCCGTGATGGCGGTATTAAAGGTAGGGCTTCAGCATTTTTTTGCTTATTACGTGAAGCGGAAAACGATCTGATTTTGTCCATACACCGTATGTATCTTGTCTGAAATCGCGTTGACACGGCTAAATGACACGGATATACTGAATTGAGTATGTTTAAATGTGTTTATCCAGTAGGGAAAGCTCATTTCGAAGTGCGGGCTGAACCCGCCGGGATGCTCCCGTTACCAGTGAAAACAAGGCGATCGATCGTCCGTTAAGCAAATGTTGGTGTGCAGCTTGCGCATGGGCATTTCGTACAGAGGGGACGGCGTTAACCAGGGTGGTACCGCGATACAATCGTCCCTGATCCGTTCAGGGGCGTTTTTCTGTTTTTTTATGGCCAGTGCCAGGAACCAGTGACACCATAATTAGGAGGCTACTTATATGAAAGCTAGTGAAATCCGCTCCAAATGGCTGGAGTTTTTTGAAAGCAAGGGACATGTGATTGAACCAAGCGCGCCGCTTGTTCCACATAAAGATCCTTCCCTGCTGTGGATTAATGCGGGTATGGCGCCGCTTAAGCCTTATTTTGACGGACGTGTGAAGCCGGAGAATCCACGTATTGCTAATTCGCAAAAATGTATCCGGACGAACGACATTGAGAATGTCGGTAAAACGCGCCGCCATCACACCTTTTTCGAAATGCTCGGCAACTTTTCCATTGGTGACTATTTTAAGGAAGAAGTCATTACATGGGCATGGGAGTTTCTGACGGATCCAAAATGGATTGGTTTTGATCCGGAACGTCTGGCTGTAACTGTGTATCCTGAGGATGAGGAAGCGTACAAGCTGTGGAACGAAAAAGTTGGACTTCCTGCCGAACGTATCATCAAATTGGAAGATAACTTCTGGGATATCGGTGAAGGCCCTTGTGGACCTTGTACGGAAATCTTTTATGATCGTGGCGAAGCCTACGGCAGTGACATGACGGACCCTGAAATGTATCCGGGGGGAGAAAATGAGCGTTATCTGGAAGTGTGGAACCTCGTATTCTCACAATTCAACCATAACAAAGACGGCAGCTATACGCCGCTTCCAAACAAAAATATTGATACAGGGGCTGGATTGGAGCGTTTTGCATCCATTTTGCAAAATGTGGATTCCAACTTTGATACGGATATCTTCCAGCCACTAATCCAAAAAACAGCGGCGATGGCAGGAGTAAAATATAATGAAAATGTGGACAGTGACGTGGCTCTTAAGGTTATTGCTGACCATGTCCGTACCGTAGCTTTTGCAATTGGTGACGGTGTGCTGCCTTCTAATGAAGGACGGGGTTACGTGATTCGCCGTTTGCTGCGCCGGGCTGTGCGCTATGGAAAAATGCTGGGCATGAACCGTCCATTTATGTTTGAGCTGGTGGAAACCGTTGGGGATGTCATGGGTGTGTATTACCCTGAGGTAGTGGACAAGCGTGATTTCATCATCAAAGTGATCAAAACGGAAGAGGAACGCTTCCATGAAACACTGACAGATGGATTGGCCATTTTGTCCGATATCAGTGCTCAGGCGAAGGCCGAAGGTCGCAATGTCATTAGCGGAGCAGATGCTTTCAAACTGTATGATACGTACGGGTTCCCGTTCGATCTCACAGAGGATTATGCGGACGAGCAGGGCTTAAAAGTAGATCGTGAAGGCTTTGATGAAGCGATGCAGGAGCAACGCAAACGTGCCCGTGATGCTCATCAGGACAGCGCCAGCATGAAGATTCAGGGCGGAGCTTTGTCCGATCTGGCGGTTAAAAGTGAATTTGTTGGATATAATGACCTCGTAACTGAGTCTAAAATTGTGGCGATTGTATATGAAGATGTACTGGTGGACAGTGTTAGTGAAGGGCAGTCTTGTCAGGTCGTGCTGGATGTGACTCCTTTCTATGCCGAAAGCGGAGGACAAGTCAGTGACCAAGGCTTGCTGCGTGGAGGTACGGTAACCGCGAAGGTCGAAGGACTGTTTAAGGCGCCACAAGGTCAGCATGTGCATCAGGTTGTTGTAGAAGCCGGTGAGCTGAACGTTGGCGATACGGTGAAAGCAGAAGTAGATCAAGCTTCACGTGGAGAAATTGAGAAAAACCATACGGCTACACATTTGCTTCACAAAGCGCTTAAAGAAGTGCTGGGTGACCATGTCAATCAGGCGGGTTCTTTGGTAGAGCCTGGGCGTCTGCGTTTTGACTTCTCCCATTTTGGAAGCATTACACCAGAAGAGCTGGCGGATATCGAACTGCGTGTAAACCGTGCCATCTGGAGCCAACTGGACGTTAATATTGAACTGAAACCGATTGATGAAGCCAAGGCTCTCGGAGCAATGGCACTGTTCGGTGAAAAGTATGGAGATATTGTACGGGTCGTTAAGGTAGGCGATTACAGCATTGAACTATGCGGTGGCTGTCATGTCAGCAATACTTCGCAAATTGGCTTGTTCAAGCTTGTCAGCGAGAGCGGCATTGGATCAGGTGTACGTCGTATTGAAGCGGTGACCGGACGTTTTGGCTTTGAATATATGGAAGGTCAATTAGAGCTGTTGAAGGTGTCGGCTGGGCTTGTAAAATCCAAGCTGTCTGAGGTACCAAAGCGTATCGAATCTTTGCAGCAACACATTAAAGACCTCAGTCGTGAAAATGAATCGCTGCAAAGCAAGCTGAGTGTTATTGAGGCGGGCCAGCTGACCGATCAGGTCGTGCAAGCAGGTGGGGTGCAGCTGTTGGCTGCACGCGTGCAGGCTTCCAGCATGGACGCGTTGCGTGCGATTGCTGATGAACTGAAAGGGAAGCTTCCGGCTGCTGTATTGGTGCTCGGCGCTGCAATGGACGACAAAGTTAATTTTGTCGTAGCAGTTCCGGCAGAGCATACCAAAGCTGGACTTCATGCAGGCAAGCTCGTGAAAGAAATTGCTGCCGTATGCGGTGGCGGTGGTGGCGGACGACCTGACATGGCGCAAGCCGGTGGTAAGGATGCCAGCAAGCTGGATGAAGCACTTCAACGTGCGTATGAACTGGTGTCGGCAGCCTCACAAGGATAAAGTTCGATAATTTTTGCGGATTTTTGGGAAAAAACGGGCTTAGATATTTCCTTGTAGGGCTTTGCTTATGGTATGATGTAAAAGAATAAGCTGGCATAAACATGTACACATGTTTTGTGGAAGCGAGGTGTCAACAATGGATTCCATGGACAAAACGGTCAAATTTAATGTCAAGGCAGATGAGAAGGAAGCTTCTGCTCAGGAGATTTTGTTGACCGTATATGATGCGCTGGTGGAAAAAGAATACAATCCGATCAATCAAATCGTCGGCTATTTGCTATCCGGTGATCCGGCTTATGTGCCACGGCATAATAATGCCAGAAGCCTGGTACGTAAAAAAGAGCGCGATGAGTTGATTGAAGAGTTGGTTCGTTTCTATCTCGCCAAGCACCGTTAGGAGACAGGCATGAAAGTAATGGGATTGGATTACGGGGATCGCCGAATTGGGGTCGCCGTAAGTGATGCCTTCGGCTGGACCGCCCAAGGATTGGAAGTCATAGAACGACGCGGTGACGACAGCGAGTTCGGTAAAATTGCAAATTTGGTTCGTGACAATGAGGTCGGTGAGGTTGTTGTAGGCTTGCCGAAAAACATGAACGGAACCGTGGGTCCACGCGGTGAGATTTGCATCGAGTTTGCGAACCGACTCAAGGAGTTACTGGGTTTACCCGTTCACCTTTGGGATGAACGGCTGACGACGCGTTCGGCGGAGCGTACGCTTCTGGAGGCCGACGTCAGCCGAAAAAAACGCAAGCAGGTGGTAGATAAACTGGCCGCAAGCCTGATCTTGCAAAACTATTTGGACGCACACAGTACAAGGTGAGGGGGATTTCGTAATGGCTGAAAATCAAGTGGGTATGGAAGAAGAGCCGGAAATTATTTATATTGCCGATGACGAGGGCAACGAGGAAGAGTTCGAGGTCATTATGAAGTTTGAGGTAGATGGTTCCGAAGCGAAGTACATGATGGTTGCGCCAGTGGACCCTGAAGCTGATGAGTCCGATGTGTACGCCTTCCGTTACGAGGAAGAAGGCGATGATATTAAATTGTTTGTGATCCAAGACGATGCCGAATGGGAAATCGTCGAAGAGACCTTTAATACATTTGTAGAAGAAGAGGAAGAGGAAGACAGGAAATGACGAGCTATTCACGTGAAGACCTGAGTTGGACCTCTGATTTGAAGGAAACGTTCGACGGCGATGTAGAGCTGCAGGATGAACAGGGCCATGCGATTCGCATGGAATTGGAAGCAGAGTTCAAGGTAGGTGAGCAACGGTACGCCGTATTGCGTAGACCTGGGGCTGCTGTTGGCGAATATGAACTATACCATGTAAGCTCATCCACAGACGGCGAAATCTCCATCACTACCATTGAAGATGATGATGAGTGGGAAGATATTTCCGAGCTGTACGACGAATGTACGTTGCCGGAAGAACTGTAAGTCTGGATAGCGATGAGATCAAACCTGAAAGGGCGGACCAGTCCGCCCTTTTTGGCTGTGAAGGAGTTGTTGGATGTGAAGCGAAGGACGAGGATGTTTACGTTGTTTCTACTGCTTATCATTATAGCAGGAGGGGCAACCCTCTATATTTGGAATGCCATGCAGCCTGTTCAGCCCCAAACACAACCCGTTGCTTTTACGGTAGTGCAGGGAACAGGAACATCGGCTATTGCAGATACGCTGGAGCAAAAGGGACTTATACGTAATGCGCTCGTGTTTAAGGCTTATGTGAAATTCAAACAGCAAGGAAGCGCATTTCAGGCCGGAAAATATGAGGCGCAGCCTGGCGCAACCTTTGATCAGTTGATTACTAAGTTATCGGCCGGAGATGTTGTCAAAGAGGAAATGATTCGTTTTACAATCCCGGAAGGTTTTACGATTAGACAGATGGCTGATAAGCTGCAAAAGGAAGGATTGGCAGATCGGCAGCAATTTTTGCAGCTGGCCAACGATCCGTCCGCTTTTGACGTCGCGCTAGTGCGGGACATTCCAAAGCAGGCGGGGCTTCGCTATGCGCTGGAGGGCTATCTTTTCCCGGAAACCTATGAGCTGAAAAAGGGTAGTACGGCCAAAGATATTATACAGGTGATGCTAGAACAGACACAAAAGCGGTTGGAAACTGTTTCCGATTTGGATGCGAAGCTGAAACAGCGGGGTGAAACGCTGCATCAACTGCTGACAGTTGCTTCTCTCGTAGAGCGCGAAGTGGTTGTGGAAGATGAGCGGTCTGTAGTAGCTGGCGTCATTTATAACCGGCTCAAACAGGGTAAGAAGCTGGAAATTGATGCTACGGTTCAATATATGCTGGACAAGCAAAAAGAACGGCTGTATTACAAGGATTTGGCTGTGGAAAGCCCTTATAATACGTATTTGCATCTGGGACTTCCGCCAGGGCCGATTGCAAGTCCCAGTCTAAACTCAGTAATAGCGGCTTTACAGCCAAAAGCTACAGATTATTTATTTTATGTGACCAAAAAAGATGGCACACATGAACATTTGTTTGCCAAAACGTATAAAGAACATTTGCATAACATTCAGGTAAGTAACCGTAAGACAAATTAGGAGGTGAGCCTATGGCTTACAAACCCGAACTACTGGCAACTGCCAGCTCTCCGGAGGATGCCCGCCATATGCTGGAGGCTGGAGCTACTGCATTACTTATTGGAGATGACCGCTTTGGAATGCGGCTGCCGGGACATTTTACCCCTGACCAAATCCGTGAAGTGGTGGAAGAGGCACGCAAGCATACGGCACAGGTATATGTATCCATGACGAATTTGATGACGAACGAGCTATTGCCGCTCCTTCCCGAATATGTGCAGGCCCTAGCTGGATGCGGCATTGATGCCATTGAGTTTAATGATCCCGCAGTGCTCATGGCCGTGAAGGAGTATGCTCCGCATCTTAAGCTGTTCTGGAACGGTGAGATGATCTCCACCAACTTCGCAACCGCCAACTATTGGGGTGAAAAAGGGGCTTCCCGGGTCATTTTGGCTCGTGAGCTCAGTATGGATGAAATTACCGAAATGATACCAAAGTTGAACATAGAAGCACAGGTTCAGGTACATGGTATGACCAATATTTATCACTCCAAGCGTAAGCTTGTTCAAAGTTATATGCTGCACCAGGGACGTAATGTAGAAGGCGATTTGGGCAGAGGGCGCGGCTTGTTTCTGATTGAAGCAGAGCGGAAGGAAGAGAAGTTCCCCATCTACGAGGATATGAATGGGACACATATTATGAGTTCAGATGATTTTTGCATCATGGAGGACCTGCATATTCTAATGGAGGCGGGCGTGCATAGCTTTAAGATCGAGGGCTTATTGAAACCTACGGCTTACAACGAGGCGGTTGTTCGTGCTTATCGTAAAGCAATAGATAGTTATACAGCTGACCCGGATGCTTATGCTTATGATGAAAGCTGGCTGGATGAAGTTCGCCGTCTTCAAGATCCAGAACGGGAACTCTCCTTCGGATTTTTCTATAAAGAGCAGGTTTATTAATTTTAAAATGAATTGAATTCACAGAGGGGGGAACGTCATGGGGACGATAACTAAAACGAGAAAATATATAGGTAAACGGAATCGTCTGGATAAGCCGGAGCTGTTGGCTCCTGCCGGAAATCTGGAGAAGCTGAAGTTTGCCGTTCACTATGGCGCGGATGCTGTATATATTGGTGGACAAAAATATGGTCTGCGTTCTAACGCCGATAATTTCAGTTTTGAAGAAATGCGCGAAGGTGTAGAATTTGCCAACAAGTACGGTGCTAAGGTGCTTGTGGCCACCAATATCTATGCCCACAATGAAGATATTGCCGGAATCGAGGAATACTTGCGCAATCTATACGAGGCAGGAATTCATGCCGTTATTGTCGCTGATCCGGCTATTGTATCCGTGGCATTGCGTGCTGTTCCTGGATTGGAAGTGCATTTGAGTACACAGCAGTCCACGCTGAACTGGCAAGCGGTAAAGTTTTGGAAAAACGAAGGACTACCGCGTGTTGTACTGGGGCGTGAGACCAGTCTGGAGGAAATCGAAGAAATTAAAAAGCATGTGGACATCGAAATCGAAGCATTCGTCCATGGTGCGATGTGCTCTTCATTTTCCGGCCGCTGCGTGTTGTCCAATCACTTTACAGACCGTGATTCCAATCGTGGGGGATGTTGTCAGTCTTGCCGCTGGAAATACGATTTGTTTGAGGATGCCCGCCCAGGTGAGGTTTGGATATCTGAGGAAGAGGCACAGGAGAGCAATGCACTGAAACAGTTCCAGCTCGGTGTTAACCAGCTTCCACTGTTCGAAGAGAGCGATAATGCCTTTTCTATGGGTTCCAAGGATCTGTGTATGATTGAAAATGTCCCTGATCTGATTGATGTAGGTGTAGACAGCTTTAAAGTGGAGGGACGAATGAAGTCCATCCACTATGTGGCTACGGTCGTGAATGTCTATCGTCAAGCGATTGATTCCTATATGGCTGATCCTGAGAATTATGTGCTCAAACCTGAATGGATTGAAGAAATTAACAAGGCAGCCAATCGTCCGCTGAATACAGGATTTTTCTACGATACACCGGATCATGAGGATCATATTTATGAGCCGGAAGAAAAAGCTGTCCCTTATGATTTTGCTGGACTGGTCATGGACTACGATGCCGCGAGTGGCATCGCAACCATTCAACAACGGAACCATTTTAAACCCGGTCATGAAATTGAATTTTTCGGTCCGAACGGAACATTCTTTAAACAAACGGTCGGAACGATCTGGGATGAGGAGGGCAACGAATTGGATGCTGCTCGTCACCCGCTTCAACGAATTAGAATGAAGGTAGATCAACCCGTATCGTATTTTGATATGATGCGTAAAAAGAAGTAAATAAGCCTTAAGTCACAGGTGAAAAGATTCAAAAGCCTCTCCTATCGGTTGGAGAGGCTTTTTTTTGAATAGTTTTCTAGGAAAAAAGTTTCACGAAATTTAGTTGGTACTCAAAGGAAAGCTACATTCCTTGTCGAATAGTTCCGATAGAAGTTATATAGATAATAGATACATAATGGATGACGTGGAATTAGAAACTAATTATATGGTGGTAGGTGAGAGGAATGGGTTTACGGAAAAAAGAGGGGAATACAGCAAAAAGGCAACCCAAGAAAACGGATCAAATGCAAGGTTTGAAAGACAGTAAAGTGACCACGGAAAAAGGGGAACAAATGATTGCGGTGTCTTCAAAGGTTGCCCCCTGGGTAGCTAAGGTGACTCGTAAAGGTACACACAATTTAAAGCGTTTACTTAAGCCGGAAAGGTACAGTAAAGATTTCATGCATTTGGTCAAAAACTATAATCCGATACGTTCGGTTGGAATGAAGTTGTTTCTGATCTTTTTTGCGGCAATTATGTTATTTGTGGTCAGCTTGGGGATGCTCTCATACTACAAGGCTAAAAGTACGATTGAGCAAAATGCAGCTACGGCTTATCAGCAGACCGTTCAGCAAACTTCAGAAAAGCTTGATATTATTCTAGAGCGCTTTCAAGACACATCGACACAAGTATTTTTCGATACTGAATTAAGTGATCAGTTGCAAAAGGCTGTAAAGAAGGAGAAAAACTCCTTTGATTCTTTTGTTGCTATGGGCGAAGTGAATAAGAAGCTAACGAACCTTGCTTTTACGAATAAAGCGATTGATTCATTATATTTGTACCCGGAAGAAACCAATTTAGCTGCTATGGGCACCGGAACACAAAAGGATGTACGGCAGGAAGCGTGGTTTAAGGATATTTTGAAAAACAAGGGAATTGTTTGGCTACCTACGCAGGTGAGTGACAATGGCAGCAAGACATTTCGTTTGGCACGCTCTATGAACAGTATGTCCGGGTTGGGAGGGACTTACGTTCTGGTTATGGATTTAAAGGCCAGTGCGGTGGAGGACGAGTTGAAAGGTGTTAATTTGGGCTCAGGCAGTATGATTAGCCTTGTGACAGACAAGGGTGAGTTTGTAGGCTCTAACAAGGAGAACTTGGCAGGAGGACAGACAAAGCTGGATTACGTTTCCAAGCTTGAAGGGATCGAAGGAAATCAAATTATGGAGCAGGAAGCAGACGGCAAAGAGCAAAATGTGCTTACGGTTCATAATACACTGGGAACTTCCAAGTGGATTCTCGTGGGTGTAGTACCTGTATCTGAGCTGGTGAGAGATGCTAAGGGGATTCTAACCACAACCTGGATATTTGCTGCAGTGGCTGCACTCATTGCATTGTTCATTGGCCTGTGGATCGTGCGTCTCGTGGCTCGTCCATTGACACATCTGAAGGATTTAATGGTCGAAGGCGCCAAAGGCAACTTGCAAATTCGAACGAACTATAAGGCTCAGGATGAAATTGGGCAGTTGTCAGAAAGCTTTGATATGATGATGGAGCAAATTACATTGCTGGTACAACAGACGAATGCCTCAGCTCAGGAGGTTCTGAATACAGCGACAGAACTAGGTGATGCCTCGAAGAAGACAGCCGTTTCAGCCAAAGAAATTGCAGCGGCAACGGAAGAGATTGCTCATGGCGCCTCCAGTTTGGCAACAGAGGCAGAACGTGGCAGCGGGTTAACCGGGAATATATCTCAGCAAATGGATACGGTTATGGCTTCCAATCATGAAATGAGTCTGGTCGCACAAGAAGTTGAACAATCCAGTGAAAAAGGGACCATTCAGCTCAAAAATCTATTGGGAAAGACTCGGGTTACGGAAGAAACTACGCATGCTCTGGTGGGCAAAGTCGATGAACTGAAGCAGACAACTTCGGATGTATTTAAGGTGCTGGACGTACTACAGGATATTGCGAAACAAACGAATATTCTATCACTGAATGCGACGATTGAAGCGGCCAGAGCGGGGACAGCGGGGCGTGGTTTTATGGTGGTAGCTAATGAGGTTCGGCAGTTGGCTGAACAATCACGTCAAGCTATTCGTACGGCTACAGGCATTACTAACAACATCGTCAATGAAATGAATGAAACGGTACAGGCATTATCTGAGGTGTACCCGTTGTTCCGGGAACAGATGGGAGCCGTGCAGGAAACAACGGACATTTTCCAATCGGTGCAGCAGCAAATGGGAGAGTTCGCGCTACGATTGGAAACGGTTACCGCCTCCATTCATCATCTGAGTGAATCGCAGACCACTTTGTCCGAAGCAATGACCAATGTAAGTGCGGTGGCTGAGCAATCCTCGGCTACTTCGCAGGAAGTCGCTTCGCTCAGCACTGAGCAGGCCAATATTGGAAATCAACTGGTAGGTTTGTCGGATAAGCTGGAAGGAGTATCGGTGAATTTGAAGGAACAGCTTTCGCGGTTTACGGTGTAGATATAACAAAACCATGGGGATCAGGATTGTCACTGATCTCCGTGGTTAACCCATTCAACGTTAAAAGTTGAGTGGGTTTTCTTTTTCAACTACAGGACATACTACTGGAAAAAAGATGAAAGAAGGATGGGTGTGCCGAGCCGTGGTAGCAGTTTCATTCGAAAACGTCGAATTGCATATATGGCCTTGGGGGTGATGGCACTACTGCTGATTTTATTATTCCGACTGGCTTGGATTCAGGGGACAGCTGGCATTCATATGTCCGTTTATGGGGGGCATTCGCTTAAGGAAATGTCAGCACGTCAGCGACAGGAGGGCATTTCTATCGACTCTGGACGTGGACAGTTTACGGACCGGCATGGGCAACCCTTGACTGGCGGAGTCGTATGGACGCCAGTGCTTTTTCCTGATGTAGATGGCAAAGCGGCTTTACATGGCGAAGAACTGGCCGAGCTACTGCGTACGAGTAAGAAGCAACTACTGACACGCTGGAAAGGACTGCAATCCCCGCTCATATGGCGAGATGGGCACGGAGAGCCCGTACAAATCAATCTGCATGAAGCAGGCAAGTTGCTGAAGCTAGCCCCTTCGCTTATTGAGCTTGTACCTTATACGAAACGTTACAGGGATTTGCCCAATGGCAGGCAATGGCTTGGCTTTCTGTATGAACGTGCCGACCGAGCGAGTGAACTGCCGATGGGGGCAGCCGGGCTGGAAAGAACGCTGGAGCCGCTGCTGAGCGGAGTCGGTGAAACGTTCGTCTCCCGATTTGTAGATGCGCAGCGTCGTCCATTGACTCATATACCGTTGCGTGTCAGTGCTCCATCCAATGGTCACTATCCTTTACAGGTACAGACTACAATTGATCTACCTATACAGGAACAGATTGAAAAGCTGACGGAATCTAGTCATTTGGCAGAAGGGGCGGTGGTAGTGCTCGATGCAGGGAACGCGGATGTACTGGCGATGGTGTCTCGCCCTTTTTATAATCCCGGTCATGTTGATCCACAGCAAAAAACAGACTGGTCTAATCGTGCACTCAAGGCGATAACGCCTGGTTCCATTTTTAAGTTGGTTACGGCTGCTGCTGCACTTGAATCAGGTGTCGTCCAACCGCAGGAACAATTCCATTGTCATGGATCTTATGGCAAGTACGGTCTGGCTTGCTGGAAAAAAGAAGGACACGGTACCCTGAACCTGGAGGAAGGGCTTGCCGTATCCTGTAATAGTGTGTTCGCTCATCTCGGTGAACGGCTTAATCCTGAGCAAATTCAGGCCACAGCCTCTGCACTGGGATTGAGCCGAACAGTGGGCTGGCAGGAGCGGAATCTTGCAGGGCTACCTCAATTCAGACCGCTGGATCACGAAGAAAAGGGAGCCGTATTCGGCTCCCACACGAACGCGTCTGATTCGGGCGTACGTGTACAGACAGCTATCGGTCAGCGAGATGTGCTAGTGACGCCTCTCCAAGCTGCTAATCTCATCGTCACCTTGCTGCATGGTGGTCAAGTACATGCACCACGTATTGTAAAACGCATCAGCTACGCAGACGGTAGCACCTTGCTGGAACTACCTGCTCATGCTGCACCTTCATCCGAGGATAGCCGCTCGATTCACACATCGACGGCTCGCAAGCTTCGTGAAGCAATGGAAAAGGTTGTGACACAGGGGACTGGTGCCTCCTTGCGTAATAAATCATGGAATCTGGCCGGCAAATCGGGTACGGCCCAAGCTTTGAAGAACGGTCACCCTATCAATCACCAGTGGTTTATAGGGTATGGTCCGATAGAGCGGCCTCGTTATGCGGTCGCCGTCCTTGTGCAAAATGCTTCAACACATTCTGCAAATCAAGCTACAGCACTGTTTGGTCAAGTAATGGATCTGTTAGCTCAATCCTCCTGAGTTCCACGGGTAACTTCACGATCTTCCTCCTGGATTTTAACGATAAACGGAGGCTCGTCAAATTCCTCTGTCGGAAACCGAATCCATTGCTGCAGATAGCCTTGCTGCCACAATTCCTTGAGCAAAATGATCAGAATGGGAGACAGGATTAATCCAGCCAGTCCAAAGATGGACAACGATATAATGGCAAAGGAAAGCATCAGATAGGCAGATGAAACACCGATGGAATTACCAGTGATTTTAGGCTCTGCCAGCTGGCGGACGATCACCGTGACAGCCATGACAATAAGCAGGCCTACAGCCAGGCCGGTATTGCCTGTGATGAACAGATACACGGCCCACGGAATAAAAATAACAGGCACACCCAGCAAGGGCAGAATATCAAACAAAGCTGCCACGAGCGCCAATGAGAGGGCATTATCCACTTGCAAAATGAGTAAACCTATAAATACGAGAACAAAGGTAATCCCTACCAGTAGAGCTTGAGCCTTGAGAAAAGCAGAGATAGCTTTAAGTACGTGATTTTTTAGAAAAAGGTAAGCAGTTTTTAATGTCTTGGGTGTTTTACTACGAGCAATGCCCTTCCAAAGATTAATTTCCATACTTAAAAAGAACGCTAGAATGATTGCAATGGCAAAGTTGCCCATAAAAACAGTGAAAGAACTGAGGAACTGTATGAAAAAGGATAATCCTAGCTGTGCCCACTTCGTAGCAATGGTGGTGGCAGTCGCAAAATAATCATTCACACGTTCGGTAACACCTGGAGGTAAAGCAGCGATTTTATCTTGAGAAAGATGAAGATATCGCGTGAATTCCGCTTGGATAATCTGAGTATATTGTGGAAGGTTTTGCGCGACTTTTGTAAATTGCGTAACCAGAATCAAGCCCAATCCGAAAAAAATAGCAAGTAAAAGGATGATAAACAGCAATACGGAGAGTGCGGAGGCAAAAGGCTTTTTCATTCCTTTACGATGAAAATAACGGGCAGCAGGTTCAATGCACCAGAACACGACGAACGAAAGGAACACAGGTGCGGCAAGTTGATAGAGTTTGCTGGATACGAACATAATTAAATACACGGTTAATACGATCAGACCGATATCAAAAACGGTACGCCAATATTTTTTGTACAATGGAAGCATATGTATACAACGACTCCTTTTAGATTTTTATTTATTGTACACTAAATTGAACCTCAATGCTGACCATATGCAATAGCGAAATCTCGGCATGTTTGCGTCATTGTGATAACATATAAGTAAGTGAGTTTTCCTCAGGAAGCCTGCTTGGGGAGTTCAGAATAGAAAAGTGGGGATAAAACGTGCAGACTTTGCTGTTATGGATGTTTTACATTTCAACTTTTTATGCTTTTATTCCGGCGCTGGTTAGTCGTATATTTGGTTTCCGGGTGTTCAGGCGCGGCAAAAGTGAGCAAGAATATGCGCTCACCTTTGATGACGGCCCTGATCCAGTGTATACATCACAGCTGCTTGATTTACTGAAGCGTTTTGATGCCAAGGCTACTTTTTTTGTTGTTGGGATGAATGCAGAAAAACACCCTGAACTTCTGAAACGCATGCATGATGAAGGACATCTAATCGGTATTCATAATTATGTGCACAAATCGAATTGGCTTATGAGGCCTGTTACCGTCAGAAGACAAATTGCTCAGACAGAGTCAGTCATTCGTCGAGTAACTGGCGAGGGAACGACCTTTTATCGCCCCCCTTGGGGGATAGTGAACTTTTTTGATATTTCCAACACCCATGGTCGTCGGATCGTATTATGGTCCTCCATGTTCGGGGACTGGAAGGCAAGCATTGGAGCGAAACAATTAGCAGAGAGAATGCTCAAAAAGCTGAGGGGTGGCGAGGTGATGCTGCTCCATGACTGTGGTACGACATTGGGGGCAGACGTGGAAGCGCCCCAGAATATGCTAATCGCACTGGAGAAGCTGCTGAGGGTCGCCCAAGAACGACAATTACGCAGCGTACGGGTGGATACATTGTTTTGCCGTCAGTCTGTCAATCAACCTACTGCCTCCGAGATGTCCAGTACGGGCTGGTTAAAAAGAACGCTGGTATTTGGATGGCTCCAGTATGAGCGGCTATTCCATATTTTATTTCGTCTTCGTCCCGTAAGCAAGGAGGATACGATCTTTTATTATCGTCGCCGTATCTATCATGGGCCAAATGTAAATATGGAGAACAGCAGGTGGCTAGAAAAAGGGGACCCGGTAATCGAGCTTCATTTTGATAATAAAAAGTTGTTTCAATTAGGTTCGACGGCAAAGTCGATGGTACATCTAGCCATTCAATTAATTCGGATTGTAAAAAAACAACTTCCTGATCTGGCCCAACGCATTGTACATGATTCTGAAATGAAGGGTGTAAAGGCGATCTACGCAGTAAGTATGATTCATCGGGGACCAGAGAAGTTGGGATTTCAAGTTCGGGAGCTTCCCAAAGGACTGTTTAAGCATGTGTCCACTGTATATCTAAAGCTGTTATTTCGTGTTATCCATCCTTCGGGTTCAGCGCAATTGGGTGAAAAAAAAGATGTAATGGTACCGAAACTGATTGTGATGCCAATGGATACCTTGTTTGACCGTTTTCATGAGGGAGACTTACACCGCTTAGACGAAGCTCTTGAGCAAACAGCTAAGAGAGATGATGTCCATACACTCAACAGCGAAATGACTGAATAGGCTAACCCTAATGACCTAATAAAAAAGCCTCTCGATCCATTGTTAGGGATCGAAAGGCTTTTTAGCCGTTCATAAAGTAATCCTATCTTAGCAAAGCATTTAGATTTTCATAATCCCGCCGTTACTTGCGTTCGTCACCAGCTTGGAGTAACGTGCCAGGTAACCCGTTTTCACCTTCGGCTCAAAGCCTTTCCAGTTGGCGCGACGACGTTCGAATTCTTCGTCCGTAATGTGGAGCTCAATCTTACGATTGTTCAAGTCCAGCTCGATGATATCGCCATCCTCAACAAAAGCGATAGGTCCGCCTTCTGCGGCTTCGGGGGAAATATGACCGATGGAGATACCACGGGAAGCACCTGAGAAGCGTCCGTCTGTAATCAGACCCACCTTGGCACCAAGCCCCATGCCCACGATTTGTGAAGTTGGAGCGAGCATTTCAGGCATACCAGGTCCGCCTTTTGGACCTTCATAACGGATAACAACAACGTGTCCTTCATTAATTTTACCGTTGGCGATACCTGCCAGTGCATCTTCCTGTGAATCAAAGCAGATAGCAGGACCTTTGTGATAACCACCAACCGAAGGATCAACTGCACCGACTTTAATGATGGAGCCTTGCGGTGCCAGATTACCGAATAATACAGCCAGACCGCCACGTTCGGAATACGGGTTGTCCAGTTTATGGATAACGTTAGTGTCCAGAATTTCCTGACCCTCTACGTTTTCACGAATGGTTTTTCCGGTTACTGTAATACAGTCACCATGCAGTGCGCCCGGTTTCTTCAACAATTCATTCAGCACTGCGCTTACGCCGCCTGCATTATGAACATCCTCGATATGATAGTCGGAAGCAGGTGCCAATTTGGACAAATGAGGCACGCGGTTTGCCACTTCATTAATACGTTCGATAGGGTAGTCAACTTCTGCTTCATGGGCAAGTGCCAATGTATGCAATACGGTATTCGTGGAACCGCCCATTGCCATATCCAATGCAAATGCATTATCAATAGCTTCTTTAGTCACGATATCACGTGGTTTAAGATCCAGCTTAATCAATTCCATCAATTGGCGTGCAGATTGTTTAACGAATTCTTTACGTTCTTCTGCTACTGCAAGAATGGTGCCGTTACCCGGCATAGCCAGACCCATCGCTTCTGCGAGACAGTTCATGGAATTCGCTGTGAACATCCCTGAACAGGAGCCACATGTCGGACAGCCATATTGTTCTAATTCAAGCAAGCTTTGATCATCGATTTTGCCAGCCTGATATGCACCTACGCCTTCGAAGACGGAGGTCAGGGAAATAGAGCGTCCGTTCTTGTCTTTACCAGCTTTCATAGGGCCGCCGCTGACGAAAATAGTTGGAATGTTAACGCGCAATGCGCCCATCATCATGCCAGGGGTAATTTTATCACAGTTAGGAATACAAACCATACCGTCAAACCAGTGAGCAGAAACGACAGTTTCCAGAGAGTCAGCTATAATTTCGCGGCTTGGCAGAGAATAACGCATACCGATGTGTCCCATGGCAATGCCGTCATCTACACCGATGGTGTTAAACTCGAAAGGTACACCGCCTGCTTCACGAATGGCTTGCTTGACAATTTTGCCAAATTCCTGCAAATGGACGTGGCCCGGTACGATATCAATATACGAGTTGCATACCGCAATAAACGGTTTGTCAAAATCTTCCTCCTTGACACCCGCTGCGCGCAGCAAGCTGCGGTGAGGAGCGCGGTCAAAGCCTTTTTTAATCATATCGGAACGCATTTTCGTCTTAGCTGTCATGATGCTGGTTTCCCCCCAAAGTATAAAAATAGTATGGCGTTCAATGGACGCCGTAATAGCGCAGATGTTTTCTAAAGAGTCTATCATAGATGTGAGCTTTTTTCTACATATATGAAGATTTTGAAAAAGTACAAGAAGTGTTCTGTGATCAACAATATATAGATATGAGCAGTTTTATTTGTCTATATATTGCATTTAGAAGAGGTTAGAATGTGATTCTCTTAGAAATATGTATACTGATAGGTTTGCGTATCAGGTAAAATATGAAAGAGCCCATTCCTCAATAAAGCGGATGGGCTCAGGCTTGTTTTTATGTTAAAGGAGGGCGGAATATGACACTACACCTTAATTTCTGCCGCCTTTACGACCGATGTCTCTGTAGAAATTTTTGTCATGCGACTCAGCTGTAGCATCGCCGCCCTTTTTGCCGATTTCCTGATAAAATTCTTTATCATGAGAGTTTGCGGTTGCTTCCCCGCCTTTTTTACCAATCTCCTGATAAAATTCCTTATTGTGCTTCTTGGAAGTAGCTTCTCCACCCATACGACCTGCTTCTTCGCGACTCATTTTCCCCTGATTTTGATTACGTGCCATTACAAATCACTCCTTAATAAAAAAGTTGTTTTTTGTTGCGCGCATCCTTTACTTACCACATCACGCCTGTATGAAACAGGCTCTAAGTGGAGTAAAGAGAGGGTAGACTCGCTTACATGTTCGTCTGTGAGTGGGTTGTCACGTGTTCAATGTTAAATAAAAAAGGGATAAAAAGATTACGCGGACCGTCTAAAAGGATAAGGAGCTGGCTTTAGCATCCACTCTACCTGTGGCTCAATCAGAGGTCGTGTTGCAGTTCGAACCCAAGGCATGGTCAACATACAGCACAGACCTGCAGCACACACTACAATCAACATGACTTCCACTGGAGTATCTATATATTCGTAGACCCCCTTCGCAACAACGGTACGGACGATCAAGCCATGGAGTAAAAAGACATATAGTGTCCGTCTGCCCATCTCGGTTATACGTCCTGTGACAGCTGGAACAAAGCTTAGGAACGCCATGGATGCTATCCATTGAACTCCATAAATGCCGATGCGGTAAATTCCTGCGTACCATTCGGTATGGCCCAATTCACCGTAAGTCATGTTGCCATACAGCCAGCCTGCGGGGATGCCGAAATACGACGTTCCCGCCAGTACCAAAAGCAGAAGAGATACAACGCCAGCGATTATGCGGACTGGAGCTGTGAAGAACCGCCGAACGTCCGCATAATTCAAATGATAACCTGCTACAAAGTAAGGCAAATAAACAAAGGTTCTGCATACGCTCAGCCATATACCATCCACAGGGAGATACCCGACGAGGACACCCAGCAGCACGGATATACCCAATTGGAGGACAGGTGGTATTTTCTGAAAAGACAGCATTAGCAGTCTCCAACAGATATGGCTGGCAAGGAACCAGAGTAGCAGATAAGGAGCAAAGAACGAATGATGGATATGAGGAACGTGGAAGAGTGCAACATCCAAGATCGAATAGAGCGATTGAAAAATAAGATATTGCATACCGATCTGAAGCAGAACTTTTCGGCCTGCGGATCCGGTCAAAGATGTTTGGGCAAAGTAGCCTGTAACGAGTACAAACAACGGCATATGAAACATGAATATCCAGCTGAACCATTGTTGGGCAATATGAAGTGAACCGACTAGAGGCTCCAGAGCATTCCCTGCAAATACGCATATGATCAACAGAAATCGCAAATTGAGAAAGAAGCTTTCCCCTTGTACATCATGGCTTGTCGTCATGTGTTTCCCTCCGAACGGCTTCTGCCGACTAAACTATTTAAAAAATAATTCTTTACAAGGAACAAGGTACGATACTCTGGACTTTATCATTGTGATTTTTTTCACAACAGTAAGCGCTACCATGTCCTAATTATGTGGCGAATGCTTGAACACCGGACAAAGATGGGCTAATACCTGGAAATGTATGCTGATTTGACCCTGTATGTACAACGATGTTACCCTAACAAGGCTATAGTTACGCTGATGAATACAGCGACACATTTTATATTCAAATTACGAATTTCGAGGTACAAAAGGCGAAAGGAACTTTTACAATGAGAAGAAGAACAAGAAGATCATACAATTCATATGGGACACGTGGTCCTCGGAAAATATGGAAAATTCTCTCGGGCATCCTGATTGTCATTGTACTGATCGCAGGGTGGGGAGCATGGAAGGTATTTACGCCTTATCAGCCTGACGAGACGGCTGCTGCTGCATTAGCCGAAGTAGCGGATGCTGTAAAAGTAAATGAACAAGAACATTGGGTTGGTTTTGAGCCTGTAAAAAGAAGCGGAACTGGAGTCATTTTGTATCCAGGGGCGTTGGTGAAGCCCGAAAGTTATGCGCCCTTGGCGCGCCGTCTGGCGGAAAAGGGTCATCATGTGATCATTGCAAAAATGCCACTGAACCTTGCATTGATCTCCCCGGATTTAGCGAATGAAGTGCTAAAGGCATATCCGAAAGAAGCGTTTGTTATTGGAGGCCATTCGTTAGGCGGTGTGATGGCGGCCCGATATGCAGCTGTACATCCTGATCAGGTCAAAGGTGTATTTTTCCTCGCCTCCTACCCGGATAACGAGGGTAATTTAAAGGATAAAAATCTGCCCGTTATTTCTCTACTGGGAAGTGATGATGGAGTCGTCCAGATGGAAAATGTCCAAAGTGGAAGAACTTATTTACCGGCCAACACGCTGTATTTTACAGTCGAAGGGGGGAACCATGCCCAATTCGGCAGTTATGGTGTCCAAAAAGGAGATAATCCTGCGAAAATTAGCGCTGTTGAGCAATGGAATCAGACGGTAACGGCTTTACAGGACTGGATGAAAGAGAGTGTGGATGTGGCTGCTAAGAATCAGTAAAGGAGGTGTGCTGCATGTCTGAGCTGATCGTGCAGGGGGAGCGGTACCCATGCCGTGGTATTTTATTAGATAAAGATGGAACGTTGCTGGATTTTATTCAGTTGTGGGGCCCCTGGGCTCGTTCTATACTGGATATGATGGAGCAGCATCTTACCGTGGCGGGTGCCGGTTTTACGGTGGAAAAAGGCAGTATTCTAGGTACTGTTCACGATCAGGAGGGACGTGTGATCGGTTACGATCCTTCTGGCCCGCTGGCTATGGGGACGGTGGACGAAAGTACGGGAGTACTGGCTTGGCAGCTTTATAATGCTGGTGTACCGTGGAATGAAGCTGTGCGGCTTGTCCGCGACTTTAATAAAACGGCGATGGCTGATATTCGGCGACATCGGGCAGCGAAGGTGTTTCCAGGGTTGCGGACATTGCTGGAGCAAAGCCGCCATGCCGGGCTGAAGCTAGCGGTTGTGACCTCTGACAGTACAGAGGCTGCACAGGAGCATTTGGAGTGGATGGGGCTGACATCCTATTTTGATGAGATTATCGGACATGATAGGGTTACATATGGTAAGCCTGACCCGGAAATGGCTGAAAAAGCCTGCTCGTTACTAGGATTGTCGCCGGCGGACGTGGTAGTCATTGGAGACAGCAATGGGGACATGCAGATGGGCAAACGTGCCGGAGTGCGGCTCGCTATTGGATTTGCGCCAGAAGCAGAACGTTCTGGTCATTTGCTGGATGCGGATAAGGTTGTTCGTGGATATGAAGAGCTGGAGGTGCGTAGGGTATGAAAGTTAATACGTTGGCGGAATGGATACAGCAATCGCAGAATATTGTTTTTTTCGGCGGTGCAGGCACATCGACGGAAAGCGGTATTCCGGATTTTCGTTCGGCAGCAGGCCTATATCAAAGTGAGGAGAAATTGCCTTATTCCCCTGAGGTTATGCTGAGCCGTTCATTTTTTGTGAAGCATCCTGAAGTGTTCTTCGACTTCTATCGCAGCAAAATGCTGCATCCCGATGCGGAGCCGAACGGTTGTCATCATTTCCTCGCGTCATTGGAAAAGCAAGGCCGTCTAAAAGCGGTTGTGACCCAAAATATTGACGGCTTACATCAGGCTGCCGGCAGTGTGAATGTACTAGAACTTCATGGCTCGGTGCATCGGAACCACTGTATGGAATGCGGACGTTTTTACAGCCTAGATGAAGTGATGAACAGCTCTGAGGTTGTACCCAAATGTCCAATAGATGGAGGAATTATCAAACCGGATGTCGTTTTATATGAGGAGGAGCTGAATCAGGATACCATTATTCAATCTGTTCAGGCTATTTCGCAGGCTGATTTGCTGTTAATTGGAGGAACGTCGCTGACAGTACATCCTGCTGCGGGCTTGATTACTTATTTTCGTGGTAAACATACGGTGCTGCTGAATACAGATCCCACCTCGTATGATCATAAGGCGGATCTTTTGATCACCGATCCAATCGGTAAAGTTATGGAAAAACTTGCTCATCAATTAGGTCTGTAATCGTTTTCTTGTCAACGCCTGGATAAAAGCGCTATGATGATGTTGTGATGGACATTACAATGTTTCGAGAGAGGCTGGGATAGCATGGTTTATTTAGCTGGCGAAGATCGTTATGAAAGTATGAAATATAACCGTACAGGGAGATCAGGTCTAAAACTGCCCGCTATTTCTCTGGGCTTGTGGCACAATTTTGGCGGGATTAACAACGCAGAGAATGGCCGTAGCATGATTACTCGCTCCTTTGATCTGGGGATTACGCATTTTGATTTAGCTAATAACTATGGTCCTCCTGCGGGATCAGCTGAGGAATTTTTTGGACAAATATTAGCCAGTGATATGAAACCGTACCGGGATGAGTTGGTCATCTCTACCAAAGCGGGATACAATATGTGGGCAGGGCCTTATGGTGACTGGGGATCTCGCAAGTATATGATATCTAGTCTGGATCAGAGCCTGAAGCGGATGGGGCTGGACTATGTCGATATATTCTACTCTCACCGATTTGATCCTAATACGCCGCTGGAAGAAACAATGGGAGCACTGGATCATATCGTACGTTCCGGCAAAGCACTGTATGTGGGTGTGTCCAATTATAGTGCGGAGCAGACAGCAGAAGCAGCTCGCATTCTGAAGGAGCTGGGAACACCGCTTCTGATTCATCAGCCGAAATACTCCTTGCTCGACCGCTGGATTGAAAACGGATTACAAGATGTACTGGACGAAAACGGGGTAGGCAGCATTGCCTTTTGCCCGCTGGCGCAGGGACTGCTGACCAATAAATATTTGAACGGAATTCCCGAGGATTCACGTGCAGCGAGTACATCGGTTTTCCTGAATGAGAACCATGTAACGCCAGAGACACTTCGCAAGGTACGCGCCCTGAATCAGATGGCTGCTGCACGCGGACAAAGTTTGGCTCAATTCTCGCTGGCCTGGGCTCTGCGCGGCGAACGTCTGACCTCTGTCTTGATTGGGGCAAGCCGTGTAAGCCAAATTGAAGAAAATGTTGCTACCTTATCCAATCTGGACTTTTCTCAGGAGGAATTGGATCGAATTGATTCGATTCTGAATGCCGGGAACTGACAGGACGGCGGCACAGCCTTATGGTGAAAGTTATTCTGTAGTCATCGGCCTAATTTCGCATCCTCTTATACAATAAATAACCAACAGCCCGCATCCGTTTGAAGGATGCGGGCTGTTTAAGTCTGCTTTACGACTGTGGGTATTGTTTAACCTTGCTTCGGTACTCGGTTGGAGACTGACCACAGAAGCGCTTGAATTGACGTGAGAAATATAAGGCATCGGTTAGTCCGACCGAAGCGGCCACTTGCTCTACAGATAGTTCAGGACGTTCACGCAGCAGTTGACGTGATTTGTCGATTCTTAGCTTAAGCAGATAGGTGACGGGGGAGATGCCCGTTTCCTTTTTAAATATCCGTGACAAATACGCACGATTATAACCAAGTCCTTCAGACATTTGCTCAATGGAAACGGGGTGTGCGTACTGAGTGGACATATATTGAACCATCTGCTTGACGGTACGTTGAATTTGCGAATCCGCCCCGGACGGATCAGTCCAGTCACTCAGGTAATTGCCTGCTTCCCCCATAATCAGATACAAATAGCCCAAGGCTGATAGATGAGAACTAGATTTTCTGCTATAAAAGGCCAATTGCATTTGCTCCAAATAACCGGGGATGGGACTTTGATCGGAAGCATGAAAGACAGGCTGGTGAACACGTAGCCCGGCCTCCTGCACCACCTGCTCAGTATGGTGTCCGGTAAACGCAGACCAACGATAACGCCACGGTTCCTCTTCATCAGAGGTATAGCTCACCAGCTGATCGGGATGAATAAGGAAAAAATCGTTTTCTTCAAGCTGATATGTGTGCTGTTCCGTTCGGAAGATACCTCTGCCCGATTCTACAAAGTGAAGCAGATAGTAATCATAGATTTTCGGCCCCACGGCATGACCGGATTTGGTTTGGCTCTCTCCTGCAAAAAGCACATGCAGCGGGCTATTTTCATAAAACACCGGATTAGAGGCGACGGAATAACTATATGAATGCGCTTGCAAAATAGGGTCATCCTTCCTGCATTTGTGAATGGTTTAGCGGATGCGGTATACTTACATTGTACATATCCAAGTCACATTTATCCATAGCTTAAACACATGGATGCATTACATTGTGTGACGCTTTCATTTATACTGAAATCATAAGAGATGTCAACCTGATTAAGATGTTACAGGGAAATCAGGAGGGCACTTTACTAACGGTATATGAGGTGGATGCGGATATGAACTCTACTGAATTAAAGAAACATTTTATTGAAAAATATGGTGAAAGCAGCAATGAACTGCGGATATTTCATGCACCTGGACGTGTCAATCTGATTGGAGAGCATATCGACTATAACGGTGGTTATGTACTCCCGGCTGCGCTGGAATTCGGAACGACGCTAATCCTTCGTGCGCGCAATGATGATGAAATTCATTTTGCTTCAACAAACCTGTCGTATGAAGTATCTATCTCCCGCGGAGAAATAGGTAAAAACAAAACGGATGAGTGGGTGGACTATCCGGTGGGTGTGCTGGTGGAGTTGGCTGAAAAGGGAGTTTATCCGTCTAACGGATATGACCTGCTCTATCATGGAGAAATACCGAATGGTGCTGGATTATCCTCCTCAGCCTCCATTGAGGTTGTCACAGGATACGCGTTTCTCACGATCGAGAAACAGGAAACAGATACGGTCGAAATCGCTTTGTTGTCCCAGCGGGCAGAAAACAATTACGTTGGTGTCAATTGCGGCATTATGGACCAGTTCGCTGTAGCGAACGGAGCAGCTGATCATGCAATTCTGCTGATGTGCGATACGTTGGAGTACCGTAAAGTGCCATTCCGCACGGGGGCTTATAAGCTCGTGATCGGCAATACAAACAAGCGTCGCGGTTTGGTGGACTCAGCCTATAACGAGCGTCGTAGCCAGTGTGCCGAAGCACTGTCCATTTTACAGCAGCAGGAGCCGTCACTGGAATACCTCGCTCAGCTGGATGAGGCACGTTTCGGAGAGCTTCAACATCACATCGCGGACCAAACAGTGCGTCGGAGGGCACAGCATGTGGTGGAGGAAAACGCTCGTGTGTTGGCCTCTGTCGATGCTCTCGCGGCGAATGAACTTGCAGCTTTTGGTCAGTTAATGAATGCTTCTCATGATTCATTACGCGATTTGTATGAGGTCAGCTGCACGGAGCTGGACGTCATGGTTGAAGAAGCACGACGCATTCCTGGCACGCTGGGTGCTCGTATGACAGGAGCCGGATTTGGAGGTTGTACGGTTTCATTGGTTCATGAGGACGATGTGGAACGTTTTGTGAAGGAAGTCGGCGAAGCTTATCAGACCCGCACAGGGCTGGAAGCTAGCTTTTATGTATGCAAGGCAGGAGACGGAGTAAAAGAACTGAAGGAGGACGAATAACATGGCCATTTTAGTCACAGGTGGAGCTGGATATATCGGTTCACATACCGTAGCAGAACTGTTGGATCTGGGAGAAGAAGTTGTGGTGCTGGACAATTTGCAAACCGGGCACAAAGCAGCATTGCTTGGAGGCAAGTTGTATGAAGGGGATTTGAGGGATAAAGAACTACTGTCCAAACTGTTCTCTGAAAATAGTATCGATGCAGTTATCCATTTTGCAGCCAATTCGCTGGTTGGAGAAAGCATGCAAAATCCTGGTAAATATTACGACAACAATGTATTTGGCACGCTGAGCTTGCTGGAGGCGATGAAGGATGCTGGAGTGCGCCGAATCGTGTTTTCCTCTACTGCGGCTACCTACGGCGAACCGGAAAAGGTGCCGATTGAAGAGGGAGACCGTACAGAGCCAACCAACGTGTATGGTGAAACAAAGCTGATGATGGAGCGCATGATGTCGTGGTTTGATAAAGTTTTAGGCATCAAATATGTGTCTTTACGGTATTTTAATGCGGCTGGTGCGCATGAGAGCGGCAAGATCGGTGAAGATCACCGACCAGAAAGCCATCTGATCCCGTTGGTGCTCCAGACAGCCTTGAAACAGCGTCCACACATCGCTGTGTTTGGTGAGGATTATGCGACACCTGACGGCACGTGTGTTCGGGATTACATTCACGTGAGTGATCTGGCGGATGCTCATGTGCGTGCAGTAAATTACTTGCGCGAAGGCAATGACAGCAACATATTTAACTTGGGCAATGGACAGGGCTTCTCTGTAAAAGAAGTTATTGAGACGGCACGCAAGGTCACTGGGCTCGACATTCCAGTTGTGACAGAGCCACGCCGCGCAGGCGATCCAGCGATATTGGTTGCATCTTCTGACAAGGCTCGTTCAGTGTTGGGCTGGAGTCCAGCACGTACCCAATTGGAGGATATTATTAGCGGAGCATGGGGATGGCATCAGTCGCACCCTCACGGCTACGGCGACGAATAGACGGGAGACGATGACATATGAGCGAGCGCCAATCCGCAGATAAAGGCCAAGGCCGGGAACATTCCCGGCATTTGGCCCATGACATCGACGAAACTGTGCAGCAATCGGCTCTATATGCGGTGGAGCAACTGGTTGCATTCGCACAAAACAAGGGCTTGATCGGTCCGCAGGATACAGATTATAGCCGTAATCTGCTATTGGAGCAGTTTGGGTTTTCGGAGCCTTATTCAGGTGGGGAAGCAGGGGGCGTTATGGCCCCCGAAGCTCTCCAG
The DNA here is from genome assembly GCF_002894905.1 of Paenibacillus sp. F4. Taxonomy (NCBI): domain Bacteria; kingdom Bacillati; phylum Bacillota; class Bacilli; order Caryophanales; family Paenibacillaceae; genus Paenibacillus; species Paenibacillus sp. F4. The sequence continues at coordinate 73,144 of NZ_POVS01000017.1, forward strand.
CCTGTGCTTAATGTATTGATAGATTATGGTTTTGCCACTGGACTTATCCCTGAAAACACAGATACGTATCGTGATTTGCTGGATTCCAAAATCATGGGACTGTTGATGGCAAGACCGTCTGAAGTCATCCGTGACTTTCATCAAACGGAGACTGAACGTGGCATAGAGGCGGCGACAGATGCTTTTTATCAATTATCCATCGATTCGAACTACATCCGAATGGATCGGGTTGCCAGCAATGTGTACTGGAATCAGTCGACATCTTACGGAGATATGGAAATCACGATTAATTTGTCCAAGCCAGAAAAAAGTCCCAAGGAAATTGCGATGGCGAAGCTTTTGCCGCCGCCTGTTTATCCCAAGTGTCAATTATGCCGTGAAAACGTCGGATATGCAGGCAGAGTAAATCATCCGTCCCGTCAAAATTTGCGCATCATTCCGGTGGAATTGAATGGGGAACCGTGGTTTTTTCAATATTCACCCTATGTGTATTACAACGAGCACTGCATTGTGTTCCATCATGATCATGTACCGATGAAGCTTACAAAGGATACACTGCGCCGATTGCTGGCCTTTACGAAAGCGTTTCCGCATTATTTTATTGGCTCCAATGCGGATCTGCCGATTGTCGGCGGATCGATTCTGACCCATGATCATTTTCAGGGTGGTCGTCATACATTCCCAATTGAAAAAGCGGGTGTGGACGGCGTATACCATAATGAAGCGTTCCCGCAGGTTACAGCAGGGATTGTAAACTGGCCGATGTCGGTCATCCGTTTTACGTCAACAGATGCCGAGGCTCTGTTGGAGGCGGGAAATGCTGCTTTTGAAGCTTGGAAAGCTTATAGTGATCCTGTAGCCGATGTCCTCTCTCACACAGAGCAGGAGGGGGAAACGATTCCGCATAATACTGTGACGCCGATTGTGCGCCGTGATTCCGAAGGCAGGTATCAGATGGATCTCGTACTGCGTAACAACCGAACGAGTGAAGAGTATCCGGAGGGGATTTTCCATCCTCACCGCGAGATGCATCACATCAAGAAGGAAAATATCGGTCTGATCGAAGTTATGGGACTTGCCATATTACCAGGGCGGCTCAAGAATGAACTGGATGGAATTGCAGATATTTTGTGTGGGGATGACAAACTGGCTGTGGCTATGCAGCAGGAAGGACATCCACTGTTTAAGCATGCAGACTGGATTTACCAGTTAAATACCCGGTTCGGTCGTTTGCCTGACAAGGAGACGGCTGTTCGTACCGTACAAAATGAAGTTGGACTGAAATTCAGTGAAATTTTAGAGCATGCAGGAGTGTATAAGCGGAATGAATCCGGGCAGCAAGCGTTTGGTCGTTTTATGAAACAATTGGGATATACTTTGGGAGAATAAAATTGCTTGTGCAGCACATAATACACTACGAGAACCCTCCCAAGATATGACATGGAACCATGCTCCCTCAAGGAGTGTGGTTTTTTTCTGAAAATAAAGCATATTTGTTTCCTGTAACCGAAAAGGTTATAATAGAGTAGTTTCTTAACATTAAACTTTAGAACTATTGGAGGCGGGCGTTTGCGATGAAAGCATTCGAATTTTATAATCCTACACAATTGATCTTCGGTAAAGGACAATTGGAGGCTCTCAAGCGTGAAGTTCCTAAATATGGTAAACGTGTACTGCTTGTATATGGCGGCGGCAGCATTAAGCGCAGCGGTTTGTACGATAATGTAATAAGTTTGCTTGGTGAAATCGGTGCAGAGGTAACGGAACTGGCTGGTGTGGAACCGAATCCTCGCTTATCTACAGTACATAAAGGCGTGGAATTGTGTAAAACACATCAAATCGACCTCGTTCTGGCTGTAGGCGGCGGTAGTGTGCTGGATTGTTCCAAAGCCATTGCTGTTGGTGCAAAATATGATGGCGACATGTGGGATTTTGCAGAGCGTAAAGCGGCACCACAGGCAGCATTGCCATTAGGTACGGTTTTGACCATGGCAGCTACCGGTTCTGAAATGAATGCGGGTTCTGTTATTACAAATGAAAAAACACAGGAAAAATTGGGATGGGGTAGCGTATTTGCGTTCCCTGCGTTTTCCATTCTTGATCCAGTGAACACATACTCACTGCCACAAAATCAAACCGTTTACGGAATCGTAGATATGATGTCACATACGCTGGAACATTATTTTCATTTGGAATCCAATACTCCGGTCCAACTTGGCTGGTGCGAAACGATTTTGCGTACGGTCATGGATGCGGCTCCAGGTCTGGTCAACGATCTGGAAAACTATGAGCTGCGTGAAACGATTATGTATTGTGGTACGATGGCGCTGAACGGTTTCCTGAACATGGGGCTAACAGGTGACTGGGCTACTCACAATATTGAGCATGCTGTGTCTGCTGTTTATGATATTCCACATGGTGGAGGACTGGCTATTCTGTTCCCGAACTGGATGAAACACAATCTGCATGTGAAGCCTGAACGCTTCAAACAACTGGCCGTCAATGTGTTCCATGTAAACCCAGAAGGCAAGAGTGATGAAGAAGTGGCGCTGGAAGGTATTCAGGCATTGCGTGATTTCTGGAACTCGATTGGTGCACCAAGCCGTCTGGCTGATTACGATATTGATGCGTCCAAAATCGATGTTATGGCTGATAAAGCTGTGAAATTCGGATCTTTTGGTGGCTTTAACAAGCTCAATCGCGAAGATGTAGTCGAAATTTACAAAGCATCCCTGTAAACCGACATTTATATCATTATAAGCACGTTTGTACGTCATTAGACGTACGAACGTGCTTTTTTGGGTTTCATTTGGGATATTAGAGGAAAATTTTGAAACTTTTTTAGGTTGAATACGTAAACATAGTTATAGACTGGAAACCAGGCTGAAAAGGTACATGGAAGGAGGAGTCGCATGGAAACCATATTTTGGTGGCTATTGGCAGGGGGCGCTATCTTTACCGTAGTCAGTGTGCTGATCGGGGATGTACTCGGTAGTTGGCTGGATGGTGGATTGGAGCTACCGGGCCTTGATTGGTTCAGGCCTGTCGTATTACTTGGAGCCATGACCGCTTTTGGCGGGGCTGGTGTACTACTGACAAAGTATACCGAGCTGACCATGGGCTGGGTCGTTGTGCTTGCTTTAGGGATTGCACTTGTTATTGGAGTGCTCGTATTTTTTGCGTTTATCAAGCCCATGGCGAATTCGGAGGTATCCAGCGGCTTCTCCATGCGTGAGCTGACTGGCAGAATCGGTGAGGTCACCATTCCTGTACCTGAGGTTGGTTACGGGGAGGTTATGATCCGCTTGGGTGCAGGCAACACCATACATACAGCATCGAGCTTCGATCACAAACCGCTTGCTGCGGGAACCCGTATCGTCGTGGTTGAGGTCGCAGAGGGCGTCGTCCGCGTAGCGTACCTGGACACATAGACGGCGCATTCGCTTAACTTGAAGGGAGCGTGATCGGGAGTGTCAAATTTGCAAGATATTGTGTTGGTCCCTGGGATTGTTGTTATCGTTATCGTCATATTAGGGATCGCTTTTTGGGCCCGCTACAAAACGGTAGGACCGGATGAAGGGATGATCGTGACAGGTTCTTTTCTGGGAAATAAAAATATTTCCGAGGATGACTCTGGTCGCAAAATTAAAATTGTACGAGGTGGGGGCGCCTTCATTTGGCCTATTTTCCAGCAGTCCGAATTTATCTCTCTGTTATCCCACAAACTGGACGTAACCACACCGGAAGTGTATACGGAGCAAGGAGTTCCCGTAATTGCGGATGGTGTGGCGATCATCAAGGTCGGCAGTTCCATTGAGGATGTAGCCACAGCAGCCGAGCAGTTCATCGGGAAGCCACTGGAGGCTCTTAGGGGAGAGGCTCAGGAAGTACTGGAGGGACATTTGCGCGCAATCCTTGGCTCGATGACAGTGGAAGAAGTATATCGTAATCGGGATCGGTTTGCGCAGGAAGTACAGGGCGTAGCTGCTCGCGATCTGAAAAAAATGGGCTTACAAATCGTTTCATTCACCATCAAAGATGTGCGTGATAAGCACGGATATCTGGATGCACTCGGTAAGCCGAGAATTGCCGCTGTGAAACGGGATGCTGAGATTGCGGAAGCCGAGGCTGTGCGGGATGCCAGGATTCAGAAGGCGCGTGCGGAACAGGAAGGCCAGAAGGCCGAACTGCTGCGGGATACCAACATTGCCGAGGCAGCCAAGGAGAAGGAACTGAAAGTGGCTTCGTTTAAGAAAGAACAGGATACAGCGAAGGCCGAAGCCGATCAGGCTTATCACATTCAGGAGGCCCGTGCCAAGCAGACTGCTGTCGAGGAGCAGATGAAGGTCGAGCTGGTGCGCAAGGAACGGGAAATTGATCTTCAAACCAAGGAAATACAGGTACGTGAAAAGCAATATGATGCGGAAGTGAAAAAGAAGGCCGAAGCCGATCGGTATGCGGTCGAGCAAGCGGCGGAAGCAGATAAATCGCGTAAAATGCGTGAGGCTGAATCGCTGCAATACTCGATTGAGACCCAGGCTAAAGCGTCAGCTGAACAAAAACGTCTAAACGGGCAAGCAGAAGCAGATGCAGAACGCGCCAAAGGTACGGCAGACGCAGATGTTATCCGTTTGCGTGGACTTGCAGAAGCGGAGGCCAAGGAAAAACTGGCGGAGGCGTTCCAGAAGTTTGGAGAGGCCGCCGTGCTCGATATTATCGTGAAAATGCTGCCTGATCTGGCTGGACGTATTGCCGAACCAATTGCATCCATTGATAAACTAACCGTAGTTGATACGGGAAAAGGAGAAGGAGCAGCGCGTGTCAGCAATTATGTCACCGAACTGATGGCTACGGCACCCGAGATGCTGAAGAGTGTATCCGGTATTGATGTGGAGCAGTTAATCAAGGGGCTGACCACTGGGAAAAAAGGCCTTCATTCGGTGCCGTCCTCCGGTGAAGCGAATAAGCAGCCTCTTCCAGCCTCGGTGGAGGCAGCACTAGCAGATAAAGAATAACGATAAGTCTTTGGGGAGCATCTATCCCTAACCAAAAAGACCGCTTTTCATCACAGCATTTCCCGGCAATGTGATGAAAAGCGTTTTCTTTTTATTGACCTTTAGCCGAATATTTGGTACTTTAACGTGGATTCCTCTGAGCTTCATGCTATAATTCTTAGGATCAAGGTTCTGATAAAAGAGGTGCGGATGTGAGCAGCCTAAAAGTGGCCAAAGCGCTGAATAACAATGTGATTATAGGGATGCATCCCGAGCATGATGAGGTTGTCGTGATTGGAAAAGGAATCGGTTTCAATCGCAGACCCGGCGATCTTATGCCGTTGGATTCAGTTGAAAAATTATTTATATTAAAAAGCCATGAAGAACAGGAGCAATACAAACGGTTGCTTCCTGAGCTGGATGAAAAGCTCATTGAGGTCATCGGTGAGGTGCTTCATCTTGTTCAGCTTCAAGCAAAGAAGCCTCTAAATGAGCACATACTGATTGCTTTAACTGATCATATTGCTTTTTCCATCAACCGTCATAAACAGGGAATTACGATTCATAATCCGTTTTTGTATGAGACTAGGGAAATATATCCTCAGGAATACAAGATGGCTGAGCAGGCTGTTGCTTTAATTAGGGATAAGATGAATGTAGATCTGGGAGAAGATGAAATCGGATTCGTGGCCCTGCATATTTATAGCGCCATGACAAACCAGCATATCTCCGAGGTTAGGAAGGATTCTCGTCTGATTGCTGATATGGTTCAGGTTGTCGAGACGACACTGGATTATCGTATTCCTCTCCAATCTCTTGATTATTCTCGTCTGCTGACTCATCTGAGGTTTGCAATTGAACGTGTGCGCCGAGGAGAAATTGTGCAGGAGATTTATCGATTGGACAAGCTTTTGAATGAGGAGTATCCGGAAATGTATATGCTGGCCTGGAAGCTCACGAAAATTATGGAGAAAAGACTCCGTAAATCTGTGTACCCGGCTGAGGTTAGTTATTTGACAATGCATCTGCAGCGGTTGTCCCAACGCAAAGAGCAGGGGGAGCAACAAAAGTGATAAAACCGGAATAAAAAAGTATTGCCTCGCATTTAGTGGGGTGCTATAATCAATTTTGCAATGAGGAAGACAACAACTGAACATTAACTGAACATTTAACGTGTTACTGATTCGATCAGGCATGAGTTGTTTTAAGTTGTGATTGTTTACAGCCTACTGGGGCATTCTATATCCCAAGGTTGTTTTCAAACATACTTAAATCGGCTCATGCCTTTTTTGTTGTTTTGCCTCTGTTCTAAATTTCAGAGAAGGATGTGGAAGGTATGTTTAAAAAGCTTTTCGGCGTTTTACAGCGTGTCGGTAAAGCATTAATGCTTCCTGTAGCGATTTTGCCAGCTGCGGGGCTTTTATTGGGTATCGGTAACATGCTGGTCAATCCTGATTTTCTCCAGTACATTCCGGCATTAAATGCGGGCTGGGTTCAATCGGTAGCGACGATCATGATGAATGCCGGACAAATCGTTTTTGATAATCTGGCACTGTTGTTCGCAGTCGGCGTAGCCGTCGGTCTGGCGGGCGGTGAAGGTGTCGCAGGTTTGGCTGCCATCATCGGTTACCTCGTTATGAACATTACTTTGGGTACAGCCGTGGGTGTCACACCTGGTCTGATTGCTCAAAAAATACCGGGTTATGCGAACGTGTTGGGGATTCCAACGCTTCAAACCGGGGTGTTCGGCGGGATAATCATCGGTATACTGGCCGCGGCCATGTACAACCGCTTTTTCAAAATTGAGCTTCCTTCGTATCTGGGATTTTTCGCGGGTAAGCGTTTCGTTCCAATTGCAACGGCGGTGTCCTCACTGATTGTTGGACTTGCGCTGGTTCTGATCTGGCCTCCAGTCCAACAAGGACTTAACGCAGTATCTCACTTTATGGTGTATTCCAACCCGACTTTGTCGGCGTTCCTGTTTGGGGTTATCGAACGCGCGCTTATTCCATTTGGTTTGCATCACATCTGGTATTCACCGTTCTGGTTTGAGTTTGGTGAATATGTTAACAAAGCAGGTCAAACCGTTCACGGTGACCAGCAGATCTTCTTCAGCCAGCTTCGCGACGGAGTGGCGTTGACAGCAAGTACGTTCCAAGTGGGTAAATTCCCATTCATGATGTTCGGTTTGCCGGCAGCAGCGCTTGCGATGTACCATGAAGCAAGACCAGAACACAAAAAATATGTAGCAGGTATCATGGGTTCAGCAGCATTGACTTCGTTCTTGACAGGTATTACGGAGCCACTGGAATTTTCCTTCCTGTTCGTAGCTCCACTGCTGTTTGCAGTACACTGTATATTCGCAGGTCTGTCATTTATGACCATGCAAATTTTACATGTCAAAATCGGTATGACCTTCTCAGGCGGATTTATTGACTTCCTGATTTTCGGGATTATTCCAACCCGTACGCCTTGGTGGTATGTAATCATCGTCGGTCTGATTTTGGCAGTTATTTACTACTTCGGATTCCGGTTCATCATACGGAAGTTCAACTTGAAAACACCAGGACGTGAAGAAGCTACAGAAAATGTGGATGGCGCAGCAGTCGGTAGTAGTGACGAGCTCCCGCACAACATTTTGGCAGCTTTCGGCGGTTCATCGAATATCAAGCATCTGGATGCTTGTATCACACGTCTTCGGATCGAGGTTAATGAGAAATCGAACGTTGACAAAGCCCGTCTGAAACAACTTGGAGCATCGGGTGTTCTTGAAGTCGGTAACAACGTACAGGCAATTTTCGGTACACGTTCCGACACCATTAAATCTCAAATGGCTGATATCATGGCTGGACGTACACCAGCACCAGCTCCGGCGCAACCTGCTCCACAAGAGGAGAAGGAAGCTGGAGAAGAACAACAAACCATTATTGTAGAAGATATTGTAATGCCTGTTAACGGAGAATTGGTTGATATCTCGACGGTTCCCGATCCGGTATTTGCAGAACGTATGACAGGTGACGGCTTTGCGGTCGTGCCAAATGATGGAACGATTGTGTCCCCTGTTTATGGTAAAGTATTCAATGTATTCCCAAGCAAGCATGCGATTGGTATTCAATCCGATGGTGGTAAAGAAGTGCTTGTTCATATTGGGGTGAATACTGTGAAGCTTAAAGGTCAAGGATTTGACGTTTTGGTGAACGAAGGCGATCTTGTGTCAGCTGGCCAGCCTATTATGAAAGTAGACCTGGAATACGTGAAGGCAAACGCTAAATCCATCATTTCACCTGTCATTTTTACTAACCTTCCAGAAGGTTCTTCGGTAACTTTAAACAAAACTGGAGTATTGAAGGCTGGCGAAGATGGTATAATTACGATAAAATAAACTCTATGTGTTTCGGATTAGTTGATTAGGCGGCTTAGGCCGTCTGATCAATTATCTGGTATACTGCGTGTAAACAAATATTATCTTTAGGAAAGTGGGAGGAACAAATTATGCAAACAACTTTTAGAATTACGGATGAAGACGGTATCCATGCACGTCCAGCAACTGCACTGGTAAATACAGCTAACAAATTCAGCGGTGCTGAATCTTTTGCCGAAGCTAACGGTAAAAAAGTAACTTTGAAATCCATTCTGGGTGTATTGTCTCTGGGACTGGAACAAGGCGATACTATTAACATTATTTGCGAAGGCGCTGAAGCTGCCGAAGCACTGAAAGCTCTTGAAAATGTAATCGTTAACGAAGGGCTGGGCGAAGTTCATGCTTAAAATTTCCGGGATTGCCGCTTCGGCAGGCATAGCCATTGCCCGGGCGTTTATCTTGGAGCATCCGAATTACGCTGTAGAGAGACGCGCGGTTGGTGATGTTGAAGCTGAAATCGCGAGATTGGATGCGGCTTTGGTACAATCTCAAACCGAATTGGAATCGATTAAGGAGAAAACGCTTCAGGAGCTGGGAGAGAAGAAAGCAGAAATTTTTGCATCTCACCTGCTAATCCTGAATGATCCTGAATTGATCGATCCGGTTAAAGCTAAAATCAGAGACGAGCAGCTTAATGCTGACTATGCTTTGAATGAAGTAGCTACACAGTTTATTTCCATGTTTGAAAACATGAAAAGTGCCTATTTGCAAGAACGCGCATCGGACATGCGTGATGTAACCAAGCGGATCCTGAATCACCTGCTTGGTGTTCATTTTGTTAGTCCTGCAGAAATTGCCGAAGAAACGATTGTGCTTGCAGAAGATTTGACACCTTCCGACACAGCTCAGCTGAACCGTGAATTTGTTAAAGGTTTTGCAACGAACATCGGCGGACGTACTTCGCATTCGGCTATTATGGCTCGCTCACTTGAAATTCCTGCAGTTGTGGGAACAAAAAATATATTGTCTCAAGCTAAAAGCGGCGATTTGATTATCGTTGATGGTTTGGATGGTCACGTATTCGTGAACCCTACCGAAGAGATTGTTGCGGAATACCGTGCTAAACAGGTGGCATACGACAAGCAACGCGAAGAGTGGCGCAAGCTGCGCGGCGAAGCTACGGTTTCTGTCGATGGTGTCCATGTCGAACTGGCAGCCAATATTGGTACGCCTAATGATGTAGCTGGTGTTCTGGACAACGGTGGTGAAGGCGTTGGCTTGTACCGTACGGAGTTCTTGTACATGGGACGCGATAAGCTTCCATCCGAAGAAGTACAGTATACGGCGTACAAAACCGTTCTGGAAAGAATGGAAGGTAAGCCGGTTGTAGTTCGTACTTTGGATATCGGTGGCGACAAAGAACTTCCTTATCTGGACCTGCCGAAAGAAATGAACCCGTTCCTCGGATTCCGTGCTATTCGTCTGTGTCTGGATCGCCAGGATATTTTCCGCACTCAATTGCGTGCTTTATTGCGTGCGAGTGTGCATGGTAACCTGCGCATCATGTTCCCGATGATTGCTACGCTGAACGAATTCCGTGAAGCTAAAGCTGTTTTGTTGGAAGAAAAGGAAAAGTTGGTAGCCGAGGGTGTATCCGTATCTGAAGAAATTCAGCTGGGCATCATGGTAGAAATTCCTTCTACAGCGGTATTGGCTGATCAATTCGCAAAAGAAGTAGATTTCTTCAGTATCGGTACAAACGATCTGATTCAATACACAATGGCAGCGGATCGCATGAACGAGCGGGTTTCTTACCTGTATCAACCATACAATCCATCCATTCTGCGTCTGGTGAAAATGGTTATTGATGCCGCTCACCGTGAAGGACGTTGGGTTGGTATGTGTGGTGAAATGGCAGGAGATACAACAGCAATTCCGTTGCTGCTGGGTCTTGGACTTGATGAGTTCAGTATGAGCGCAACTTCCATTCTGCCAGCACGTAGTCAAATCTCCAAGTTGTCCCGTGCGGACATGGAAAAACTGGCTACAAAAGCTCTGGACATGCAAACAGCAGAACAGGTTGTTGAATTGGTTCAAAGCATCGAAGGCTAAGGAAGGGTATTACATTTCAAAGGTTATATCTTTTTCCAACAAAAAAAATTGCTGTGTACATACAGCAGCCGGTATCTATTTAGATACCGGCTTTTTTGCATCCTTTAAGTAGAATTTGTTTTTAACTGCATGAGCAATTCAGTACAGGTTTGCGGGCTGCGGTAGTTTCGTCCAATCGTGTGACTGGAGTAGTATATGGTGCATTGAGTACCAGCTCAGGGTTCTCTTCTGCTTCCCGCGCAATATGAATCATAGTGTCGACAAAAGCATCAAGTGTTTCCTTACTTTCCGTCTCCGTGGGCTCGATCATGATGCACTCCTCTACATTCAGCGGGAAGTAAATTGTAGGCGGATGGTAGCCGAAATCAAGCAGCCTTTTGGCTACATCAAGCGTGCGCACTCCAAATTTTTTCAAGCCTCGCCCCGACATTACGAATTCGTGTTTGCAATGTCCAGGGTAGGGCAGGTCAAAATGTGGAGCGAGCCGATGCATCATGTAATTGGCATTGAGCACAGCGCATTCCGATACACGCTTTAAGCCATCAGGACCGTAGCTACGGATATAGGCGTAGGCACGAACGAGAATACCGAAGTTGCCGTAAAAGGCCTTAACCCGTCCAATAGAATCTCCCTGTTCCCGGTCCCAGTGGTACACCCCCTGCGGATCCCGTACGACAAGCGGCTTGGGCAAATAAGGGATGAGCCGTTGCTTTACGCCGACAGGCCCAGCGCCGGGGCCGCCGCCGCCGTGCGGGGTACTCATCGTTTTGTGCAAATTGAGATGCACTACATCGAAGCCCATATCCCCGGGGCGGGTAATCCCCATGATGGCGTTGGAGTTCGCCCCATCATAGTAGAGCAGACCACCCGCGTCATGCACGATGGCAGCAATGTCAGTGATTTGCTTCTCGAACAGTCCAAGCGTGTTCGGGTTGGTCAGCATGAGCGCAGCGGTGTCGTTGCCTACGGCTTGACGCAGCGCATCCAGATCCACTAGCCCCTCAGGAGTGGAGGGGAGGGTGACGGTTTCGAAGCCCGCGACGGTTGCGCTGGCGGGGTTCGTTCCGTGCGAGGAATCCGGCACGAGCACCTTGGTACGTCGCTCACCGCGTGCTTCGTGGTATGAGCGAATCATCATCAGCCCGGTCCATTCGCCATGGGCGCCCGCGGCGGGCTGAAGCGTGACGGCATCCATGCCAGTTAACGCAGCCAAATCATTTTGGAGCGTATGCAGCAGCTCCATGGCACCCTGGATGCTCTCCTCGGGCTGATATGGATGGATTTTGGCGAAGCCTGTATACCGGGCGACATCCTCATTCACTTTCGGATTGTATTTCATCGTACAGGAGCCGAGCGGATAAAATCCATTGTCCACGCCGAAATTTCGCCGGGACAAGGCGGTATAATGCCGAATAACGTCTACTTCGTATACCTCGGGTAATGCCGCAGGTTCGCTGCGCAGCGCATAATCTGGCAAAAGCTCTCCCACCGGGCGACGGGGAACGTCGCACTCGGGAAGGGAATAGGCGATGCGACCCGGACGGCTCAATTCAAAAATGAGCGCTTGATCGTGTTCCTTCAACAGCCCTTGTTTCTGATCCTGTCCGGTGTGTGTCATAGCAATCCCCCCAAGGTGTGTACAAATTGGTCAATCTCTTCTTTGGTTCTTTGCTCCGTCACGGCAATCAACATGTGACCAGCAAGTTCCTCATAGTCCCGGCCCAAATCGTAGCCAGCGATAAATCCAGCAGCTAGCAACTCGGTCTGGAGTCTGCTCATATCTGTACCCTCAGGCAGTCTAAGGGCAAACTCGTTAAAGGTTGGTGCGTTAAACGAGGAAGTTACGCCCTTCAAGCTCAGCAATTGCTCTAAGGCATATCGGCTTTTATGCAAATTTAGCTCGGCTACTTCCTTGATCCCCTTCCTACCCATAACAGACAAGTATACAGATGCGGATAAAGCTAGCAACGCTTGATTGGAGCAAATATTAGAGGTGGCCTTTTCGCGTCGGATATGCTGTTCCCGCGCTTGCAAGGTCAGCACGAAGCCGCGTTTACCATTGCGGTCTGTGGTCTGACCCACAATGCGGCCAGGGATACGGCGCATATGTGTCTGAGAAACGGCAAAGTATCCACAGGTCGGACCGCCGAGAGAAGAGGAGATGCCAAGTGGCTGCGCGTCTCCTACCACAATATCCGCGCCCTGTTTGCCGGGTGTTTCCAGCAAGCCAAGTGCCAGTGGGTTGGCACTGACGACCAAAAGACCTTTGTGCGCATGGATGAGATCAGCCATCGGCTTCAGGTTTTCCACGGCTCCGAAAAAGTTGGGGCTTTGGACCAAAACAGCCGCGGTCTGTTCCGATACGGCCGCCGCTAACGCATCAGCATCCGTTACGCCGTCCGAACAGCCGATCTCCACGATGTCCAAATCCAATCCGCGTGCATAGGCTGCCAATACCTGACGTGCCTCTGGATGGACGGACCTCGATACGATAAGCTGTTTACGGCGGGTAGCTGCGGCGGACAGTGAGCCCGCTTCCGCCAGTGCAGTCGCTCCGTCGTACATGCTGGCATTAGCTACAGCCATGCCCGTCAATTCGCAAATATACGACTGAAATTCGAAAATGGCTTGTAGCTCGCCTTGGCTTACTTCCGGCTGATAGGGGGTGTAGGCTGTATAGAATTCCGAGCGTGAAGTGATGTGCTGGATGACGGACGGAATATGATGATCATAAATTCCTGCGCCAAGGAAGCTGGCATGTGTGTCTGTATTGGCGTTGTGTCTGGCCAGCTCGGCCAAGTGGCGGGTCAAGGCTTTCTCATCGAGTCGAGAAGAAAGAGGGAGTTCCCCTTGATATCGAATGGCCTCTGGAATGTCACTGAACAAATCATCAATGGATGATACACCGACCACACGCAGCATTTCGGTTTGATCCTGCTCAGTCATAGGGAGATAACGATGCTGCTTCATAGGTTCTGGCTCCTTTCGAAAAGCAAAATTTTAAATCGTAAATTAGCTAATAAAAAAGTGTGAGATGAGAAACCCGGAAGTTCATATCTGACATGTTTGCTTTATTGAAATGAAGAGAGTTTAAGATCAGCGCGGGCGTTTATAAAAGGGTGTTGCCACCACCTCGGCACGCAGGCGTTTGCCACGAATCTCAACCTCCAGCGGTGTGGAGAGGACGCTAAAACGACTGTCCACCAAGGCGAGGCCCAGATTACGCTTCAAGGTGGGCGACTGAGTTCCCGTTGTGACCTCACCGATGCGTTGTCCTTCTGCGAATACCGGATAATGGGCGCGTGGGATACCGCGATCAATCATTTCCAGCCCGATCAATTTGCGAGGAATCCCTTGATCTTTCTGACGTTGCAGTGCTTCTCTACCGATAAAATCTCCTTTATTCAGCTTGACGAAGTACCCTAGACCGGCTTCAAGTGGTGAAATCGTGGCAGATAACTCCTGTCCGTACAGCGGCAACCGTGCCTCAAAGCGTAGGGTATCCCGAGCACCAAGTCCAGCGGGAATCAGCCCATACGACTCACCGAAACGAAGCAAACTCTCCCATACGGCTGGTGCTTCCGCGGCAGGTACGTAAAATTCAAAACCGTCTTCGCCCGTATATCCGGTTCGTGAGACGAGAGCTTTTGCTCCGAACAATGGCACGTCCTCATGGAAGCGGAAAGATGCCAGATTCGTAATGTCCGTATCTGCCACGGCTGCGGCAATTCGTACTGCTTCTGGTCCTTGCAACGCCAGCAATGCTATCGCATCAGACACATTCTCCATGTGAACGGATGCAGGCATATGGCGAATGAGCCAATCCCAATCCTTATCGATGTTAGAGGCGTTCACTACGAGCATGTAGCGTTCTGGTCCTTTGCAGTAAACAAGTAGGTCGTCTACTACACCTCCATCGGGGTAACACAGGAGTGAATATTGTGCCTGACCTGCTTCCAACTGGCTGACATCATTCGTGGTCACCCTTTGCAGAAAAGCTTCGGCCTCTTTGCCTTCAACCAAAAACTCGCCCATATGCGATACATCGAATAAACCCGCACGTTGGCGGACGGCCTCATGCTCCTTTTGAATGCCGCTAAACTGAACGGGGAGCTCCCAGCCGCCAAAGTCAATACAACGAACCCCAGACTGCGTCCCGTAGGACGAATATAGCGGTGTTCTTCGCAAATTAGTCATTTTTCCACTCCTATCCGGTGTGATCGGCTAAACAAAAAAGACAGGCCGAAAAAAACGTATAGACAGCAGTCTATACTCTTTTTTCAGCTCTGTCCTTGATACCAGAAAGTTACCCCGGTATGTACCGGGTTTCCTCTTGGGTGATCCGCTCCAATAGCGAATGCTCTCCAGAGATGCGTCCGGCAGAGGTCCTTTTGCCTGAGAGATTCACCTGCAAATGCAGGCTTACTCCTTCGGCGCTACCTTCGGGATCTGCGGTATATTACCTGGCTGTGCAGATAACAACTTGATCCGATTCGCGTGCACAACTGTCTCACAAGCGGCAACAGCTATGCGAATCTTTTTGGCAGTCTCTCCCTCTGCGTTCATCCGCGTTTGCAGTTGTCGGGGTGTTTCCCAAAGTATTTGCTATAATCCATTAATACGCAAATTCATTCAAAATGTCAATAAAAATGTCATCGAAAACAATAGAAAAAACATTTAATATATAAATAAGGATATGTAAGCGTTTGTTATAAGCTATCATATTTTTATATAGTACGCTATATGAGGTGATATGAAGTATTTTTGTTAGTATTATTGACATGAGTGTTCTTGTTGTCATAATCTTAACCTGTCTAATACAGGTGAGCAAAAGCGATTTTATTCATATGGAAGTGAGGGGAACAGGATGGGTGAAGTGAAGCAGCAACTTTGGTATACAAACGAACATGAGTGGGTTCAGCGTACAGAGAATGGGACGGTGCGGGTTGGTATTACGGACTTTGCACAGCATCAACTGGGTGATATTGTTTTTGTAGAATTACCTGAGGTGGGAGTAACGATTGAGCAGGGAGCGGAGATCGGTACGATTGAATCGGTGAAGACGGTATCCGACCTTTTTGCTCCGGTGACGGGAAACGTATTAAAGGTGAATGAAGCGCTGGAAAGTACGCCTGAACTAGTAAATGAATCTCCCTATGAAAAAGGTTGGATGATCGAAGTAGAGATGGGCAAAGATGTGGAGGAAACATTGGGCAAGCTACTGTCTGCGGATCAGTATGAGAAGTTGATTTCGGAGTAATAATGGGGCAATACAGCATGAAAAAAGAGCGTGTTATTCTGAATTTTTTATATTGATTTTCAATTGAATAAGAGCATCGTTAGTTCGCTCGTTTTTTGTATAAAATAGTCGCTATGATCTGCCATAGCGGCTATTTTTTTGTTGTCATTTTGGAAGCGTAATTACGTGTTTTACTCTGGCACAGAAGGTGGTTCCCTATAAGTTTGTGCAGATTTAAATTCCTGTTTTTTCGACTAATTTCTATAGCTACAGGTCATATTAAGAAGAATTATGCAGGTATAATACCATCCCGGATAATTTAAATTTAAATGTTGTCATCAACGTTCATGACGAAAGTACGTTTTCATTTCGTTGATGAAGATAGCGCTGTCATTTAGTATGAATTTTAAGAAAAGGTAGTGATGCTTACCTACAAGGAGGATTTGAATATGAGCACATTGGACACAAAGCCAAGTTCAAAAGGAGGCACTCGTGTCGCCGTACAGCGTTTTGGCCGTTTTCTTAGCGGAATGGTTATGCCCAATATGGGAGCCTTTATTGCATGGGGATTGATTACAGCACTCTTTATTCCGACCGGATGGTTCCCGAACGAAGGTTTTGCACAACTGGTTGATCCGATGAAAAATTATTTACTGCCGCTGCTGATCGGTTACACAGGGGGCACGATGATTCACGGACAGCGTGGAGGTGTGATCGGTGCCATTATGACGATGGGTGTCATTGTGGGGGCCGATATCCCGATGTTCCTGGGCGCGATGGTAGCTGGTCCGCTGGCTGCATGGATATTGAAGAAGTTTGACAAGGCCATTGAAGGCAAAGTCAGATCAGGCTTTGAAATGCTGGTCAATAATTTCTCAGCCGGGATTATCGGTGCCATTCTAGCACTGCTTGCCCATGTGGCGATCGGCCCGGTTGTACAAATGATCAGTCAAGTATTATCGGCAGGGGTACAGTTCCTCGTGAACGCAGGGCTATTGCCGCTTGTCAACCTCATTATTGAGCCCGGAAAAGTATTATTTTTAAACAACGCGCTGAATCACGGAGTATTAAGTCCGATTGCGTTGGAGGAAGCTGCAAGAACAGGGAAATCCGTACTGTTCATGCTGGAATCCAACCCTGGGCCGGGGCTCGGTATTTTGCTGGCCTACTGCCTGTTCGGTAAAGGCTCTGCGAAGTCGTCGGCTCCTGGAGCGGTCATCATTCATTTTTTCGGCGGGATTCATGAAATTTATTTCCCTTACATTTTGATGAAGCCGATTCTGATTCTTGCAGCTATAGCTGGGGGCGTTGTGGGAACCTTCTGTTTCATGTTGACAGGTGCCGGACTGGTTGCTGCTCCTTCACCGGGCAGCATTATCGCCTATTTTCTAATGACGCCAAAAGGCGGATATTTGCCAATGCTAAGCGGGGTGATCGCTGCTGCGGTCGTATCCTTTGCTGTTGCTGCAGTGTTACTCAAGACTGGTAAGCAACAAGAAGAGGGGCTGGAGGAAGCTGCATCCCGCCTGAAAGATATGAAAAATCAAAGCAAGAGTGCAAGTGCTAATGCCACTGTAATGGAAGATAACCACGAAGCTGATCGTACTGCCGAGATTGCCGCAGATCGAACGCTCAAGGATAAATCCGAAGTGAACAAGATCGTCTTTTCCTGTGATGCAGGTATGGGTTCAAGCGCTATGGGTGCCTCGATTTTACGCAAAAAAATGAAGCAGGCGGGTGTGGGCGTAACAGTTACGAATACAGCAATCAGTGAAATTCCACAGGATGCGGATATTGTCATTACGCAAAAAACGTTGACAGACCGGGCTAAAACAGTAGCTCCGAAAGCTGAGCACATTTCCATTGACAATTTTTTGAAGAGTCCTGAATACGAAGCGCTGGTTGAACGTCTGAAATCCGATTCTTAATCCCCATCGAAGTCAGGCGGACTGTATGCAATATACGTCTCCTGCTGGAGGAATGAGCTTGGGAAGGAACGGTATGCGCTTATGAATATTACGAAACGACAACGTGACATCGTGGAATATCTTCTGGAGCAGTCCAAAGAGGTTACAGCCGGGGAAATTGCCACGAAGATCAATGTCAGCACAAGGACGGTTCATCGGGAACTGGGCGCAGTCGAGCATTGGCTGGCAGTTCATGAGGTGAAGCTGGAGAAAAAGTCAGGAATCGGTATCTGTATAGATGCTGACCCAGCTCAGCTTGTATGCCTGCGGAAGCAATTGCTGGATACGAAGTCAGATGAATATTCGGCTGAGGAGAGAAAGATCGTGATTCTCTGCATGCTGCTGGATACACGGGAGCCGATCAAGCTGCTGGCGCTGGCTTCAGATCTGAAAGTCACGGTAACTACGGTCAGTCATGATCTGGACGATTTGCAAGGCTGGATTGGGGAACGGGGACTCGTGCTTGTGCGCAGACGAGGGTACGGCGTCGAGATGACGGGGCGCGAGACAGACAAAAGACGGGCGATTTCCGAACTAGCACTTGAATATTTGGATGAATCCGATCTGTTTTCAGCCGGAGAAGAGCATCGTCCTGTAACCCGTGTCGCTGACAAGCTGCTGGAGATGATCGGCAGAGAGAACCTGCTGATCGTGGAAAATGCCCTCTGGCGGCCCCATGAAAAATGGTTGGAAAACATGGTGGAAAGCAAGTATATGGAGTTGCTGATTCAAATTTGCGTTTCGCTGGCACGTCTACGACTCGGGTACGTTGTGGCTCATCGTCTCTCATATTCGAAAACAGATTCGGATGAGAATATCATGCTGCGCACAGCTATGGTAGAACGCATATGCGCAGAATTGTCAGCGGCGCTGGATATTGACTTTCCGGACCCGGAACGATCTTATTTCAGGCTGCTGTTCCGTGATGCCGAGGATCATTCTACCCGGCTGCTGCCGCTGGATGATCTTGTACTGCTGGAGTCGGTTCATGAGTTGATTCGTCGTGTGGAGGAAGAAACAGGCACGCCATTGGAAGAGGACCGTGTTCTGCGTGAAGGACTGATTGCCCATATGGCTCCGGTATTCAAACGTTTGAAGGAAGGCAAGTCGATTCGTAATCCCCTCCTTCAGCAAATCCGCAAGGATTACAGCAGCTTATTCGACTCAGTGAAAAAGGCTGCGGCGGACATGACAGAAATGAAAGTCCCTGATGAAGAGATCGGATTTCTGGTCATGCATTTCGGCGCTTCGCTGGAGCGGCTGCGACAATTGCGGCGGGAGGTGCGGGCCATCGTAGTCTGCACGAGCGGCATTGGTTCATCCAGACTTCTGGCAACAAGGCTCGCCAAAGAGCTACCACAGATCAAAATTGTGGATAGGGCCTCATGGTACGAGGCGGCGCGGATCCCCAAGGAGGATTATGATCTGATCATTTCGACAGTAGAGCTACCGCTTGAACCAGATCGCTATCTTAAGATAAGCCCGCTGCTGACGCAGGAGGAGAGTGATCGCCTGCGTCAATTCATCCAGCATATTACACTCCATCATCCCGATGACCATCAGCAGGAACAGGTCGTTCAGCCCGGTCAGGACATGGAGTGGCTTACCGGCCTGCGGAAAATTCTCGATGAAATTGTACACATTGTACAGCAATTTCAAGTGTATCCGCTGGAAAATCAGGGGATGGATATGGCGGCGATCGTAGAGGCTATATGCATGTTGGAGGCGGGGCGGGGGAATGTTACAGAGCCTTCTGCGGTTGCTGCACAACTCATGGAAAGAGAGCGCCAAGGTAGTCAGGTAATTTCTGATACCTCCATTGCTTTAGTTCATACGCGTAGCCACTATATTCGCAAGCCTTCGCTTACCTTGTATAAGCTGGCAGAGCCGCTGTTGGCGGATACAGGTGAACAGGTAGAATGCGTGCTGCTCATGTTGGGACCTCGTGAGCTGCCGAGAGAGAGCTTGGAGGTATTGAGCGAGATTAGCGCATTACTCTTGCAGGAAGACATGGTTACGCTACTGGAACACGGTAGCAGGGATCATATTGTCAATTATATATCGAGTGAGCTGGCTGAATTTTTCCACAGTAAATTAGGGACAGGGAGGAACCTACCGTGAGTATTATGACGATAGACAAAGTAAAAATGAACGCAATCGCCAAAGACAAATATGAGGCGATTCGCATGGCTGGACAAATCCTGCTGGATGCAGGACATATTTCAAGTGAGTATATTGACAAGATGCTGGAACGCGAGGAGATCGTGTCTACCTACATCGGGAACGGGCTGGCTATTCCACATGGCACCAAGGAATCCAAGACGCTTATTCAATCGACAGGCATTTCCATCGTTCAGTTTCCGCAAGGCGTAGATTTTGGGGAAGAGAAAGCATACATGGTGATCGGCATTGCAGCACAAGGCGGCGATCATATGGAGATTTTGACGAGTATCGCCGTGGTGTGTGCGGAGGAAGAAAATATGGATAAACTTCGCAATGCGGTGACCCCACAGGAAATTATAGATCTGTTCGAAAGTGAGCTGGAGCTATGAGAGCCGTCCACTTTGGAGCAGGAAATATCGGTCGCGGCTTTATCGGATTGATTCTGTCGCGTGCAGGCTATGAGGTTGTTTTTTCAGATGTCAACGACACCCTTGTATCCGAGTTACGCCGTCGTAAACAATACACCGTAGAATTAGCCAATGATACAAAGGATACGGAGCTGGTCACGAATGTGACGGCAATTGACGGCAAGGATGCAGCGGCTGTAGCCGATGCGGTAGACCACGCAGATCTGGTAACGACCGCGGTAGGTGTCAGCATCCTCAAGCACATAGCAGCAGGTATTGCGGAGGGAATCAAGCGGCGGGTAGAGCGAGGAGCAAGGCCGCTGCATGTGATTGCCTGTGAAAATGCAATCGGAGGCAGCGCCCAACTGAAAGAGCATGTTTTTGCGCTATTGGATGAGGCGACCCGTGCTAAGGCAGAGGCTTCGGTGTATTTTCCAAATGCTGCTGTAGACCGGATTGTGCCGATCCAACACCACGAGGACCCGTTACATGTGCAGGTAGAGCCTTTTTACGAGTGGGTGGTGGATCGTTCGCAAATGGCACCTGAGCATGAAGAAATCGAAGGCATCCTGTACGTGCAGGATCTAGAGCCTTACATTGAACGAAAGCTGTTCACGGTGAATACGGGGCATTGCGTGGCAGCCTATCTTGGTTATACCGCAGGTTATGCTACCATTCAGGAGGCTATGAAGGATAGCAAGGTGGTGGATTCGATACAAGGGTCACTGGAGGAAACAGGAGCGGTGCTTGTGAAGCGCTTCGGTTTGGATCAAGGGGAGCATAAGAAATACATCTCTAAAATTTTGGATCGCTTCCGCAATCCTAATCTAACAGACGATGTTACTCGGGTCGGACGTTCACCGTTGCGCAAGCTGTCCCCCAATGATCGTCTTGTACGTCCCGCGCTCCAAGCACAGGAGTATGGCATCCCTACGGATCATCTGGCGTTAGGAATGGCTGCTGCCTGTAAATTTGATATTACGGAAGACCCCGAGGCAGTCGAGCTTCAGCAGGCGATTCGTAGCGAAGGACTGGGTGCGGCGCTGACGCGTTATACTTCCATAACCGCAGACCACCCGTTACATCGGCAGATATTGGAGCAATATGATATTATAAATTCATAAAACAACGAATTATCAATATTATCTTTCGATAATCCTCTTGAAGGCAAAGCATCCACATCAACACTAACGTGTTCTGTAGGGATGTGCATCAAGAGGATTTTTATATGCGTGATTTACATCACATAACAACCTGCTTAAATTGTTTATATTGATAATGATTATCATTATCTATAAAATGAAATCATTACTATTATAACTATTAGGGAGGATTATAGTGAAACCGATCTATATTACCTTAGGGTTTTTATTTTTGGCGCTTGGAGTTATTGGTGTAGTGCTACCGTTGCTACCGACTACACCGTTTCTGCTGCTAGCGACCTTTTTCTTTATGCGGGGGTCCGAAAGGATTCACCAGTGGTTTTCGAACACCTCTCTGTACCAAAAGCATCTAGAGAGTTTTGTCCAAACAAGGTCATTGAAGCTGTCTACGAAAATCACGTCATTGGGCTTAGCGTCAACGATGCTGATTACAGGCTTTATTTTCACCCCTAATGTGTGGGGCAAAACGCTCATCGTCTTGGTCATCCTTTTTAAATATTATTACTTTATATTCCGCATCGGAACAGTGAGAAACGCTGCAGTAGAAATAACGCCTTCATCTTCACCTGAACCTTTACCTACACCTACTCCCAAAAAAAGGTCTAAAATGGTCGACAGCCGTCTGCTCGGTCTAGTGGAACATTCTCGGAAATATATCGTCTTGGGTGTGCTTGTGCAGTGGATCGGTCTTTTGGGGAGTATAGCCGCTGTGTTGTCTATGGCTTTTGTTATGCAGCAAGCATGGGAAGGACAAGTGACTCGCAAGCTGATTCTATCTATGACGGTCATTGTTATTGCTGCTATTGCAATTCGCTGCCTGAGCAATTATGCAGCCAGTATGTTATCCTATCGTGCTTCGGTGAATGCTAAAAAAACGCTGCGCTCACAAATTTACGGCAAGTTGCTGAAGATGGGACCCGCATATACAGATCATACCTCCACCTCGGGGGTTATTCAGGTTGCTGTAGAAGGAGTAGAGCAGCTTGAAACCTATTTCGGTAGATATATGCCTCAACTATTTTACAGTCTGCTTGCCCCCGTAACGTTGTTCATCACCCTCTCTTTTGTCAGCTTCAAAGCAGCCATTATACTATTGATCTGCGTTCCCTTAATTCCAGTGTCGATCATTGTCATTATGAGGATGGCTAAAAAGCTGTTTCGGAAATATTGGGGCAGTTACGTCAATCTGGGCCACAGCTTTTTGGAGAATGTACAAGGTCTGACTACGCTCAAAATGTACGGAACAGACCAGGATAAACATCAGGAAATGAACACAGCAGCTGAGGATTTTCGCAAAATGACAATGAAAGTGCTGACTATGCAGCTTAACTCCGTGGCCATTATGGATCTTATCGCATTTGGTGGTGCCGCTGCGGGTGTACTGGTCGCGGTAAGCGAATATTCTTCAGGCCATATTGGCTTGGCAGGAGCAATCATCATTGTTTTGCTGTCGGCAGAATTTTTCATTCCTCTGCGTTTATTGGGTTCTTACTTCCATATCGCCATGAACGGAATGGCAGCAAGCGACAAAATATTTCAAATGTTGAGTACTGAGGATCTTATACAAGGACAAGAAAGCATAGAAAACACAGATATTCGACTGGAGCAAGTGAGTTTCGCCTACGACGAGAGAGATACCTTACGAAATATATCCATGGATATTCCCCAGGGCAGATTGGTTTCAATTGTTGGGGAATCAGGTTCTGGTAAAAGTACGGTAGCCGGATTGATCGTTGGGCATCACGAGGGGTATCGAGGAAGTCTGACGATTGGAGGAACCGAGCTCACCGATATTTCGGAAGAAAGCCGCATGCGTCACATGACCTGGATCGGTTTTAACAGCTATATTTTTAAAGGCACAGTGGAAGCAAATTTAAAAATGGGCAATGAGCACGCGGATGAGCAACAAATGCTGGAAGCTTTGCGACAAGTGAAGCTGTATGATTTTATTCTCTCAGAAGGAGGACTGAAAGCAGAACTGGAGGAGCAGGGGGCAAATCTGTCAGGAGGACAGCGCCAACGGCTAGCACTAGCCAGAGCATTGCTGCATGATAGTCGTGTGTACATTTTTGACGAGGCCACCTCTAACATTGACAGTGAAAGTGAGGAAGGCATTATGGAGGTAATACATGCGCTTGCAGGTCAAAAAACAGTGATTCTTATCTCTCACAGACTGGAAAATGTAGTTCAATCCGACTGTATCTATGTGCTGCAAAACGGATTGGTGGCAGAATCCGGAACGCATTATGAACTGTTGAGCCAGCAAGGACACTATGCGGAGATGTATCTCAGTCAACACCGGGTAGAGCAGTTTGTAAAAGGAGGGGCTGTATATGCGTAGACACGGATTACAGATCATGGGCCAATTATTGGTATTGGCGGGTCCTCTTTTACCTGTACTGCTCATCACGATTGTTACAGGAGTGCTTGGTTTTGTTTGTGCTATTGGCATTATAGTGTATGGAGCCCTTGCTCTGCTTATAGCAACGGGCATTACGACAGGCTACACCATGTTGTTTTTGCTGACGTCGATCGTGGTTTGTGCCGTACTGCGCGGCGTATTCCGTTATGGCGAGCAAATGAGTGGTCATTATCTCGCTTTCAAGCTGCTGGCTGTACTGCGTGATAAGGTGCTTCAAGCCCTGCGAAGACTCGCTCCAGCCAAATTGGAAGGCAAGGACAAGGGGAATCTGATATCACTCATTACGAGTGATATTGAGCTGCTGGAAGTATTTTATGCGCATACGATAGCGCCTGTTATGATCGGCATCATCACTTCACTGCTCATGGTATTTTTTATCGGTTCTTATGAGCCTCTATTAGGCTGGCTCGCTGCGCTTGCTTACCTAACTGTCGGTTTATTTATTCCCTTACTCACGTCACGTATGGGCAAACGTCAGGGGATGGAATACCGAAGCAGCTTTGGCAAGCTGAGCAGTTATTTTTTGGACAGCTTACGGGGTATGAAGGAAATTGTGCAATATGGGCAAGGAGAACAACGTTTGAATGAGATTAATCGTCGTACGGATCAATTGGATGCCAAGCAGAAGGACTTGAAGCATCATGAAGGCATCACAAGAGCCATCACAGATGCGGCTGTAGTTGGATTCTCATTCTTGATGCTACTGGCTGGATTGTACGGTATGTCTAAGGGTCAGGTTGACTTTACAGGTATGCTAATTTCTGTCATTGCCCTGTTTAGTTCATTTGGTCCGGTCGTCGCACTGAGCAACTTGTCCAACAATTTGCTTCAAACGCTGGCGAGCGGGGAACGAGTGTTGAGTCTATTGGAGGAAACCCCGGAGGTAGAGGAAAATATCGAAGGGATGAGTGTCGCCTTTACTGGGGCACGAGTAGACAAGGTGACTTTTGCATACGATGGTCAAACGGTACTGAATGATGTAAGTCTCACGATACCGCATAAGCGGATTTTAGGCATTCAGGGTAAAAGCGGCTCTGGCAAGTCTACACTGCTAAAGTTGCTGATGCGATTTAGGGACCCGCAGCAAGGTGAAATTATGCTATCCGGACACGATTTGAAGGAAATTGGGACCCGACATTTGAGAGGCTTACAGAGCTATGTAGACCAGCATACGTTCCTGTTTGATGATTCAATTGCAGCTAATATCAAAATTGGAAAGCCCGATGCTACACATGAGCAGGTGGTGGAAGCAGCACGTAAGGCATCCGTGCACGATTTTATTATGACCTTGCCTCAAGGGTATGACAGCCGAGTTGGAGAATTGGGGGACAGGCTGTCCGGTGGAGAACGTCAACGCTTGGGACTGGCCAGAGCCTTTGTCCATAATGCTCCTCTCTTACTGCTCGACGAGCCTACCAGCAATTTGGACAGCCTGAACGAGGCGATTATTTTAAAATCGTTAAAGGAACAGCAGCAAGATAAAACGATTGTCCTTGTTTCGCACCGAAGTTCTACCATGCGGATTGCAGACGATATTTTTGAAATGGATAACCGTAGATTGTCCTGACTTTTCTAACTATTGTTATGCTTGAGGGCAAAAGCTGTAGCCTGTTCATAGTTTTGTCATAAAATGGAGTGTGCGTTGAAATGGAAGCGTCATCCTTATTTAAATCATCCAGCTTTTCAAGCTTGTCTTATTTTGATAGCCTATTAGGTGAAGATTTTACAAAATCCTGAGGTATATTGACAAGTCATAAACATCATAAATGATGGATGAACAGAGGCTGTAAGCCGATGTACAGAAATGGGTGGTGAACAGGAATGTCAGATTTCAATCAGCTCAATGAGCTTGAGCACACAACATATCCCATATATGAAGGCTATGATTTGGGTCTTACTTATACGCCTGCGGGCAGCAAGTTCAAGGTATGGGCACCGACTGCGCAGCAGGTCCATATAGCGTTGTATAACGATGCGGGGGTGTACGATCAGGAAGGGAACGTTCAGGAGCACGGCGGTGGTCAGGAATTTCTCATGAGCCGTGATGATCAAGGTGTATGGTCTATAGAGCTGGAAGGGGACTGGAACAAATATTATTACATGTACAGGCTGGAGTGGGCGGACAACACCATTCATTATGTTGCCGATCCATATGCCACAGGGGTATCAGCCAACGGGCAGCGTACAGCGATCATTGATTTGGCTCAAACCAACCCGGACGGATGGGAATTGGATGCGGGGCCTACCCTTAAGCGGCCGACAGATGCCATTCTCTATGAGCTTCATGTGCGTGATTTTTCGATGGATACCCATTTTAATACGGGGAAAAAAGACTTATCTGCTGCTCAGGGACGGTTTGAGGCCTTTACGTATACGGGATTGAAGGATACTGAGGGGAACAGCATCGGGCTGGATCATCTGCTGGAGCTGGGCATTACACATATTCATTTGCTTCCAGTGGCTGACTTTCATACGGTGAATGACTTTGCGGAATTAGAAACTGAATATAACTGGGGCTATGATCCACAGCATTATAATGTGCCGGAGGGGTCTTATTCTTCCAATCCGGCTGACCCGGAGACGCGTATACGAGAACTGAAACTGCTGGTACAGTCTTTGCATACTGCCGGCATCGGTGTCATTATGGACGTCGTGTACAACCATACGTATTCGGTGGAACAGGGGCCATTTGAGCCTGTTGTACCTGGATATTATTACCGCAAGGATGAGCAAGGGCAGCTCACCAATGGATCAGGTGTAGGTAATGAGGTGGCAACCGAACGTCCGATGGTGCGCAAGTATATCAAGGATTCACTACGCTATTGGGCAGAGGAATATCATATAGACGGCTTTCGATTTGATCTGATGGGGCTGATTGATACACCGACCGTAGAGCAGCTTACCCAGGAGCTTCGCTCTGAAGTGCGTCCCGATCTGCTGATCTATGGTGAGCCTTGGACGGGAGGAGAATCTCCGCAACCCTTGCTTACGCTAAAAGGAACGCAACGCGACAAAGGCTTTGCCGTTTTTAATGACAACTACCGTTCTGCTATTAAGGGGGATAGCGACGGTACTGGGAGCGGGTTTGCCACGGGGGCAGAACATCAGGAGGAACAGGTGCTCAAAGGTGCTTTTGGGGCTATTCATGATTTCACAGCTCAGCCATCGGAGACCGTCAATTATGTAACTGCCCACGATAATCTCAATCTGTGGGATAAAATTTTGACGGTAAGACATTTGCGGGAGCACTGTCGTTTTCCACAATGGGAGCAGGGGAAGCCACAGGATGGGAGGACACCTGAACAAGCTGTTGCCAAAGCAGACCCGTATTGGGAACTGGATGAAGATAACTTGCTAGAGAACGAAACCGTACGCAAATCCCTGTTGGCTAACGGTATGGTGCTCACATCGCAAGGCATCCCTTTTATTCATGCAGGGGATGAACTGCTGCGCTCCAAATATGGAGACCATAATAGCTACCGAAGCTCAGATGTGGTGAATGCCATCCATTGGGATAACAAGGCGAGGTTTCGCCCAGTGTTTGATTACTACCAAGGCTTAATTGCTTTGCGGCGCAACCACCCGGCATTCCGAATGGACCATCGTGAGCTGGTGGAGCAGCATATGGAAGTGCTGCAAAGCAGTGGGCATGTGGTCGCTTTTGCTTTGAGGCACCACGCTAACGGCGATGCCTGGAATCATATTGTGGTGATTTATAACGGCTCGGATGTAGAGCAAACGATATTATTGCCTGCGGAATCGGATCGTTGGCATGTGGTCGTGGACGCACACGGGGCTGGTAATGAGACACGGTATGAAGTCGTAGGCCATCGTGTAACCGTATCACGCTGGTCGATGATGGTGTTATATGATCAGGAAGAACCTGCGCGAGTCTCTTTTGTGACTGAACAAGATCAGGCTAATCGTCAGGCGGAGAACGAATTGGAAGACTCGGATGAGGGAACAGATCAAGAAATTGCAGGTACAGCCATGGCGTTGACAGATGTCCAGCTTGGAAAAGGAAAAGATAGTGAAGTCGCTCCATTTCGCACGATTGAGCTGATCTACGAGCGTGCAGATCGGCAATACACTGGCTGGAACGTATGGGTATGGGGAACTGGGCACCGCGACGGACATGTCGAATTTCGTGATTTGGATGACGGTCGTGCAATAGCGCGTATTCAGGTGGCTCCTGATATACAGCGAATTGGCTACATTGTCCGGCTTAATCACTGGGATGCCAAGGATGTTGAGGCAGATCGCTATATTGATATAGACCTGAACCAGTCTGTGATGCAGGTATTGATTCATAGTGGCAGAGAAGAATATTTGCTACTGGTAAATGATAATCGGGCCGGATAGACTTGTATGCTTGGTCGCTATATATACGAAAGTAGCATTTTTCGATTATTTCGAGAAATGCTATTTTTTTATGTAAATGTGTGTCAGTTTCAGAAAAAAGGGGTAAAATAGAATTATAGACTTGTTTAGTTTTGCCAGCTTGCTGGCTTATATCCTGTAGTACGACTGGTAAACAGGCAAGATTCTTGGAGGAAAATCATTTGTAAGGTAACCTGAAGGAGGTTGTATATCATGAGTTCTAATGGAGGAAGTATTCAACTGACCGCCCAGCCGAGAACAGAGAAGAAGGGTTCGGCTATTCGTGAATTGAGGTTAAAAGGACGGATTCCAGCTGTGGTTTACGGCTCTGAGCTTGAAGGAACCCCTGTACATGTCGATGCCAAGGAATTTAATAAAGTAGTCAAAACCGGACGTTCAGAGGTGTTTAACCTCACTGTAGAGGGTGGAGAAACCATTCCGGTTATTATTAAAGATTATCAACAGCGTGACAACCAATGGCTGCATGCCGATTTTTTGAAAATTGCCAAAAACAAACCGCTTCGCGTGCGTGTTTCTATTGATTATCAGGGTACACCTGTAGGTACAAAAACAGGCGGTATTCTGCAAGTTCAGGAAACGGAAGTTGAAGTCGAAGGTCTTCCTGCTGATTTACCATCTACCATTGAGGTGGATGTATCCGCACTGGATGTTGGCGACAAGCTGAGCGCTAGCGACTTGAAGCTCCCTAAAGGAGTAACACTGCACGTCCCTGAAGAAGAACTGCTTGCTTCTATTATCGTTCCGCGTGCAGTTGAAGTAGAAAATGCTGCTGTGGAAGGTGATGCAGCGGCAACTGAAGGCACTGAAGAGGCTTCCGAAAACAAGGAATCCTAATGTTTTCAGTTGGTTTATGAATCTTTTTCAATTGCAGAAGATCATCAAAAAGGTATTCAAAATCGCTCCCTGCTAGGGGGCGATTTTTTGCATTCATTTATTTACACTTACATACTCTTTCTCTTTAAAAAGTTGTCCTGTTGTGATTTGGTGTTTAAAAGGGAATGTGGTGTTTGTACGATTTTCATTCAATACGCGTTCTGATATGACGATATATATAGTATGGTATTTACATTTTTATTTTATAAATACCTAATATATATCTAAGGAGCGCGTACACAATCATGGACAGAACGAATGAATTGTTGTGGCAAAGAAACAAATTGGTGATCATTATTTTTTGGATTATGACCTTGAGCAGCACCATCCCGGCATTATCTAATCCATCGGTGTGGGTGTCTAGTGGTGTAGGATTTGTAGTCGCCGCAGTTTTGACGATTCTGAATATGAAAAAGAAAGGAATCCGCCTTATTCCTTGGATTATTACGTTATATAGCGTATTAATATGTATATTTGTGAACTTATCTAGCGTGGAGGCAGTGACTACGATCTTTATTTGCTCATTGTTGTTGCTCTACCCATCTTACCGATACTTTTTGATAGCAATGGTCTTAAATCTGTGTAATATTTTTATACAAATTACCATCGGTACGCCAGCAACTCCCCCGGCTACCGGTCCTTTGCGTTATGTGCACGAGTTTATTATTGTTTTACTGATTGGTTTGCTATTGTTAGTGGTATCGGTGTTAAATCAAAAGCAGTTTAAGAAAACGGAAGAGCAAAATAAAGATATGGATGCCACAAGGCAACGTATTGAATTTTTGTTTGAACAAGTGAGACAGGCTGTAGCTGGATTGCATAGCTTCACAGAACGATTCAGGAATCAAGTGGATGCTACGGGCAGCGTGACGAATGAAGTCGCCATCGGGTTTCAGGAGGTTGCCAAAGGGGTAGAAATGCAAGCTTCGAATATCACTGAGGTAACGGATAACTTGGCTCAGTCTGACCAGCACGTGCGCGAGGTTGCCGATCATTCCCGAGAATTGAAGCAGCTCTCCGAAGATACGAAAAGTGCCGGGAGCAGAGGGAGCAATCAACTGCTTGCATTAACGTCTCAAATTAAGGATTTGGGTCTGGTTATGAGTCGTACCAAAGAAGAGTTGGACGAGTTTAAAACACAAAGTGATAATATGTCTGCCATGCTCAAAGATATTACTCAAATCTCGAAACAAACTAATTTGCTGTCCTTGAATGCATCCATTGAGGCCGCCAGAGCGGGAGAGCATGGAAAAGGATTTGCCATCGTGGCTGGCGAAGTGCGTAATTTGGCTGAAATGGTAGGGAATACCTCGGTGGCAATGGAAGGTATTTTGACCCAACTGAGAACTCAGATGGATTCTGTCGTAAGCCAATTTGACATGGGACAGCAAAGACTACAGCAGAGTATGGAATCGGCCCATTCGACCGAAATTGTACTGGAGGATATCCTGCAAAATGCCAATAAAGTGCTGCTGCAGGCCGTGGAGGTGGAAGCCAGTACGAATAGTATGCAGCAATTCTCATCTCAGGTCGTTCAAGAGATGGAGGAGTTTTCAAGCGTTACAGAACAAGCGAGTGCAGCGTCAGAGCAAATTTTGGCTGGAGTAGAGGAGCAACGAAATATAACCTCCAATATGGTGACCGGGTTTAATGAGCTGGAGACGTTGATTATCCAGTTAAAAGAACTGGTACATGATCAGAAGGAGGACAACATTCCTACCGAAATCAGCAAAAGCAAATAACTGAAATGCTTCATTAGCGGACTAGAGATCCGGGGATTATCGCTATCAAGCGGTACTCTCCGGTTTTTTACTGCGTTTGAAGAAGGGAGATGAAGAGGGGATTTCTAGAAGCTATAATTAGATGGAAGTTGATGGTATAATTTGTGGCAGTTTAAATGCTTTGTAATTAAGGAGGAATAAATTCTTATGGAGCTTAAATATTTGTTGATCGGCGTGTTGAGCCTATTGGGTAGCGGAGTGATTTATACGATGGAGCGCTTTATATCGGTCATTCAATGGGCTGCGAATTCCGTACCTGTTAAATTAAATAGTTCGGGCATCTCTATGTCAGAACCTGATATGCCGAGTTTTGTTGACAATATATTTGTTATTATTTTATTCGTATGTGGCTTGATGATACTTGGGTATGGTGTGTATGAACGACGTACACGATAACACAACCTATGTAGGCATATCCGTTTTTATTTAGGAGGAACGCAGGTGAACGCCTTGTTGGAAATGCTGATGCAGCTATTTGAGCGAGCAGCGTTGTTACTAATTTGTTTATTTTTTATTACACGTATCCCACGATTTAAGGAAACCTTGCAAAAGAACAGCCATTCTCCAGCAGAACTGGCCATACTAACGTTGATTTTTTGCATGTTTGCACTGTTCGGTACATACACCGGAATTGAAGTCGAAGGTTCGCTTGTTAACGTTCGAATCATTGCAATTATGGCGGGCGGTATTTTGTTTGGACCATGGGTTGGGATTGTTACAGGTATTGTATCAGGTATCCATCGTTATCTAATTGATATCGGGGGAGTGACCTCGATTCCGTGTCTGATTACGAGTATTTTGGCAGGTGTGGTGTCAGGATACATCGGCCGCAGGGTCAACCGTTCCAAGAGATGGCTAGTCGGTATCGCCGCAGGTATGGTCTGCGAAGCATTGACGATGCTGCTCATTCTGGTGATGGCACAACCCCATAACCTTGGAGTGGACATCGTTTCCAAGATTGGTTTACCGATGATTATCGGAGAAGTCAGTATCGGTTTAATCGTTCTGTTGATCCAGAGTGTGGAGGGGGAAAAGGAGAATATCGCGGCCAGACAGGCCAAGCTGGCACTGGATATTGCCAATAAGACGTTGCCTTATTTTCGCTCCATTAATGCGGAATCCTTGCATACCATTTGCTCGATCATAAAAGAAGATATCAAGGCAGACGCGGTAGCAATTACCGATACCAGAGATGTGCTGGCCTATGTCGGTTTTGGCGAAGAGCGTTATCACATCGGAGATGAGATCATTAGCGATGTGACTAAATCGACGATTCGCAGCGGTAAAATCACGATTCGCAACCATATTGCAGATGATAAAACACCCCAAATCCAGTCTCTGCTCATTATCCCGTTAGAGGAGCGGGGAGAGGTAACTGGCACCTTGAAGATTTATTATCGCAAAGCTTATAAAATTACGTATCCGTTGCAGACGATGGCGATTGGCTTATCTCAAATCATTTCCACGTTAATGGAAGTGTCGCGTGTGGAGCAAATTAAGGAAGCGGCGAATAAAGCCGAGCTAAAGGCGCTCCAAACGAAAATTAATCCTCATTTTCTGTTTAACGCGCTGAATGCCATTGCCTCTACGACACGCACCAAGCCGGATAAGGCACGAGAGCTGATCATTAATTTATCGGGCTATCTGCGCTATAATTTGGAGCTGAATGATGATTTGATCGAAATTCATAAAGAGCTTCAGCAGGTGTCTGATTACGTGGAAATTGAAAAAGCACGCTTCGGCAACCGACTTCAGGTAGAGTATGTAATGGATGAGGTGTCTGTGCGTATTCCAAGTCTTATTATCCAGCCCCTGGTTGAGAATGCGATTAATCACGGAATCCTCAAGAAAAAGGGGTCAGGTACAGTAACTATTTCTGTAAAGGATCGTGGAGAAAAGGTGCGCATTTCTGTAGCAGATACCGGGGTAGGTATACGGGATGATGTTGTGGATAACCTGTATCATGATCGGGTTCCGGCTAAACAGATCGGCTTGTACAATGTGCACAGACGACTCAAGCTTATGTACGGCGAAGGAGTTATTATTCTGAAGCATGAACCGGGCACCGAAGTTTATTTTGACATACCAAAGGAGAAGTCATGAAGGCCATAATTGTAGAAGACGAACTTCCGGCGCGTGAAGAGCTGGAGTATCTTATTCAGACTCATAGCAACATTGAGGTGACCGATAGTTTCGAGGATGGGCTAGATGTGTTTCGGTTTCTGCAAGATCAGGAGACGGACGCGATCTTTCTGGACATTAACATTCCTTCATTGGACGGGATGCTGCTGGCACAGAACATAAGCAAATTTGCCAAAAAGCCCTATATTATTTTTACGACCGCCTATAAAGAACATGCAGCGCAGGCTTTTGAACTGGAGGCGTTCGACTACATCCTCAAACCATATGATGAAAAACGGATCGCATCTATGCTGCGTAAGCTGGAAAATGCTTATGAGCAGCGGAGTGTTCCAATACAGGAACCTGTCCAGACTGCACAACCCCGAGCTGTTGAAGCCAGCGCCGTTGCTGCGCCAGGTCGTATTAATCTGCTGAAAAATGACAAAATCATTGTGACGGATGCGAATGATATTTACTATGCGTGTGCGCAGGAAAAGGTGACCCGTGTCTTTACAAGGCACGAAGAATATACGATGCCGATGAGCATTTCGGAATTTCATGCCCGGCTGCCGCAGCAGGACTTTTTCCGCTGTCACCGTTCATACACGGTGAATCTGTCGCAGATCCGTGAAATTGTACCTTGGTTTAATCATACGTATCTCCTGCGTTTGCGTGGACTAGAAGCTGAAATTCCGGTAAGCCGTAGCAAGGCCAAGGAATTCCGGCAAATTATGCGACTTTAAAGGCATTTCATTCCGCTATATGTGCATTTCATTCCTCAAACGATTTCTGGCTAACATGCAGGGTTATAATAATCCATGTAGAGAGAATCCTTACAGACTTGCTCCTCCACAGGCGCAAAGCGTACTGGATTCCCGGTTATGATGATCACAAATTGACGCTGTAGAGCCGGAATGAAAAGAGGAGATTGAAATGAAAACAAACAGCGGAAATCGTTGGCTTGTCGTACTTGGAACAATAATTGTCCAGATGGGATTAGGAACCATTTACACATGGAGTTTATTTAATCAACCGTTGGTGGACCGCTTTGGCTGGAACCTCAGTTCGGTTGCCATTACATTTTCAATTACCAGTTTTGCACTGGCGTTTGCTACATTATTCGCAGGCAAACTACAGGATAAATGGGGACTACGTCGTCTGATTTTGTGTGCAGGTGTCGTGTTAGGAGCAGGTCTCATGCTCAGTTCGCAGGTAACATCGCTGTCTCTGCTATATATTTTGGCGGGTATTGTCGTAGGTTTTGCGGATGGAACGGCATATATTACATCACTGTCGAATCTGATTAAATGGTTTCCTGAGAAAAAAGGACTTATTTCCGGTATTTCGGTTGGGGCATATGGAACAGGCAGTCTTATATTCAAGTATATTAATGGTTCGTTGATTCAGTCCGTTGGCGTATCACAAGCGTTTTTATATTGGGGAATGATCGTGCTGATCATGATTGTGGGTGGTTCTTTCCTGGTAAGAGAAGCTGTAGTCGTGAACAAGCCTTCGGTACAAAATGGGGTTGTACAGCGGGACTACACCGTTAAAGAAATGCTGCGCACCAAGCAGGCATACCTGCTGTTCGTAATGTTCTTTACCGCTTGTATGAGTGGTCTCTACCTGATTGGAGTAGTCAAGGATATCGGCGTACGGATGGCCGGTCTAGATGTAGCAACAGCCGCTAATGCGGTCGCTATGGTCGCTATTTTCAACACGGCGGGTCGGATCATTTTAGGTGCGCTATCGGATAAAGTAGGTCGTCTGAAAGTAGTAGCGGGTGCTCTATTAACAACGGCGGTCGCAGTTACAGTACTGAGTTTGGTACCGCTGAATTATGGTTTGTTCTTTGCCTGTGTAGCAGGAATTGCTTTTTGCTTCGGCGGCAACATTACAGTCTTTCCTGCCATCGTAGCTGATTTCTTCGGTCTGAAAAATCAAAGCAAAAACTATGGTATTGTGTATCAAGGCTTTGGCCTCGGTGCGCTGGCGGGGTCATTTATCGCAGCCTTGCTAGGTGGATTCATCCCGACCTTTACCACGATTGCTGTACTGTGTGTCGTATCGTTCCTGATTGCCCTCACCATTCGCACTCCAGAACAAGGCAAAGGCAAACTGCGCAGTGAACGGAAGAAAAATACCAACAGTGTGCGCAGCATGAAGCCCGGAACAAAACTGGGTTAAACGATTTGAGAAAAAAGAACCAGATGAATGCCAAAAGACCTGTCATCATTTCTCTAAGGGAGATTATGGCAGGTTATTTGTTTTTCCAATAATCTATTTTACGGTATAATAAATAGATATGTAATAAGCCGATATATACAAAAGACATAAGCTAAGAACCTGACAGGAGGACGAGTCATGATCGTGGATACAAGCGGGAATCTGCTTGCCCGTAATACGAAGCTGCGAAATACATATCAAATTCGAAGCGCCTTGTCCCGCAGTGAGCTGGCCATCGTGTATACGGCAAGGCTGTTGGATAACCGAGAAAAGGTCATTGTGAAGGAATTTTTTCCGAATGCACTGGCTTTGCGGGGGATGGATCGAAAAACGGTCACTTGCGGTGCTTCTATGCAATCCAAATACGTGGAGTTTATGCATTATTTTTTGCGTGAAGGGCAAATGTTGAAGGAGTTAAGTCATCCGGGAATTGTCGGTTATATAGATCACTTTGAGGAAAATGGAACTGCCTATCTGGTCATGGAATACTGTGCAGGCAAGACATTGGATCGAATGATGAAAGAAGAGGCTGTGCCAACGTATGATCCCACTTTTTTGTACCATACGCTGCTACCTTTAATTGATGCCATGGAGTACATTCATGACAAAGGAATTATTCATCGAGATATTAAGCCGGGCAACATTATGATTGGGGAAAATGGCAACATCAAGCTGATTGATTTTGGTTCGGCTGTGCATTTTGAAGGTAAAGAGCATCCGATCTTCACCACGGCGGGCTATTCTCCACTGGAATTTTACTCTAATCGTTCGCAGCAGGGGCCTGTATCGGATATCTATAGTTTGGCCGCCACGCTGTATTATTGCCGAAAAGGAACACCTCCGCCAGATGTGCCAGGCCGATTGTTTGCAGATCATTCCGAGCGGATTCAGATTGAAAATGCGGGACTCTCTCTGCTGCCGTATGTCATTCGGCGTGGTCTGGAGGTACAGGCTAACAAGCGTTGCCGCTCACTTCGATGGTTTAAAGCCGCACTACGTGCGGAATATTGGATAAAAAAAGGGAAGCGCCCTACTCTTACGGTTCGTTAATCGTAAGAGATGGTGCTTCTCTTTTTACGTTGTGACGGACATTATCCTGTCGGAGCTTGGATATGGTCGGTGTACACTGAAGTATTCGGTTTAATCGCTTTGTATCGCAGCTCGATTTCAGTGACACCATCCTCGAATGTAATGTACAGTTTGTCACTGTACTCCATGACCGCTTTTTTGTTGCGGGCTAATCTGATCTTTCCATGCTGTAAGGCACAGCGTGTATCATGTTTCACGATCAGGCTCCCTTTTTTGCCTGCGGAAAATAGGATCCGTTCCGCTTCTGGCAACGGTTCGTGAACGTCAAGCGTGCGGAACAGCTCCTGCAAGCTGACCTTACGACCCGGAAAGGAGGTGAGCGGCCAGGATTTTACCGGAATCTCCTGCCCACTTGCTGTAGCGAGAAAATATCCTTCGATTCTTCCGGCAAACTGCGGCTTCGGCCGCAAGAACCAATACAGAAGAGCGGCTACCACGATACTGATGGCTACTGTCCATTTAATGGCTGTATACCGGGATTGTACGGAAACGGTTAGTGTAGCGCTGCTGGATGCTCCTTCCGGATCGGTAGCGGTAATCTTCAGCTTAGAGTCACCTGTGTGGAGCTCGGATAGCAGCAGATCATTACCGTTAATCTCAGCATGGACCGTATCCCCAGAGGCTTCTGAATCCAGCTTATAGTTCAGCTTGTCATGATTCGGGTCAACCATAAAATCTGATAAACTTCGACGGGAATCGCCGTCTTCTTTTACCAGGTGAATCGTCAGGTCTTTTAAGACCTGTGGCGCTGCATTGGCCGCGTGAACCTTATGTACAGTCCCCTTACGGTACCATTGCGGACTATCCAGAGATAGCTGCCATGTATAATCCCCGGTTTGAGGGAACGCATATTCGGTATGAAAGGCTCCTGACTTATAGGTCATAGGCACCTTTTTGGCTGTGCCCCCCTTGGGAGTAACTATAATATGGGCTTGGAGAGACGTATATACGGCTTCATCTGTAAGCTTTTGACCGTCCGGTAACAGGAGCTGAGCCTGAAATGGTGTGGCCTGGCCTTTAGGTAACTGCACAGGCTTGTTGCCATTCGCTGCGGCTCCTTGTTTTCCTCCCATGGTTGCTTCGGCTTCCAGTCGGTAGCTGCCAAGTAAATTGATTTTCACCAAATCCCCGCGTATGCCCCGTAGCTTCAACTTCACTTTGCCTGCCTGTGGATGCTCGATTTTTAAAATCGCATATCGGCTCGACTTGTACCTGCGGACATTTTCTGAATTGGAATATAGCTGTGTTTCCAGAAGGGGATGCTCCGACAAAAGCACCAGATTGGCTTCCTCCATACTGGAATCAGGTAGAGTTACAGTTAATTCCTGCATCTCGCCAGTGGTCGTAATTGCAGCAATTGGAACGAGCTTGGAGCGAATTTGACTGGCGAAAATACGGTTCAGAATTTCCGGCAGATCCTCGGCACTACTCGTAATAAAAGAAGCTCCACCCGTTTGAGAAGCGATCCGTTCGAGTTCTTGTCGGTTCACTGTGCCATCATGGTTCAGACCAATCGTGTACACCGGATATCCCTTGGTCTGTGCAGATTTGATGACAGAGGATACATCGTTATTGGAGTCACCTTTGGATCGGGAACCAGAGGAGGCACCAAAATCAGTCTCTCCATCTGACAATAGAATCATAAAAGACTGACGCCCTTGGGATGCTCCTGCCGCTAGCAGCTCCGAGCCTTTGCGCAACCCAAGTCCCAAATCCG
Organism: Paenibacillus sp. F4; assembly: GCF_002894905.1. Classification (NCBI taxonomy): domain Bacteria; kingdom Bacillati; phylum Bacillota; class Bacilli; order Caryophanales; family Paenibacillaceae; genus Paenibacillus; species Paenibacillus sp. F4. The sequence goes on from NZ_POVS01000017.1 coordinate 111,180, forward strand.
TATAACCGGAACGGTTAAGTGTTCTGATTTCCTGCTGGATCTGGGATTTTTGCGCTGCAACGGCAATCGAAGTTAGTGGTTTCGAGGCGACCACGTGGTGATTGTAGGCAACGAATCCGACGCGTGTGCGGTCTGCATCACTCAAATCCATAAACATATTGATGACTTCCGCGGCAATGCCCTCTGGATCGGTATCCCTCATGGAATAACTGGTATCCAATACAAAAACGGCATCATAACCCTCGATCGGGACAGCACCCAAAGATGCTGCATTAGCCTGATTTACAGTGCAAATGACCCCATTTAAGCCCATTTGTAAAAATAGTACAAAAGTCATGAAAATGATAAATCCTAGTTTCCTTATTCTGAACATAAGCTCCTCCATCGCCGAGGCCAATGTGGGTGTGTCGACTCTCCTAATCCTTGGGATATAAGGGATAAAGGATCAAAACAGCTGATAACCCTCACATTAGCCATGAATTTGATTCTTTTACGCTTATCAGAAATATCCAATGGACTTCTATCGGTAATTGAGTTCCATTTGTGAATATTTCCCTGAAGAAACAGGTCTAACATATCATGAAAATTACGTATTCACGCATAAAATGAGTCAAAATACCCTGTTTCAATCTGAGACTACAGAAATTGACAAAACTGAAGGGTGCTTTGTATGATAGCTCTCGTATCAACGGCAAAAATTGGGATTGAAGTTAGGAATACGAAATCATAAATTTAAATTTCTGTGTTATCTGATCTTTTGAATTTGAAAAACATCTCATTTGCATGCTTTGCCGTTAAAAGCCGAATAACGCTTCGGACCGATTTTCGAGGTTATATGCTTGTACCGTAAATGTGGTAAAAGCTCAATCCTTTGACGAATTTAAATGTTAAGTAGGGGGGAGGAGGCAAAAGAACCAAAAATGAGTATTCGTCCGTTTCAAATTGGACATCCCATGTCCGTATATGGAGCAATGGACCTATAACTCATACTTTGTTCATTTGCCGACAGCGATGGAAATCATTTATCAAACCAACCGGACAATGCTTTTTGAAGAGATTAACCCGGAAAAGCTGGACCTGATCACCATTGTAGGTGATGTGAAGGGTATTGACAGCTTGAGCGATGAGAAGATCAAGGAAATTAATCAGCACCTTCTGGTGCGCAGCTTTGACGAATTTTTGGATAAGTTTTCGCCGACCGTGTATTCGTTTTTTAACGCGGCCAATCAAAAAGTCGTCTACACCCTTAAAAAGCCAGAGGGAATTGACGAGGATAGCATTTCTGAAATTCGTGTAAATCAAAGTAATGATTTTCTGAAAATGTTGTTTACGCTCATTGATACCAAGCGCAGTCAAGGAATCACCAATGTAGATTTCAAATTTGAAAATCTGCTGGATATGATTTCACCGAAAAAGGTCATGGATGATATTCGTCAAGTCCGCAAAGAAATTCACTATATGTACGGTGAATACGACAAGCTGGACGATGGCGATCCGAAGAAACTCGACATGGGTGACAAGCTGAATGGAATGTTCGAGGAAGCGAGTCAGAACTATAACAACGTTATGGCTATGCTCCCACTGGCAATTGAGGACATTAAAACCCGCCTTCTGCTCGGTGGCGCCCAAGAGGAAAACTCCGGTGAGCTGATTCAGGTGGGTATGCTCTCCATTGGGGAAAGCGGCGAACTGAAAATTATTGAAGCGCCGAAGAGCGACAGCACTGAGCTGATGCTGTTGGATGAGAACAGCACTGGCGATCTCTCCCAAGTATTCGAAGAGGATTATAACTCCATTACAGATACGCCTTCTGACTATGTGAAGGATTTGGTGGTTCGCACATTTGTGCCACTGCCAGCTGTTCAGACGAAGGTGGATACAGCGGTTGAAGTTCAAAACTACAACACGTATCTGGAGTTCTATAAAAATGCCAAGGACGATTTCGTAAAGGCGGTTAAGCCGCTTGTGGAGAAAATCCTCGGTGTCAAAATGTTCTTCGATCAATATGCAACGAAGAGCAAAGGCATGCTGCCGACAATGCTGGTGGCGAACAACAAGCTGGACATGCTGGTGAAAAGCAGCAATATCCCGCGTCTGGAAACGTACCTGAACACTGTGAATGCTAAGAATGAATTCAGCGACACGATCTGGTTCGGTATCGTTCCATCCGTCGAGCTGGAAGCAGCCGGTAAGGTAAAAGTTTCACGTGAACGCTTCAAGGGCAACGAGAAAGTCGTTAAGCAGGGCGGAAATTCTATGGAATCGCTCTCGATGCTGCTGCAAGTCGTGAAGGATTACAAAATTCAAATGTTCTTTAATTTTGAATCCGGTGAAGAAACGACCTTCAACAGTATGGCAACAGCAGGCATCGATAAATATGTCGATAAATGCGCCAGTCTCGTTCGCAGAGAATATAGCGAATTTGCCATTCCTTGTGTACCGAACTTTACAATTATTCCGAAGGACAAATCGGGTGTCATTATTGACAGCAAAATGCTACAGACCGAAGACGGTGTACAGCTCTCTAAGGAGAAAGAGGATATTCTCAAACTGTGGATCGAGGGCGTTTATGTAGGTGCAGCCTACGTTGCCGCCGGCTTGGTCGCTTCCTATCAGTGTCCTGAGTACCTGCGTGAGACGTTTAAAACGGTCAATAAAAACTTCCCTGGCGTACGCTTCGACATCGAAGCAGGAGACAACAGTCTGCGCACGGTGACGACGATGGCCAAGGAAATCACCGGTTTCACCAACACGATCAAGGATGCCATCAACCGTAAAAACTTCGGCTTTGTATTCTCGTCCGAGAATGCTCAGATCCAGGATAAGGATATCCGCCGGATTACCGTCTACAAGGCGAGAAGCATGGCGATGTCCGAAGACGGTTTTGACTCCATCTACAAGACGCTGGTCAGCACGTACATTGAACGTATTTTGCGCTATCAGACAGGGGACTTCAAACACGAAAATATCGTCCGCTTCTTCAGTAACAATCCGAGCAGTCAGAAGAGCAAGTGGCTGAGCAGCAGAGGATCTGTTAACTCGATTATTCAGGACGGAGACGATATGAGCTTCATTATTGATGAGAAAAGCAATATGTGCCATATCGATCTGGTCTTCAACGGTAATGTGAAGAACCTGGAAGTCATGATCACTAAGGGAACCAGCTCGGTCAAATCATGATCCGAGCACTACGAAAGATGTTAGAGGCGTTTCTATCCAGAACCGTCTTTATACATAAATCGCGGAGAAGCTCTGCATCTCCCGCCATCATATTACCTAATTTCAAGGAGGCAACACACATGGGATTCAGATTGAAAGTAGAAGGACAAGAAACAATCGAGCTGGGCTTGGATAACATCCAAACGGTTATTTATGACACCGATACACCGGACGATTCCAATGCACGCTCCACTGACGTAGGCTCCACGCTGCGCATCAGCGGCAAAATCATCACAGCAGTAGACGGTGACAGCGCGGATGACACGCTGAAACTGGCTTTGTGGTCTCTGGTTCCTGCTGAAAAAGCAGACAGCTACCGTAAAGTAACACTGGAAGTTATCGCAGCTGATCAAGTTGTGCGTAAAATCCACTTCCCGAATGCTTTCGTTGTAGACTACAACGAGCACTTCGGCGACACAGAAGGTGTAGGTGCATTTACACTCTACATCAAACAAAAGAAAGACAAAACCGAGCTGGCTACAATCGACGGCGGATATCCGGTTTAAGCTTAACGTCTTCACGTTAAGTGCAGCTTAAACACACACTCACCCGGCACACAAGTGCAGGGTGGATAAATATTAAGAGGCCTACGGGTCTCTTAATATTTATTTTTTTCGGAGAGGGGAACATCACACAATGACCAACTACTATGAGCTGCTCGGTGTCAGCCGGGATGCTTCGGAGGCAGAGATTAAGCAGGCTTACCGTAAACTGGCCAAAAAGTATCATCCTGATACCAACCAGGGAAGCGAGGAAGCAACGCGCAAGTTCAAGCTGATTCACGAGGCTTACAATACCTTGCGTGACGAAGCATTGCGGCAGGCATACGATGCCGAGCTCATCCGAAAAACTGAGGGAGCTGGCGGGGAACAGCAAGAGAGAGGGAGAGGGGCTGCATCCTCCGGCGGTGCGCGTACGGCAGCCAAAGGATTCAATCCGGCTGATATAGGAACTGATTTTGAGCAATTTTTTGGTTTTCATCCGAAAACGAAGGAGGGCTCACCAGGGAAAAAAACGAAAAAATCCGGTGATCCGACGGATACCTCAGCGATGTTTAACCAATTTTTCGGTATTCGTAAAAAGTGATGATTTCAGGATAGAAATGGGGGAAGCAAGCAGTGAAAACGGCGCAGAACAGATGGGTTTTCATCATAGATGTTGCCATGTTCGGGCTGATGCTGGCGATCGCCTTTTATGTGTTTAATCGTACAGGCTACAGCGGTCTGAAAACCGTGGTCGCGATAGGTATTGGAATCAGCGTGCTTGTATACATACTGCGTAATCTGGTGTCCGTTGTACCTGTGGCTAAGCCAAAGGCACAGCGTCAGCGGATTGCCAAGCTGGTGTTGATTGATGAAGAGGGCGAGTCCATTAAAGAATGGTATATCGAAGGCGAAACGTCACTCTTAATCGGTAAAACAACGTCACGTTCGGAGGCGGATATTGATTTGGTAGGTACAGATTATGCCTCCCTGGTAAGTGTGGAGCATGCGGTGCTCAACCGGGTGAACAGCGACTGGTTTGTGGAGGATGTAGATTCCGGTAATGGTACAGGCTTGCGGTCTGCCAACGAAAGTGTAACTAAGAAGTTGGAAAGCGGTGAGCCATACCGGATTTACTCAGGTGACTTATTATATATTGCCAATACGAGACTGCTCGTTAAATAGATGAGGATGCTGCAAATCTTCAGATCGCTAAAAAGACAATCATGACAATGGGGGAAGGAACCGACTATGAGTTTGACAAGATGCCCGAACGGACACATGTTCAGTACACGAAAACACGGAAATACGTGTCCATATTGCAACACGGTAGTAAATATATCTGCACCCAAGAGCGCAGAGCCAGTGGCGAAAACAAACGTCGCGGGAGATAACGACAAAACAATGCCGTATTTGGGCGAGACGGTGGGGATTCATCCGGTAACCGGATGGCTGGTATGCATCGAAGGAGCACAGGTGGGTCAGGACTATCGCATTATGGCGGAGAAAAACTTTATCGGACGCGCAGAGGAAATGCATGTCCGCATTATCGGGGACAACACGATTTCCCGTAGAAATCATGCGGTCATTGTGTATGATCCGAAGAAACGTAACTTTTACTTGCTGCCAGGCGATTCATCGGGTTTGGCGTACCACAATAACGAGGCGGTATATTCACCAGCAGAGCTGGCTGCCTATGACGTGATTCAGCTGGGACACAGCAAATTTATCTTTATCCCGCTGTGTGGCGCCCATTTTGAGTGGGATAACGAAAACTAGGACGGAATTGGGCAATGGTGCAGGGAGGTAACGATATGCAGCCTTATTTTGTTGTAAGTGGAGCTGCGGTATTATTCGCTGTTCTGCTCATGATCCGTATACGACTGACGCGAAGTTCCGGCAGCCGTACCGTGAGTGGAATTGAGATCGGAAATGGTCAAACGATCGGGAGCCGGAGCGAGCAGGATGATTATTTCTCCAGTATGACGACACCTGTCGGTACGCTGGCTGTTGTCGCAGACGGTATTAGTGGACTGGCCAATGGACGTATGTCCAGTACCTTGGCTGTGACAACTTTTACGAAGGCGTTTGCCAAGCTGGAAAATGCAACGAATTTGAACGGATATTTTGCAGAGGCGGCAACTCAAAGCAATCGCGGCATTTTGCAAAATTTGAATGGACAGGGCGGAGGAACGACGCTGGCTGCGGTCGTTGTGTGCGGCTATCAGCTGTATTACGGAGCGGTGGGCGACAGCCTGATTACGATTTACCGCAATGGTCATTTCCAAACAGTCAATTCCAAGCATACAGCAGAAACACTGCTGGAGGAACGAGTGCTTGCTGGACAAATGACCTCGGAGGAAGCCAAAACGAGTCCAGTGCGCAATCAACTGGTCAACTACTTGGGCTATGAGGGCTTTGAGAGCATGGAACTGGGTAGTGCACCGATTCGTCTGTATTCAGGCGATCATGTGCTGCTGTGTAGCGATGGCATTCAGGAGGCGCTGACGGAGATTGAATTGGAAGAGATTATGCGCAAGGGTGGAACACCGCAGGAAACAGCGGATGCCATGATCGACGTCATTAATGATAAAGGCTTTAAGAGTCAGGATAATGCGACAGTACTTATTTTGGCGATAGGATGAAACCAGAAAGACGGGGGTAGCGATGCGCAAGGACAACAGCGATTTTAGTACCGCCTTTGTGTCGGAAGCGGGCTCTTACATAGACAACCGGGACTATTTTGCATTCATGGAGACGGACGACATGGCCTGTTATGTCCTCGCAGACGGTCTAGATTCGGATCAGGAGCTGCGCAGCGCAGAAATGGTTGTCAAAACGGTGCTGGAAAACTTCATGGAGAAGCCTTCCATGTCCAAACGGCGCTTGATGAGAGATCTGCGTGAAGCACAGGAATGGCTGCAATTTGAAAGCCGTCGCGTTCGGCTCAAAGCCAGTCTGCTGATGGTAGTGACCAACTATAACAAAATGGTGTATGTTTCGTGCGGTAATGTGCGGCTATATCATTTTCGCAATGGAAGGCTTAATTTTCGCAGTAAGGATCATAGTCTGGCTCAGTCATTGGCAGATGATGGACGCATTCCAGACGAAGCGACCAGCACACATGAGGAACGAGGTAATCTGCTGGAATACTTGGGAAATCCGAATGGAGTTCATGCCCATTACGCCAAAAAGACGCAGCTTGCAGATGGAGATGTAATCCTGCTTGCCACATCAGGGATGTGGGAGGACGTCGAGCTGGCGGAAATGCTGGGGGCGCTGGAGGAAGCGAAGGACCCGGTCATGCTGACAGACACATTGGAAGAGGTGCTGCTAAGCAAACAGCACCGGACGGTGAATAATTACACGGCTGCGGCCATTTATGTAAATAAAGTTTTTCAGGAAAAGCCTAAAAACCGCCGCAAGTTGATCAAACGGATTTTGCTTGCTTTGCTTGTCTTTATTGTTGTGGGCGGGGGAGCATGGATTACGCTGGCTCGTATGGCTGCGAATAAGGCAGCTGCGCTGGAAACGATGATTGAATCAGCCCAAGCGGCAGACGATTATGCAAGGACGGGGGATTATGCGAAGGCACTCAAGTCCTACAGCGAAGCGAAAAATGCGGCGGTTAAAATTAACGATAAAATTCACAAGCGACTGTATACTGCCGAGCAGAAACTGTCTCAATTAATGGTTGATGGAGACGGCTATGTGGAAAAGGCGGACTTTACCAAAGCTGAAGCCAGCTACGCTAAAGCACGGAAAAGCGCCGGGCTATATCCACCGTTTAATGTGAAGGATATTGAGCATAAAATCGATCAATTGGACAGCTATGCCGAGACAGCGAGCTGGATGAAGGACGGAGATTTAAAATTTCAGGGCGGAGATTACACGAATGCGCTTAAGCTGTACAAGAAAGCAAACAAGGCTGCGATGGAATCCGGTTATACGTCCGCGCAAAAAGAACTGGAGAAGAAAATTACCGAGGCCAACGATAAATTGACAGCTATTCAGCAGCAGCTCAAGGAGATTCAAGCTGGCAAACTTCAGGCCAAAGGGGATCGGATGATGAAGGATCTCGATTATGAAGGAGCCATTGATGCCTATAGCGGGGCACAGGAAATTTATCAGGAGATCGATAAGCTCGAAAGTGTTCTGGCATTGGAGCGGAGCATTGCCAAGGCGGAGGAAAAGCAGAGCGCGGAGCAACAGAAAAACGGTCAGCTTCCTGCTGGATTGGGATTGTCTGACGGAGCGTTGAACAACGCGGACGCAGGGGACGCAGCGAGTGAAGCTTCATCTTCCGATTCTGCAACCCCTGCTGCAGAATCGCAAACGAAGACTGCACCGACGGCTTCAGCGGGAACTACACCCGCGAAGAAGGAAGCCTCTTCGGCTGCAAAGAGCATGGGTACGGGCGATGGAACTGCCCCTTCGGCCAAGGTGGATACCAACAAAGAGCAAGGAACTGCTGATTCCGCTTCTAAAGCAGCAGGGGCGTCTGATTCAGAGAACCAAGATCGGACTGCTGCGAACGGAAGTTAAGTTTTTCATGTTCAATGAATGCTGGAGCCGGAAAGGAGTGAGACGTCGTGAAAGAGCTAGTACAAGACCGTTTGAGCAAGATGGACGATTTAGAGCAGAGACGTTTACTGAAAAATATGATGGCGGGGGTATTTATGAACCTCGTCGAATATCAGGAAGAAATGACCCGCCAGTTAGAACGGCGGGTATTTGAGGAAATTGAGAATACGGAAGAAAAGATTGATGTGTACGTGTCATTGACATCGCGTGAGGACTATGACCCGATTCATGAATTTTTATATCCTGTGTTACCGTCCGATACGGAGGAAAAGCAGATGGACATCAGCCGTGTGGCAGAGGTGGTACGCGAAGGCGGTGCGATGCCGTTGTTTACGCTTTTTCTTGAGATGGAGACCGAACGAATCTCAGCGCTGGTGCGCAGCAAGCGAATTTTCTCAGGAATGTTGGTCACGGAAACTGGCAATTATCCGATTCGTTTTCGTCTGGAGCATAACCGTTCTTATATTTTGGAAATTGAGCAGTTATATCACACCTTTATGCAAAATGGCATGCCGTGGAAAACAATTAATCACCCATACGCTTATAAGTTTGTGGACTGCGTATTGATTGGTGGAGACGGAGAGCCGGCCGCCCATGAAGAAATTCATGAAATTACCATTTCATTGGAGGAATTCGACGTTTTTAAAAAGGGCGACGTTTTTCCGCTTTGGAACATAGAAAGGCTATCTCTAAAGAACAGCGGATTCCCTATACCCGCTATGGATCGTGTGAACTATGAGCATGTGCTGCCTTTGCGAAAAACAGGTCCTGAGCATGGTTACTTGATTGACGGGACTGAAGGTGACATCCGATATATCAAGCGTACAGAAGAGGAACTGACGATTGTCACACCACGTGATAAGTCTGGCGAATGGAATGTGTTGAAGGTTACGAAGCCTGTTACAACGAGACTTAGTCGTCAGACTTATCCGTTATTGTCCAATCGGCGACAGGACAGCTTTTTGGGCCGCTATGCAGGAAAACAGGCCGTGATTGTCCGTGCCAAAGCGGAAATCATGCGCATCGTAAACTCGTTTGAAGCAGCGCAGGGGCTGGAGCTGGAACGTGTGGATATATGGGGAGGTGCAGGGAGAAATGATGTAAGCAACCTTGTAACCAAAACCCAGACATATCCGTTAAATCCGTTTGTCAGCGATAATGTACGGACAGAGGAAGGCAAGCAGATCATGCGTTTGGGGTTCAGACGTGGTTCTGACGATGTTTTGCCAACCGCGCCTGCTTATATTTTATCCGATTTAATGAGTTTTCTGGTATCGGAAGTGCAGATGTATTTTCCAGAGTACAAGTGTGAAGGAGAATGGGTGTGAATTACGTCTGGGATTTGCTCATGCGCGCGAGGGAACAGGGGCTGGATGTAGATAAATTCCGCTTCGTACCCGCTGTCAGCTACTCTCCGTATATGGAGCTTAGTCTGGCAGAGTTGAATACTTCCCATTTGGAGCAGGTAGTGGAAATCAATCCGTACTACCGCTTTTATTCTATTTTTCGGGATCTGTTTCCACCGGATGCTGAAGAGTATCTGGAGCTGAGAGAATCGCTATTTGATATTATGATGCATTTTCTGGCGGAAATGGACTTGTATCAAGGGATGAATCGGCGGGAGTACCATATCCAGTTTGTTCGGCGTGATATTGCAGAGGGCATTTTTGGCCCGAAGGTAAAGGAAGGCTTTGGACAATTAAACCGTGAGGATCAGGACGCGATTGCTGAAGGATTGCTGCGCCTGTATGAGACGGGAGAAGCCGTACATCTGCTAAAAGAAACGATGCGGCGCGTCTTTCATCGCTCAATCATTTACACCAATTGTGAGGAAAAAGACGAATTACTCATCTATATCGGCCAAGAGGAGACGCCGTTGTCACGGATTAAGGTGGATTTGATTCTGGATTTGTTTCTTCCGGCACGTTTTACGACGGAATTGTATTGGACAAGTCATTTCGGCATTTTGGAGGAAGATCCTACGATGAAAATAGACGCTATCGCCCTCTATTAAGGCTAAATGGCTAAGAAAGGACATGTGAACGATGAACGGACCCTATACATACAGGTTGCTAGACCCGCTCACCGATCGAAAAAGCATACGCTTCACGGCGAAATACACGCGGGCGGAATTGGAGCAAATGACGACCTTTCAGTTACGCGGAATATGCGATAAGGAACGACTGGTCGAGGGATTTGCCAATCGCCTGGCACGTGAAGAATTGATTCGCGTGATTTTGCGATTTCGGAGTGCGGAAGAGCATTTACTCATCACAAGGCCGAACCCTGGCGGTTTTGAACGCATGGAATCGGCACTACAGCGAAACTGGAACGACCGTCGGCAGGAGAGCAGCGGTATCCGGGTTCCCGCTAAAATCACACTGTATCAGGGTGTACGCACAGGTCGCATGGACAACTACCGGATTGAATCCGATTTGCCTTGGCTGAGCTCATCTAATGTGCTTCTGGTGAATGCGACAGGAGAACTGTGCGGTGTTTTGAATTTGGTGAAGGATGAGGGACGAACAGGCGTATATTATCTTTCTCGTCATCGTGATGCTGAACTGCGAGAGACGTCCAATCATAGTTATAGCCTGCTATTTCTGCGAAGACAGGAATCAGAATATTTTTATAACCTCTACTATGGAGATAAGCCAATGCTGCCACTGAAGCTTCAAGGTCACCGGATTCCGGTGGCAGAGCTGATCATTCGGGGCACGGAAACTACAGATGCGGTACTTGCGATTGATTTTGGCACCTCGAACACCACAGCAGGTGCTTATTTGGATAGCTCCTACGTTACGGCTCCTGATACAGGTATGAGCAGCACGGTAAGGCTGAACGCCATCAATTATGTGTCATTCCCCGGCCCAGAAGGGGCAGAAGGCGACTGGATCGAAGTATTGCCGACTGCTATTCGCGTCGCAGATTGCTCCAATCCAGAACATATCCTTTATGTATTTGGAGAAGATGCACTACGTGGATCTGACGTGGCAGGCAGCCGTGCGACTGTATTGCGGGGAATCAAGCGGTGGGTCAACGATTATAAGCGAATCGAGGAATTAATGGATTCCGAGGGGAATACAGCAACCGCTTCCCGCAGTGATATTTTAGCTGCTTTTATCCGTTATGTGATTGCTACAGCCGAGCAGCAATTTAAGTGTCGGTTTCGCAACCTGCACTTTTCTGCTCCCGTAAAGCTGCAGCCCCAGTTTATAGAGATGTTTAGTGATATTTTGCCTGATTACCAGATTGAAGCGGAGGATGCGCTGGACGAAGGGCTGGCTGTGCTGTACAACACGCTGGCAGACCAGATGGAACGAGGGACTTTTGCGGACGGTGAGGAGTATCAGGCACTTGTTATTGATTGTGGTGGAGGCACGACAGATTTGTCTTCCTGCCGATTCCGAATTGAGGACGGACGTATTGCTTACAAGCTGGATATTCACACAACGTATGAAAATGGGGATACCAATTTTGGTGGAAACAATCTGACGTATCGGATTATGCAGTTTATGAAAATTGTATTTGCAGGTTATTATGCTGCCGAGACTCGTTTGCCTGACACCGATATTGATGCCCTGATCGGCATTCCTTCGGGAGATTTGTACCGTCATGTGGATGAGTTTGGTGTAGATGCTGTATATGCGGGACTGGAGGAACGCTACCGAGAGGCAGAGGCCATCTTGCCTACCGCGTTCAAACAGTATGAGCATGCTACACGGGATGAATATCAGCGGGTACTGAGTAATTTTCATCTGTTATGGAGTGCGGCAGAAAATATGAAAAAGGAATTTTTTCTACGTACGGGGATCTTGCGCAGCCGCTTCGAATCCGAGCAGGTATTATCTGCTGAAAGCGACCTGAACATTGCAGTGATGGACCGTTGGCTGGTTTCAGTCATCGAGAACGGGCGGTTTCGTGATGAATATGGGTTGCCTGATGTGGTGTTTAACATTCGGGAGATACAGCAACTTCTTAAGGCGGACATCTACAATATTGTGCGCAAGTTTCTGGATGAGTTTTATCTGGAGGGGCGCTTGCAGGATTATTCGATTATTAAGTTGACCGGGCAGTCCTGCCGGATTGACGTATTTCGCGAAGCACTCAAGGAATTTGTACCGGGGCGCAGTATTGAGTTTCGTCAAAAGGCAGAGGACCTCAGCCGGGTACCTGAGTTGAAAATGGCCTGTCTGCGCGGGGCTATCCGTTACCTGAACGCTAAAAAAATGGGCACGATTGAGCCTGTCATTACCAATCATATTCCTGCTATTCCGTACACGGTCAGCGCATGGACGCATACGGGGCGCGAAAAGGAGCTGATTGCGAGTTTGGAGAGCAACCGGGTGCGCGGTTCCATTTCCCGGCCGTCTCATGCGGCAGAGGTGGAGTTCTTCCTGACGGCCGACGGCGGCAAGCTGCGTCAGCGTCATGTGTACCGTAGTCGGCCAGAAGCTTTTGAACCCATGCCGTATGAGGAAATTGCCGTGCTGTACGGGCGGGATATCCCGCAGGATGATACGGACTCCATCCGCAATGAGGAAACGAAATATTTTGTTTTTGTCGGGGATAGCCGCTGGGGCTTTTATGTAGTGCCGATTACCCGCCGAGATGAATTGCTGCATCTGGGTCCCAAACGCTTTTTTGCCTTCGAAAATGATCTCTCCGAGCTGGATTTCTTTGACGGCACGAAATAGTAAATTAAGGATTTCGCAAAATGCTGAAATCAGAAAAGTACACAACACTTGGAGGGGATAACGTGCTGTATGCAGGTTTTTGGAAACGAACTTTGGCTTATATCATCGATAGCCTTATTCTATGGTTTGTATTTTTAATAATTGGATTGATCTGGCTTGTGATTCGAACCTTAGGGGATTGGGTACCGTCTCCGGCAGAAAGCTCTTTGCTCTCAGATGGATCTACTTATATTTTTACAATGAAAACAATAGGACAGACCTTGCTGAATTGGGGAGCTATATGGCTATATTATGCGCTTATGGAATCGTCCAAATGCAAAGCAACGGTGGGCAAGCTGGCTCTCGGTATCGTTGTGGTAGATGAGTTTAACCATAAGCTCAGCTTTGGACGTGCAAGTGCACGCTACTGGAGTAAGCTTCTATCAGTCATCATTTTGTTTGCCGGCTTTATTATGGCAGCCTTTACGGCGAGAAAACAGGCCCTCCACGATCTGATTGCCCGTACCTATGTTGTGGACAAACGCGAGTTGAAGTATATCCTTCGCGAGCAGGCTGGGCGCAGAGTTGGGATGTGACATTTAGGTTGGCACACAGATTCAAAGATTCTGATGAACAGCAGGCTTTAAACAGGAGGAGCAGCAGGATGTACGCTGGTTTTTGGAAAAGATTTTTAGCCCATTTGCTAGATTATACTATTTTATTTGTGACTATTCGTTTGATTGATACGTTGCCGTTTGTGACGATAGGGTTTGTCTCTGCGTTCGTAAAAATGCCGAATTTTTTGGAGTTTGTTTCACACTTAGACGATGTGTCGGTGAGAATTTTGGGAGCTATTATTATTTTTGGCCCTCTTTTATTGGATTGGCTTTACCACACCATCATGGAATCATCAAAATGCAGAGGAACGGTCGGCAAGCTGGCTACGGGGATTGTCGTTGTGGATGAAAATAATGAAAAAATATCTTTCGGACGGGCCAACGCCCGCTACTGGGGTAAGATCATTAGCTTGGTCACTATATTTGTCGGTTACATCATGGTGGCCTTCACAGCGAAGAAGCAGGCGCTGCATGACAAAATCGCTTGTTCCTATGTGGTAAACAAAAAATGGCTCAATTACTCGGAGTATATAAAGCTTAACTCACAGATTCCAGAGGTGACTGTTCCGGCTCCTGCGCCCGGCGTAAATCGGTTGTCCGTTCCCTTGAATAAAGAAGAGCAGTAATGACGTCGCAGAGCGAAGAGAGGAGGAAACCACATGTTAACGCATATCGTTCCGAAGTTTGAGAAGGGCCGTATTCTAAAAACCGAGATGCTGGAGAACCTGCGAGACTACCCACGCAGTTTTCTGGATATCCGGTATCAGGATTTTTCGGATGGCATTATCACCGGAATGAACGTAACTGTCGGGGAGAATACGCTGACCATTGGTAGAGGCATCGTGAAGCACAAGGATAGACTATACCTGCTGGAGCAGGAGCAGGAAGTGCCGTATGCGGCTACAGGCCGGCTATCGGTGCTGAAGTTGCTCTTTTTGGAACAAACAGATCGCCCGGATTTCACAGCCCATCATGCAGATATCGTGCTGGAGGATGAGGCAGAGATCGGTCTGGATAAGATGGAGCTGGGCCGATTCAAGCTCAAAGATGGAGCCGTGCTTCGCTCGGATTATCAGGATTTTGCCGACATGGCAACCGAATTCAATACATGGAGTGATATTCATGCTCCTTTTGCGGGTTTGAAGCAGAGTACATTGCGCCCGAAGACGATGCGCTACTTCGCATCTGAGCTGCTTAAAAGTGGTGCCACAGATCCGATGGATTGTATGTTTGCGCTCATATGCCTGAACTCAGAAGCCGTAGACAGAGAGTCCATTCAGCATTACATCGCTAACCGAAATGGTGCGGAATACAGAGATTATTCTCATGCTCAGTTGCATAGACAGCTAGTTCTTATTCTAGAAGGCGCCGGACGTGGAAAACGAACAGCAGGCCGTTGGCAGGGCAGCGGAGCCGGACGGATGATTGTGGATTAGAAAATCAGGTAGAGGAGTGTGCATTATGAAATATGAGGATGAAAAGATTTTGGATCGGCTCCGTGAGATGGAGAAGCTGAAGAGGCCTAACAATATTTTAGCAGGACCCATAATCATTAACGGTCAATCCTATGTGTTTGAAGAGCGATCTTTTTTTAAGGATCGGCTGAAAATGCATGTCCCCTCTATCTTTACTCCAATGCCCAAGCATTTGCAAAAGATTAAATATCCTCATGAGCAACGTCCAGAAATGATTTTGACGAATGATTTGGGCAGTGTGGATGTTACCCTGAATCGGGTGGACCAGACGCTACAAGATGAATGGGTGGAACAGCTCACTTCTGGCATGAAGGCAATGATGAAAAATATGAATCCTGCCCACGTATTTTATGAAGAAAAAATAGAAGAGGTACATGGTAAGCAGATTGGCTATTTTGACTTTAAAAGTCCTGCGCTAGACCAGCCCATCTACCACAATATGTTCTACTTTGAGCTGGAAGGAAAGACGGTCATGGGAACATTTTGTTGTCCGTATAAGCAGTATTCTGAATGGCGGGATGTCGCCCTGCAGATGATTCGTACCATTCAAACGGTTGACGAGGCAGAAAAGGAGGGATATGAATGAGTAACCCCATTTACACCACAGCAGATGTTCAGGTGGCCCCTTATCAGTTTCAGCGTGTATTAAGTATCCATCTCATTAAACAGTTAAACGAACATGTGAGCTTCTGCATACGTGGAATTGTTTCGGAGGACAAGCTGGATCAATACGTAGAAAAAGCGGATGAAGATGAGCACATCGAAGTCTTCTTAAAAAGTGAAGGCAAGGAGATCCGGTTTTTTCAGGGAATCGTCACGAATATTGCTGTAAAAGCTGTAAACGGAGTACGAGAGCTTACGATTGAGGCTAGCAGTGAAACCTTAATGATGGACATTCGCCCCAAACGTCGTTCATTCCAAAAAACAGCGGAATCATATAACAATCTATTTTCGCATGTTACAAGTTCATATACTGATGCAGAAGTGATTGACGAGGCTTCTCATGGCGCAGCTATCGGTGAATTATTAGTGCAATATAATGAAACGGACTGGGCCTTTGTCAAAAGAATTGCTTCTCGGCTACATGCTGCTTTAATTCCAATTACGATGCAACAAGGACTGAAATATGTGATTGGTGTCCCCCATTCTAGTGCCCCTCAACCGCTGAACGAACATAACTATTCCATAAAAAAAGACTTGAAGGAGCACAAGCTCATGTCCCGTAACGGACTGCCGGAATATGGTGAGTCTAACAGCTTGAGTTATGAAGTGACCAGCAACAAAGTGCTAGAACTGGGCAGTTCCGTCATTTTTCATAAAAGAACGCTTTACATAGCTAGGGCGGAGACGACCACAGAAGGAAATCTGATCGTTAATCGTTACATTTTACGGGATGCACATGGGTTAAAATGCCCGACCGTCTATGCCTATGATCTTTCAGGAGCCTCTCTGTTTGGCAAGGTAATTGATATTTCCAAAGAAAAAGTGAAAATCAAGCTGGAAATTGATCAAGGCTCGACTGCATCCGGGGCTATGTGGTTTCCCTATTCTACGGTTTATTCTTCTCCTGATGGCAGCGGTTGGTATGTTATGCCGGAAGCAGGTGATCAAATTCGTCTGTACTTTCCGGATGAACGGGAGCAGCATGCTTTTGCCGCCAGTTCTGTCGATCTTGCCTCCTCTGATCCCGTTAAAAGAAGTGATCCTGCGGTCAAGAGTATCAGCACCAAATACGGCAAACAAGTCGTTTTCAAGCCTGGTGCAGTAGAAATTATCAACAGTGGGCAAATGCTCATGCGTCTCACGGATGAAGGCGGGATCGAAATTAACAGTAACAAAAAAATAACCCTGTCTGCTCAGGAAGATATCCAAATTACAGGGGGAGCGAAAATTATTATGGAGGGGAAAGAAGGCGTAAGTTTTATTCAATCCGGAGCCAAACTCGACATCATGGATGATGTGAGATTAACCGGGGGTAAGGTGAACATTGAATGAAGCTCATGGATCGGGATGCTGCGTTGCAGGATTTGCTGGAAAAGCACGTATTTACGGAATGGATACATGATTTGGCTCTTATTGAAAACAACTTTCTGACGCGCCAGCAAGCCATTGAAGACGAGCTTATAGCAGCTTTAGAGTCGATATGTCAGCTCGCTACCCTTCAGCACGAGCAAGGTCGTAAGGGGGATATTCGATATATTTATATCTCCTTGCTCAGAACTCGTGTTGTGAAAAATAAAGCGGTTTATCGTATAGATGCCTATGATGAAAATTGGTTTCTGGATGAGACTGAATGCGCTGTGGAATGGTCGGCAGACTTTGTTTTCGAGCCTCTGTTCAATCGCATGACTAAGCTGGAAAAGCTTAAATCAGATTATGCCCGAAAGATCACGACGATGGATATTGAACAAATTCAACAAATTGAGGCGGTCAAATACCATCTGCTCACTGTTGAGTTCTTGAAAAGCCAGATGCCAGTTTTTATCGCTTCCCCTTCGTTAGAAAGGATGCCAAAAGCAAATGTATGCACGATATTTGCTGGAGAATATCGAGATGATAGCGAAATATTGTGCCGTTTTACGCGTAGTGAGAGAGCTGAGATACGAGAGGGGGAATCTTCATGGATTATTTCCTCTTAAAGCAGGATGTGCGGTATACCCATGTTCCTACGTTACAAAAGGTAATGGAAACGATTGATCCGTGGAAGCTGTATGATTTGCAGCCGGAGGATATTGTCAAGCCATTGATGTTTCACGTGAAGGCAGATGCAGAAAGTATTTTTATTGATTATCTAGAAGGTCCCATTCCACTCATTTCAGATGCTTTAAAACGCCTTGTCCAGGCCTATGTGCCGGAGATGCCTATGAAATTAACGATACTTACTCAGATCGAACAGAAGATACAGAAGAATTACTATATTCCTTTTGTGGAGCGACTTGCAGCAGTACATCCAGAAAGCGAATGGAATTTGGATCAAAGTGTGCTTAGAAAGCTGGTATTACAAGCAGATGCTATTCGGAGCCACAAGATTTTTACAATCCAGGAGAGTGCTACCCCGATGATCATCGTCCGTTTGGACGTGGCGGAAAGTATATTGCGGCGTGATTATACCGGGATCGCTTTGGAGCAAGTCCAGGTGAAATAGGGAGGGAAAGGGTACATGTCAGACAATGAGTATTATGTCGTACGGGGGGCCTGTATGCGTTGCACTTGCGGGACCCATCCTCGAAAGATCAATTTGCCGAACAGCCACGGGGCTTTTGTTAATGGTAAACCCATGATGAATGAAGGAGATTATTCTCCTGAAAATGTCCCTCACTTTGGAATTTGTAACAGTCCGGAACAGCCGAGTGCCGAGACCATATATCTGATCGCCGAAGATGGCTCCACAATCTCAGGGAAGCCATGCCTGCCGATGCTGACGGATAAGTGGAAAAACACAAAAGAACAGACAAAGGTGGAAGGCCAGCCAGCCTTGACGACCTCTTCATTTCAGACTTGTTTATATCATGGATTTATCGAATTTCATACGAATGGCCAGCAGGAGGAGTAGCTGGAAGGGAGGTTTGAAAACATGATAGGATATGATCAGATTCGAATAGATTCCCCCTACCCCATTCAGGTCTTAAAGGATGTTCAGATCGAGTGGAAGCCGGGTGAGCATGGGCGTATTACACTCACAGGCATTTGTAGGGAGTCGAGTCATGCCACGGCTGCGCTGGATGCGACCTCAGAGGATCAGCTACATGTGTATGCGCAGAATGGACAAGAGGAAATCAGCTTGTTTAAGGGTGTCGTCCATACGGTAGAAGTTGAGAACCATAATGGAGTGTATACACTTACACTGGAAGGAATCAGTGGATCATTTGAGCTGGATATTGTCAAAAGAAAGCGGTCTTTTCCTGAGGAAAAACAAACATATAAACAGTTAGTGAATAAGCTTGCTCAAGGCTATGAGCAAAGTGATGTCTTGTACCAGACCGGAGAGCAGTCGGTAGGCGAAGCCATTTTACAATATGATGAAACCGACTGGGAGTTTATGAAACGGATGGCGAGCCGTTTACATACAGTGGTGGTCAGCGACATATGGGAGTCCGCATCGCCGAAGCTGTATTTCGGCATGCCTGCTGGCACCCAGCGAACGATTCGGAAGGATACGCCATATACGGCAAGTAAGGATTTAAAAGGCTATCAGCGGGCAGGCGGAACGTCAGCCGGGCTACATGATACCGACTTTTTCAAATACGAGATTGAAAGCGGAGAACGGTATGCTCTTGGAGACGAGGTTCAATTTCGCCAGAAAACAATGGTTGTAACTGAATTGCGAAGCCGCATGGAAAAGGGGCATTTGCTATTCAGTTATGTGTTGGCCCGCGCGGAGGGCATTCGCAGTGATTTCATCCCCAATCCCAAAACAATCGGAATTTCTCTGGAAGGAGAGGTTCTGGCGGTACGGGGAGAGGAAGTAAAGCTGCGGCTGGCGATTGATAAGGATGATGGGGTATCCGAGCCGCATTGGTATCCGTTCGCTCCCCCAACGGGAAGTGCGATGTACAGTATGCCGAAGGTGGGAACACAGGCAAGCCTGTATTTTCCAGATGCGTCTGGTTCCAGAGCAATGATTTTGGGTGCGGTTCGTACAAATGGAGACGGTTGCGCGAAAACGAGTAATCCCAATGATCGATATTTTGGTACGGAGCATGGAAGTGAGCTGAAAATGGCACCGGGTCGCATCCATATCATGGGTGATCCGGGTGGAACATTGCAGATGAGTCTGGACGATGCTACTGGGATTGAAATAACTAGTCCCAAAAAGCTAACGCTAGAAGCAGAGCAGGAAATCATTCTGAATACGCCGAAGAAAATCATTATTGACGGAACCAGCCAGGTCATGGCGTATCAGACGGGAGGAAGCACGGGGCTTTCGGTAGAAAACGAATACCACGTGTTGGGAGGAAACGTCTGGGCGGACGGTAGCGACCGAACTGCATACCCGCCGTTTGATGATGAACCGAAGGAAGGCGAGCCACCTCCACCGCCGCCATCCCCTGAACCGTTTAACTGGGGCAAGCTGGGGATGAATATTTTGGGCGGTTTGGCGGTTGTGGCAGCTGTAGCCGTGGTGGCGGCCGTTACGGTAGCGACGCTTGGAGCGGGTACGGTGGTCATTGCGGCGGTAGCCGGAGGAGCACTGCTTGCAGGCGGCTTGGGCGTAGCGAGTTTGGCGGCATCGGATATCGCCCGAGGGGAAGTGAGCGACTTTAGTGACTATGCCCTGACCGGCTTAAAAGAAGCGGGGATCGGGGCAGTGTCTGGAGCGATCTTTGGTCCACTCGGTGTAGGAGGAACGTTGCTAAGAAAAGCAGCGATCGGTGGTGTGACAAATGCCGCGGAAAATCTGGCGAGTCAGGTGCTAAGTGGTGAGAAGATCAACTGGGGCTCAGTAGCAAAGGACGCAGGACTGGGCTTTGTCACCGTGGGCGTACTGGATTCCAAAGTAGGCAAGGCCATCGGCGGATTCGCGGAAAAGGTAAGCAGCAAAGTTACACCGCAATGGATTAGCAAAGGTGTAGATGCAGTCGGGGCAGGCTTTGGTAAAGCTGTAACCAAACTGGAGCAGACCGGCAGTAAACTGGGTCAGAAGTTCAATGAGCAGCTGAGTAAAATGGCAGACGGCCTCAGCCCCGGGAAGTTGGCCACAGCCAACGGAGCACCAGTTCCGCACGTTAATAAGTTGGACAGCGGACCACTTCCACAGACGGATGTGCAGAAGAATTACAACAAGGTCATGAAGGAAATGGAAGAGAGCGCGGCGAAGAAGGTTGATGGATCTGGCGAATCTAAGAGATTGATTCCGGGAACTCCTGGTAAGGTAACGGGGGGAAGTTCCACGAAGTTAGGTAAGAATATGTTTGAAGAGATGGGGTTACGCAGGTCTACAAAGCGTACTCCTTATCAAGCACAGCATGTTATTCCAGCAGAGTTTAACGAACATCCTGTTATTGAAAAAATAGGAATGGATATGGACCATGCCTCCAATGGTTTTTTCCTTCGCGTTCCAGACAAATTTACAAGTTCAACCTCGAGGCATCAAGGCTATCATTCAGTTTATAGCGATTTTGTAGAGAGTAAACTTAATAAAATAGATATAAACCAAGATATAGCCGCTATTGAAAAGCAAGTATTTGATTTACAACAAAAGTTGAGAAAACTTCAAGAAAAAGGGCTACCACTATATATGACAGATGATTATCTACAAAAAGAATTGAAAAAAATAAAATCCAAAGGTATGGATGATTATTTACTTGACAGAGCTAAAAACAAAGATAAAATTAAGCCTGTTTGGGACAGAGGCGGGGGCGCAACAATAGATTTGTGGGAAAGGTGGTTTGATAAGTTATGAAGTACGGAATACACAGTAATTTAGTTGAAGAGGTTATTCAATTCTCAAATTCTATGATGGATTTTCCAAAAATAGAAAGACCTCAAAATATTGTTACAATTAATCAATATGAAGAGGCGAAAAGACTAGCCATTACTGAAGTTTTCGGTGAAGATGAATATACTTGGTCTGATATAAGACAACTTGAAATGGGAAAAGTTAAGGGAAAGTTGTATAAATTAGATTCTTCCCAAAAACCTAATGGTTTGGATGAATTAACTGAATTAATAGCAGATGGTCTTAGAAGTCAAATAACGGACTCTTATAGTGATTTTTTTGAAAGTGTTGTAGTAGATTTGAGAAATTGCGCAATAAATCGTGCAATAAATGGTGAAATTGAAAATTTTTATGAACAAGTTTTTAGAATCTATAAGGCTGGTGGTTTTCCATGTGGGTGGGATGGTGATTACCCAGACGAAGGAAGACTTATTGCTTATTTTTCTTAAAAACAGTAATGTTTTTCTTTACTTTGTACAATGAAACGAACGTCCAGGATCAGTCAGAAACACTACAGTAACTATAAAGAAACAATCCAACATAAAATTGCTGATAAAAAGGGGATGGTGATTGAGCGCAAATCACCATCTCTTGCAGCTTGAGAAGCACACCAGGACATAAGTAGTTGAGCAGAACTAATTTACATGAACAGATGATCATGGAGACGATAGACCCGTGAATCATCTGTTTTTCGTTTATTTTATCCCTTGTAATACTTTCGGTACACCGCGGGCGTTGTGCCTTCATACTTTTTGAATATTTTTATGAAATACCCCGGCTCATTGAAGCCGAGCTCGCTACTGATCTGAGATACAGGAATATCTGTAGCTTCGAGCAACTGCTTCGCCCATTTCATCTTCAGGCGGGAAAGATAGCTGGAAAAGTTCTCCCCCGTTTCCTTGGCAAACAGCCGACTAAAATAGCTTGGGCTAATGTGGCACAAGTCAGCCATGGCTTTGAGAGAAAAAGTTTCACCCTTGTGCTCAAAAATATATTCGAAGGCGGGTTTTAGTACGGGATTTCCGCACGAAATATCCACATCTCCTGAGGAATTCAGATAGGCATCTGCTAAGAAATTATTCATTTCTTTCTTAAGGTTTTCGATATGCTCCAACGAGTAGCCAGGAAGGATCTCGGACAACTGTGGAGTGGACTGTGTGGCCGACGCCTTCTCGAACATTTCTGCGAGAAGATTTTTGTTCATCGCTTCTTCAACAATATAATTACACAATAAGGATAACATGCTGGAGATCGTCTGAATTTCCTGATAGGTCATGGATGGCAGATCGGCATAGTCGTTCTTAAGTTCCTCCCATTTGGAACTATACAGTTTTTCATTTTTTGACGTGAGGATTTGCTCGAGCTGTAAGGCGCTTGAAGGATCGGCTAAGCGGACCTGACCTGCCATGACAGCGCCGATGTACTTATCGTCAATAATGATCGGTACCGCGATGTCGACGATGTCATAATGACAGAGATAAATATAAGGTTTATTGGAACGCACCGCTTCAAGCCCACCGCGAGAGTCACATTTTTGGCAGTAGGGAAGGAGATTCTCATCCTGGCGAACCTTCTTGCAGAACGATTGGCATTGGCTGTGGCTAGTTACGGGATTCCCTTTATAATCGACGGTGAGAATGGCTAATTTGGTAACGGATGCTAATGAATCCTGCAACTGCTCCCACTTTTTCAAATCAAAGATTTTCTGGATGCTCAAATGTTCACGTATCAAGATTCTCATCCCTTAATGGTAAATTATCTTGTAAGCAATAACAAAAAAGTACAATTCGTGATCTTCAGTGCAAAAAAATACGATTGTAAATTATAATATATTCCTTGATTCCTCCAATGTAAAGTTTACATGGTTCGGTTATAGTCTTAATCAGAACGAAGCCAACACAATCATAAGGAGGAATTATAGATGAGAAAAGCTTTTATCAGCCCAAGCAAATATGTACAAGGTGAAAACGAATTGTTGAATTTGGGTTACTATGTGAGCACCTTCGGCAAATCCGCTTTACTGATTGCGCATCCTGACGATGTGGCGCGGGTAAAAGATAAGCTTGATTCCACTTTGGGTAAATATAACGTAACCTTTATTGAAAGCGGTTTTATGGGTGAGTGTTCCAGACAAGAAGTGTCTAGACTTCAGGAAATTGCTACTGCGAATGGATGCGATTGTATCGTAGGTCTCGGCGGTGGGAAAGCGATCGACGCGGCGAAATGCGTGGCCCAAGGGGAAGTGCTAATCATCTGTCCGACGATTGCTGCGACGGATGCACCGACAAGTCACTCGGCCGTTCTTTACACCCCGGAAGGTGCTTTCGACGATTACGCCTATTTTAAGCAAAGTCCGAATGTCGTATTAGTCGACACTACCGTAATTGCCAATGCACCAACCCGATTCCTCGTATCAGGCATGGGTGATGCACTGTCGACTTACTTTGAAGCCCGTGCGACCTCCCGTTCTTACTCCAGGGTCAATGCCGGACTGCCTAACGGAGTACGCGAAGGACAGTGTGCGCCAGCAATAGGTACGAATGCGGCGATTGCACTTGCAACGCTATGTTATGAAATGCTGTTGAAAGACGGTGCCAAAGCAAAAGCGGCATGTGATGAAAACCAAGTTACGCAAGCACTCGAAAATATAATTGAAACTAA
Organism: Paenibacillus sp. F4; assembly: GCF_002894905.1. Lineage (NCBI taxonomy): Bacteria > Bacillati > Bacillota > Bacilli > Caryophanales > Paenibacillaceae > Paenibacillus > Paenibacillus sp. F4. The sequence goes on from NZ_POVS01000017.1 coordinate 135,333, forward strand.
TATTTTACTCTCAGGCCTCGGCTTCGAGAGCGGCGGACTTGCGGCGGCCCATGCGATTCATGATGGACTCACGATTTTGGAAGGCACGCATCATTATTATCATGGAGAGAAAGTTGCATTTGGCACGATCGCACAGCTGGTGCTCGAAAACGCACCGACGGAAGAATTACATCAGGTACTTGATTTCTGTTTAGCCGTCGGCTTACCGGTCTGCTTGGCTGATATTGGCGTCGATCATATCAGCCAGGAAGAACTCATGGAAGTAGCCGCAAAGGCCTGCATTCTGGAGGAATCGATTCATTCCATGCCGTTTCCGGTCACAGTGGAGCAGGTTGCAGCGGCAATCGCTGCGGCCGACCGTATCGGGAGCCAGTACAAAGCGGAGGTAAAGTAGCATGAAAAAGGTCATCAACCGTGCGGAAAATTTGGTCCTTGAGATGTGCAGCGGTATTGCGCTCGCTCATCCCGAGCTGGAATTTCTGCCAAAATACAAAGTGCTCAAAAAAAAGGAATTGAACGCGGAGAAAGTAACGCTCATCAGCGGCGGTGGCAGCGGTCATGAGCCCGCCCACGCTGGTTTCGTTGGCAAAGGGATGCTCGATGCCGCGGTCTGCGGTGATGTCTTCGCCTCCCCCTCACAAATTCAAGTATATCAGGCCATCCGAGCGACAACCGGGAAAAAAGGTGCGCTGCTGATTATCAAAAATTACAGCGGCGATATTATGAACTTTAGAAACGGCGCCCATCTGGCCACTGAAGACGGTCTGGAAGTGGACTATGTAAAGGTTGAAGACGACATCGCTGTAGAAGACAGCCTATACACAGTCGGACGGCGCGGGGTGGCGGGAACGGTACTCGTCCATAAAATCGCGGGCGCAGCGGCGGAAGAGGGCTGGAGTCTGGCGGAAGTTAAAGCAGTGGCTGAGAAAGCCGCTGCGAATGTACGCAGTATCGGATTCGCATTGACTTCGTGTACCGTGCCGGCGAAGGGCACGCCAACATTAGAGCTCGGGCATGATGAAATCGAGTATGGCGTCGGCATTCACGGCGAGCCTGGGACCAGCCGCGAGAAGCTGACGGATGCGGATACGCTGGCAGGCAGAATGGTGACCGATCTCCTTCGAGACATGCAGATTGAAACTGGATTTAGCGGAGAAATCGCCCTGTTGATCAATGGTTTCGGCGGTACGCCTCTACAAGAACTGTACCTCTTCAACCATTCGGTCACTCGCGAACTAGCAGCGAAGGGGATCAAGATTGATCGCACTTTTGTCAACAATTATATGACGAGTATCGATATGGCAGGTATCTCGGTTTCCATCATGAAGCTGAACAACGAACTGAAAACGCTCCTTTCTCATGAAAGCAACGCGCCTGCGTTCAAGGTGGCTGGACCTGTTGATCATGTCGCATTCACGGATATTTCAACTGTAACAGACGAAAAGCGGCAAGTATCCTTTGAGGTGGAAACGGACCCTGCCTTCGCAGTTATTGAGAACAACAAAGTTACGTTGAACAATCTTATCTACCTAGTCGATAAGATGAGCGAGGTTATCATCAAGAATGAGGTATCTTTCTGCGATCTTGACTCTCATGCAGGCGACGGCGACTTTGGCATGAGCGTTGCAAAGGGATTTCGTCAGCTGAAACGGGAATGGAGAGACATCCTGAATCAAGATTCTTTGACGTTGGGAGCCTTTCTTCATTCATGCTCGCTCGTCATCATGGAATATTGCGGCGGCGCTTCGGGTCCGATCTGGGGATCAGCATTTCGCGCAGCGGCACGATCTGCGGGTGAACGAACCGAACTCACCGTTTCCGAATTCGCGGATATGATGCAGGCTGCGGTGCAAGGTATACAATCGACAGGCGAACGTTCTTTCGGCAGAGGAGCCGTCGTTGGCGATAAAACGCTTATTGATGCATTAGTGCCATGTGCGGATAGCTGGTTAGAGAGTGCGAAATTAGATTTTGATGTGAAGGCTGCCTTTGTAAGAGGTGCTCAAGCTGCTGTATTAGGGGCCAAAAAGACGGAAGACATCGTAGCGCGCATGGGCCGTGCCGGAACGGTAGGAGAGAGAAGCCTTGGTTATCCAGACGCAGGGGCTTATGCCCTTGGGGTGATTTTTACGGAACTCGCTGAATGTTTGAACTGATTCTTTATATATCCAAATTTACTGTCGCGAACACTTCGTTTAGATATCCATTCTGTAACACTCGCTAATTCTTAAAAATTCAAGGTTTGTTCATTGCAATTGATGTGCATTAGGTTTATAATTTCAGACGGATTCAAAGGGCTTATCCCGGAATCCATGGGAGTTCATCCCATCTGAGCTAGCTTACTGCATGCTCAAATATGAATTAAGCGAGGGATTTACAATGAAAACCTGCTGCACCATCCAAGTTGACGAAGACAGTTTAGTTATTGATTTACCAGAAGAAGGAACCACGCTAGAGTCCCTGCTCGGTGATATTGAGAGCTGTGGAGGTAGTGAAGAACCTTGGCTGCAACTTATTGACAAGGTAATAGGTAACTCATCTGAGACTGTACTGACAGATCAAGCGACGGATGGCGGCGATATGAAGGAAGATCAGACGACCAAAGAACCTCAAGCAACTGCTCAGGGGTAATAGGGAGATCATACGTTAAGACGATATTTGTAACATTATTCGATCACATATAAGATCATTTATAAGACTGCTATACCGAGCTAAGGCATCGGGAAGCAGTCTTTTTTTATTAAACAACTAAAATTCTCCAAATTTTGCAATGGGTAAATGAGTCTTTTGTCCCTTGAGTACTCTACAGTAGCCAACCAAGTGGTACACATCCCAAAAACCGTGACTTCCTGTTCATTTTCTATCATAAAGTCGAAATGTAACATGAAACTAACTATAATAGTAGTAACATCCATATACAGGTAAGTACATCGAATGTTGGACCTGATCCTCTTGTTGTATGAAGGAGGAGGCGAAAGAGCGGAGAACAACGTACTGATAAGTCTCATCTACTTTATAAAAAGGAAGGAATGTGTAAATGATGAATGGGCAATGGATCCTGCCAAGGATCGCAAAAAGAGTAGCGGTGATGCTAACAGCAGTATTACTGTTAACGTTAACGAACGGATTCAACTGGAATACGCAAACAGCAGAGGCTGCTGGGACGACCCCTGTGGAACGTTACGGACAACTTTCAGTAAAGAATGGTAAACTGGTGGATAAAAATGGTAAACATGTACAACTCAAAGGTATTAGCTCTCACGGCGTCCAATGGTTTGGGGATCTGGTCAATCAGGACTCTATGAAATGGTTACGGGACGATTGGGGCATTTCCGTATTTCGGGTTGCGTTGTACACTGAAGAAGATGGTTATATCGCCAATCCTTCATTGAAAAATAAAGTGAAGGAAGCGATTGAGGCAGCACAGAAACTGGGCTTGTACGTCATTATCGACTGGCACATTCTTTCAGATGGCGATCCGAACATTCATAAAAATGAAGCCAAAGCTTTCTTTAATGAATTTTCGACTCAGTACGGCCATTTGCCTAACGTAATCTATGAACTTGCCAATGAGCCGAATGGGAATGTGAACTGGAACAATCAAATCCGACCTTATGCGTCTGAGGTATCTCAGGTTATTCGCGCTAAGGACCCGGACAATATTATTATTGTAGGAACAGGTACATGGAGTCAGGATGTACATGATGCAGCAGACCATCCACTTCCAGACAAGAATACAATGTATACCGTACATTTCTATGCGGGTACGCATGGACAGTACTTGCGCGATCGGGTCGATTATGCGCTGAACAAAGGTGTGGGCATATTTGCTACCGAGTGGGGTACAAGCGATGCTTCGGGTAACGGTGGTCCGTTCCTGAATGAAGCCAAAGTATGGACTGATTTTCTGGCCAGCCGTGGAATCAGTTGGGCAAACTGGTCGTTGGCAGACAAAAATGAGACCTCTGCTGCGCTGTTGCCTGGGGCTGACCGTAAGGGCGGATGGCCTGATTCACAATTGTCCGCTTCCGGCAAATTCGTAAAACAGGCGATTTTGGAAGGCTCCAGCAACAATGGTGGAGGCAGAAACAACGGTGGGAATAATGGCGGAGATGGCAACACTGGCGGTGATAACGGTGGTGGCAACAACGGCGGCGATAACGGCAACGGAGGAAGTACACCAGGCAGTAATGATCAAGGGATTGTGCTACAGTATCGCACCAATGACACGAACGCCAAGGATAACGCAATCCGTCCTGAATTTAATATCAAAAATACAGGGAAAACAGCTGTGAAGTTGAGTGATCTAAAAATTCGCTACTATTACACAGATGAAAGCAAACAAGCTCAGCAGTTTTTTGTGGACTGGGCTAGGGTTGGCAATGAAAAGGTTCAAGCAACTTTTGTAACATTGCCAAATCCGAAGGCCAAGGCTGATAAATATGTGGAGATTTCTTTCACAGATGGATCGGGAACGATCCAGCCCGGCGGGGAAAGTGGAGAAATTCAACCCCGTATTCATGCTGCAAATTGGAGCAATTTTGATGAGACCAACGATTACTCCTATGGTGCTACCCAAACAGCATTCGCAGACTGGGACCATGGCACTGTATATCAGCAGGGTAAGCTGGTTTGGGGCATAGAACCTTAGAATCCAACCGTAACTAACTTTATCGGAACGAGTAAAGATATGGGACTTTTGGGTGCAATCTTTCCGAGCTTTGGAGTATACAGTATGCGCCTTTGGTATATGGGGACTGGAACTTTAGGAGGGAACGACTGACACTTTAGTTTCGGTGTATGTACTACCAAAGTACCATATGATATTCGACTTTTGTGGTGCTTGAATTACTTCCATAGTGCAGAGGATTTGGTTCCAATGGACCCTCTCTACGACAAACCCCCGCTGTTGCCATTATAGGCAGGCGGGGGTTTTAATGTTTCTGAAGCTCAGCCTCCGTTCAACCGCGTTTATACCAAATCAAAAGCTTTGGCCAGCAGACGGTAGGACTGAACACGTTTATCAAAGTCATGAATAGAAGAAACGACCAACAACTCATCGGTACGATACTGCTCAGCCAGTCTTAGTAGCTGTTCCTTACACTGTTCAGGGGTACCAACAACACGCCATGCTGCGGACTGACGTAGCCGCTCACGATCAAACTCCGTGTACGGATAGGACATTGCTGTTTTTACCGACGGAAGAGAACTCATTTCTTTACCCTGCATGAGCAAAAGGAAATACAAACTAGCACTGGACGCCAGCTGCTCAGCTTCCTCTTCGGTTTCAGCGCAGGCCACCGTAACTGCCGCCATGGAATGGGGCTTACCACCCAGGATCGAAGGCTGGAATTGCTCGTGGTAACGTGCGGTAGCTTCTACGCCACCTGGAGTACCGAAAAATTGGGCAAAGGCATAGGAGGCACCCATCATCGCGGCCAATCTGGCGCTCTCTCCGCTGGAGCCAAGCAACCATAATTCAGGAACGGTCGATATCATCGGGGAAGCATGAAGACCGGCAAACCGATGATTGTCAGGCACCGAATCATGGAAGTAGTCGATTAAATCGAGAATCTGCTGTGGATATTGTTCGACAGATTGGTACTTGCCTTCCTGCAGGGCGCGAGTAGCTAGCGGTAAACCACCGGGAGCACGCCCTATTCCCAGGTCGATGCGTCCTGGATGGAGCGCCTCCAGCAAGCGGAAGTTTTCGGCGACTTTATACGCGCTGTAGTGTGGCAGCATAATACCGCCTGAACCCACACGAATGCGTGATGTGTGAGCAGCCAAATGCGCAATCAGCACCTCAGGGCTGGAGTGCGCTAGTGTTTTGGACGCATGATGTTCGGATACCCAATAACGGCTATATCCCAGTTGATCAGCTTCACGCGCTAAATCTGTTGTATTGGATAATGCATCCTGAGCAGTACCGCCTTCAGGAATATGAGACTGGTCCAGTATACCCAGTTTAAGCATTTATAATCACCTCTTACACAACTGTATCAGACACAACTCATTAGGTCAAAACTCAAAAATGGATAGGTTGGAGTTTGGGGACCTTTTCGTTATAATAAAGGATGTGTAAAGGATGAGAGAACATCCTTGCTTATGGAGAGGGGATTAAATTTGTGTTAAGAACACCTTTGGGGCGTGTCCGACTCATGCTCTGGATTCAAGCTATAGCTTATTTGGCGATACTATTCACCCACCAGCCCCTGCAAGCTGCGGGCATGACCCAGGCGGTTATGGTGATTGGTAACATATACCGGGTGAGCTTTTTGTTGCTCCTCGTTGCTTTAATCTATGGAAAAACAGCACTGCACTGGTCTATACGGCGGCCTCTTTTTATTATGTTTGCCTCCTTCATCCCGTTTGGTCTGATGATTATGGATTTTGTTTGGGTGCGAAAATGGACAGGGGATTCGGCAGCAGAACAGCGAGCTGCATCGTAATCTTAGAAGATTTGTTTCGTGTGAGTTGTCGAGGAGTTTGTCGGGCGTAAGCGGGACTGGCCCCGATGCAGTAGAAAAGAACATTACGCAGTTTGATGCGTGGTGTTCCTTTTTTGTGCACCGGAGGAATTATGAAAAATGCTGAACTAAAAATTCTGCCGTTTTGCGTCTTTGAAAGCCTTCAACCCAATGTCCGGTAAACGGATAAATTTCAATCGTTTTCGGTGATTCAATACGGTTATAAGCGGCGAAAATCGTCTCTGGCATACACACCGTATCCTTGAACCCTACCGATACCATGATCGGGGTACGAATGCGATGAGCCAGATTCATCACGTCAAAATAACTTAATGTATGTAGTACCTGCTCCAAATGCTCTGGAAATCGGTTGGCGAATTCAGCTGCTTCCGTCAGTGAACTGGTAGAATTCATCATACCAAAATCCATATGACACATATTGGGGATATCCGCTACCGTAATGGCAGCTTTATCGCTGAGCGCAGCCACCATTAATGAAAGTCCGCCGCCCTGACTGGCGCCACTGATTGCGATTTTAGCCGAATCGACATCTGACTGCTCCGCTACCCAATCTACGGCTCTAAGGGCATCGGTTGTAATCGTTTTGTAGTAGCAGGTATCCTTGTCCAATATTCCTTTCGTTACCCAGCCTTTAATCGTACCATGAGGATCACCCAGACGGTTTCCCGTTTCTCCTCCCTGACCACGCACATCTACCGCCAATACTGCAAAGCCAAGCATGAGCCAGGAGGAATAATCTTCAGGATAGCCTTTTCCGCCTGTATAGCCATGAAACAGAACGATACACGGCAGTTTTTGATCTCCGGCAAATCGGGGGCGTACATACCAGGCATGCAGAGGCGTATCATCGACACCCTCAAAAGTAACCCGGTAGGCAAGGATATGAGGATATGGTGTTTCTACGGGAGCTTTGAACGCACGTACAGGTTTGGTGTGGACTTCTTCCAATGTTTTGGCCCAGAATAAATCTATATCCTTCGGGGCGGTAAGATCAGGCCGATATTGCTTCAATTCGGCAATTCTTTTTTCAATAACATTCATAATTAAAATTCTCCTTCATATAGAATGAACTTCTCCTTAAGCTTTACCCGGTAAAGTTGACTCCTCCAGCTCTCTCAGCAGTTCAAATGCTCTTTCATTAGTTGTTCCACACGTATCCTCATCAGCATGGAATCCACTGCATACAACTGGGCGCTCAGGTTTGCCAAACAATCGGCAACGGTAATCGGAAGTTAGCTGAGGGCAAGGAACACCAGCTGGTTTTCCATCTGGCATGCCGGGAATAGGGGAAGAAATCGTAATGGCAATACAGCACGCGGCACATCCTACTCGACACTCCAGTTGGGGTCACTCCTTAAAATCTGTTATTTTTGTAACTTATGCATGAAGTGACATTAATGAAGCCATAATGTGAGGATGGCACAAAAAAAGCAGGAATACAAGGATAAACGCATATGAGACACACTTTTCACTCAAGGGGTATAAATAGTCGTAGAGGCACGTAAGATGGTATCAAGTCCCTAAATCAGTGTTCCGTTCTGTGGTAATATTAACCAATTGTCTTTTGTGTGTTCAAAAGGAGTTCGAGTGGTTAATAATAGAACACAACGATAAAAACTTAAACGAGGTGACGCAAAATGAGTTGGTTATGGGCATTGATTGTTGGTGGTATTATTGGTTGGTTGGCAGGAATTATTGCAGGTCGTGATGTTCCGGGTGGCGTGATAGGTAACATCATCGCTGGTTTTATCGGCGCATGGTTGGGTAGCTTGATTCTGGGAAACTGGGGTCCAGAAATCGGATCGTTCTACATCGTTCCTGCATTAATTGGTGCGATTGTGCTGGTCGTGATTGTAAGCTTGATCTTCCGTTCCGTTGGACGGAGTAGAGGCTAACTTTACGAATCATTGAATAGACTAGTCCCTATGAGGATTAGGACTAAAATGAAAAAAGCTGCTTCCGCAAGGTTCGAAAATGAACCTGTGGGAGCAGCTTTTTTTGAGGAAAAATTACGAATTTTTCCTATTGAAACCGCCTGATATGAGGAACACTTAGAACGCCCAGCACGATACACATGCCGATGGTTGCAAACATGCCAATTGTGAACATACCACCAAGCTTATCTGCCACAGCACCTACTGCCAGATAGCCGACAGGGAGCAGGGCAAAGGAAAACATTAGATCCAGACTAGCTACACGTCCAAAAGACTCGGCTGGGACTAATTCCTGAAGGCTTGTCTCCCAGATAATCGCAAATATCATAATGCCAAATCCTTCGAGCATCATGCTCATAATCAGTCCTGGCATCCAGGTGACTACAGACAACAGTAGTAAAGCAAGACCGCTGACAAAAGCTCCTAAGTAAGCGAGCAGACCGCGATGCTTCCAATGCTTGCGTGATCCATACACAAAGGCCCCCAGCATGGCGCCAATGCCGCTACTTGCCATCGCAATGCCGTATACGACTGGACTGTAGCCATGATGAACCTTGAACAGCCACGGAATGAGTACAGCGATAATGCCTGAATAACAAATATTAATGAAGGAAAAGGCAAGAATCGTAATCCATAGCCAGGGGTGGCTTTTGAGAATGGTAAAGCCTGCGATAAAATCCTTGAGAAAATGCTGTCCACCCTGATCTAGCTGTTCTGGATCTACCTGACCTTTGCCGATGATGGAGGCCAAATGAGCGCTCAGCATCCAAAAGCAGGCAAAAGATATCAGATAAGCGATAGAATCCAGTCCAAAGCCGACACCCGGTGAGGAAAAAGATACAATGAAGCCTCCTAACGGAGGGCCAAGTAGACGGACGGCTTGTATACTGATCTGACTAAGCGCGTTGGCTGCATTACGTATGTCCGGTGTGAACACCTGTGCACGTAAGGCAGAATAAGCAGGATTAAAGATACCGTCCATCAATCCGTACAACGCTAGGCCAACGAATAGTAGCGGCAATTTCATCCCGCCTGTAAACATCAGCACCGCCGCAATGAACATCAGCCCAAACCGGGCGATATTCGTAAACAGAAGGAGACGGATTCGGTCAATTCTGTCCACGATCATTCCTGCGAAAGGCAGAATAAGTACGTTAGGCAGCATATAAACAGTCATCGCCAGTCCCATGATAGTAGTCGAGCCTGTTAGGGAATAGATAACCAGTGGCAAAATGACTGTGGTGACTGAGCTCCCCAACATTGCGATCCAATGTCCAAGCCACAACAGGGTGAACGCTTTGGATTGTTTTAAAGGTGAAGTGAAGGTAGCCCAAGCCGAGTGACTTCCTTCAGGTGAAGTAGAGGATAAGGTTGAATTTTGGGTATCCATGATCACACTCCGGTAATATTTAACTGCATATTAAAACCTATTATACGAAATCTCTAACGTAAGGGTACAGAAAAAGTTGTGAGGGGAGCTGTAATGAATAGCCTGCCAATGAAAGAGTCAACCTAGAATAACTATAGGCTGAAAAGATATATAACTTACCTTTTGCATAGGGATTATTGGATAAAAGCATTGACGCGTGAAAATGAATGATGTACTATTCAATGACCAGCCGTGTGCTAGGTTATCAAGAAAAAGGGAAAGAGTGTGGATACCATGAAAAAATTTAGTTTTTTGCCGATTGTACTCATCGTGATGGCATTGCTGGTTTCGGCCTGCGGTAACAACGATAAAGGCGCCAGTACCAATAATGCATCTACCGGAGAAAACGGATCTAATAATGGAAAAGCAGATACCACTGCTACAGCTACTCTTGAATCTGTAAAAGCAAGCGGCAAGCTAAGAATTGGCACGGAAGGCACCTATGCTCCGTTTACCTACCATGATGCCGCAGGTAAACTGACAGGCTTCGATGTCGATATTGCAACTGAAGTGAGCAAACGCCTAGGGGTACAACCGGAGTTTATCGAGACGCAATGGGACGGTATATTCGCAGGGTTGAACTCCAAGCGGTTTGACACGGTGTTCAATGAAGTATCCATTACAGATGAGCGCAAGCAAAAATATGATTTTTCCGATCCGTACATTGTCTCCAAGGCAGTTCTGATCGTAAGCGAAGACAATACAGACATCCAGAAATTTGCTGATCTAAAAGGGAAAAAGGCTGGGCAATCCCTGACCAGTAACCTGACTCAAATCGCGAAAAGCAACGGCGCAGAAATTGTGGCAACAGAGGGATTCAACCAAGCCATTGACCTCCTGACTTCCAAGCGGGTGGATGCGACCGTCAATGATGGATTATCCTATCTCGATCTGAAAAAGCAAAAGCCTGACGCACCAATCAAAAAGGTGGACGAATCTTCAGATGCTTCACACAGCGCAGCTGTATTCAATAAGGGCAGCGAAGATTTGATCAAGGAAGTAAACAAAGCGCTGGCTGATATGAAGGCTGACGGTACGTACCTGAAAATTTCTGAGAAATATTTTGGAGCTGACGTATCTAAATAATAAATGAAGACCAAACGTTCGCCAAGTCGAACCGAATCTTCTCAAACCTATCTTTTCAAAGGATGTCTGTACAATGGATGATCGCCAAATACAAATCATTATCGATTCATTATTGCCTCTGCTAAAAGCAGGGGTTTCTTTTACGATTCCGCTCACGCTTATCTCCTTTGCTCTTGGACTCGTGCTGGCGCTGATTACAGCGTTGGCCCGGCTGTCCAAATGGAGAATACTCAAGCTGATTTTCGGCTTCTATGTATGGGTGATTCGAGGAACTCCTTTGCTGGTGCAATTGTATATTATTTTCTATGGTTTACCTTCCGTAGGTATTACACTGGACCCGTTTATTGCTTCAGTGATCGGCTTTACCCTCAGCGTAGGGGCTTATAGCTCTGAAATTATGCGTGCGGCTATCATATCCATTCAGGAAGGCCAATGGGAGGCGGGGTACTCCCTGGGGATGACGCGCTGGCAAGTATTGCGTCGTATCGTGCTCCCGCAAGCATCCCGTGTGTCCGTACCTCCGTTGGCTAATTCATTCATCAGCTTGGTGAAGGATACCTCACTGGCTGCGACCATCACCTATGTGGAAATGTTCAGAACGGCTAACCAGATTGTAGCTACCACATACGAACCGCTGTTGGTGTATACCGAGGCGGGGGTTATTTACCTGTTATTTAGCACCATATTGACTGTGCTGCAAAATTACCTGGAGAAGCGACTAGGCCGTTTTTCCGTCAGATAAAGGAGATTGTACCGGTGATCCAAATTCGGAATATACACAAATCGTTCGGCTCGCTGGAAGTGCTTAAGGGTGTTGACGTGACGTTGGGTAAGGGGAAAGTGCTTGTTATCATCGGTCCTTCCGGTTCTGGTAAAACAACGCTTTTACGCTGCTTGAATTTGCTGGAGGTTCCTGACCAAGGAGAGATCCAAGTAGGGGATATTGCACTGAATTTTGCGAAAGGAACGAAGCTCCGGCAAGAAAACATTTTGGCACTGCGCAAGCGGACAGGGATGGTATTTCAATCCTACAATCTCTTCCCGCATATGACAGCAGTACAAAATGTGATGGAGGGACAAGTCACAGTTCAGAAAAAGAGCAAGGACGAGGCGCGCAAACGTGCATTGGAATTGCTTAAAAAAGTGGGGTTGGCTGATAAAGCGGAATCCTATCCGCATCAGTTATCGGGAGGACAGCAGCAACGTGTCGGTATTGCCCGGGCAATGGCGGTCGAACCTGAGGTACTATTGTTCGACGAACCGACTTCTGCGCTTGATCCTGAGTTAGTAGGCGAGGTGCTCAAGGTCATGAAGCAACTGGCTGCTGAAGGGATGACCATGGTTATTGTCACCCATGAAATGAAATTTGCAGCCGAGGTCGCGGACCATGTGATTTTGATGGATCAGGGTGTAATCGTTGAGCAGGGTACGCCGCATGAGGTTCTGGAGCAGCCCACCAGTCCACGGGCTATTCAGTTTTTGAATCGTCTGAGCGGGGAAGCGGAATAAAGGGAATTACAGTATTTATTAAAATAAGCGTTTAGACTGAATAAAAAGGCAGCTACAGCCGGGCATTGAAAAATAAGCCTCGCACCCGTAGCTGCCTTTTGCTCATCAGTTGTCCTCTTTTATTTCAATTTTAATGTAAGCAAAAAAGTAATCAACAGAATACAACAGCCTGCTATGAATGGAGCGAACAGATTTGTATCAAATAAAAATCCCGCTAGAGTAGGGCCTGAAATATTCCCGACACTCATATAGGCATTATTCATACCCGCTACATATCCTTGCTCATTCCCGGCCATCTTCGATAATTGTGTATTAAGAGCTGGACGAAGCATAGCTGTGGCAAAGAAAATAAGGGAAGTGACAAGGAAGATACTCCAAAAATCTTTGGCTAAGAGAAATAAAATATAAGCAACTGAGGTAAAAAGAAGCGATCCTTTGATCACCCTTTGTTCACCAAACTTATTGATTATTTTAGCAACAACTAGTGCCTGCATACCGACTCCGATCACAGCACCTGCGGTCAGAATGACAGCAATATTTTGAGGTGAGAATTGGAAGCGGTTCGTTACATATAAACCAAGAACAGATTCAAAATTAGCGAGTCCAAAGGTCATCACGAGGACAAGTACAAAGAGCATTGTATATTTTGACTTCAACGATCTCGCGTATTGTTTGTAAATAGATTCCTTCTGAATCATTCTTGCCCGCGCTGCTTTCATTTGCTCTTTTGATAAACTTTCAGGCAAACAAAACACTGAAAAAATAACAGCAACCATAGCAGCACCTGTCGCTGCGTAAAGCGGCACTCTCGTTCCATATCCTGCAAGAAGACCACCCAGTCCAGGTCCAATAACAAATCCGAATGACATGGCTGCGGCTAGCAGGCTATTTCCTTTGGCGCGTTCTTCGGTTGTTGTAATATCCGCTACATATGCCATCATGGGTGGAATAATCAGGGCTGCTGCCATTCCTTCCAGAAGTCTTGAGGTGTACAGCATCCATAACTCATCTCCGATAGCAAAGATAAATTTAGCCACAGCAAAAACAATGACACCTACGACGATGAATGCCTTTCTCCCATATCGATCAGACAGCTGTCCAGTCAGGGGAGAGAGCAGGAATTGTGTCATGCCATAGGCTGCTACCAATAAACCGATAGCCCGTCCACTGGCTCCAAACTCAATGATCAGTTCCGGCAGGATGGGGGTAATTAAACCAACGCCCACCATAACGATGAAGATATTAATCATTAGAATTCCAAGTATTCTTTTCATGCAAAAAACCTCCTGATCCATTGGTTTCTGGATAGGAGGTAGACATACGAACAAGAAGATACACTGCTCCCGTCTAAGAAGCAATGCTCTTATCGTTAATACCCAAAGCCTACACTAATCCTATCCAGAAAATTCGTAAGATTACGATTTTTTTCTTTGGTGGAATAGGATTAGTAGATCATTGGCTTAAGGTCACCCTTTCGATACTTTATTATTTATCAACGTAACATAAATTTCTTGATAAGGCAATGAAAGGATAACTCAGAAGAACCCGACTCGTCCTTCGGCCACATTTTTTAACCAGTCCTGCTTGCGGCTCTTATCGAGCTCGCCTCGCATACCTTTGATAATCAGCTCAATATCGGCTTTTCCCTGCTCATGCCACTCCAGAGCAGTGCTGACATACAGTTCTCCGAGCTGTGCCAGCGAAAACCCGTCAGTCATGGATGCCGCCTTCTGTGTACCTGTTTCCCCTGCAAAAACAAGGAAGTTGCGCAGCTTGAGATACGCCAGTCGCAGCGCTTCGTCAGGCAAACTGATTTCATAAGCCCGGTCGAAACGCCCTGCCCGGTTCATCAGACCTGGGTCGATTTTTTCGGGATAATTGGTCGTTCCGATCAGGAAGATGCCCTCCTTGGATGTAGCACCGTCGAGGGTATTCAGGAAAAAGGAACGCACCTCCTGAGGCATGGAATCAATGTCCTCAATGACTAGCACCATTGGAGCCAGGCGAGTAGCCGCCTCGAATACCTCTTTGACCGATTCGCTGGTTGTATACTCCGTAATTTGCCAGTAGGCTGCCGGACCCGGTACACTGCTGGCAATAGATTTTACAAGTGTTGTTTTACCGTTGCCCGGATGGCCATATAGCAAAATACCACGCTTATAAGGAATGTTATAAGTCTGATAGAAGGTACGATCCGCTTCAAAAAACTGATCAAGTGATCGGAAAATATCCCGTTTGATTTCCGCTTTCAAAATCACGTCATCCCGCGTAATTGCGCGGGTTATCGGCTCTGCCTGCCGAGAAAGTCCACGGCTTGTGTCGGTAAAAACGGTGACACGCTTCATATTCTGCTTACGTTCACGACCGCGTACTCCCGCGAGGAAGCCTTGCAGCTCCTGGTCGCCTATCGCAAATACGTAATCTTCATTGTACACGCCATTCTCACGGAAAAAGGGAACTCGCGCCAGCGCGATGCCCCACTTGGGATAGGCGAATACATTATTACGCATCGACAGATGCACGCCATATTCAGGAGTCGGCCCGTCATCGTCATACTGGATGGTGCGTTCCTCCAAACGATCGAAGACCCGTGCCACATGCTCCAGATCGGGGCTACCTGAACGAATATCCTCCTCCAGCAGATCCCAATACTCAATATTGGGATCATCGCTGGCATACAGCACGTATTTTACGCCATAGCGGTTATAGAGCGCTTCACTGATACCGTCGATCAGACGGGCATAAGCGGCATAACCGGTAATGCGTCCATCTGTACGTTCATCAAATTCGTAAATAGCTGGGATGTCTATACTCAAATTATTTGGCTCCTTTCAGGGCGGCTAGCGGCTTGCATTTGGCTACAACTGCTGCGAGTCCTGCCCCGGTGACACTTTCGATAATATCATCTACATTTTTGTAGGCTTGCGGAGATTCGTCGATAATGCTTTCCAGTGATGCCTGATTGACCACAATTTCGTCGTCTGTCCCTACACCCAGGGCTCCTGCAAAATCGTCCACACTGACGAGTCGTTTGGTCGCAGAACGCGAACGAATACGGCCTGCTCCATGGCAAATGGAGTGGAAGTTATCCTGACCGCCTGGTAAACCTACCATAATATAAGAGGCTGTCCCCATAGAGCCGGGGATCAGGGCCGGATGCCCTGTCGCCTGATAAGGCCGCGGATTGTCGGGGTGTCCTGCTGGAAGAGCACGCGTAGCACCTTTACGATGCACAAACACGCTGCCGTGATCGGGATGGGATTCCTCCCAAGCATAATTGTGCATTAGATCGTACAAAGTACGCAACTCGCACTTTGTACCAAAGACATCGCGGAAGGCTTCACGCACGGAGTATGCGATGAGATGTCGGTTCACCACGGCATAATTCAGCGCCGAATACATCATATCGACATAATGTGCAGCCTCTGGATGATCCAGCGGTGCGAATACTAGTCTTGGGTCAGAGGTACCGAGTCCGAGACGGCTCATCGTCTTGGCAATAGCAGATGAACTGGCTTGGCTGACTGCCCCACCCCAAGCCCGCGATCCAGAATGAATCATCACAGCCACTTGACCGTCGAACATACCCCAAGCTTCAGCTGTTTCGCGATTTTCCTCCGCGATCTCAATCGCCTGAATTTCGACAAAATGATTGCCTCCACCCAGCGTGCCGAGCTGTCGGTGGGCCCGATGCCATGTACGATCTTCGACAAGATTCAGCACCTCCTCATCAAATGAGAACTTACTGTGCTCTACATGGGTGAGTGAGGTGGATTTCTTAGGAGTGTAGCTGTCCGGAATATATTTGTTGGGTAAGCCGTGTAGACCCTTGCGTACAATATGCTCCAGTCGGATATCCGAATAATGCCCGCGCTGATGGGCTTCCATGGGCAAGTATTTATCGATGGTTTTGACCAGCTTGCGGCGCAGCTTGGTTTCCTTCAAAGCATCCTTGTGCAAATTGGTCAGGTGTACGCGCATGCCGCAGCCAATATCACTGCCGACGATGGAGGGAGATACATAGCCGTCCTCCATTCCCCATACAGCAGTCGTACCGATGCAGGTTCCGACGCCTACATGTACATCTGGTGTGTATCCCATATAGCGGATACCTGGAATTTGTAAATTGTTATTAGCCATCTCGAACACCTTGTAATCCAGTGAGGAGAAAAGTTGCTGAGAAGCATATACGGTCAGATCACCTGCCGGAAGCTTCATCAGATGGCTGTATGGTCCTTCATGCAAGGACGAGTTGGTTGTATGTTGTATATTCATATAAATGGGTAGTTCCCTTCTTCATGTAAATTCATAAATATTTGCATAAAAAGATTTAAAAAACAAAAAAAACCGCAGACTTGTCGTCTACGGCTTCCTGCACCGAAAGTGTCATTACATTTTATGATCAACACATCATAAATACGTAAAATAACCTGTTCTTCCAATAGCATAAAAAAATAAAAAAGCCTGGCTAATCACGCCGTCAGACAGCGTGATATCACCCATCATGTCGCCCGAACGGGGCCGATGAGACAAAAACTCAAATATGTGGTTGTATCGTGCTGCCTGTCTGTCGTTATCATGTAAAGCTCGGTCATGTCTGTCGGCCCCCTTTTCTTAAAGTTAATTGCTATGTTAATGGAAACCTGTGGAAGCTGTCAACCCTTGAAAGGTAGAAGTGTGGGAGAATGTGACTTTACTCATGGTGAAGTGTGAGTAACATCATAGTTCAATTGGCCCAAAGCTGTTATTGTACTAAATATTCAAATATTCAGATATTGTTGATCTTTTATAGGGCAATTCTGTGAGGGGGACGGAGCAGGCATGGAAGGAGATCTCCAGAAATTTAAGGCCGACTTTTTCAAAGCATTGGCTCACCCTCTGCGCATCCGCATTTTGGAGGTGCTGAGTGAAGGGGAACGGAATGTGAACGAGCTACAGACTGCGCTCGGTTCCGAAGGTTCTGCCGTATCGCAGCAATTGGCCGTTTTACGGGCCAAAAATTTGGTGAACAGCTTCAAGGAAGGTACATCGGTTGTGTATTCACTACGTGATCCGCTTTTGACGGAGCTGCTTGCGGTGGCGCGGCGGATTTTTGACAATCATTTGGTCGAAGCTATCTCGTTGCTGGAAGGTATACGTAACGAGAAGTAATGCTATTACAGAAAAGAAGGGTTACAGGAATGAAGTGGATAGGAAGGTTCGAAGGCTATAACGCAGGGGCTTTGCGAAAGGATCTCATTTCCGGAAGTATTGTAGCGATTGTGGCGATTCCGCTTGGTATGGCGTTTGCCATTGCATCAGGAGTAAAGCCGGAATATGGGCTGTATACGACCATTGTTGCGGGAATTTTGGTTTCGCTGCTGGGAGGGTCAAAATTCCAGATCGGAGGACCTACTGGTGCATTTATTCCGATTTTGCTGGCTATTGTCATGCAATACGGTTATGAGAACCTACTAATAGCCGGTTTTATGGCGGGCATTATGCTCATTTTAATGGGTGTGCTAAGGCTGGGGGCACTGATTAAGTTTATTCCCAAGCCAGTAACAATTGGCTTTACGGCCGGAATTGCCGT
The DNA here is from genome assembly GCF_002894905.1 of Paenibacillus sp. F4. NCBI lineage: Bacteria > Bacillati > Bacillota > Bacilli > Caryophanales > Paenibacillaceae > Paenibacillus > Paenibacillus sp. F4. Next base: position 153,354 of record NZ_POVS01000017.1, read on the forward strand.
AACGATATTCAGCGGTCAGATTGCTAACTTTCTCGGCTTGCGCGGGGTAGAGCGGCATGAAACTTTTCTGCCTTCCATGGCAGAGCTCATCCATCGACTTCCTTCACTGAATGTATATAGTATCCTGACGGCTTGTATCTGTCTTGCCGCGCTTATTTTGGTGCCTAAAAAATGGCCCAAGATACCCGGCTCACTGGTTGGCCTACTCTTGTCAACGCTGGTGGCAGCTTTACTTTTTCCAGGGCAGGTGGCTACGATTGGTTCTGCGTATGGCGCAATTCCAGCATCTTTGCCTGAGCTACATATTCCTGCGATGACGTGGGATTTGATTGTGAAACTCTTGCCGCCAGCACTTGTTATTGCAATGCTGGGAGCTATTGAATCTCTGCTTTCAGCGGTGGTAGCTGACGGTATGACGGGAGCCCGGCATAACAGCAATCGTGAACTGGTTGGACAAGGGATTGCTAATTTGCTGACACCGCTGTTCGGCGGTATTCCTGCGACAGGTGCAATTGCCCGCACTGCCACAAATATCCGTAATGGTGCTGTTTCTCCTATGTCAGGTATCGTACATGGGTTCGTGGTGCTCCTCATTCTGGTGCTTTTTGCACCTTATGCATCCAATATTCCGTTGGCCAGTATGGCTCCGGTGCTAATGGTAGTGGCCTGGAATATGAGTGAGCGCAAGCATTTTGCCCACATTCTCAAAACGCGGACAGCGGATTCTATTGTGCTGGTTGTCACCTTTTTGCTAACGGTTTTTACGACGCTGACAACGGCTGTGGAGGTAGGCCTGATTCTAGCGGTTGTATTGTTTGTCAAACGTATGAGCAGTACACTTTCAGTAGACAAGGTACTTCCTGATCCTTCTGTAAAACATGAAAAAGTAGGCGCGCATATGGTCACAGATCAGCATGATTGTCCACAAGTGGCTATTTACAATGTGGAAGGCCCTCTATTTTTTGGTGCAGCTTCAGTATTGGAAAACTCAGGTGTGGGAGGTCAGACTGATCATCTGCAAGGGATTTTGTTATTGCGTATGGGAAAGGTCCCCTTTATGGATATGACAGGAGAAGCTAACTTTACTGCATTAATTCAGAAATACAGAAAGTCTGGTGGGACGGTGCTTGTTTCCGGACTCCAACCTCAACCGCTGGCATTACTACAGAAAACCGGATGCTACGACATGATTGGACAAAAGCATTTTTTCGAACATACAGGAGAGGCTCTTACGGCTGCCCTTGCACTGGTGAATCAGGATCAATGCTGTGGATGCAGACAAATGGCTTTCCGAGAATGTACGAGTCTGTGCCGCAGATCGCAGCAAACCAAATCTTCCTTTGCAGATGGAGCCGTTTCGGTTCCCATACCTGTAAATAGCGGCAGATAAAATTTATTGGTGAATGCCGAAAAATCTCTTCTAATCTCCGAAACCAAGTGCACAATGAAGACTTGCATTTGCTTCGAAAATGGAAGAGATTTTTCTCTTCTTAAAGAAAAAAAGGAATAAAATTCAAAAAAATGCTTGAATATCTGATTTTATGACACTATACTAGATTCAAAAGATACCATATGTTTCATTCTTTTGTTTTAAATTGTATTTTAATACTTGCTATCAACCTCCTCGATCACTTCTAGTTTCTTACCCTACCTTTTTCTTCATTTTTTCACTTATCGTTTTCAAACTTGTCCACCTGTTTCTACCCGATGCTCGTTCTTTACGGTCTGCACCAAGGGTTGTTCACCTCAGAATGATGATCTATGGATTTCACCCCGGCGGAATCTATATTTTTTAAAGGAGGTGAGTACCAGAGGCTATTTTGTGAGCTTTTGACGTAGCTGCCCGGAAGGTTGTCCTTGAGAATTAAAAAACCAAGTAAAGGGAGATGGAAAGTATTGATTAAGTCGAAAAATATCAAAAAGACGCTGTCGGTCAGTTTTACCGCTCTTCTTGCTTTTTCTCTGATTTCTCCGGTATATGGAGATTCCAGCACAACCACCTCAGCAGGAGCATCGACGATTTCCGCCAAGGTTTCAGCGAAGCTGAACCAACAATTCAGTGCCAGCGAGTATGTCACCTATCTGGTTAAATTGAAAGATCAGGTGGATACGGAGTCGGTAGCCAAGCATGCTTTCCAAAAGGCCTCTGCAGAGCAGATTTCCCCCGCTGCTGCTAAGCTTTCTGTACGTACAACGGTTGTGAACTCCCTCATGGATACAGCAGAAAAAACGCAACAATCCGTGGAAGAATACTTAAAGAAGGAAGTCAATAACGGAAACGTCAAAAAGTACAAGAGTTACTTTATCGTGAACGCATTTGCGGTAACCAGTACCAAAGAGGTCATGGATAATCTCGCCACACTTCCTGAGATCGACAAAATTTTACCGGATGAAAAGCGGGAACTGCAAAAGGTAGAAATAGATAAGGATGCCCAGCCCGTAGTTGAGGAATCGACAGCTGACCAGGCGGTTGCAGATCAAGCCGCTGTAGACACGGCTGTAACGGAAGTGAATGCTCAGAAGTCGGTGGAGGAATCTGTATACAAGGATGCTGTAACTCCTAGCCGGGTTGAATGGAATATTACCAAAGTCAAAGCACCACAGGTGTGGGCCAAAGGCATTGACGGCAAAGGGGTTGTCGTTGCCAATCTTGATACAGGCGTAGAGTATACTCACCCTGCGTTGAAAAGAAAATGGCGCGGTTTGAACGCTTCCGGTCAAGTCGTGAATCCAGAGCTGAGCTGGTATGATGCGGTTAACGGAGCATCACTGCCGACAGACTCAGATGGACATGGTACCCACACGATGGGGACGATTGTTGGCTCGGACAGCAACGGTACGAATGAAGTCGGTGTTGCACCCGGTGCCCAATGGATTGCCGTTCGAGTGTTCAATCCGGACACAACAGACTCCATCTTGCTGGACGGTGGACAGTGGCTGCTTGCTCCTGTAGATAAAAACGGTAAAAAGCACCCTGAGCTTGCACCGGATGTGGTGAATAACTCCTGGGGCGGTGGACCTGGCCTGGATGAATGGTATCGTCCAGTTACCCAGGCGTGGAGAGCGGCTCAGATATTCCCCGAATTCTCCGCAGGGAACACAACATGGTCAAATCCGGGCGGAGCCGGGTCTGTAGCCAATCCGGCGAATTTGCCGGAGGCTTATGCCACAGGGGCCACCGACGTTAACAACAAGCTGGCCAGCTTCTCGCTGCGCGGTCCTTCTCCTTATGGCGAAGTGAAACCTGAAATTTCGGCTCCTGGTGTAAACATTCGCTCTTCTGTACCTGGCGGAGTTTATGAGGGGGGATGGAACGGTACTTCCATGGCAGGTCCGCATACAGTCGGATTGGCGGCACTGCTTCTTCAGGCCAAACCATCATTGACGGTGGATCAACTGGAGGATGTGATTTCGAAAACAGCGACGCCGCTGACTGACAGCCAGTATCGGACTTCACCAAATAATGGTTACGGATACGGTCTGATCGACGCGCTTGCTGCGGTGAACTCCGTACTTAAGTGAGGATTTTGCAAAAATCCCATAAGAGACTTCCAATGAACAAGATATAGAGCGAAAGATAGGATTAAGAAAGACCCCCGAAAATCCCTTTGAGCGGCTCGTACAGAAATTGCATACAACTGTTAACCGTGTAATGCACTATTGCGTAGCCGCAAAAAGGGGGTTTTCGTACATAAAAGAATATAAAAGTCATAGAATTTCAAGAAAAATGCAAAAAAATGACTTGTATATCTGTTTTGATAACTTTATACTATTCCATAATATATGATTATATATCAATTTTTAATATAAACTGTAATGATATAACATGTTTTTCTTCGAAGTTCTCCTGCATTTTCTCCTTGGTTTCTACTGAATTTCATCGCTTCCTATTAGGATTGTAAACTCACCTATGAAGTACCACCGCCTATGAACAGCCAAATATTTTTGTGCCTCTATATTCTATGAAGGAGGTGGTCGCCAGCCACATCGTGTTGCGCAACCCGTGTGTTTGATGTGTAAGGTATGAGGTCTTACTCTGTACAGGTTATTCCAGAAACATTAAACCTAGTAAAAGGAGTGGAGAAGTAATTGATTAAACCTAAACGATTCAAGAAACCACTATCTATCGGACTATCTTTGCTTATGGCCTTTTCCTTTGTTCAACCTGCTTTGGCGAAAAACACACCGGATGGCTCCAAGCTGGAGCTGAAATCAGCCTCGCACAAGATCACGACCGCGAAGGTATCTCCGAAACTGACCAAACAGTTTGAGGAGAATAACTATGTTACCTATCTGGTCAAATTAAAAGAACAAGTTGACACTAACAAGGTTTCCAAAAATGCTCTCCAAAAGGCCTCACTTGAGAAAATAACACCTTCCGCTGCCAAAATGGCTGCACGCAGCCATGTGATCAGTTCTCTGCGTGAAACGGCTTCAAGAACCCAATATGGGCTTGAAAATTATTTGGATAAGCAATCAGAGAGCGGCGGAGTGAAGGAATATAAAAGCTTTTTTATTGTCAATGCATTGGCTGTAACAAGCACCAAGGAGGTGCTGGATCATATTTCGCAGTTGCCTGAGGTCGATAAAGTCTTGCCGAATGAAACGCGTTATCTGCAAAAGGTGACGGTTGACAAGCAAGCAGAGGGAGCAAATGCCAAAACGGTTGAAACAGCTGAAACAGCGACAGCAGCAACGGCGAAGTCTGCAACGGTAGAGAAAGCTGTAGAACTGGAGAAGGACGATGGCAAAACATCGGCTAAGCCTGGCAATGCAGGTAAGAACGCTGTAGACCCATCTACGGTGGAATGGAACATATCCCATATTAACGCACCACAAGTGTGGGAAAAAGGAATTGACGGAACCGGAATCGTGGTTGCCAATCTGGATACAGGTGTAGATTATACACATCCGGCCCTTCATCGCAAATGGCGGGGTCTGGACGCGGCAGGCAATGTCGTGAATCCCGAGCTGAGCTGGTACGATCCGCATAGTCATGCGACGCTTCCGGTCGATCAGGAAGACGATTCCCATGGTACACATACGATGGGCACGATGGTCGGCTCTGAAGAAAACGGAACGAATCGAGTTGGCGTTGCACCTGGTGCGAAGTGGATTGCGGTTCGGATTTTTAATCCGGAAACGACGGATGCGATTATACTGGATGGTGGTCAATGGCTGCTTGCGCCAAAAGATGCCCAAGGGAATCTTCATCCCGAGCTTGCTCCAGACGTAGTGAACAACTCGTGGGGAGGCGGACCGGGTCTTGATGAATGGTTCCGCCCTGTGGTTCAGGCATGGCGGGATGCTCAAATCTTCCCCGAATTCTCCGCAGGTAATACCTCTCTTTCCAATCCGGGCGGACCTGCCTCGGTAGCCAATCCGGCAAACTATCCGGAATCTTTCGCTACTGGAGCCACGGATAGCAATGATAATCTGGCCAGCTTCTCATTGTTAGGACCATCACCCTATGGTGAGGTGAAGCCCGAAGTTTCCGCGCCGGGTGTTAATATCCGGTCATCTGTCGCTGGTGGCGCCTATAAAGGCGGGTATAACGGTACTTCCATGGCGGGACCTCATGTGGCGGGCCTTGCAGCTCTGTTGCTGCAAGCGAATCATTCGCTTACCGTAGACCAGCTTGAGGAAATTTTGATGAACACAGCTACACCGCGCACGGACAGCACATATCCTACTTCGCCAAACAATGGCTACGGACATGGTGTCATTAATGCGCTGGATGCAGTCGGTTCGGTCATGCAAGGTCTGGGCTCCGTGTCTGGTAAAGTTGTAACGGGTGGCGACGATCTGGAAGCACCTGTTCTCGAGCATACACCGCCCGCAGCGGCATTCGAGGGTATTGATATACCTCTGACTGCTCATGTAACGGATGATGTCGGCGTGACGGCCGTTGAGGCATTTGCCAAAACAGCAGGTACGTCAAACTATGTATATATTCCGTTGGAACGGACCTCCGGCGTTAGCAAAGATGGTACATATCAAGCGTCCATCCCGACTTTTTTGGTGGACAGCGCTGGTCTGGAATACTATATTCGTGTAAATGATTACGGTAATAACGGATTTGAAACTGAAGTATACAAGGTTAAAATCTCCAAAGGCGTAAAACCAGGCTACACACAAGACTTCGAAAAAGACATTGCCGGTATTAATATCGGTGGACAGGGCAGTGTTTGGAAATGGGGAACTCCGACAAGCGGCCCTAAAAGCGCACATTCGGGTACAAAGGTCATCGCGACTAATCTCGAAGGCCAATATCAGGCCAACTCCAACAGTTATTTTATGGCCCCTCCGATTGATCTGACCGAGAGCTCAAAAGGGGCACTGGTCAGCTTCAAGCATTGGTACGATCTTGAAAACAATTCTGATTTCGGCAAAGTGTACGTAGCGACCACGAATAATCAGAATGCATTTGAGCAGGTATTATCGTTTACCGGCACCAGCAACGGCTGGAAAACACAATATCTTGATTTGCGGGCATTCGCGGGTCAAAAGGTATACCTCCTGTTCAACTTTACGAGTGACAATACGGTTGTGAAAGATGGCTGGTATATTGACGATCTGTCGATTCAGGAGCCAGACACCGTTGCACCTGCTGCGCCGAGCAATTTGACTGCTGAAGCAGATACTGTGGGCAACGTCACATTGGCCTGGAATGCTTCCTCCGATGATGATGTGAAGCAGTATAAGGTGTATCGTTCTACCCAATCAGGCAAAAATTATGCTTCCATTGGTACAACCTCGGCACTGACATTCACAGATACCATCACGGTCGGCGGAGCGACCTATCATTATGCAGTGGCGGCTGAGGATTATAGTGGTAATGAAGGAATCAAGTCGAATGAGGCTTCTCTGAGAGTAGACGTGCCGGATACGCTGTATAGCGATCATTTTGACGGCAACTCGGATAATGGCTGGACTCATTCCGGTACCAAGGATGAGTGGGAACATGGCATTCCGAAGGAAGTAGGACCAGAGAGCGCAGTGTCCAGACCAAATGTGTGGGCAACCGATCTTGATAGCAATTATGAGAACGGAGCTGAATTTTCGCTGGTTTCTCCAAAAATTAATTTGCAGGCTGTACGCAACGCAACACTGACCTTCAATCACTGGTTTGAAATTGAGGCCGGCTATGATTACGGTTATGTGGAAGTGTCCAAAAACAATGGCGACACGTGGAGCGAGCTGGGCAAGTTCTCTCACAATACGAATGGGAAAAAGTGGGCTCCGGTTTATTACAATCTGGATAGCTACACTGGCAATGAGATCCAAATTCGCTTCCGTTTGAAATCGGATAACAGTGTGAACAAGAACGGCTGGTACATTGACGATTTCCGTGTATTGGGTATTCCAGCTGCGACAGTGACCAAGGACATCGTACCTGAGTCGAATATCAAGCTGGAAAAAGCGGAAGAACAATTCCCGCTGTACAAAATTACAAGCACTGAAAAGAGTGAATTCCAGGAGAAAGTGAAGCCGGCAGAAACAACGGTGGATAGTGGACGTGTCGGTCTCGACAGTCTTCCAGCCAGCGCTACGGTTACGGTATTGGAAACCGGACGTTCGGTGAAAACGGACCCGACCACGGGCAAATACAGCTTCACCCATGTAGCGGGCGACTATACGCTGAAGGCTGAAGCCTATGGTTACGTGCCTCAAACAAAAGCAGTCACGATTGAGAATAACAAAGTCATCAGAGCAAACTTTAGTCTTCAGGCCGTACCTCACGGTACGATTCACGGGGTCATTACCGACAAGCAATCCGGTGAACCGATCCAAAAAGCGAAAGTGTTGGTGCTGGAGGATGCACGTATTGCTCCGGTAGAGACGAATGAGGCTGGAGAATTTACGCTGGACGTGCTGGAAGGAACATACACATTGTCCATTTCAGCTGAGAATTATTATAGCGACAGTGTATCCGTTACTGCTCCTCCGAACGGTAGTGTGGAAGCGAATGTCACGTTGAAACCTTTCATTGGGTTCCAAGGAGGCATTGCCTACGATGACGGGACAGGAGAAAATGCTAGAGCCTTTAACGCGGCAGGCAATTCATGGGCAGTCAGAATGACGCCTGAGTCGGAAGTAGCTCAAGTGACAGGAGCATCGCTTTTGTTCTGGAACTCTGCTTTCCCGAATCCGGGAGGAACGGCATTCCAATATTCTGTCTATGACGCCTCCGGTGCGGCAGGAGCACCTGGACGATTGTTGGCTGGTCCATTCGACGGGACTGCCGTACGGGATGAGACACAATGGACGACGGTGCAGCTCCCAGAGCCGGTGACGGTTCAAGGTGACTTCTACATCGTATATACACAGTCTGCTGTAGGCACACAGTCGCCGGGTCTTGCTACAGATGAAAGCAGTCCCAATGCGCTTCGAAGCTGGCAAGGTGTAAGCGGCACATGGAGCCAATCACCTGAGGAGGAAGGGAACTACATGATCCGGGCTATCGTCAGATATCCGGTGAATGCTCCAACGATTACGACTCCTACGAAGGCTACCTATACGCAGGAAGAGACGATTACCGTAACAGGAACTTCTCCGGCAGAAGGAGCCGATATTCAGCTCTTTAACGGTAAGGAGCTGGCTGGCACAACGAAAGTGAAGGATCGTCAGTTCAGTTTGTCGGTTGGTCTTCAGCCAGGTGCTAATCCGCTAAGTGTTCAAGCAGCGGTATACGGCAAATTAACGGATCGTTCCGAAACGGTAGTTGTGACGCTCGATCAGACTAAACCGGGCCTGATCCTGACTTCTCCTGATGAAGGAGCCCGTACGAACGCGGGTGTAGTTAGTGTTATCGGTACCGTGTACGACGAGTTCCTCACCGAATTGTCGATTAACGGTGAGCCCGCTGAATTTGGAAGTGATGGCAGCTTTAACAAGCGATTGCTTATCAACGAAGGCGAAAATCAAATTACGGTGACGGCCAAGGATCTTGCCGAAAACGAAACAACCGTTACGCGCTCGGTGTATGTCGATACAGCTCTACCGAAGCTTGAAAACATTAACCCTGCTGAGGATGTGCGTATTACTCCAGGGCAGTCGGTACGGGTATCCTTTGACAGTGCATCCGGTTTGGAGGCGTCCTTCCATGTGGAGCTGCCTTTCAACCTGTCCACTTTGGGCCGCAACGATATTCCATTAAATGAGACTTCATCAGGCCACTATGAAGGTACTTATTTCACTTCATCTTCTCTGAACCTGGAAGGCGGAGTCATCGTGATCCGGGTAAGGGATGCAGCGGGAAATGAAGTGGAGACGGAGGCGCCGGGAAGATTGTATGTAACCAATGGTGGAGGACAGAACCCTGATCCGAATCCACCTACATCCAATGAAAAGCCAGTAGCCATTATTCAGGCTAATGAATCAGCTAAGAAGAACAAAAATGTACAATTTAACGCCAAAGCTTCCCGTGATGTAGACGGTGAAATCGTCAGCTACAGCTGGAGTTTTGGCGATGGCGATACGGCAGTCGGTTCCAAGGTGAAGCATAAATTCACCACAGCTGGAACGTATACCGTGGAGCTAACGGTGACGGATAATGACGGCGCAATCGGTAAGACTGTGCATACGATCACGATCCGTTAACACCCAGTAGGAAATGGAATGCTTGTTTTAGAATATCAATGAAGGCCCACAGCAAGCCACGGTTTATAGAGGCTGCTGTGGGCCATTTTTAATTGTCGAACCGTTCAGGAAGCGATACAATGAGTAGAACTCTATAAAGTGAATCGTTTCACAATAATATTTTAGCAGGAGAGGATCATATGATTCATTTGCAAAAAGAAAGCGGACGTATCCGTCTTGTGCTGGATGCCTATTTTATGGGGGAAGATATCATTGTACTCATTTCAGGCGGTGATCAGCCCCATTTGGGAACGATTACAGCAGGGGCCAGACTAGAGCCGATTCAAACTGTGCAATTGCAAAATCACAAGGAGTTTTATATTACCGAAGAAATTGCAGTTCGCTTGCGAAAAGAGTTTGCAGGCAATTTTGCCATTTGCTGCGGGGCACATTTAGATCATGCAACCAAGGACGAAATCCGAGTGCTGACAGATATGGCTATACAACTGGGAAAAGAGCTCATTGGAGAACTCAAGCAAGCACGCTAGTAGCATACCTTTTTATGTGAACTCCCGAAAGAGCAGATTGCGATATGGGTACTTGCTAAAGGGATACTTAAAAAGCAATGCAAAGCCATCATCCTCAATTTGTACGGATTTCAGCGCAGAGGATGGAATCAAACTACGGATCATGACATGAACTGCACGCTGGTCTTGTCTGTTGATCGCTTTGGCTAAGGCAGAAGCAAAACATGGATTGCGTGCCAATTCGCGATACAGCGGAAAAACGGCTTTCGCGATGGCGCGATGAACTCTCGGCTCAAACGTAAACTGCACAGTCCCCGGTGGAATCGTCGTTCCATTCGTATAATAGAGCATCGGTGGCTGAGCTAAAAAGGAAATAAAGTAGCCGATGCCGTTCGTGCCTAAGCCTTGTTTGGCGGCAAATGGAGCTACTGAGCAGAGAAGGGATTTCATCCGATCCAAATTCGCCTGAACGACAGCTCGTGACCATTGAACTGCAAACGCACGTCGGGTTGCAATAGCTTTGTAAAAGGGTAGCATGGCAGCGGATATTTTCCTAAGTGTATCTGCATTTAAACGTTTGTGAGGCGAGCCCTTTCTGCGGGATGTTGCACGATATAACATAGCTCCGACCTCCTTGGCAGGATGCTCTCATGGAGCGCAATTGATCTGTAACAGGTAAAATACTGTATGCCCGGTTACCTCAAAAAGTGCTAATATCGCTAGGTTTCTTCTTTTTAACGTTCTAATTTAAAAAATTGAAATAAGTACTGTCCTGATTTGTAAGATTGTGGTACCCTTGAACTTATATATTTGCTATTTTTCGTATTGGAGTTGAATTTAACAGATGAGTGATTTGTACAAGGAGCCTCGGTCTTCCGATCCTTTTCAGGAGACGAACGATTATAACGCCCCATTTAACCCGCCCCCAGTAGTTCCACCTACAAATAGTAAAGCTGTTGCCTCGATGGTGCTCGGAATTTTATCTGTTGTCATTCCCTATCTTGGGTTGATTATCGGAATTGTGGGTATTATTTTGTCCAGTCTTTCCCTGAAGGAAATTAACCGTCATGGCGAGCAAGGCAGAGGTATGGCCATTGCTGGATTGGTATGTAGTATTATCGGTACACTGATTTATACACTAATCATCATTTTTATAGTTATTGTTTTTATTGTAGCGGCCTCCAGTGGGGATCCGGATATTTTTTCAGACATTTAATGAATTGAAGAATGCTTGAGTCAGACAAACCATTCACGATTTGACTATTGGATGCTATGATAAAAGGAGTCCAATGAAGGAGAGTGAAGCCGTATGGCACGTACTCAAACACAAAAAGCGCTGAGCAAGGCAAAACGCGCTGGAATCTATTGCGCGGCACAAAGCCGCAAAACGAATGACCATTATGGCGAGATTTCACAGCACATACGAATGAAGCCGACCAAGCAAGAACAATTACAAAAGGTCAAGCACAAGAAGCGAATCGTTCAGAGCGACGCTTCTTTTTTTTGTCTTTATCGAGAATTTTTTTGTTTTTATAGAAGTTGTCACAATCATGAAGACAGTATTCGTTATACAGATAATGACGGACACACAAGGAGGTGATCCTATGGAACGGTTCAGCCACGGGGCCAACGACCATACAGAACATGTAGAATCCGTCGTGGACCGCGTCAAAGCTGGCGATCAACAGGCTTATGCCACCATCATACGTACTTATGAAAAGCAGATATATATGTACTGCTATTATATTCTGAAAAACCGCGAGGAAGCGGAGGATGCGGTACAGGATATATTTATCAAAGTATATCAGGCAATAGGTAAATATAGACAGCAGGTTTCCTTTTCGGCGTGGCTTTATAAAGTAGCGTACTATCACTGCCTGGATCAAATTAGGAAAAAAAGCCGCTGGCATCGATTAATATCGATCCAAAAAGAGCAACAGCAACATCTAGATGATTACTATCCATCCGATGATGAACGCGAAGTCGATGAGCTTCTAATGAATCTGAATTCGGAAGAAAGAAATCTTGTGCTGTTGAAAGCTGTTGAGCAGTACAGCTTTGAGGAGATCGGAGAAATTATGGATTGCAAGCCCGCGACTTTGCGAAAAAAGTATGAACGGTTACGCAAAAAGCTGATTCAGCAAAAAATGAAAAAAGGAGGGCTAACGAATGAGCGCATGGCAGGATCAAACTGAACACGAGCAAATGGAGCAAATCCGCCGCACGGTCCAAAATAAGAAGATGCCTCAGGTTAGCTATACGGATGACATTATGAAGAGGTTGGGGGAAATGGACGGGGGGAGCGGGAAGTTAACGTACAAAAAAGGCACATGGATCAAAAGAGTGGCCGTTAGTGCGTCTGCAGCGGCAGTGTTGGGAGGACTGGTGTTGGGAAGCGGTTTTGTGTCCCCAGCTATGGCCGAAACGTTAAAAAACATCCCGTTGATCGGCAGCGTATTCCAATATAATTTTGACAGAAGCTTGCAGCAAGCCAGTAAATCTGGATTGACGACGACACCCCATTTGAGTGTATCCCGCGATGGAGTGACCTTGAACATCAAAGAAGTTATGTTTGACGGAACACGGCTGGTGTTCATGATTGAACGCCAAGGGGTAGAAGATGAGAGGATTATGTCCCCTTATTTGCCCGAGGATGCCGTGAGTGTCGAGGGGAATACATTGGAGAAGGTACCCGTGGAAAAGCAAAAAAAGGGGTATTTGTTCACACCTAAGGTCTTTATTGAAGGACAAAAGATGGTGTACGGTTCGTTTACGGACGCGGTTGGCAAAAAGGAAGACGGCAAGCTCATCGACAATATGGCTATGTATGAAATCACCAAAGGACTGTCGGAGAAAAATCTATCTGACGAATTTGAGATTACAGTAAAAGTGAATGTGAGCGGCTTCCATGAGCCATTTGAATTTCAGGTGCCGGTGAAGAATTTATCCAAAAACAAAATTTTGCTGAAGCCTGATAAGACACAGAGCAGCGGAACGTTCAGTTACACGGTGAAGCAGATCGAGCTGACTCCGGTAACAACCCGTCTTATTGTGGACAGCAAGGGCAAAGTACCGAGCACCGCGGAGCAATCAGGCGATTTAAGCGCGACTAAAATGTATTACGACATTGTGGATCAGGACGGAAATCAGCTGGAGCAACATATGTTAGGTCTGTTCCATCGCAGTCCTGATTCCGAATACCATGAGGATGAAGCATACAGTCCATTTACAAAAACACCGACCTCCATTACGATCATGCCGTACACTATGACGGTTAAGAAGGACTGGTCTGTGATAGAGGATCAAGAGGGAAATTGGGCCAAAACATATCATAAGGATTTGGAAATGACGATCCCAGTCCCATCTCAATGATAAAACAACCCAACCCGGACGATAAAGGAGAGGAAATACGAATGAAGCAATATATTAAAGTGAAGCGTATAATATTCAAATCGGCTATTCTAGCTTCAGTAACTATGATTATGGGTACAGGAGTGACGATTTCCGATACTGCATGGCAAATCCAGGCAGCAGCTGCACAATCAACTGCCCCGGCGGCAAGCGCAAGCAGTCTGACACGGGATGGCGTCACACTGACGGTCAAAAAGGTGAAATATGACGGGATTCGTCTGACCGTGCAAATTGAACGCAAGGGGATCAACAAGATCAGTACAATGCCTCCTTTCAGCAAGGACAAATCCCGGAAGTTAGAAAAGGGTTACCTAATAGATCCTCAAATATCTATTAATGGAGAAAAAATAAGTTTATTGAGAGTCTCAAACGCGGTATTCGACGAAAATAAAAAAATGTTGGATAATACATTAGAAATCGCAATAGACAAAGGATTATCTGAAAAAAATCTGCCAGACTCATTTGAAATGGCATTAAAAATCAATGTTAGCGGCATTAAAGAACCGTTTTCATTTAAGGTGCCTGTGCAGAATACGGTGAAGGACAAACTGGTCCTTAAGCCGGAAAAAACGCAGAGCAGCGGAGATTTCAGTTATACTGTCAAGCAGATTGAGCTCTCCTCGGCCAATACCCGGATCATTATTGACAGCAATGGTAAAGTGCCGAGTACATCCAAACAGACTGGAAATTGGAGTGCAACCAAGATGTATTATGACATTGCGGACCCGCAAGGCAAACTGATTGCTCAAGAATTGATGGGAATTTATAACAAGGCTCCGGCGCTCAATTATCACGAAGTTGAAATGTATGCTCCGTTTGCAACCAGACCCTCTTCCATCACCATCAGGCCGTATACGCTGACCGTCAACAAGAAGTGGACGCCTATGAAGGATGCCCGGGGTAAAGAGGTCAAAACATACCATAAAGACTTAGAAATGGTAATCCCGTTGAGTAATTGACCTTACAGAAAAACAAAAGAAGCGGAGCGAATCGTTCAGGCAACGCTTCTTTTGTGCTTCGAAAGATTCAATTCCATTACTGCAAAAAGGACTTGATAATAATTATCATTCTTGTTAGAATATCATAAGAAAGAAGGAACCCGGGCATGGGCTCCTTCTTTATAAAACTTAGGCTTGAGATCAAAGATTTACTTGGCTTCGAAGGTTTTGCAGTCTGTTTCTTCGGATTTGTGAGTGTCTTCAGGTCTGTTGCTTACGATGTAAATGGAGCTAGCGCTACATTTATTTTCTTGGGCCCAGTACGTACATGAATTGACTTCACACAGAACGTCTTTTGCCATGTTGTACACCTCCTTATATGGATGTGATGGGCTGAGCAAATAGTATCACGGTCAGTCAAGGTAGGACTTGTCCAACTGTGTTTACCCTCTTGTCAGGAAGAGGGATTTTGCTATGCCTACTTGTACAATATCAAATGAAATTTAAAATTGCAATGTTTGCTTCATTTTGCAGTTCGAAGCGGACAAAGTGTCCCTTTTAATTAAAAAACAAAAGCTGTCCTCCATGCAGAACGAAATGTTTCTCTGCTGGAGAACAGCTTTTTTTGTTTTTCTGACATAATGACGATATGAAAAGACTTAGCGCACGTTAAGAATATTTACGATGGGATCGATGTCAGTATCATAGTCTACGCCCTCAAACTCAAAGCCGAACAGTTGGAAAAATTCGTGACGATATCCTTCAAGATCTGACAATTCGTAGATATTGTTGGTCGTCAGCGCCTCCCATATCTTCTCAACCTCTGCCTGTACGTCTTCGCGCAGTTCCCAATCATCAATACGAATACGTCCTTCTTCATCTACAGGAGTTTCTGGTGCGTACAGACGCTCAGCAAACAGGCGGTAGCTCTGTTCTACGCACCCTTCATGCAGCCCTTTTTCCTTCATTACCTTATATAAAGCAGAAATATACAGAGGAACGACAGGGATAGCGGAGCTAGATTGGGTAACGAGTCCTTTGGTGACTGCGACGAAGGCGCGTCCGCCTGTAACTTTCAGCTGATCGTTCAGCTGATGTGCTGTCTCCTCCAAATGATCCTTTGCACTTCCGATACTGCCTTCTCTGTAGATGGCTTGCGTAATATCTGAACCAATATACGAAAAGGAGAAGGTTGTTGCAGTATCAGCCAATACACCGCCTTCACGCAAGGCGTCAATCCACAATTTCCAGTCCTCACCACCCATAACCTCTACAGTTGCTTGTACTTCTTCTTCTGTTGCGGGTTCGAGCGTCACGCTGCTGACTTCCCCGGTGTGGAAGTTAACGGTCTTGTTTGTGTAAGGCTTACCAATAGGTTTGAGCACGGAATTAAACGTTTCGCCTGTGCGGGGATTTGTACGGCGACCTGAAGCGACACTGTAAACCACCAGATCGACTTGTCCCAGTTCTTCGCGAATGGCTTCCACCGTTTTGGCTTTGACCTCATCCGAGAAGGCATCGCCTGTCACGCTTAAGGATTTAAGCCCAGCTTCCTGAGCAGCTTTTTCAAATGCAGCAGAATTGTACCAGCCTGCCGATGCTGTACGTGTGGCCGTAGCATTACTAGGGCGATATACACCAATTGTATTGGCATGCGCACCGAAGGCGGCAGTAATGCGAGAAGCCAACCCATATCCGGCAGATGCCCCGATCACAAGTACATTACGCGGTCCCTGGATAGCAGGACGGGCCTGTACATAGTCAATTTGCTGCTGAACATGTTGGGCACAGCCCACCGGATGAGCAGTGGTGCAGATAAAGCCACGTGTTCTTGGTTTGATAATCATGTTATTGTAATTCCTCTCTTCTTGTAGCGATCTTCACCCTTACTATTTTAACTTTTAACTATTTTTTTTCAAACGTGGATTTCAGTAAGTACCCTTTTTACCCAAAAGTGTATCCTTGCACGGGGTGGCAAGTGCCTAAGGGCCTGCATATGATGCTGTAACGATAAATACGAGAAGGGAGAGAGCTGCTTGAAGAATAAGAGCCGCAAAACCATAAGAAACAAAAAGCCGCTCTATAGTGTAATTGACCCGGATATGAATGAATTAAGTATGATACATCGCGTGAAGCCACAGCCTGCGGAGAGGGAGACAGAAGCAAGACTTCATCAAGTTGCTTCTCCGCCTCCCCCAACCAAAGAGGAGCCGGAGCTACAGACTGTTGTCGAACCTGAAGTCGAGGTTTCGTATGAGACAGAGGTTGAAGGTGCGGATGCAGAGGAGACTCAAGTGTCGATGGAGGAACCCCAAGAGCTAGAACCAGAGCCGGAGCCGGAGCCAGAACCTGATCCAATTGATGTGGAGGAAATTTTGAGCAATAAGAAAGCCCCGCATGTAAACAATGCTTTCATCTATACAGACGATTTGAGCGATTTCGCTGTGACGGGTGAGAAGATCGCTCCCGCTTCCATAGATTTCAGCAAACTGAAACAAGAGAGCATCCACACGGAATCTCTGGCGGATTATGCCGTTCAAACGATTAAGATAGCCGACGGTGCTGTGACTTCTTCGAAGATTGCCCCAGACTCCATTACGGTGGAACATCTGTCGGACGCATCGGTGTCAGGCAGTAAATTGCAGGATCGCTCCATCGGTGGTGAAAAACTTCGAGATGGCAGCATCACTCCTGAGAAGCTGGCTGATAAGATTATCAGCGGCGATCATATTGCGAATGGTTCCATTGAGAGCCGTCACTTCAAGCAATGGATCGTGTCTTCAGATATGCTTCAAGATCAGTCGGTTACCTCTGATAAAATTCGCAGTGGTACGATTCAATCGAACAATTTGGCTAATGAAGCTGTTGATAGCTCCAAGCTGGGCGATCAATCTGTGACCACTTCCAAACTGCGGGATGGGGCTGTGGATGGAGCTAAAATCCAAGCTGGCAGCATTGAGAGTGCACACCTGACCGAGCATGCCGTTCATGCAAGGCATCTGGCCCCCGGTTCGATTAATCGCAAGCAGCTATCCAATGGAATTGTGGGCAAGGAACAATTGGAGGAAGGTGTTGTCAGTGGGCGTCATCTGGAGTCTGAGGCAGTGACCAGTGCGCACATTCAGGCTGGAGCGATTGAAAGAAAGCATCTGAGTCCTGGCTCCATCGGGGAAGAACAGCTTGGAACAGGCCAAGTAACAGCCCGGCATATCGCGGATCGGAGTATTCAGTCCAATAAACTGGCAGATCAGTCTGTAGGCTCATTGCAAATTGTTGATCAATCCGTCACTTCATCCAAAATATCGGATCAGAGCATTCTCCCACACAAAATTGCCGATGAGGCAGTACTTACCAGACATATTGCAACAGCAGCCATACAAGGGCCTCAGATCTCTCCGGAGGCAGTCTCTTCCGTGCATCTTCAATCCGAAATTATTCGGAAAGATCATATTGCACCAGAGGCGGTTACGGAGCAACATTTGCATTCCGGGGCTGTGACAAGCGAGAAATTAGGGAAGGGAGCAGTGCTGGAACACCATGTGGCGAATCAGGCTGTCAAGGAAAATCACATTGCTTCGAGCGCGATTAAGTCTGACAAAATCGCTGACGAAGCAGTGACGGAACCTAAAATTGGCACAGGAGCGGTAACCGGAAATAAGATTGCATCTCAAGCCATTACACATGCACACATTGCAACGGGGGGAATTCGTGAAAACCACCTTGCCGACAATAGTGTGGGTGGAAAGGCATTGCAGGCTCAATCCGTCGATTCGACCCATTTGGCCCAGAGCTCTGTACAGAGCAAACATCTTGGGGAAGACAGTGTCGGAACCGCGGCGTTGCAAGAACAGTCCGTTACCGCAGACATACTAGGTGAAGGCGCTGTTCAAACCGCGCATTTGGCAAACGGAGCGGTGTACTCCCACCATTTGCAAGACCATGCCGTTACTTCGTTGAAACTATCGCCGGAAAGTGTAGCCACGGATAAAATCAATGATTTGGCGATTACTGCGCCTAAGTTAGCTGAGGGTAGTGTCACTTCCTCCAAGCTGTCTGCTCGTTCTGTGCAGCCATGGCATATTACAGATAAAGCGGTGCTGAGCAACCATCTGGCTGTTGAAGCAGTGGAGGCGAATCATCTCGCTCCGGAATCCGTCACCTCTAACCATTTGCAGTCTGCTTCGATCCAAACCAAACATCTCGCCCCGGATAGTGTGTCCGGCCATGCCCTTCAGTCGGAAAGCGTCACTTCTGAGAAGTTAGCGGCTAGGGCTGTGCAGTCTTCCAACCTGGCGGAAAACAGCGTGGGACCCGGACATTTGGTAGCACAGGCCGTACAAACCAGACATTTGGCAGCAGGAGCAGTAGAGGACACGATATTAGCCCAGAATGCTGTGAAGTCTGAGCATCTTGCAGCAGAATCCATCCAATCAGAGCACTTGCAAAGCGGGGTCATTCAGGGAGAGCATATTGCATTGCAAGCTATAGCGACTCCGGCCTTACAGGATGAATCGGTCACCTCTGCCAAACTGTCGGAGGGAAGCGTAACTCCCACCAAACTGTCTGCCCATGCCGTGCAGTCCGGACATATTATGGACGAAGCTGTACAAAGCAACCATTTGGCTGTGGCGGCCGTGGATTCGGCACATCTGGCTGCAGGAGCGGTCACTTCGGTGCATATACAGGCTTCCTCGGTGCTCACGAGACATTTGGCCCCGGATAGTGTGTCAGGTCGTGCGCTTCAAGCGGAAAGTGTCACCTCGGAAAAGCTGGCAGCGCGCTCGGTACAAGGAATGAACCTCGCGGAAGGCAGTATAGGCCCTTCACATCTTTCTGCGCAGTCGGTACACACTCGGCATCTGGCAGCTGGAGCAGTACAGGATAGAGCACTGGCAGAGGGGGCAGTGAAGTCCGTGCACATCGCACCGGAGTCCATCCAGCCACATCATCTGCAGATTGGAACCATTCAGGGAGAGCACATCGCGTCACAGTCCATATCGACCGATGCTTTGCAGGATGAGTCTGTTACGTCCGACAAACTGGCGGATGAGGGTGTGACTGCCGCCAAGTTGTCTGCCCAATCGGTCCAGCCGTGGCACATTACAGACGAAGCGGTGCAAGCCAAACATTTGTCAGAAGAAGCTGTCCAGTCCAACCATCTGGCCCAGGAATCCGTCAGCTCTGCTCATTTGCAGGCTTCGGCGGTGCTTGCGAGCCATCTGGCCCCGGATAGCGTATCCAGTAGTGCGATTCAAGCAGAAAGCATCACCTCGGAAAAGCTGGCGGCACACTCGGTGCAAGCGACGAATCTCGCGGAAGGCAGTGTCGGCCCTCCACATCTGTCTACGCAAGCGATACACACCCGGCACTTGGCAACAGGCGCAGTACAGGACAGAGTGTTGGCAGATGGGGCGGTGAAATCTGTGCACATCGCACCGGAGTCCATCCAGCCGCATCATTTGCAAATGGGAACCATTCAGGGAGAACATATCGCATCACAGTCCATATCGACTGATGCTTTGCAGGGTGAGTCCGTTACGTCCGACAAACTGGCGGATGAGGGTGTGACTGCCGCCAAGTTGTCTGCCCAATCGGTCCAGCCGTGGCACATTACAGACGAAGCGGTGCAAGCCAATCATTTGTCAGAAGAGGCTGTCCAGTCCAACCATTTGGCCCGGGAATCCGTCAGATCTGCTCATTTGCAGGCTTCGGCGGTGCTTGCGAGCCATCTGGCCCCGGATAGCGTATCCAGTAGTGCGATTCAAGCAGAAAGCGTCACCTCGGAAAAACTGGCGGTACACTCGGTACGAGCGATAAATCTCGCGGAAAGCAGCATAGGCCCTTCACATCTGTCCGCGCAGGCGATACACCCCCGACATTTGGCACCCGGCGCAGTACAGGATAGAGCGCTGGCAG
The DNA here is from genome assembly GCF_002894905.1 of Paenibacillus sp. F4. Taxonomy (NCBI): domain Bacteria; kingdom Bacillati; phylum Bacillota; class Bacilli; order Caryophanales; family Paenibacillaceae; genus Paenibacillus; species Paenibacillus sp. F4. Next base: position 173,728 of record NZ_POVS01000017.1, read on the forward strand.
AAGGGGCAGTAAAGTCCGTGCATATCGCACCGGAGTCCATCCAGTCGCATCATCTGCAAATGGGAACCATTCAGGGTGTGCATATCGCCTCACAGGCGATATCGATCGATGCTTTGCAGGATGAATCCGTTACGTCCGACAAATTGGCGGATGAGGGCGTGACTGCCGCCAAGCTGTCTGCCCACTCAGTCCAGCCATGGCACATTACAGACGAAGCGGTGCAAGCCAATCATTTGGCAGAAGAGTCCATCCAGTCCAACCATTTGGCCCCGGAATCCGTCAGCTCTGCCCATTTACAGGCTTCCTCGGTGTTTGCGAGCCATCTGGCCCCGGACAGTGTGTCAGGTCGTGCACTTCAAGCAGAAAGCGTCACCTCGGAAAAGCTGGCGGCACGCTCGGTGCAAGCTACGAATCTAGCGGAAGGAAGCGTCGGCCCTTCACAGTTGTCTGAGCATGCCGTACACCCCCGACATTTGGCACCTGGCGCAGTACAGGACAGAGCGCTGGCAGAAGGGGTAGTAAAGTCCGTGCATATCGCACCGGAGTCCATCCAGTCGCATCATCTGCAAATGGGAACCATTCAGGGTGTGCATATCGCCTCACAGGCGATATCGACCGATGCTTTGCAGAATGAATCCGTTACGTCCGACAAATTGGCGGATGATGGCGTGACTGCCGCCAAGCTGTCTGCCCACTCAGTCCAGCCATGGCACATTACAGACGAAGCGGTGCAAGCCAATCACTTGGCAGAAGAGTCCATCCAGTCGAGCCATCTGGCTCCTGAATCCGTCACCTCTGATCATTTACAAGCTTCCTCGGTATTTGCGAGACATCTGGCCGTGGACAGTGTATCAGGTCGTGCGCTTCAAGCAGAAAGCGTCACCTCGGAAAAGCTGGCGGCACGCTCGGTGCAAGCGACGAATCTCGCGGAAGGCAGCGTCGGCCCTTCACAGTTGTCTGAGCATGCCGTACACCCCCGGCACTTGGCAACGGGCGCAGTACAGGACAGAGCGCTGGCAGAGGGGGCGGTGAAGTCCGTGCATATCGCACCGGAGTCCATTCAGCCGCACCATCTGCATCTTGGAACCATTCAGGGTGTGCATATCGCCTCACAAGCAATATCAACCGATGCTTTGCAGGATGAGTCGGTTACGTCCGACAAACTGGCGGATGATGGCGTGACTGCTGCCAAAATATCTCCTCATTCGGTCCAGCCGTGGCATATTACGGACGAAGCGGTGCAAGCCAATCATTTGGCAGAAGAGGCCGTCCAGTCGAGCCATCTGGCTCCTGAATCTGTCACCTCTGCCCATTTGCAGGCTTCGGCAGTGATGACCCGGCATATTGCGCCGGGTAGTGTATCGGTTCACGCGCTCCAGGCAGGCAGCGTGAACGCTGAGAAGCTTGCGCTTCGGGCGGTGCGTGCTTCGAATCTGGCAGAAGCCAGCGTAAATTCTGTGCATTTGACGGAGCATGCCGTACACACTCAGCATTTGGCCGATGGGGCGATCCAAGGGTCCGCACTGGCAGAGGGCGTGGTGCAGTCCAGGCATATCGCGCTGGATTCAGTCCAGTCGGAGCATCTGCAAGCAGGGGCTATTCAGCCACAGCATGTAGGTTGGCAGGCGGTGGCTGAGGACGCTATACAGGAAGGAGCGGTGACGTCCAGCAAGCTTGCAGACGGAACGATACAGTCCCGCCATGTGGCTGAGGAAGCTATTGAAAGCCACCACATTGGAGAGGAAGTTATTGATTCGCATCACCTAAAACCGGGCTCAGTGACACTGGCTCAGCTGTCCACAGATATTCATCTCTCGGGACTTTTGCCGGAGGAAGGTGTCAGTGGCGACAGACTTCAGGCAAACAGTGTATCTCGCAGCCATCTGCAAGCTCAGGCCGTCGACAGCGAGGTGCTGAGCCCGGAAGCTGTGGGACCAGAGCATCTGCAGGCTGCTGCGGTACAAAGCCATCATGTGGCAGAGCAGAGCATTGAAGGTCATCATCTGGTGGAAGGCTCTGTAGGCTCACGTGAGCTGGAACTGAACGCAGTGAAGCCGGAGCATTTGAGCATCACTCCGGTTCGTACTTGTGCGAATCAGCCCGCATTGCAGCAGTTTGGCAGAGCGCCGTTTCTTTTGAAAGGTAGTGAAGGAGAGACGGAAGTGACCATTGTATTCGGGGAGCCTTTTGTAAACCCAGACTACACGTTGGTAGCGATGACGAACCACCCTCTCTTTCATGCGACGCTGAAATCTCAGACGCCGAATGGAGCAGTGATCGTCGTAACCAAGTGGAACGAAACCGCGCATAACTACGGTATTATTTCCTGGATCGCCATTGGTTAGGAAGATGGTTATTGTAAAACTCATAGTGTGCAGACTCATGTATTTTCTAAATACAGGGCTGCACGCTTTTTCATATACTTTTCACACATTTGCTCCACAATTATCCCGAATTCTCCTGATAAGCTAAAGATACTTTAAAGGAGAGGTGATTCAATCATGAAAAAATGGACTAAAAATGCAGCAGCCGTATTGACCGTAGTAAGTGTACTGGGAGGAGCAAGCAGTGCATTCGCCGCTACAGCAACAACGACTCCAGCGAGCACTGCACCAGCGATCAAAGCTCCTGCGGTTACGACTCCGGCTACCAAAACACCGGCAAAAGCACCTGTGACGAAAACACCTGTGACGAAAACACCTGTGGTGAAAGCACCCGTTAAAAAAGTTTCAACAGCTCATAAAACAACAACCAAAGCGAAGAAAGCCCCTGCTAAAAAATCCGTTGCGAAAAAAGTGGCAAGCCACAAAACAAAAGCAGTGAAAGTGCAGCACCGTACAGTTAAACATCATGCAAAAAAACATAATGTTGTTAAACACAAAGCAACAACTCATAAAACTCGTGCACATCATGCCGTAGCTAAAAAAGTGACCCACAAAGCTCCAGTTAAAAAAGTAGTCCCAGCAAAAACAGTGAAAACAGCGCCAAAAACAGCTGCTAAAGTAGTAACAACCAAGAAATAAGATTGATGTGTAATTAGCTTTCAGCTCGCCTGGCATATACAGCAGCGATTCATGATAAGAAAGACGGGACCGGGAACGGTATACCCGTCTTTTGTCTATTCTGCTGGGCTTCTGTTAAGCTTAAAGAGAGGATGGAAGCATCCAGAACAACGGCAAGGGGTTAAGGCCATGACAAAAATAGTAGTAGTGGATGACGATGTGTTCATTTTGCAATTAATATCTGAATATTTGAAAAAAGAATCCTACGAGGTCACTTCCTTTTCCAGTGGTAAAACACTGGTAGAGCATATCCGTACGAACCGTCCGGATTGTCTCGTTCTTGATATTATGATGCCTGGCATTGATGGGCTTTCTCTACTGACTCAGCTTCGTGATTTTACAGAAATGCCGATCATTATGATCTCTGCCCGTGGAGAAGAAAACGACCGTATTCATGGGCTGGAGCTGGGATGCAGCGATTTTTTGACCAAGCCCTTTAATCCAAGAGAATTGGTAGGAAGGGTTAAAGCGATGCTGAGGCTGAGCAAGGCCGGAATGTCTGCATCGGACGATAGGCAAGCGGCAGAAAGCGCAGATATATGCCATGCGGGCAATCTGTGTATTTTTGCTGACTTTCGTAAAGTCACAGTGGACGGACAAGAGCTGAATTTGACCTCACGTGAATTCGACCTGCTGCTGTTTCTTGCGAATCATCTGGAGAGACCTTTTGGCAGGGAACATCTGATTCAGCAGGTGTGGAGCTATGATTTTATAGGTGATGTGAGAGTCGTGGATGATCTGGTCAAACGGATTCGCAAAAAGTTAGCTGAATATCACTCTACGCTCGTCATTAACACCGTATGGGGCTTCGGATATAAAGCAACAGTTCAGGAGTTGTAACCATGCGTACGATGAGAGCTAAAATACTGCTTTCCCTGTCCATCGCCATGCTTATTACCGTCTGTATTACGGTGGTCCTATTCATCAGGCTTATCGACGACATTCTGGTGAATCAGGCCAAATCCAAGCTTCATGAGCAGGCGCGCAAAGCCGTCCATATTATGAGCGACGGAGGCTTTGATCGACTGGATAATGCTGAATTCAACTATGTTATCAAGGGCGTGCTTTTATCTGCCGACTACTTTATTTTAAGTACGGATAACCGCATCATCGACTCAAGCGTCTCTGGAATGGAAGGCAAAAAGATCGAGCGTTTGCTTTTGATCCGCCAGGGATTTTTTGCATCGGTTCATCTGTCTGCCCAGGATCTGACCGCTACACATGAAGGGGTAGCTGTGCTTCAAGGTAAAAAGGTACTGTTTACGAATGAAGAATTGCCCGGACAACCTTTTCGTATTTTTGTGTACTCACCCTTATCTTCTTTGCGAGCACTGTATGTACCGTTAATGAGAACCACATTACTGTCTATCATCGCGGGTTTTTTGGTGATTCTCGTCATTGGTCTGATGGTTGTCTCACGTCTGGTACGTCCACTCAAACGATTGAAGGAGGCGGTAGGCAACTATGAGCCTAATCAGCCGCAGGATAGTGATTTTCCGCAGGCGGATAAAAGTGAGATTGGCGAGCTGATCGGTACCTTTCATTCCATGTCCGCCCGTATTCAGCAGCACCATCAGGGTCAAATTGAATTTCTACAAAATGTATCTCACGAGCTAAGGACACCGTTAATGTCCATTCAAGGCTATGTATATGCCATTCAGGATCAAGTGGTATCCCAGGACGAGGGGCTGAGTATCATCAAAGTGCAGTCCCAGCGGTTAATTGACATGGTGGAAAAGCTGCTGCAGCTATCAAGGCTGGAAGCGCTGAATGAGGAATGGCCTGTCTCTCTGGTTGATCTTAAAAGCATGGCAGAGGATGCTGTTCATCTATTGATGCCGGTGGCTGCTGAACGTTCTATCTCGCTTCGAGTGGAGGGAGAGGGCCTGCATGTGGCCGTTCCGGCCGAGCAATTGTTCCGTATGATGTTGAATTTGTTGCAAAATGCAGTTCGGCACACCTCTACGGAGGTTGTCATTCATTTGGAGACAGGGACAACACCGGAGGTTGTATGGGTTATGCATGTGGATGATGATGGAGGAGGGCTGACCGAACAAGAGGCAGCCGAGGTGTTCGGAAGATTCTATGCGGGCTCGAATGGTGTCACAGGTCTTGGATTGGCTATTTGTCGTCAAATTGCTACCCGATTGAACGGAGAACTACTCTGCACACGTTCGCCATTGGGTGGAGCACGCTTCAGCTATATCCAGCACATGTTATAAATGAGTACAGAAATGGTTAAAAATGATCGTTTTTTCGGCCTAATATCCCATTTATCTAACATAGTATGAGAGGTTTTTGGTGATATTTTAGATATAGCTTGACTGGTAGGTACTAAACTGAGTAAAATTAATCGTATATACCTTGACTCCTGGACGTCGTTTTTTTAGATAGTGGTCAATAATAGTGATGAATAATAAATGAAAGAGTGATGAGATGAACCGCCTTTTGGAAGTGAAGGACTTAACGATATCTTTCAAGACCCGTCAGGGACTAGTGCAGGCCATTCGTGGCGTAAACTTTCATGTCAATAAAGGAGAGACGCTGGCGATTGTGGGCGAATCCGGCTCAGGCAAAAGCGTAACCTCACAAGCTGTTATGAAGTTGATTCCGACCCCTCCGGGCATCTATCAAAAGGGTCAAATTATGTTTGACGGACAAGAGCTGATTAATAAAACAGAAAAGCAGATGCAAAAAATTCGTGGTAAGGAAATTGGCCTGATTTCTCAGGACCCAATGACTTCGCTTAACCCGACGATGAAAGTCGGCAAGCAGATCACGGAAGTGCTTTTCAAGCATGAAAAAATATCCAAGGATGCTGCTCGCAAGCGGGGTATTGAGTTGCTGAATCTGGTAGGTATTCCACATCCTGAACAGCGTTTTAACCAATATCCGCATGAATTTAGTGGCGGTATGCGTCAACGTGTCGTCATTGCGATGGCATTGGCTGCTAATCCGAAACTTCTGATTGCCGATGAGCCGACGACTGCGTTGGACGTAACGATTCAAGCTCAAATTTTGGAGCTGATGAAGGATCTTCAGAAAAAGATCGATACTTCCATCATCTTTATTACGCATGACCTCGGTGTTGTGGCGAAGATGGCTGATCGCGTTGCTGTTATGTACGCAGGACAAATCGTGGAAACAGGTACGGTTAATGAAATTTTCTACAACCCAAAACATCCATATACATGGGGCCTTCTCGCTTCTATGCCAAGTTTGGACAGCCATGGTCAGAAGTTGGCAGCTATTCCGGGAACACCTCCGGATCTGCTTCACCCACCTGTAGGGGATGCTTTTGCAGCCCGTAGTTCTTATGCTATGAAAATTGACTTTGAGAAAGAGCCTCCACTCTTTCAATTATCCGATACGCACTTTGTGAAATCATGGTTGCTGCATCCAGATGCGCCTGCGGTTGAGCCACCAGAAGCGGTAAAGGCTAAACTTCGCAAGCTGGATAATGCATTTGAAAAGCCGGTTTTGGTAGAACAATACGGCAGTTAAGGCGTGTTATAATTTGTAATTAAACAAATGAAAAATAAAAAAAGGGCTGTTCTCTCCGTGTGGAATCATTCTACGGAGGAAACAGCCTTTTTTGGTGTAAAATCGCAGGTTGTATGCGCCTGTGGTTATTTGTGTTAGCAGGTAGTGTTTACAGCTTACCGGAACCAGCTTGGGAAGTGACTTCTGCCTTCACACTGGCGGATGGGGAAATTTTATCGTTCAGCGATGGTTTCCAGCCTACAGAGGAGCTAAGACCCGCGCTGGAGCCTGCGTTAACAGCTTGTCCATTCAGGATTGTGCCCGTATCTGACAGGGCAGTTCCTCCAAAGACAGTCACAATTTTGGCTGCGGATAATCCCGCAACGTCAATGACATTGTTTTCGGCTAAGATTTTGGAGGATTTACCTGCGCCCCATATATACAGTGAAGGATATTCGGAGCGTTTTACATCACCTGTATAGTAATTGTTGTACAGATGGACTTGTCCATACCGCACGCGTGGTGTGCGTTGTACCGTGTTTTCATAATAGTTGTGATGCAAGGTTACACGTAAAGCTCCTTCATCTGCTGTTTTGCTGTCGCTGTTGCCAATAATCGACGATTTATCATGATCGTAAAAATGATTGTAAGAAACCGTAACCAGATCGCCTTGGTTAATCACATCAAGAAGTCCATCATGATGCTGGTATTCTTGACCGTAAAAGGTACCGTTTTGGCTATCGGGGTGAGATCCATCATTGAAGGTATTGTGGTCTACCCACACATGTGTGGCCCCGTTAACTGTAATACTGTCATATTCCGAATTCCAATTGCCTGTGCTGCCGTCCGTTGGGTCCCACTGAGGAAAATAATCGTAGGCATCCTGGAATTCGATATTACGGATAATAACGTTGTCTGTCCCTTTTTTCAGCTGGAAGTTTGCGCCGTTAATGACAGCGTCGCTTCCCAGACCGACAATCGTTGTATTGGACGGAATTTCAATGACGACACGACTGGCCTGATTTTTTTGTGAAGCCTCACGTGCCTTTTCCAATGTGCCAGACGGAGCCTTTTTCCCCCATGTGGACGGGTCATACGCTTTGAGGTAGGCGTCAAAATTATATTTAGGGTCCTTGTAGTCGTCCAATCCTAACGGTTTATTATTGTCATCGACGTTGGCATTGATCGTGCCTTTGACATAAATGATTTTAGGCGCTGTGTTGCTGCTTTTGCCTAAGGCATCGACAAGTTGTTTGCGATTCGTTACGGTGAAAATATTGGAGGTAGTCGCCGCAGCTCCACCTGTTGTGCCTGTAGAAAAGGCTGCCCATCCGTTTTTGCTGCCGAGCGTCTCCTTGCCAATATCGCTGGCTGCATGAGCAGGTGCACCTATAGGAGCCAGAGTAGTGAACAGTAGAGCTGCTGCGATTCCGAGTGAAAATCTCTTTTTCATAAAATACCTCCGTATATTGGATTAATGGAGTAGATGAACGAAGGGAGTCCCGGGTGCTCCTGTGGTTTCTACATTTTCTATCATACTTCGCATTCCAGTATTTGTTAATATAATAAAAGTTACATACTAAAATTTTTGTCGAATTTTTTATATAATTCAATAGTCCCCTTCTTTTTCCAATCAATACGTATATGTAATAATGAAAACGTTAACAACCACACGGAATAGGAATTGTATATATGAATATATGGAATTGTTTTTGTGTTTTCACCAGAATGTTAACGATTGCAATCTATATTAGTTTAGCAGATCGATTTATAGATTTTTGAAGAATCCTCAGGTAAAATGGCTTGTAATAAAGCTGAGGAGGAATGGGCATCATGGCAGAGCATTTAGCAGATATCTTGAAGTTGTTGAAGCAAAAAGAGTGGGTAGATTTGTCCCACGCTTTTTATCCTGAAATCCCTCATTTTCCCGTATTCGATAATGTTCAGGTGGATACCCTGTTTACCCACGATGATGGCTTTTTTGTAAAACAATACTGCTTTCCAGGTCAGTATGGGACTCATATTGACGCACCCGTTCATTTTGTGAAGGGCAAACGTTACTTGCATGAGCTTTCGTTGAAGGAGCTGGTTTTGCCGCTAGTTGTCATTGATCGTTCAGTAGCCGTTGCAGCCAATTCTGACTATGAACTTACGGTTGCGGATATTTTGGACTTTGAGAAAGAGCATGGACGCATTGCAGATCAGTCCTTTGTTGCCTTTCGCAGTGATTGGAGCAAGCGTTGGCCTGATTCAGACGCCTTCTCGAACAATGATGACGCCGGAGATGCACACTGCCCGGGCTGGTCGCTGGAAGCGCTACGCTTTTTGGTAGAGGAACGGAATGTGGCTGCCATTGGACATGAAACACTAGATACCGATTCCTCTGTAGCTTATCGCAAAGCTGGCAAGCTGGTAGGGGAATATTACATATTGGAGCAGGATCGGTATCAAGTTGAGGTGCTGACGAACTTGGACAAGGTACCTCCGACGGGCGCGGTCATATATAATATCGTTCCGAGCATTCAGGATTCTCCCGGATTTCCGGTGCGCTCCTTTGCTATTTTGCCTTAATCATACAGTACCCAGTCATTTAAAAACGATTATATAATCATTTTGAACTAAAAGACCGATTCAGATATCGACATCTGAATCGGTCTTTTCTAGCTTATATGGGGTAATGTACAGCGTGAATGACCGTTCAGTCCATCTTGAATCAAAAGGATGAAACGTCTTAAGTGATAATCGTTACGGTAGGGGCAGAGATGGTGGGCTGAGTTGATATGGTGGAGGTTGTGCCGCTAAAATCAGATATTTCTATGACAGCGGGGACACCTGGTGTAATATCTACAGAGGCAATGACCAGACTTGCCGTGGTCAGGGTGAATAAGGAGCTCTGCTGAATAACTCCATTAATATAATAATTAGCAGAATCAGTAGCCGTTAATGTTGGTAAAGCAACTACTGGAGCGTCGGCGTCATCTACGAAGCTTGCAGCAGGAATAGTTGTTGTTGTTGCTCCGATCATCCCGGCTGTAATGGTTGCAAAAAAACGAGTCACGGCTGGGGTTACAGTCGTGCTTATGGCACCACCAGTTGCTACGGGAGCAGTAGCTACTGCTGTGTACACAGGTTTTATGATGGGCATAGTTTTCATCTCCTTTCTTTACTGGTATGAGCCATTCGTTGGCTCTTAATCAATAAATGATTTTTCAACCTATTCGGAAACGGCATGTTAACCTTTCTATAAATAATAGGGTTAATGGAGAAGGCCCTATTTTGCTACAAATATAGATGGAAGCGAACACTTGGAATCTGGAGGTTACAAATGCCTAAAACCCTAAAGGGGGATGTGCATACAATATATAAATCAGCATGTGAGAAGGAGGTGTATACGGCTGGTATGAGGAGACGCGATTCATCACTAAGGAGGCAAGGAAAGAGAACTGTACATTGCAAGACCAACAAACGTAAAAAGTGTAAAACAAGTTATCCATTCAAAGGTAGAACAAAAACGGGGTTCCATGTCAAAAAGCATCCAAAGCTAATCATGCACCGGCGGTGTAGAAATACTCCTACCAAGCGGAGGAGAAGAATGGGCCAGACGGTAAAGCGAGATGTTCCGGGTTCGGCAGGAGCACAAGGTATTCCCGGTTTGACAGGGATGCAAGGCGAAGCCGGGTTGACAGGGGTACAAGGTATTCCAGGTTTAGCAGGAGCCCAAGGCATACCGGGAACTGCGGGAACACCGGGAGTCCAAGGAATACCAGGAATACAGGGCCCAGCAGGAACACGGGGAGCACCAGGAGCACCAGGTCCGGCTGGAGTCCAAGGTAGTTCAGGTGCAACAGGTGCACCTGGCCCTACTGGAGCACAGGGCATAGCGGGCCCTACTGGAGCCCGAGGTATAACAGGGCCAACCGGTCCGGCAGCTGACATTTCAAATATTGAAATTATACCCATAGCTGAGCGGTATTTTTATTTAGCACCTGCTACAATTGAATCTTCAATCACGATTATGGCGGATCAATTTTCTGTAGATGGTGTACAGGAGGCCTTTCAGCGTTTTAATGTCGGAAGCAATAGTTATGCCAATCTATACATTAATGGAATGGTACAAGAAAGCACATTGTATAGCCTAACACCTTCATCGCTGACGATTCGCCTTAACGAAGGAGAGGCAATTCTCTCCGGCACACCTATTATTGTGGAAATTGTTCGGTTTAGTGTGCGATCTAGTGGATGATACTGTTCGCGGTGAGGCAACCCAGAGGCAGATACAGCTGTTTCTTGGGGCAACGAGCCTTTGCGTCCGACATGCCAAAGCTGAAGACCGGCTTTGGAGCCTTGGTCATGGATGGCTTGCACGACTTTTTTGCAGCGGGGAAATGTGCTCGTCGCTTCATAGGCCAAGGCTGCCTGAGTCTTTTCCCTGCTGGGTGACTGCGTGCACTTCAAGCATAATTAGTCCCACCTGTCCTAGCGTCCGAGCGCCATAATGCAGCGTATGCCAATCGGTTGCTTTTTTTATTCGGTTACATATCTATTTTATCAGGCCTGTTGATTAACCAATTATTGTGAATTTAAGGATGAAAGATATCCTTCATATTCAAGGTATATAGAAGGTATCTCCAATGAGCAGCAAGCTTATTTAGCAAGAGCAGGCGCGCAAAACGAACAAACTCCAGTGCTTCATGCTTGGGAACACGAAGGCTTAAGCGATCATACATCGTTTTTAACAGTACGTATACGATAAGCGCTGAGAACAACTGTCCATACACCGCATTTTCGGTGGTTCCAAACCGTGTTGGAATATTCAAATGTTGCTTGATCCAGCGAAAAAACACATTCTCTTTTAAGCGAATCACAAACCCTTGCTTTTGCTCCAGGTATCGATCGAAACGCTCGATTTTACCATAGGCTCGATCTTGAACCAGCGTGTAGGACGGATCGGCGAGGACTTCACCCAGGGGGCCGTCATGACATACGGCAGTGGTTTCTTCGACGCGCCGAGGCTGTAAAGAGGTCGCATCCCAAGCGACATGAAGCTTTACGCCGGCTCGTTCGCCATGATAAGGAGCCTAGGGCAGACGAGTCTTTCCTACCGTTACGGTGGTCGAGTCGATGAGCAGCAGTTACTGAGGAATCTGTAAAGTTCGCCGTTCGGCTCGTCCTCGGCTTTGAAGAAGTTGGTGAAACCATGTTTTGAACACAGCAAAAGGAACCTCGGCGGCTTTCCCGGAGAAGGTAGAGTAATGAACCGTCGGCAAACCACTTAACGACGCTTGATCCACGCCGGAGCGATAGCCTTTCCACTGCTCAAGGCGGCTCTTTTTATCCTATTTTTAGTTAATCAACAGGCCTGGTATATTCTATTTACTTCCTGTAACTGTGGCCTTGTACCCACCCCTAGCTTGTTACCCAACTTGCCTTTAACTTTCCTCCCCTTGTACCGTTCGATTTTCATCAAGCCGCATTTTATAAGACTCCCCCCATGCTTTCATAGACATAATGACCGGTTCCAAAGTCCTTCCGAAATCAGTAAGGGAGTATTCCACTTTTGGCGGAATCTCTTTATATATTTCTCGGTGAATGATGCCATCCCGTTCAAGCTCTCTTAACTGTAATGTGAGCATAAACTGCGTAATTCCCGGATTGAGGCGCCTAAATTCATTGAATCTTTTCGTTCCGTCCAGGAGCTGATAGAGAATGATTCCCTTCCACTTTCCACCAATAACATCCAGCGTTGTTTCAACCGGACATGCTTGCATATCCGGACTCGCTCCATATTTGTTTCTTCGGTCTCCCATCAGCTCATCTCCCTAAAGGTTTGATTTTTAATACTATATCATAAAAATATGCGTACTTACTTAAAGTAATCGAATGATTTACAATGCAACTGTACAACATTTCCTATTTGAGAGGATGGATATCCATGAATACCAACCAAAAGATGAAAGCAGTCGGTGCTTACCGATACCTCCCAATATCCAATCCGGAAAGCCTTATTGATCTGCATTTGGATAAACCGGAACCTACGGGCCGTGATTTGCTTGTAAATGTAAAGGCAATCTCTGTCAACCCTGCAGACGTAGGTGTTCGCGAAAACCATAACTACGAAGCCGAATCACCGAAAATTCTTGGTTGGGATGCTGCTGGAATCGTAGAACAAGTTGGTCCTGACTGTCAATTGTTTAAACCTGGGGACAAGATCTATTATGCGGGCAGTGTGTCTCGACCAGGTAGTAATAGTGAATTTCACTTGGTTGATGAACGAATTGTAGGAAATATGCCGAAAAGTTTGGATTTCGCAGCCGCAGCCGCATTACCGCTTACCTCGATAACTGCATGGGAGGGCCTATTTGATCGTTTAGGAATTAGCCTAAACGCAAATGAAAACAAAAGTATACTTATTATCGGTGCAGCTGGAGGGGTAGGATCGATTGCCATTCAACTTGCCAAATTAGCAGGTTTGACTGTCATCGGTACTGCTTCGCGTCCAGAGTCAACTCAATGGGTTAAAAGTCTAGGTGCGGATTTTATAATAAACCACAACAACCCTTTTCAACCTCAGCTCAAGGAAGTTGGTCTAGACACCGTAGATTATATCTTTTGCTTGAATGATACTGTACAACATCTAGCGAATATGGCGGAGGTCATTACCCCTCAAGGTGTAATTTGCTGTATCGTTCCTGCAGATAAGGCTACCTGGGCAGGAAGCCTGAAAATGGACTTGCTGTTTTCTAAAAGTGTAACGTTTGTATGGGAGTTCATGTTTACACGGTCCTTGTTTCATACCAAAGACATGATTAAACAACACAAATTGTTGAATGACCTGGCGGACTTAATCGATGATGGAAAATTAAAAACTACGCTAAATGAACGACTAGAACCCATTAATGCAGCAAACCTACGTTTAGCACATGAGAAGTTGGAAACTGGACGGTCCATTGGAAAAATTGTTTTAGAAAACTTCTGATACTACGAAGAAGGCGCGTTTGGTTCCAAAAAGCGGTAATGTGTATAGACAAGACTAAGGCCCCCTATGGGGCCTTTTTGTGTACAACGGTATGGTGTGGGCGAGACAAAAAATTGCCAAACTTTGTAAAAAAATTGCCGTCACTTATGATACGGTTCTCCGCGCTGTCTGTAACGGCAAGTTTTAGGGCTATTCTTATAGGATTGCCTTTTGTCACTTAAATATCAGTCAGTGATTTTCTAATTATCTATGACAATTTCTCCTTCATCTTTTGGCTCTTCAAATCAATTAAGAAAAGTCGTTAACAACTCCTCTGTAATCATAAAGGCAGCATTTGCATCAAAGCGTTGGCTACGAATCTTAAGGCACTTTCGCAATTCACTTTCAAGTAAATGAGTCTCCACTTCCCTCCGGCGTTTTCGATAAGCCGCTTATATTCATTTCTTTCCGACCTGCTCCAAAAACTAGAGTCAACCGCAACCTGTTTTTTATCTTGAATGAAGTGCACAATTATATTACGCAAACCTATATGTGCTTCATTCGAGTGATCCCTATACTTTTCAATAGGAAAATCAATTTCATATCATCCGTTAGCGGACCATACCTCCTCATCAATGGAAAGGCGTATGTACCCATACTCCTCCATTTTTTGAGAAAAGGTAGTTTTCCCCGAATCCGCTATCCCACATATTAATACAGCTAAAGACTTATCAGGAGCTCGTTCTGCTTCAATCAAAAGCTCCATATCCGATTTTTCTAACATCATGTATCCTTCCTACCCTTCCCATAAATAAATACATGTCGATATAAAAAAGAACTTTAAATTCAATGCAATTAGAGCTCAAAATTTTCTTGAAGCAAAATGTGAGGGGGCCTTCTGCGATAACATTAATCTATTGCTCTCAGTTCGAGACCTTTGTGACAAATCAACTCTCAACGTGAAGAATTAAAAATTCTACAACTCTCTCTATTCAATCTATCTTCTGAAAATGAACCGGCCACAATCGAACGACAGCGTGCATAGGTTCAAATATTCGGCGGTAAAATAGGGCAGTTCGACAAACAAGTGTCTCATGCCTTCGTTATGGTAGTATTCTGACCACAATTCATATTCACTCAACTTGCTCAGTATCACATGAAGTTAGCCCATATTATGAGAAACCAGAAGGATGAAAGAGGTTTTACAGGAGTTATGTTGGAGAATTGAGAATTAAAAATAGATTATAGATTTAATGTAGAGTGGTGGATCATATACTAAAAAGCAAATACAGAGAGGATGCAGCCAAACCGATCGGGAACCTGACCGGGGAGAACCGATTCGGGAAGGCCTCTACGACCAGTTTGACTTCATTTGTCAACGAGCTCAAGGACATGATCACCAATGCAGGATTGCCAAAACACCGGAGCTGTGCAGGCGATCTAACATAAAAGGGGACAGTTGTTAAACGCAAATTGTCCCCACAATAACTTATACCTTCATCTGTCCCTTGATAACTTTCATCATACTTTTACCAGTGGCTATAATTGCTTCTTCTGCCGGGCGTGGTGTCCATCCCAGTAAACGTTTGGCTTTTTGATTACTCGTTGACATGTCTTGGCCCAAGAGTGTTGCAATCATTCTTAATTTAGGATTGAAAACCGCCGCAACACGAACGATAGGATTTGGAATTTCCTTCATAGGCACGTGTTTCGCATCTTCCCCTAAATTTTTTCTCAGAATATTTGCGATCTCAAGTGTTGAGAGATTTTCTGCACTAGAAGCTATAAACCGCTCTCCACTTGCTTCGGGATGAACCATTGCCAGGATATGCAGCTCTGCAACATCTCGAACATCCACATAATCAGAATAAATTTTGGGGACAGACTTTAGCTTGCCTTCTAACATTTGGCGGACAATATCATTTGAATGCGAATAATCATTGCCTAGAATTGGTCCCATCACACCAACAGGATTTACGGTTGCAAATTCTAAACCCTTCCCTTCTTGTTGAATAAATTCCCAGGCAGCTTTTTCAGCAAGTGTCTTGGATTTTTGATATGGATGAATTTTTGCATCTGTATTGGACCAATCATCCTCGGTATATGGCCCTATGTGATGCTTATGTCCCACACCAATGGCTCCAAAAGCAGAAGTTAAAACAACACGCTTGACCCCTGCATCACGTGCTGCCCTCAACACTCGTAAAACACCTTCACGTGCCGGCCCAATCATTTCATTCTCATCTTTATAAATTCTATTGGGGGTTGGAGAAGCCACATGGATGACATAATCCGCTCCTTTAACCGCATTATTCCAGTTCTTATCAGAAGTCAAATCCGTTTGAACAAACGACAAATCCTCCATATTTGTCACTCCACCTGACATAATCATGGCTTTCACTTCATCTTGTCTGCTCATTGTACGCAGGGTTGCCCGCACACGATACTTCTTCTCCAGTAATTTCACAATGATATGAACAGCGATAAATCCTGAACCTCCGGTCACCAGCACTACAGGTTTGCTAGAGTCTGCCATCTTAAATACTCCCTTCAGGTGGCGTTACACTTGTAACGCTTTTTACACTATAATAGGACCAGGCATTATCAATAGCAAGCAAGAAACAAGCATGTGTGACAGAATGGAGGAAGTGTAATGGCAGCAACGGATCACGCACAAATTATTAAAAAAGACACCAAAGAATGGATTACTATTGCATTGCTGGAGCTATTGCGAACGAAAAGAATATCAGAGCTGACGATTTCAGAACTCGTTAGAAAAGCCGGCGTCAGCCGAATGGCCTTCTATAGAAATTATGAAAGTCTTGAACAGGTATTAGTGGAGTACTACGAGCCTAAATTTGCAGATATTTTCAATAAAATTGCGAACAAAAAGAATCACGAGCAAAAAATAACAGATTTGACCAACTTTTTTCTAACATTCTCTGATGATTTTCGATTGGCCATTGAGAGTGATTACACAGGGCTACTTTATCAAATCTTCAAAAATCATATTACCCAATTTTATGATGAGCTTATTCCCTTTCCAGACTGGACAGGTGCGAAACGAAATTATTGGATTCATTTTATGAGTGCCGGTGTTTTTGAAATTTGGGTGATGTGGATAAAGAATGGTCAACAAGAAACTATAGAAGAAATATCCGCACTCATCCGACTTTTTCATAAATAAAAATACAGGGAAATACGATGAGTGTCCAAAACAGGACATAGCAAACTGGCTTTTCACCATCTCCGAGGAAGATATGCTGGAGGTTCATTTGCTTAAGGAACGAGTAGGTGAACTGGCTGAGCAGGAAACGGCAATGTTGAGGCGAAAAGCGGATATTGAAGACATGCGTAGTAATGAGAGTGACAACCCGGTGAGTTTGGCCCATGTGCACGTAAACCAGCAAGCGCTTCTACTACAGGTGAAGACTCTAAGCCTACCGTAGACACATTTTTAAAATCAACGATATACGACATTTCCATCCCTCGTTTTCTCTCACTATTTTCTAAAAATAGAAATTTAATCTTCCTTATCTGCCAAATATTATACCAAAAATGATTTAAATATAAACGTTCACGTTTAGGATATGATAAACCCCGTTGTTTCCCCCAATAAAATTTGCCTCACTTATGGTAAGGTTCACCGTACACGCTATAACGGCTAAACTCATTCACTACTGAGTAAAAGCATATATTTACCGCTTATAGAGGCAGTACCTCCAATAAAGCGCAAGTATTCTCCTACAAAAAAACCATGCTGTCCAAAAGGAATCCACTTTTCGGCAGCATGATTGCTATTGAATTATTCAAAATTAATTTGATCAATTTCATTTAACGTCCAGGAGATTTTTTCTCTACCCGTTGATCTAACAGCCTCCTGCGAGCTATTCCTCAAAAAACTTGCCCCTATTTGCCCTACTTGTGATACGGTTCACCGTATCACTTTAACTGCAGTTTTTAATTTGAGGAAATTTGCTTTATTAGAACCCCTTCGGCCTATATTGCTAGCACTTCCTCCTAGATATATAAGGGATAGTGTCCTTGTACCCTACTATCTGATTAATTAGAATCCGGTAAATGAGGCATAACTTGAATACGTTCCAGCAGTGACCACAATTGTTCTGCTATATCCTTAGCTGGAATGGGTATTGACTGGATAATCCACCACTCTAGTAAACCAACAATAGCCGAAGCCAAAAACTGTAACATCACCTCCTTGTTCATATCTTGTTTTATGCTACTGACATCGATCAGCTCACTAAGGTTCCCTAGAATCACATTCATCATGAGGTTTCTAAACGCAGGGATTCCTTTGTTAACCAGCAGAGTAGTATATATTAAAGCATGTTGTTCCAAATACTCAAATGTGCGGATCATAATGGATTTGGAAAGTAAAAGCGCAGTGCCGTCGAGAGTCATGCAACTTTCAAATAATTTTTTAAAATAAATATCGATACATTTATCCAACAAATCGAACTTGTCAATGTAATGCAAGTAGACAGTCCCGCGGCTAACATCAGCTCGATCTGCTATTTCACTAATTGTAATATCTTCAAATTCTTTCTCTGAGAGCAGTTCGATAAAAGCCCCGATAATTACTTTTTGTGTTTTTAGTATTCGTCTATCCATAAGACCCTCCTTAAAATATAGGGTAAAATTTTTCCAATGAATTTAACCATATGCATTTGGGTTCATGAAATATTTATTAGTTATTGAACGATGAATCGAATTTTGTTAATTAATGATCAAATGCAGTTATTTTAACGATTGAAGTGAAGAAGTAACTTTGTTAATATCACGATATCAGACAGTTGTTAATAAGTAAACAAGTGTTTATAAATCATTCATTGTTTGAAACAAATTTAAAAAATAGGAGGAATTTATTATGAAAGCAATTGTTTTAAAAGAGTACGGAATTCCAGCAGTTTTACAAGATGAAGAGATAACTGTGCCAGTAATTACAGAAACACAGGTGCTAGTGGAAATGTATGCTGCTTCGATAAATCCAGCAGATTATGTACTACGTTCTGGGGCTGTTAAGGATATTTTGCCAGTTCAGTTGCCATATGTTCTCGGTGCAGATTTTGCGGGTGTGGTCACTGAGGTTGGAAGTAAGGTAACTCATTTCAAACCTGGCGATCGTGTTATGGGTATTCCTATTAATAATGGTGGCGCCTATGCAGATTATGTAGCAGTGGAAGAAAACGCACTTGCGATAATCCAACCAGGGATATCTTTTCATGAAGCTGCTGCATTGCCAACGGTTGGATTGACTGCCTGGCAGTCTTTGTTTAAGTATGGCAAACTACAACCTGGACAGCGTATTCTGATTCATGCAGGCGCAGGCGGTGTGGGACATATTGCTGTTCAACTCGCCAAACAAGCAGGTGCATATGTGATTGCAACAGCCCGTGAATTTAACCATGAATTTGTGCGACAGTTAGGTGCCGACGAGGCAATTGATTATACCAAAACTGATTTCACAAAGGCTATAAGTAGTCCAGTAGATATTGTACTGGATATGGTTATGGATAGATCAGCTACCGTTCTGAATGCGAAGATAAGTGAAACTGGGCGAAAAAGCTACTCTGTTTTGAAGGATGGAGGCAAGCTCATCTCACTGGTAGCCATGGCAATTAATGAACATCCCAAAATTCGCGGAATCGAAGCTCAATTTGTTCATGCAGAGCCAAACCACGATGATTTGTTATCCATTCTTCGAAACGTACATGAAGAAAAATTAAAGGTTCATTTAAGCGGGATTTTCCCATTTACATCTCAAGGATTAGCCGAAGCGTACCACAGGTGCGAAACAAATCCTAAGAGGGGAAAGGTAGTAATTCAGAGAAAGCAGGGTTAAGATTTTATAAGCTCTAGTAAACATTTTAATCCTTATGTACAAAATATTGCGCTGCTGATGAATCACATGAGCAGCACCGGGAGAAGTAAGTTGAACAGTTTTAATCCGTATGAGCTTGAGGTATCCGTGAATAAATTTCTTATGCTCGAATCAAAATACCCTCTAATCCCGCAGATTTGGAGGGTATTTTGATGCATATTCATGTACTGCCCAGTGTTGCACATGAATAATCAATGAGGGACTTTTTTGATGGAATTATTATAAAACATACTTATGTATGCAAAAACCTCCGTTACTTATGATACGGTTCACCGCGCTGTCTGTAACGGCAAGTTTAAAGGCCATACTTTGTGGG
The DNA here is from genome assembly GCF_002894905.1 of Paenibacillus sp. F4. Lineage (NCBI taxonomy): Bacteria > Bacillati > Bacillota > Bacilli > Caryophanales > Paenibacillaceae > Paenibacillus > Paenibacillus sp. F4. Next base: position 193,446 of record NZ_POVS01000017.1, read on the forward strand.
ATGGCCTGCCTTATCAATTCTAAACAACTGCGCTGAAAGCATCGTAAATATCATATAATCGCAGCCATCACATATAGACACATTAAATCCTCTCACCATACAACTGACCCATAACACTTATAAACTGCTTGGCTGCTGGTGTCACTTCATCAAAGGAACGTGCTACAATCCCGATATCCCGCGTGATCCGAGGAACAATCTCTTTGACAATCAAGTGATGTGGAACAGAAGTAAGCGTAAAATGAGATATAATGCCGATCCCCAGATTTTTTTGGACCATTTGGATTAAGGTTTCAGCCGTTTGGACAGTCAGACTCTCATGGAAAGAAATATCATTCTCGTGAAATGTGTTCAACACAGCGGATTCATGTCCACCTTTGCAAAAAATAAAATCATTTCTGTAATGTTCCAGGTTAATCTCGCTTTGTGATTGTAAAGGATGGTTCTCCGGTACAATAGCTACCATGTAGTCATGCGCCAGGATTTTAAAGTTAAAATGATCGAAGGGAGAAGCGATAAGCCTATTTCAACCGTTCGGTCTTCCACCCATTGTTTAATTTGATTAGAGGTTCCTTCCATAAGCTCAATCGTGACTTGCGGATATTGGGAGCGGAATGAACATATCACTTCCGGCAGCAAGTTTGTGGAGGCAGCCGGAAATGAGCCAATCCTCACCTTACCACGCAAAAGCTTGTTCTCCTGACAGGCGAGTTGAACCATTTTATTTTCAATTTCCTTCATATTCCTAGCCAGAATCAACATTTCTTTCCCAACATCTGTAAGCATTAATCCATTCTGTTTGTCTCGAATAAACAGCTTCACTTGTAAAGATATTTCTAAATTTTTCAAAGCCTTACTAACAGCCGGTTGGGAAATAAACAGTGTTTTGGCAGCCTCCGTAATATTAACTTCTCCGCAACCTTCATAAACACTTCAAGATGATTCATATTCATATTTTAATTATAACCATTTGGTTATCCCCTTTATAATAATGGGATCGTGATAGACTTTTTCATGGAGTCGTCACCTTTCGGTTAAGTTTGTAGGGGTACAAACATTTTACCGAGTTGACGGCTCTTTTTCTACCATTTAGTGGTTAATCAACAGGTGTGCTAAAATATCTTTAATCTATTCTGACACCGGAAGAAGTGAAAAGCGTTGCCAAGGAAACAGACTATGAAGACAAAGCCCGTAAATTCACGGTAACCCACTTACTTCGATACTGGTGTGTAGCTGCCTTAGAACAATGGGACAGTTATCGTTCCGGTGTGGATCATGCCGCTCGCAGTGGCTTACCTAAGGTTCATTATTCGTGTTTTTCCACCAAAACGGCCGAAGTCCCCTTTGCTATATTTAAGGAGCTTTTTCATCGGGTCATTCACAAGTGTAGCCGAGAAACACGCCGAAAACTTACGTTTCCCAAAGAATTACTCCTCATCGATTCGACCACCATGACGGTGGGAAAAACACGACTACCCTGGGCTCCTTATCACGGGGAGCGTGCAGGTATTAAACTTCATGTCGCTTTACAAGCCCAAAATGGGCAACCCCTTCAGGTGGTCGAAACGCTGGGCTCCAAGCATGATGGCCCCATGAGTGAAGCGTTGGCTCAACCGGACTACATTTTGGTGATGGACCGTGCTTATGGGAAACTGGAGCGTCTGGATGACTTCAAAATCCAAGGACAATCCTTTGTCATTCGGCTTCGTGACAATGTCCATTTGGAAAAACCTCATGCACTATCCCGTCTCAAGCCATCGGATTCAACTATCCTTCGAGATATGACTTGCCAGCTAGGAACATCGCAGTGTCGTTCCAAGCAACGTCATCGTGTCGTTATATTTCGAGATTTTGAAGGTCGGGAAATTCGGGTGGTAACAGATTTAATGCAGGTCACGGCAGAACAAATCGCACAGATGTATAAAGCTCGGTGGCAGATCGAAGTCTTTTTCCGTTGGATCAAGCAACATTTGAATATTCCAACGTTATTTGGCACGACGGAAAATGCGGTCTATGGGCAACTATTCTGCGCTCTCATTGTCTATGTCCTGCTCAAATGGCTATTTGATGCTGCTCAAACAACGTGGCCCAAACATGCCATTCTTTCCTTTGCCCGATTTTCTCGTCTTTTTCTTCTGCAAAAACTACCAGTGGAATGGCTGATCCAGATTCAGCATGTTCTTCTTAAGCGTGTCTCTGCTTCTATAAATCAAATTACTTATTCTGGTTAATCAACAGACGTGCTATTTTATATGAATAAAATGTGGTGATACACGTATAATTTAAGGTGTTTATAATTAATCTATTATAAAAACATGGTATATTAGGTTGAATTCAATTTATTTTAAATGAAGATATAAAGACGGGATGAGCCTCTATAAAAATAATTTGCATTTTGGTTAGTTATCACTTACTATAATCTTATGAACAAGAAAACACATGTAGACAGCAAAAAGAAAGATATTCTGCAGGCAGCGATGTGCTTATTTGCAACCAAAGGAATTGACGGGATTTCGGTTAAAGAAATTGGAGAGGCTGCCGGTGTGACGGATGCCGCGATTTATAAGCATTTTAAGAGTAAAGATGCGATGGCTTTGGAAGTATTCGGGCAATATTGCAATAGCTACACCACATTAATTGACTTCTATCGCAAGCAGAGTGGGAGCTTCGTCAGTCGTTTCCATCAACTGGTGGATGAAGTGCTGAATATGCATGATGAGGATCAGTATGGTTTGCTTCTACTATCACAGCATCATGAGCTGTATGTTGAAGCAAGCCAGAGCCAGAATGTGCGTCAGCCGCTGGAGGCGTTGACTGAATTCATCGAACAGGGGGTTCAACAAGGTGAACTGCCGAAGCAGGATGCTCAGCTATCCGGTGTGCTCATCATTGGAGCTATTACACGCTTGTCCGTATCCAGCCTGGAAGGTGAACTTCCACAGCAGTTGGTTCCATTTGCAACAGAGGTCAAACAACGTTTAACAGCTTTATTAAGTAAAGGTCAGTAGTGACCTTTTCTTTTTAAATATAAAGTTAGTGTTTTCTAACTAAAATCATAATATGAAGGTAGGAAGTGGTTTATATGTCTAAAAAAATATTGGTGATTCAAGGGAATCCGGTCGCTGGCAGTTATGGAGAAGCGTTGGCTCAATCCTATGTAAAAGGAGCGAAGGCTGCAGGGGCAGAGGTTCGTTTGTTGCAGCTATCCGAGCTTGATTTTAATCCAAATCTATTAGGTGGATATCGTAATAAATTGCCGCTGGAACCTGATTTGATCCAAGCACAGGAATCGATTAAATGGGCAGAACATCTCGTTTTTGTCTTTCCGATCTGGTGGGGCAGCTTGCCTGCATTAATGAAAGGATTCATTGACCGTACCTTTATGCCGGGATTTGCGTTTAAGTATCAAAAAGGAAAACCCCTGCCTGACAAGCTTCTAAAAGGAAGAACGGCCCGCCTCATTACAACGATGGACGGTCCGCACTGGTACTACCGATTTTTCCAGGGACAGCCTGGACATCGGATGATGAAGGATTCTACGCTGCATCTATGTGGTGTCAAACCAGTGCATTCTACTGCGATTGATCTCATGAATAAATTATCGGATCAGCAGCGCAACGATTGGCTGAGCAAGGTGGAGCAGCTGGGGCGAAGCATGAGCTAGGTTTTCACCTGCCCCAAATCCATTGGCCTACAGGTAAACCATGACGGTAACCGATCATAATTGACCTGCCAAAAGGAAAAAGACCACAATGGGAGCAACTGGCCCGCATTGTGGTCTTTGGAATAGCTCATGTTTTGAAATCAACGTTATATAAATATCGATGCAACGATTAAAATAAATCCAATCGCTAGCCCGGCAGGGCCCCAATAATGCATAGGGATAAAAAACAGACTGTGCTGGGTTCCCATTCGATGGGAAATTTACAATGTGTAAAACTGGAAAGAAGGCGTCAAGAAGAAGAGGAAAGCTTAGCTGTTATTGTACTGTGTTGATTCTTGAAAAAAATATGACCACCATTTAGCTATAGGCGGTCATATGATGAATTCAAAAACGTTCCTGTTAGTGGAACATTTGAGAACAATTATTCAGGTTTATTGAGGAGCCTTTGTTCGAAGAAGATTTAATCCTAATCCGATGAAGATTATCCCGGTTATTTTGTTTAAATAGCTGCTAAGCCTTTGGTTGACTTTTATTTTATGGGTAATGTAAGAGGAAAAATAGGCAATAAACAAGCACCATAACAATCCGGTGAACGAAAATGTAAGTCCTAAAATGATAAATGGAATGGGCCCAGAAGCCTGTGTATCAATAAATTGTGGAAGAAAGGCAATGAAAAACAAAGAAACCTTGGGATTCGTAAGACTGGTCAACATCCCTTGTAGATATGTTTTTCTGTTGTTGTGTTGTTTATTGGATTCAGATGCTCTAAAACTTGCATTTGTTTTATCTAATAGCATTCTAACCCCTAGATAAACTAAATAAATAACTCCAATTATTTTAATCATGTTGAACACGATAATTGACTTTGTAAGTATAATTGATAAACCAAAAGCAACTAACAACGTATGGATCAAAGAACCACTAATGATACCGAAAACAGAATACACACCGGCTTTTCTCCCCTGTGCAATGCATTTCCCAATTATATACATGGTGTCTGCACCAGGAATTAGATTTAGGAGGATTCCAGTAAGCAAAAATACTTCATAATTTACGATTCCAAACATTTTGTGAACACCACCTATTCGTTATGAAATACATTAAAAGGTAATGATAATTTAGTAAATAGCTCATTGTCAATCTTCAATATCTGTTATACGTATATGTAAGTTTACCTAAAAAACCGCTTTTCACCCCTCCATAGGTCTGGCATGACCTGATCCTGAAGGAGGGAAAAGCGGCTTTTACAATGAGGATACTACGTAGTTACTCATTCACGATAATCAGCAAAAAACATGGGCAGCCTGTCCTGTGTCAAATGCCCAAAGGATGGGCCGTTGTCATATACCCGCGGAGCAGGCGACAGGCTTATTCGGCTGCTGCCTGCGCTTTTTCCGCTACGAAAATAACAGGCTTCATAATTCGACTCAGCATATCTTGCTTCGGACGATTCCAGGTAACCCAATCATCCAGCAGCAGACCGCCTGTGTCGCCGCTATTCGGATTCAGGGACCAGTACGTAAAGTACAGGTTGTTGGCACCAATATAGTCTACGAGTGCATTTTGCCATTTCCCCTCAGTAGTAGACAAATCAACATTACGACCGCCGAATTCACCGACCAGCACCGGAGCTATGTTTTGCTTGCTGATGTAGCCCCAGGTTTGATCCCAGATCGCTGGCAGGTTGGACGGGAAGGCCGGGTCGTTGAACCATGGCTGTGAAGACACACCTGGGCCGTAGTCATGTGGAGAATAGACGACACGGTTCGGTACGTCCAGAACGACAGGATAGTTGGCTACACCTGTCAGGTTGCCACCCCACCAGTATTGGCTATTGTTGCCTTGTACATTGTGGTCTACACCTTCTACGAGAATCAGCCAATTCGGATTCACGGACAGAATCGCATTCCCTGCACGTTGTGCCGCCAGACGCCAGTCTGTGGAGGCATTGCCTGTACCCCAGCTTGCTTGACCGTGTGGCTCGTTGTGCAAATCCGCACCAATGACGGTTGGGTTGTTTTTATAACGTTCAGCCAACATTTTCCAGTCATTAATCCAGCGAGACTCAGGGTACTCGGATGTGTACCACAGCTCGGATTGCCCACCTGAGCTTGGACGGTGACGGTCAAGGATAATCTGAATACCGCGTTGTCCAGCTTTTTCGATCAGCTTGTCCATAATTTGAATCGGAGTTAATCCGACCAGATCAGGGTTTTTGTGGTAATCAATACTGTCTGGACGGGAACTGGAATCGAATAACTGATTGCTGTAAGGCAGACGAATCAGATTGTAGCCTTCTTTCTTCACCTGATCTAGCATGTCGTCCATTGAGCGGCTCCACAGTCCATGCAAGGTGTAATTAGGAGTTTCCAGACCGAACCAGTTTAGGCCGTTAAATGCCGCTTCTTTCCCGGATTCGTCTACAATCTTGTTTCCTTGGGTGTGATAATATCCTTTCACACTGGCTGCATCTGCTGAAGCGGGAGTATAGCCATACAGTGTGAAGCCCATTACGAGGGAGGCAATGACGAAAAATGTTTTTTTCAGTCCTTTTTTCTTCATAATTCTGCTTCCTCCTTTATTTAAAAGAAATTGTAACCGATTACATTCTTATTTTATGTTCAAATCTTCCATCAAACAAGTTCATAAAATTCGTATATTTCTAAGATTTCGTTCGAATTCAATAGATTCGTAACAACGGATGGTTAAGCTAAGTGTCCAGCTTTTGTGGGAGCGGTTGTTTAGGGGCTGGAGGGCATGCTCTAACTCTTTATTTATTATATTTTCCTGCTGTAAAAGAAGGTATATAATAAAGTGAAATTCACTTTACATACAGGTTGCAGAATATATATATTTGAGAATTAACACGCATGACATGCAAAAAAGAAAGGAGGGTAATTATGGTAACAACGATGAAGGAAGTTGCAGAACGTGCCGGAGTGTCGAAGAGTACAGTTTCGCAGTTTCTGCAAAAGAGATACAACTATATGAGTGAAAACACCAAGAAGAAGATCGAGCAAGCGATTGAGGATCTCAGTTATATACCTAATGAGGTGGCACGTAGTCTCAAGCAGAAGAAGACCTTCATTGTGGGGGTTATTTCTTCAACCATTTTATCGAGATTTACAACAGAAGTCGTGCGTGCCATTGAAGATGAATGCCAACTGGAAAATGTCCAGGTCATTGTCTGCAATACCGATGATGATTCGCTCAAAGAGAAAAAGTATGTCCAGTCGATGATTGCTCGGCAAGTGGATGGACTTATCATTTTCCCGACGGAAGAGAACAAGAAATTATATGTTTCCCTTGTCAAAAATGGCTATCCTTTCGTGTTTGTGGACCGAAAAATCGATGAAATCAGTGTAGACACAGTGCTGTTGAATAATGAAAAGGCCAGCGAGCTTGCGGTTGAAGCACTCATTGAGCATGGTCATAACAACATTGGAATTATCACGTTCCCCTTAGGCAAAAAAGCGATCACTACACGAAGTGAGCGGCTGTCAGGTTATCGAAATACGTTGGGCAAACATGGCATATCAGTGAATGAAAACTATATCAAAAGCGGCAGGTTGGATGAAATGCCTAATCTGATTGGACAACTATTCCATATGGAGCATCCGCCCACCGCAATTATTGCTACGAATGACATGATTTTGGAGCAGGTGCTGATTTATGCAAAAAATAATCATCTGACCATACCTAATGACTTTTCCTTGATTGGCATAGATGATGTATCCTTTGCATCTTTTTATAATCCGCCGATCACAACCGTTTCCCAGCCGAGTTTTGAAATGGGGAAAAGAAGTGCGAGGCTACTGCTGGAGAAAATTGATCAAAAAGAACAGGATCATGAGGAGCTGTCAGAAATCATCCGAATGAATCCGGTCATTAACCACAGAGAATCTGTCCAAAAACTGAACTGAATGATTTGAATAAGTCCTTTGCATCTTTTTGAAAACGTTTTTATGAATTCTATTGTAAAAAGAAAATAAAGAGCTATAATGATCTTATGATTCGAGTCATGAATACCCTTTCATTTATGTATGTCCTGATTTTAGTAATGATTGCGATTAAAGAGAGGGGAGGAATGAAGCTTAAACGAATAATGTATGAAGTGAGTTGTGATTTAATTCACAAAAATGATTCTGCTTCTTTTTACATTCCCGGAAGGGAAATTTTTTTCGTGTATTACTAAATCGATTTAGTAAGAATGGAAAATAAATAAAAGAAAGTCGGAGATCACTATGGAAATGTTTATGAGCATTATCAGGGAGCCATCCATCATTATCGCGATTGTGACATTACTCGGCCTTATATTCCAGAGAAAGAAAGTATCAGAAATCATTACGGGAACTACCCTTTCTTTTATGGGCTTCACCATGATCAAGGTCGGCGGCGGCATTTTAGGTGGCGTTCTCACTAACTTCAGCCAAATTTTTTCTTATGCGTTCAACCTTAAAGGTGTCGTACCCAGCAATGAAGCCATTATGGCACTGACCATTGATCAGATCGGGGCGGACGCTGCGCTCATTCTGCTCTTTTCCATGATCCTTAATATCGTGCTTGCACGTCTGACCAAGTTCAAGTACATTTATTTGTCTCTTCACTTGATTTTGTTCATGAGCTTTGCCGCTACAGCCGTTATGAAAGGTCTGGGTCTCAGTTCGCTGACTACGATCATCGTCGGTTCAGTGATAATTGGGAGCTATATGGCGGTGTTTCCTTACCTACTCCGGAATGCCAGCAAAAACATTATTAAATCGGATGAATATACGATTGCTCATGCTTCCATGACCTCTTACATTCTAGGTACCTATTTAGGGAAAGTTTTTGGCAACCGTGAAAATGACACCGAAAATGTGAAAATTAATGACCGCATCAGTTTTTTGCGCGACCCCAATGTTGCAACGACCTTGACGATGCTTGTGCTTTTACTGGTATCTGGACTGGTTGCTGGTTCTGATTATGTCAGCAAATTATCTGACGGCAAAGAATATATCGTCTTCATCCTCGAACAGTCAGCTATTTTTGCTGCCGGCTTGTATATCGCAAAAGCAGGTGTTAAGCTTTTTACAACTGAAATTGTACCCGCTTTCAAAGGCTTCTCCCAAGTGTTCGCACCTGGAGCAATCCCTGGTGTGGATGTTCTGGTACTGTTCGATAAATCACCCAATTCCGCGCTGGTAGGCTTCTTGGTCAGCTTCTTCACAGGCGTTGCCTGCGTCTTTCTTTTCCCGTTTATCGGATTGCCTGTCATTGTGCCGGGGATCATGGCCTGTTTCCTCGCTGGTGGTGCAGCCGCGATATTCGGCAATTCCAGCGGTGGTTTCAGAGGAGCTGTTATTTCCAGTTGTCTTAATGGATTCTTGCTCTGTCTGCTGCCGGCCCTCACCTTGCCGCTCTTTTCCTTTTTGGGTGCCGAAGGAGTAACATTCGCCGATCCCGACTTTACTACCCTTTCAGGAGTACTTTGGCTTATTTTCCGCTGGTTTTAAACTAAATCGATTTATGAATTTTTCAAAATAACTCATCAAAATCATTTGTGCTTAAAAAGAGGAGGAATGATCCATGTTTTTTAATGACCAAGATATTCAAATTGATATCGTTGACAGTAATACCACCCGGAAAGTGCTGGCCCACAGCGACCAGCTTATGTATGTCAAAGTGATGTTTGCTAAAGCCCAAATAGGGGAAATCCTGTTGCATAAGCATGTCCATGAACAAGTCACCTATGTAATAAAGGGAAGTTTTAAGTTCATGATTGATGATGGCGAAACAAAGGAAGTCCAGACCGTCAAAGAAGGAGACAGCATCCATTTTCCATCCGATACTCTTCATGGCTGTATCCCACTGGAGGATGGCGGTATTCTGCTAGATGCATTTACACCAGCACGTGCAGATTTTCTGTAAATTCCCTTACAAAATACGGTTTATCTACCCCGAGATCTGGAGGGATTTACGAAGCCTTTCCGCGGCAGCCAACTGAGGCGGATGATGCCTATTGGCATGTCCGATACATTTCATTTTTATCTTTTTTAGAAGAAGACCTGCAAGTATGTTATATTTAACAAACGGCAATCGTGATGAACAGTAATATAGTGATTTTTAGAAAAGGATGAGATGATTTTGGAAAACAACGAAACTCAGCAAGAATTTGCAGAAGTATATGAGCAGCTTAAAGTAGCTGCAAACCGAACCTCCGATTGGAAAACACGCCTAGCTGCGGTAAACGATCTGGGTGCATGGAAGAACCAGCAGACGATTGACTTGCTGACACACCGTTTGAATAATGATACGGTATATGCCGTTCAGGAAGCCGCTTACCGCAGACTTCAGGAATGGGGCGAGAATGTACAGCCGCCTGTGCGCAAAGAGGGTGAGCTTGTTAAGGGTCTGACGAAGATTCTGGTACGGATTAAAAAAAGCCTGCCAGCCGACCATACCTATAACGATTTTCGCGAGAAGCTGCACAAGATGAGAGTCGATATTTATGACATCTACGAAGGTGACAAGGGTGCTGAATTTGATCAGTGGCTGGAGCAAAAATGGGCTTCGTTATCCACAAGATAACGCCTGAACCCTGTAATTGAATGTATTTTTAAGGATTGTTGCTGGTGATGCAGACAGAACCTTAACAAGGATAAGGGATTATCTTTGTTAAGGTTTTTTTAGCTTGTTCTCCTTAAGAACTATGCCCTTTATCTTTATGCCACTGTATATATACTTCGGCAATATGGTACGATGGGATCGGATTATTTTAGTGTGTACATGGGAGGGACTAACATGAGCAAGGCGAAGCTGTGTTTTATCGGGGCTGGCTTTCACGCTTCAACGAATATATATCCTGCTGTTATTGGGGCAGGTGCTGAAATTCAGGCGATTGCGACTAGAGATCTAAGCAGATCGAAGACAGCACTTCAGCGGTTTGGAAGCAGTGGCACACCTTATGACAATTACAAGGCTATGCTGGAGCAGGAAGACTGTGATGGAGTTGTCGTGATTGCACAAGCGGCAGATCATCCTTCGCTCGTACTGGACTGCATTAAGGCTGGAAAACATGTCTTTGTAGACAAGCCACTGGGCTGGAATGCGGAGGAAGCGGCCCAAATTGCAGATGCGGCAGAAGCAGCAGGCGTTGTCCTGATGGTCGGTTTCATGAAGCGTTACGCGCCTGTATACATAAAATTAAAAGAATTGATTGAGGGTGGCTCGCTTGGAGCCGCACGCTCGTTTCAGGCAAAATTTCTCGTGGACAGTACCCTGTTTTGTAAAACTGGCGAAGATTTCATGAAGCTGGCGGCGGTTCATATGGTCGATCTGGTACGTTATTTGTTCGGAGAAGTGGCGCAGGTTACCGGATTTGCGAACGATAACGGCGAGTGTATTTCCCATACGATTGCCCTGAAATTTGAAAATGGTGTAGTGGGTAGCCTATACTTCGCAGGTATGACAGCATGGACACGCGAGAGTGAAGGTATTACGGTAACCTTTGATCACGGTTTTGCGAACGCGGATGAGGTGAATACACTGATCATTCACAAGTCGGAGAGTCATACAGAGCTTCCTTGGAAATCCCTTGCGGAAAACGATACGGTTCTGACACCGTCAGCCTCCGCGATGTCGGGCGGATACCGTGATTTGTACTTGCGCGGTTTTGTTGGTGAAATCGCACATTTCATGAACTGCTGCCAAGAAGGACGGACGCCTGATTCAAGTGGACGGGATAACGTGAAAACGATGGAGCTGTGCGACCGCATTTTGGCTGCGCTCCAATAGGATACCTATTTCATATACAAGTTTCGGAGCCTGGACGGTACCTTAGTTTGGGTGATTTGAAAGAAGCTTCGGTGTAAACTGGTCAGTAGATGGCTCCTGCATTTGTCGGGAGTCATTTTTTTCGTTTACCCTACGACCTTTCTATTTCATAGCATTCCTGTCCATTTTGATTAATCTCTGCTGAAAATACGCCAACAAAGACGAACGATGCGATAGAATAGGAAAAGGAAAGCGTTATCATCACCCATTTTTCTGCGATGGTTCAGGGGGAGAAGGCTTATGCGTTCAAGGTCAAGGTTTCAGCCATTAAACACATTACGTAATCAGATTTTTATCGGATTTATACTGGTGATGCTCATTATGATGAGTGTGGCGGGGGCGTTCATTTATCTCAATGTGTCTCACCTGTTAAAAGACAGTGCCGAGCGACATATTGGTCAGACCGCCGTACAAGCAAGCGGTAGGCTGGATGCATTAATCGGCCAGATGGACAGCTTGACGGAGCAGGTCGCGAATCACCCGTCTGTTCAGCATATTTTGCTGGAGGAGCGTAACGGGGGCAAGGTAAATTTTGGACAGCGTCAATCACTACTGCAAGTGATGCATAGCTATCAGGCATATATGCCGAGTGTTGGCTCGCTGGAGCTGTATACCGCCGAAGGGAAGATGTTGTTTCCGATTAGAGAGGGCAGTCTGGAGGAACGTATCGGACAGGCAGACATCCGGGAAGCGAATCAGATGAAAGGAAGACTGGTCTGGATCGGTATTGATCCCGAAGATCCCCGGTCACTGCTAGCGATTCGGCAGGTGAGCCTGGTGGATCGCTGGTTCTCTCGCGGAGGGTACCTGATTACCCGTATGGAGCGAAGCTATTTTGGACTGAATGGTGCGTCAGCGGTCAATGAGGAAGCGGATGAAACCATGCTGCTTGTAGATCGTCAAGGCCAGCTGCTGTCGGGTGAACCAATGAACCAGACGGATTTGTCAGGTGTACTGCATAGCAAGACACAGACGGTTCATATTGGGGAACGGGAATATGTGAAGGCAGTTCAGCAGTCGGAGCGGACTGGCTGGTCGCTGCTGATCCTGATTCCGGTTAGTGTCGTCACAGACGGAATTACGGTTTTACGGACTACACTTATCATTTCCGCATCTCTTGGTGCCGTGCTATTCCTGTTTATGTCCTTTATGTTGTCTACGTTGATTACAAGACCGATAGGTCACTTGATTCAGGCGATGCGTCGTTCACGGGAAGGGGCGTTGGCTCTGAATCCAGAACCGGCAGCAGCGGTCGAGCTGCGAGAATTGAACGCAGAGTACAATACGATGATTGTCGATATCAATGAATTGATCCATGTCATTTACGAGAAGGAGGTTTTACAAAGCCAGACCGAGCTTAAAGCTCTGCAGGCGCAGATCAATCCGCATTTCCTTTTTAATACGCTGGATGCTTTCAACTGGTCGCTACAGGAGAAGGGAGAGGAGGAGCTTGCCGGGCTGATGGTGTCTATGTCGCGGCTGTTTCGTTATGTTATCGAACCGGCTCACCATGACTCTTGGGTGACCCTCGGGGAAGAAATGGCGCAAATCCGTCGTTATCTGGAACTGATGGAGATGCGTCTGGGTGAACGTCTGAGCTGGCAAATTCATATGCCTTCAGAGGCAGCCAGAATTCCGCTTCCTAAGCTGCTGATCCAGCCTATTCTAGAGAATGCCATTTTGCATGGTGTCGAAAATCGCATCGGCAACGGCCGCGTTGAAATCAGTGTCACTCCTTCGACCAGATCGGGTTGGACCAAGATCGCGGTCATAGATAACGGACCTGGAATGACAATGGAAGAACTTGCAGCTGTGCGTACAGCGTTAATGGGGGGAGCAGCCTGCGAGAGCAAGGGAACCGGTATGGGACTAGTGAATGTGCAACGCAGGCTCGCGCTCTATTATGACAGCGCATCTTATCCAACGGACGGTATGCTGATACATAGTGCTGAGCAGGAAGGAACTGTGGTCGCTTTTGAAATTCCTGATGAATATGGAGGGCGGTAGGAATGAGTGTTTCATCCAAAACCATTGTCATTGTAGACGATGAACAGCGAACACGTCAGGGGATACACCAGACATTGGAGCAATGGGCCGCCGGGAAATACCGGATTGTGACATTCGATAATGGTTTGGAAGCATTAAATATACTGCAAGCGGAGACGGTTCATCTGTTGATTACGGATGTCCGGTTGCCGGAATTCAGTGGGCTGGATTTAATCCGCTCTCTGGAACGGGATTCACGACGACCAGCGATCATTGTCATCTCGGGATATGCGGAATTTGATTATGTCCAGCAGGCGCTTCGTCTGGGAGCCGTCAATTATTTGCTCAAACCGATTGATAAGCAGGAGCTGCTGAATGCGGTCAATGAAGCGCTTCGGCTGGAAGAGGAGCGGCAGCGGTACGAGAAGCTAGACAAGCTGGCTGACCCTGTTCTGCTAGAGCTTGATCTCCAGGCGGCTACTCTTAGTGACCCGGTACGACGTGCCTTCACCTTTATGGCGGAGCATCTTCACGAATCCATTACGATGGCGCAGACTGCCGCGCATTCACACCTGAATGCGAGCTATTTTAGTGTTTTATTCAAAGAGCAAAGTGGTTTGTCCTTTAGTGAATATCTGCACCGATTGCGGATACAACGGGCCAAGGAGCTGTTGCTGCATACCCAGTTGACGATTGCCCAAATCGGCGAGCGATCAGGCTACCGGACAGATAAATATTTTATCAAAGTATTCAAAGCGACCGAGGGGGTAAGTCCTAGCCGCTACAGGCAGCAGATGCGTACAGGGCCGGAGAATATCGACTGATAGTAGGCAGATGAACCCAATAAAAGTGGAATTATACCCAATGAGTGTACCCTGTTGAAAGCAGGAATGGAGTGCTAAACTTACAAATGATAACGGTTACAAAAAATATAATTACAACAAACGGAGGTCTAACGATGTCCAACGAGTATGGTTTACGTAAGCGCTCACATCAGAAATGGTTTGCTGGGTTGACCCTGCTGCTGTCATTTATGCTGGTGCTATCCGGTTGCGGTGCTGGTAAGGATGGTCAAGGCGGTTCCAGTGGAGGAGGGGGAAAGGTTACACTTAAAATGATGCACCTGTGGCCAGAGGGAAGCTCGGCACAGCAGAGCAAGCTTGTGACTCAGATTATTGATCAATACCAAAAGGATCATCCGAATGTCGTCATTCAGCAGGAAGTGCTGGAAAATGAACAATACAAAAACAAACTCAAAGTGCTGTCAGCTTCCAATGAATTGCCGGATATCGGCATCACCTGGGCAGCGGGTTTTATGGAGCCTTACGTTAAAGGTGGATTATTTACGCCGATGGATGACCTGTTGAATGGTTCCAAGCTGAAGGACAAATTCGTACCAGGAACGACCGAAGCTTATGCGCTGAATGGCAAAACGTATGCGCTTCCGATTGAATTGAACATAACACCTATTTATTACAACAAAGCCATATTCCAAAAATACAACTTGAAGGTACCTGCGACATTTGACGAGTTTAAGCAGGTTGTGAAAACACTTACGGATCATGGAGTTGCACCGATTGCATTGGGTAATAAAGACCGCTGGACCGGCTCGCTCTGGTACATGTATCTTGCGGACCGTATAGCAGGTAACGAAACGCTGAAAAAAGCGATTGACGGCTCAGGATCGTTCGATGACCCTGGTTTAATTCAGGCGGCCTCCGAAGTCCAGACGCTTGTGGA
This sequence comes from Paenibacillus sp. F4, assembly GCF_002894905.1. Classification (NCBI taxonomy): domain Bacteria; kingdom Bacillati; phylum Bacillota; class Bacilli; order Caryophanales; family Paenibacillaceae; genus Paenibacillus; species Paenibacillus sp. F4. The sequence goes on from NZ_POVS01000017.1 coordinate 208,651, forward strand.
TATGAATGCCTTTAACAAAGGATTTAACGGCTTGTCCAATGATGAGGGAAAATCCGAGTTTATGAACAATAAGGCAGCTATGTATTTAATGGCTACTTGGGAATTGCCGAATTTTACGACCAATCCCGCAATCCCGCAAGCATTTAAAGATCAAATTGGCTTCTTTAAATTCCCGATGGTTGCAGGCGGCAAGGGCAACGAAAACAGTTGGGTAGGAGGTCCGGGAGTAGGCTTGTTCGTTTCGGAAAATTCCAAGGTAAAAGAAGAGGCCAAAGCGTTCGTTGAATACTTCGTAGTCAAATGGGGAGAGCAATCGGTCACACAGGCGGGTGTAATTCCGGCGACGAAAGTGGACACCTCCAAAGAAAAATTGCCCAAGCTGTATGTCGATTTGCTGAACGGACTGAATCAAGCCAGCAGCATTACATTGTTCGCCGATGTACAGATGAAGCCGAATGCAGCACAGGTACATTTGAATATGATTCAGGCGTTGTTTGGTAAAGCGGTGACACCGCAACAATTTGCCGAGCAGCATAAGGCTGCCATCGAGAAAGGAAATTGACCACCTAAGGAGGTCCAACCGTGGAAAAGGTCATGTCCAATAAGCTTGTCATTGCTCTATATGTATTGCCTTCTCTGCTGCTGTTATTCGCCGTAATATATGTACCCATAGTACTAACCGGCTATTACGGCCTGAATCAGTGGAATGGAATTGGCCCTATGACTTTCGTCGGGCTGGACAATTATCAACATTTGCTCACAGACAGTGCATTCTGGCAAAGTGCCTGGCATTCGCTGCTGTTGGCCTTGTTTTCAGGCATTAGTCTGATCGGTTATCTGGTCATTGCGATGATTTTGTCAGGGAAAATCAAGGGAGCGAATCTGCTGCGGAAAATTTATCTGATTCCCATGCTGTTGTCATCTGTAGCGATCGCACAGCTGTGGCTCAAAATGTATCATCCAACGAACGGAGTGTTCAATTCCATACTGGCGTCGGTCGGAGTCCACAATCCGCCTGAATGGTTAGCTAATCCGTCCTTGGTGCTGTTTGCCTTGTTCATTCCGATTATTTGGCAATATGCAGGCTTTTATATCCTGATCTACTATGCCGGGCTGAAAAATATTCCCGAAACGCTGATGGAGGCTGCCCGGATCGACGGGGCCAGTGCCTGGCAGATTGCGACTCGTATCAAATTGCCCCTGCTGCGCGAGGTGATTAACGTTACGATCATATTGTCCATTGTCGGCTCGCTCAAATATTTTGATCTCATCTACGTCATGACGGACGGTGGACCGAATGGAGCCAGTGAAGTGATGGCCTCTTACATGTACCACCAGGCATTCCGCAGTTTTGATTTTGGATACGGCAGTGCTACAGCCTTTGCCCTGCTGCTCATCTGTCTAATCGCTACGTGGCTGATCCGTAAGGTTACGGCTACTAGTGACACCATCCAGTATTCATAATGCAGTCTTGCTAATAGATGAGGGTAACAAAGGACAGGAAGAGGGAGGATCGGATATGAAAACCCAGGCAGCCGCCAACTATCCGCTTGGAGTCGCTACCCGCGGCAAAATGTTAACTCGGGTCGGTTATGCCGCTTTGTATATCATTTTAATCATCTTGGCGGTGACGCAGCTTTTACCGCTGGTGTGGCTGATGCTGTTCTCACTTAAAAATAATCAGGAAGTGTTTAACCTTCCGCCGTTTGCACTCCCGTCCCAACCGCATTGGGAGAACTATATGAATGTGTGGACCAGCGGCAATATCGGGCGGTATTTTTTCAATAGTGTGTGGATTACGGTCATATCCGTGGCGCTGACGGTGCTGCTAGCCAGCTTTGTAACGTTTGCCATTACGCGTATGCGGTGGAAAGGAAGTCAGCTGGTTCTCGGGCTATTTATGGTCGGACTCATGATTCCAGTCCATTCCACCCTGATTCCGTTGTTCAGTATGTTTCTCAAACTGCATTTAACAGACACTTCACTCTCCATCATCCTGTCGTATGTTGCTTTTAATCTGCCGACAACGATGATGATCTTGCTGGGCTTCTATTACGCCTTGCCCCGTGAAGTGGAAGAAGCGGCCGTTATGGACGGCTGCTCCGTCAACCGGATGTTCTTCCGAATCGTGCTGCCCATGACTACCCCGGTCATGGCAACGACATCTATTATTAACATGATCTATAACTGGAATGAGTTTATTTTCGTCAATACGTTCATCAGCTCGGACGAAAACAAAACACTGACCGTAGGCGTCCAGAACTTTATTGGACAATATACGACCGACTGGGGAGCTATCGGAGCAACGTTGATGATCAGCATTTTGCCCATTTTGCTAGTGTTCCTCATCATGAGTGACCGGATTGTGGAAGGGATTGCGGCAGGATCGGTTAAGGGATAAAACAAATTCCCTAGGTTAGAAGGGTACCCCCTAGTGTATACATGGGAACAAACCTTTTGGTTTGTCCGATGAATGCTAGGGGGTGCATTTTTGTGTGAGTCTATTTGATGAATCAAATTACAAGAGAGTTGAGTTTTATGATGCTATGTCTCTATCGGAAAGTATTCTTTTGTCTAACTGACTGAAAACAACCTTGGTGTCATACATTTCCTTGTCATGATCGCCTGGATTGTTCCAATAAACAAAGAAAACGATCAACTACATACCTATTAGATTTAAATTCAAAAAATCCAGTTATTGGAATATCGCCATTGTTCTTCAAAATAAAATCTTTGGAAACTTAAATTCGAAATTCTCTTCCACATGCATGATTAAATTGCTATCTGAAAGAGGAAATATTATATTTTCTTTCTGTGTTTTTAAAATATTTAACCCCCCCAATTAATGTTTTGAAGCGTCTGCACAGTGTTCTTTTATTCCTCCTCATTATGCTTAGTGATAGTATGAATACCTAACAGGACTAGTGCCAAGACGATAACAAAAACAAGCCAATTATGGTAGTATCTAACCATAATGACCTGTTCAGTGTATTGTTAAATAGGATATTCTTTTTTAGCACTTTCGTGTGTACATTTCAACTCTCAATTCACGAAACTTCCTCAGATAAAACAAAGGTTACATTGAAAATGATGGTGTGTTTAAGTGTTTAATTCTGCCCCAGTTTGCCCCTCTCCAATTATTCAAATCGCAACATCCTGGTAACCTACTTCAGTTACTTTTTCATTTAATAAACGAATTCCCAATCCATTCTCTATATCCCATGTACAATCAAAAAGTATCCCGATATCTCGACCTTCATAAATACCTGCATATGGAACAACAATTCCATCCAAAGTAATCATTTCAAGAAGTTGGTCGGTTGTTTCAACTAAGGGATAATTCTCATTAAGTTCAGTATCATAACCAAGTTCATGTCGCTTTTGTTGGTAATAGTCTAAAATTGGTTGCAAGAAGCTTTGCTGCAATTGCTCCCAGTTTTGCATTAAAGATTGATATGCCGTATATTGAGCTTCATCAAACTCGCCATCTTCTTCACCATCTATCATCAATGCAATCTCAGTTTCTCTTCCAAAAAAATGAATAGTGGTATCCTTAGCCCAACTATAGTTATATTCGAGTTCACCAAAGATTGGATCGTTTACTGTCATTTTAAAATCTCCTTTTGTTTATTGGCAAATTGTCCAGGTTCAAATGCTCCTGCGTTGATCTCCCCTACACCGCCAAGGTGCCCAAATGCACTATTTATTTTTGTTGGTACAAGTTGCATTGTTTTGACGTCATTTAATTCATGCCATGTTAATTTGTTTTTTTCTCGGTAAGTCTTTATATCTTTTGCACTGATCTTACCAGATTCCATCCCAAATTGGCGTGCTGATTCAGGAGAATTATTTAATTGTTCAGCTAGTTTTTGGTCTGATTGAATAAAGTTAGCTCGTCTAGCTTTCCCTCCATAAGTCCTCTTTCCACCAAGCATATAGTCGATTTCTACTTGTGCTTTTGCCACTGGTGAAAGATCGGGAACAGCATTTTTATATTGTATACCATCAATACCAGCTTCATCTAATATCTTTTTTATTTGAGGATCTGGTGGTGGCTTTAACGTACATTGAGATTCTCCGCGTGCTCCTTCGAAACCGATTTTTGGATTATCTGGCGCAGGGGTTTGGCTAATTCTTGCTTCATACGAACTGGCGAATTCAGTTTGTTTGAACGCAGGCGGAATATCAGCCCCTTTCCCCGTCACCTTAGTGCTCTTACCTGTATACTCTCCTGATTCTAACGCATCAATCTGTTTTTGTCTCTCAGGCGAAATTTTTGCACCGGAACCTTTGGAATGCGGAACGTCAGGACCAGGATCATGAAACCGATAATGACCTCCAGCAGTTTCGAAAATGGGTAACCTTTTAGTTATACGGATGTTCATCTTTCTTGCTACACTTTGCAAGTAACTCCCTAAGGATTCAAAATTGGTTGGAAAACGGATGGCATTCGTTTTGAATTTTCCATCTCCGACCTTGGCTAGAGCAGAGTCGGCCTTTGCTGAATCTCCGAATAACCCCGGTGTTCCTCCTTTACTGGCTTTCTTTTCTTCAGCTTCCTTGAGCCCCTTAGATAAGGAGGCTTCTTCTTTGCCCAGCTTTCCTAGATTCCTAATTAATTTTGCTCCACCTTTGACAATTGTATAAATGTCGGCTCCACGTTCAACGGCCTTAATACTGTCATATCCTGCCTCATAACTTTCCTGTTTGGTATCGGTCAATGGATTAGGGAAGAAATTATTCAATTTTCGCTCAATCGGATCGGGTATGCTTTTTATGCCGTCCCACACGGTTTCAAGGTCGTGAACCACATCTTTCTTTGTTTTTTTCCCTTGGAATGAATCGGCAATATAGTTCCAGCCAAACTTCGCACCGCCCTTAATACCCTCGAGCGTCTCATTGCGCTCCAGAAAACCTTTACCAGTGTAATTTCCCGGCATAACGATAGGAGTCATTACCATGGTCCCCATATCTGCTATATCGACAACTGAGTCCCATACCCCGCTTAAAAACTCTATACCCGCATCCCATTCTCCCTTGAGCGTGGCGCCTACGTTTTCCTTAACGCGTGCTCCGAGCACACTTTGGATTCCGTTTTCAGCGACTTGCTTCTCAAAGTCAGACAAAACCGGTTCTGGGTAGTATTGATGGAGGGAAGCTGTAAGCTGGATTTCTGAACTCACGCTGTTAACTTCCTGCTCCAGATCCAACGTATCGGTTGTTGTATTCAAGTGTAAGCCGTTGGTTCCTTGCAGCAGGATGCTACCTGCCGAAAGACTAAGACTACCTGTGGCTTGAATTTGTACACGTTGGGTGCTGTTCAGGCTGACACCGTTATGGGTATTCATGGAGATGTATAGTGATCCTTCCTGAGCACTCATCGACAGTTCGGAGTTCCCTAAGGAAATTTCTTTTCCCTGCGGATTCGCAAAGGATTTGACCCCGGGATCGGCTGTTTTACGCTGGTGGCGTACTGCAGGCGATTCGACCACGGCACCTTGAGCTGCGTGAGATGAAGGGACAGCAACGCTGGATGGTTTCGTTCGGACCGATTGTATGACCATCGCATCGTCTTCGTCAGCACTTGGAAAATACAGCTTCACCTGCGCACCTTTTTCCGGCATCAGATACCAAACCTGATTACCTTCAGCAGAATAGGGGAACCATTGGGCATCCTTGGGATTCTGCTGATCGTCTATATCCAAATGCAATCGAACCTGATTCCGGCTGACATCTAGTATTTTCCCTTCAATAGCGGCGCCAATGATCGTTCGATTATATATTTTGGGAACCTTCAAGCCTTGCGACAGTGCGCATTCATATGACCAGGTCATTAAGCCGCGAATCAACTGTCCTTCACGTTTGGTGATGACGTAGGTTTCGTGATTGCGTTCAACTTCATCTCCCAATTGCAGCATTCGATCCCATTCAAAGGTATACCGAGTATAGTCTGCAATATGGGCAGATCTCCAGCCATTCGCCTCCTGATCCAGATAAGGGGCAATCTTGCGCTGCAACGAAAAAGGAACCTCTTTCAAATGAATATGCTGTCTGGCTTGCGGAATACCGATCCAAATTTGTGCATGGTGTGAAACGATATTTGGGACGAGAAGGGCTCCCACATGCGAAGCCAGCCGTTTTAAAAAAGTCCAATCGGTCTCTTGATACTGCATCATGAACTGGCCTGTCGCTTTTTTCTCAAAAGCTTCATCAATCTTATCCGAGCCCTTATAATCGGCCAGCACTGCGTCGACGATTTCAACATATTTCTGGTTTATGTGCTGAAAGGAGCGGTTTTTGAGCTGCGTATCTAGTTTAAAACTATGAGAAATGACGTCGAGAGTTAACAGAATCTCCTGATGTCTGTGCTCCACATCTACGCAGTACAGTTGTCCCATAAATAAGGGATGCTTCTGGTCTTTGGCATCGGAATACCATAGCTCAACTTCGTCGTCACTGCTTGCTTTGGTAATGATTGTGTCTGCTTGATCGGCTTCTAGACTACCCGTGATCACCAGTCTAGCATGTTCTCCCAGCTCGTGACTCATATGGACGTTGTGAAGACGCAGCTTGCCATAGGGCCAAGTGACATGTAAGTGCTGATAGGTAAAGCGGTCTTTCGCTACGATGTTCATCCTTAATCTCCTTGCTTGATAAAATCAACCATCCTGTCCGTCATCAGTAATGGAGATGATACCTCCACCACCTGATCCCGTGCTGTCTGTACCAAAAAAGGAGGATATCGCCTCTTGTACACCTTGACAGCTACACATTAAGGTAGAATTGTTGAGTAGGGCAGGCGCCCCCTCAATCAATACGTCTTCCTTACCGCCTGTCCACTTGGACCCAAACGCAATCTCCGGTTCACAGGGAAGACCCTGCTTCAATTTACACAATCCAAAAGCATTGATTTTGCTAATATTGGCTCCACAAATGGCATCGTCCACGTTCAGAACGGGTTTATCTTTAATGAAAACACCGTGGCTGTACATCATATTGAGCACACCAGGGTCTGTGCCTTGACTGCACTGTAACTTGGCTCCTCTCACCACATAAGAATGTTCTCCGCTGAGTGCACCTTGAGCCAGAGCTTTAATAAGTAAAGGTAAAAACATACAAGTACCTCCTTGAATAAAAGGTATAAAATCAAGAAAGCTCCGACCATGTTGCGGTGTGCAGCATGGCATAGGTTAAGGGAACCCAGAGGGGAGCATCCTCCAGCTTAAATTGGCAACTTCCGATCACAGCCTTGCCATGCCAGGAACGCACAAAGACAATCTGATAATAGGGAGAGGGGGAAACTAGAAAAATAGCTTCATAACAACCAATGAGGGTATCATGAATAGAAAGAGCCTTTTCATCCACGAGCTTCATACTTGGTTGTGCGCGACTCGTTTGCTCAATCATCTGCTGTTGATAGATTTCTATTTGCGTGGGGTCCAGTTCTTGCCTGCTTTGGTGCAGACCTAACAGGATTCCACCCAGCTTGTCCTGAACAACGAAGCTTTTCGACGGATCTACCGTCTGTCCAGCCCGAACTTCTGGAATAAGAGAGTCAGGCAGGGAAAGGGTGTGTTGATTTTCAAAGACAGAAAGGGTTTGAAATCGAATTTCCTGTTCATTCGGTAGGGTTAGTGAGCCTTTCAAAATTCCCTCCATCGCTGCTTCAATAGATATCATCATCCAGCTTTCATCGTTTTCCGCTGTACTTAGTTGCTCTTTCAACGTTTGTTGATGATGCAGTTTCAAAAAAAATTCATCCCAATGCTCCGTCAAGATTGAACCTCCTTATACGAGTTCTAGCTTCTGTAGCCGAAAACCACTCAAACTCCGCCGAAGCAAACTTTCAGCAGCCTCCAAGCTAACGATGAAATAAGGTTCCCTCACGTTGGAGAGTCTGAAAAAATGGTGTCCATTCACCTTTTGACTATCCAGCACAAGGCGTTTCAGGGTTTGATCATGCGGATAAAATTCAGTCTGTTCCGAAATACCATCCACGGAGGTAACAGATGGAATCCAATATAGCTCCTGACGGCTGGGTTCCCGGTTCACGATATACAACTGCTTAAAACGAGCTTGTGTATTGTATAGTTCTAGAATCCGTTTCATAGGATCGGAAAATAGCGGTTGTGAGGGTGAAAACGGTAGCCAGTCCGTGTACTCGGCATCTTCTGTCGCATGAATATCTAAAACCTGAGCCGGAGGCATGCCAACAAATGGCGTTTTAAAAAGGTCTAAATTCATCGGTTTAATGTTTCGGGAAATACGATGATCATCGACCAGCACATAATAATGGCGCATACACATTCCTCCTTATTCCGTCCACACAATAGATTGACGCTGTGCTTCGCTTAGTTTCCAATGCTGTTGGTACTTTCGCGGGACAAGGGTTCCTTGCATTGTAGCCCCCTCAAAACACACATGTTCAAACGAATGTACATCTGTAAAATCGGCCCCATCCAGGTTGGCGTGTTCAAAACGAAGTCCACATAGCCCCGGCACACGAACTCCATGTTCCCGATGCGGCTGTCCGCTGGCACTGCTGAAGTTAGCACCTCTCAAATCGCTAAATCTAAAATCCGTGTCGGTCAGGAGGCATCCCTGAAAGCTGCTTCCTGCCAGATTCGCTCGTTGCCAGATGCTTCCGATCAATATGCAGCTGTGAAACTGGCTTTCCCGTAAGTCACTGTGGCTAAAATCGTTATAGCGCAAATCCTTTTGCATTAGGTGAAGGAGGGGAAGAGAGAGCCTCTTTAGGTTTTCGTAAACATAGGGTTCTTCTTCACTGGAATGTATCAATTGCTCTCTCACATGATCTGCAAGAAGTGCTTCCTGATCTTCGACATATAGATTCTCGCTGATATCCTTGTACTCACCCGTTCGTATAGCTACACGATCAGCTTTATGAATGGCGAGATACTCAGGCATTTGAACCACTTCTGCCATCCCTAAGCGCAGGAGGGAGTTCACAAACTGGTGGAAAAAAGGAGCGGATTCCAGCATCATTCGTTCAACGTCCACAGAAGTAATCGTCCCCATATATATTTTTCGTTCCTGTTCCAAGGTTTCCAACATGGTACTCATCGGTGCATAGGCCCATGAAGCGTCATAGGTTAATTTGCAATCGGAATCATCTTCGTACCATTCAGCAGAATAAGCCTCGACCATATACAGGTAGGTTTGCTCCAGCATCTGAGTACGCAAAAACGAGTAGTGGATATATCCAATGGGATCTTTTTGACCTTGTTGCTGCATGCTCAAAATGTGTATACACAAATCCCTAAACGATTCTTTGAAATCGAAGATTAGTTGAGCTTGGTAGCGATGAAACATGGCTTCCAGCATGTCCAACTGAATGTCCAGCAAAGGTGTAAAGTGATGCTCTTTAAAATGGTGTAACGCCGCTTGTTTATCCATCTGCTAGTTCTCACCTTCCGTTAGTTCATCTTAATTTCCGTGCCGGAGAAGGTGGTTTTGTCATCCAGCGTAATCGTGTTGCCTTTACCAGACAGCTCGATTTTTCCGGCGGAAAGCTGGATGTTACCGGAACTCATAACAATATCCGAAGCCGCGCTAATACTCACATTTTTTCCACTTACAATATCAATGCCTGTTTTATCGTTAATGACAATAGACATGCCATTCCCGGAAATAACGATTTGATCCGGAGCGAGCATGATTTCTTTGCCGTATTTGGTTCGCAGCGTCTTAATGGCAGGGTCAGCCATTCGATCTGGCGCAGGAGCTGCCGCAGACAGTGCCGAAGAAGACTTTGATCCAGCAGACGAAGCAGAAGCTGTGGCATGTCCAGAAGTAACAGAAGCTTTTCCACCGGAAGGTTGTGGTTCTCTTTTAACCGAGCTGATCGCGTACCCTTCTTCTTCCTTATAACTGGGAAAATAGATGCGGATGCTGTCTCCGTCTTCAGGCATGCAATACCAGCCCGTGTTATCCGCAGATGCATAAATGGTAGAGTAGGGAAACCAGTAATCCGTGTTCGGGTCTTGCTGATCATCCATATCGAGCTGGGCGCGGACTTTGTCCCGACGAACGCTCAGTACCTTGCCATGAATGGAAGCTCCGATAATAGAGCGATTATAGTCTTTAATTGGACGTAAGCCGCTTCGTGGTGACAGCTTGGCGGTATGGGTCAGCACCCCGTCTTTCATCTCCGTTAGCACCTCAGCTACGATCAACTTATGACCTTGAAAGGTTACTTCATAGCCAGGTTCCAGTAATTTCTCCGTCTCGACCTCATATTGGATAAAATCAGCATCACGTACGCCAGGGATATGGTTCTCTAAGGCTGTTTGAAAATCCGCAACCCGTTTGGTGACCTTATAATTGGTAGATTTAATTTCTCCTTTGCTGAGTCCCATAGGCAGGCCAAAATAAAACTTCGGCACTCCATAGCCCACCGCAGGAATGAGCGGAGAGTAGAAGTGGGAGGCCATCCGTTTCAGAAACTGCCAATCGGTCTCATCATATTGCATGATAAAAGTGCCGATGGGCTTCTTATGGGACACAACATCCATGGCTTCGGCTTTGGAGTAGTCCGATACAATACTTTCGATCAGGCCCGTATAGGTGAGCTTGGGGTTCTGGAAAGAGCGTTGATGCCGCTTAATATCTAACTCGTAGGTATGAGATATGGCTTCGACGGTCAGGTAATGGACCCCGTGAACGACTTTTTCCTCCACATCCAAGGCAATGCCTCGAAAAAGGGGCTGTCGATTGCCATTTTGGTCTGTGACAAAAGCTTTGACCTGAGTTTCTTCATCCGAAGCACGTACGTACAGCTCTCGCTTTTTCTCCGAAATGATACCTGTACAGATCATTCGGGCATGGTCATTGACTGTTTTTAAGATTTTAAGTTCATGAAGGCGGACGAACTCATAAGGCATGATTTCGATATGACCGTACGTCACGATGTTTTCCATAGGTGTCTCCTTCTATAGTTGTTTTTGGTAAATGTTATTATGAGATTCCCAGCTAGTAATGTGGTTATTGATAAATCCAGCATATGTATTTATCGGTTAAAAGAGAGAGTTAGTTTACAGAATGAACCATTCATTGTGGTATTTACTATGTGTAAATCTGGAATTAGAAGATATGAGAGGGAAGTATAAGGTGGAAAAAAGCATATAATAGGTAGTAAGAGAGAGTATAAAAAGATATTTATAAAAGATTGAACTTTAATGAAAGATGAGGGTTTATGTTATGCCAAAAAACGATAATATGCTGGCCATTCTATGGATGTTGAATTCGGGCGTAAAAATGACTGCAAAACAAATATCCGAAAAGTTAGAAATAAATATAAGGACAGTTTATCGATATATTGATGCACTATGTGCCAGTGGAGTGCCTATAATATCCGACACAGGTCATAATGGCGGGTATAGCTTGCTGAATAATTTTATAAGAGCGCCTCTACTATTTGATATGGAAGAAAAAAAGGCACTCCTTCATGCTGCTATTTTTGCAAAAGAGGCTGGATACCCTTTGAGTGAGGCATTAGACAATGCAACATCAAAATTGAAAATGTATTCGAATCAAGAGCAGGAAAGTATACTTAGCCGTCATTTAGCCGGATTTGAAGTTATTAATCGCATGGGAGACCCTTCTCTTCAGCCGATATTGGCGGAATTGGAGCAAGCTGTAGCCAACGAATTCTCTGTAGAAATGGATTATCGCACAAGCCATGAAGAACAACCCAAGAATAGGGTGATAGACCCCTATGGAATGGTTTACTGGAACAACAAATGGTACACTGTTGCATTTTGTCACCTAAGAAATGAGATACGTAGCTTTCGGGCAGATCGGATTCTACAAATCAAGCGTACTCCAATCATATTTAAGCGTTCCGAAGCTTTTTCGGCCCGTGAATTTTTTGTGCAAAATCTGTTGCCTGATTTAGTAGGCAAGGACGGTTTAATTTCTTTAATGATCGAAGGCAGGCCAGAGGCATTGGATGACTTATGTCTGCATTGGTTTTTGGGGCATCATCTGAAAGAGCGGACATCCAATCAAGCCATCTTTTTGCTTGAGGAAAAATCACTTCATACATATGTCCCTTATTTACTCCTACCCTACGGGAAGTCCATTCAAGTCATCGAACCACAGAGTTTGAAGAAAAAGCTTGTTGCTGTTGCGTCGGAGTTAATGGAATATTATCAACGTTAAAAGCTTCACTGACAGCAGATGTCAGTGAAGCTTTTTTATAATGAGGATAATCATTGATTACCGAAGGATGATTGGTATCACTCGGTGAATTATAAAATAAGGAGAATTTGCAAATGAATAATACAGTATATCTTTATGTGTTTGACACCATGGCAGATTGGGAGATAGGTTACTTAACTGCCGAACTGAACTCGGGGAGATATTATAAAAAGGGGCTGGTCCCATCAAAAATAGTTACCGTGGGAATGGAAAAGACTCCTGTAACTACAATGGGCGGATTGAAAATCCTGCCTGACATCACACTGGATGAGTGCAGCATTGAAAGCACAGATACATTGATTTTACCCGGTGGAAATACATGGACAGAAACCATTCACCAACCCATCTTAAAAATTGTTGAGAGGTGTTTAGAGGAAGGTATATGGGTTGCTGCGATTTGTGGTGCTACCATGGGACTTGCCCAGACAGGATTGCTGAATTCACGTTGGCATACAAGCAATGACCTGGAATATCTCAAAATGACCTGTCCCACCTACACGGGCGAAAAGTATTACAAAACGGAGTCTGCTGTAACGGATGGAAAACTGATCACTGCATCTGGAACAGCTCCGTTGGAATTTTCCGTACACGTTTTGAAAGCTCTGGGTGTGTTTTCTTCTAAAACATTAGAAGCCTGGTATAGTCTAAATAAGACTCGCGCATCCAAATATTACTATGAATTGATGAATTCAATCCAATAAAGGTATAAGCACAAAATTGAACTGTTACGATCATTTAAAGGAGGAGTCAAAATGACTGAAAGCAGAGAATATGTGGGAGTGTCAGGTAAATATACAAAGAATGGAATGCCCAACGGCTTTACATCTATTACCCCTTTTATTACAGTGAAGAATCCTTCGGAAGCAATAGAGTTCTATAAAACAGTTTTCAATGCAAGGGTTAAGGATATTACTGAATATCCTGATGAGAATGGCAATAAAATAATTGTTCATGCTGAATTAGATTTTGGAAATGGTTTTTTGCAGCTGGGAGCAGCGAATCCGACATATCAATTGGTCTTGCCGCCAGATGAAGAGAATGCGTGTTATTCTTTCGGAATTTACGTAGTGAATGTTGATCAGGTCATTGAAAATGCGGTAGCAAGAGGAGCAAAAGTAAGGGAACCAGTTACAAACTTTGTTTCAGGTGATCGATTCGGAAGTATATTGGATCCTTGTGGAGTAAGATGGTCTATTATGACCAGGATCGAGGATTTGTCAGAAGAAGAAAGTAGTCGTAGGGTTGCTGAATGGGCTAAAAGCTTTAGTGGAGAATAAAGGTAATCGCTTTTTTGGTAGAATACGTTAAAGGTGACTACCTGCTGAAATGATGTAATAGAAATTCTGGTGGCCCTTAAAGATGTATTAGGAGCCACCAGTAAAACTAATTTACGATATTGTTACATAATAAAAGCCAGCTAACTTTTATTGTATACTATCCCAACACCTCGAAGGAGCTAAAATAAAGGAGAGCCATCTTTCGATACACACCTTAATTTTGACTAAGAATTATTGTCCAATTTGTTCTAAGATTTGTGTGTAAGCATTTCTATAATGATCGGGGTTAGGATCTTCTCCTATTATCTTGGGTACGTCAAAGTCAGACAGCAGGAAATGGTCTTTGGGTTGAACATCATGCCTTGCTAAGCAACTCTTGCAACAGGACAAGGGACAGCCGTCAATTGCAATGATGTCACGTCCCGATTTTGCTGTTCTGACAAGTGGTTTGACATCACCACCAACACCAGCAATGCAGGACATTTCAGCGACTTTTTCTCGATCCATTTGTATAGCAATCATGTTAGCGGTTTGTGCTGCGGAGGAACATCCAGAACATGAATAGACAAGAGGTAAATCAGTTCTTTTCATCTTTGTACACTTCCCTGTTTTTTCTTTGTAATCCATCACGGTATTTTTGGTTTTAGATAAAACATAATTTAAATTGTTTGTATTTTAACTTAAATTTACAGGTTAGACCGTGATATTGATCACGACAACATTTTTTCAAAATCTACCATTAAACTTTTTATACAAGAAGAGGAGCTTCCAGAAATGAGAAGCTCCTCTTCGTTCGTTTCAGTGTTATCAATGAAAATAAGTTCTGCGCCATCTCTTTGCTCCGAGAGTATACTTATATCCCTCTTTATAGAAAATAATAGAAAATTAGAGCAAGATATGATAAAGCTATAATATAAAAAAGGAGTGTCTTTCTATGAAAAGAGAAAAAAGACAACGATTAATTAAGCAATTGGTAAGCGAATATGAAATAGAAACACAAGAGAAGTTAGTAGAATTGTTGGCAGAACAAGATATAATAGTAACGCAAGCTACGATTTCACGGGATATCCGTGAGTTGAAATTAATAAAAATAGCTTCTCCGAAAGGATTTATGATCTATAATGTTTCCTCAGAAATGCCTTTGCAAACTGATTTGAAGTTAAAGAAGAAGTTAAAAGAAGTTGTTGTAAAGATTGATTATATCGATCAATTGACGATTATAAAAACGTTGCCTGGCAATGCAAATGTTATCGGTGTTTTATTAGATAATTCAAATTGGAGAGAAATGGTAGGATGTGTATGTGGGAATGATACCTGCCTTGTCATTTCCCAAACTCTATCAGATCGAAAGATTTTAAAAGAAAGACTTAATTTAATTTTTAGATAAAATAGCTAGTAGATTGTCAAGTGAGAATACGAGGTTACTTGAGTTTAGTAATTAAAGAGCGTAGGATGCCCGAATTTGAGCATGCTGTAGCCGTGATGTATCTTGTTGGATCAAACATCACAGCTACCTTGCGGGCGTTCCTTCGCTCTTTTTCTTGTGGATACGCTTACATTCTACATAGGCTGCAAGTTGATAATGTATTTTTTTAGATCAGCAGTTACAGTCCAGATATTCATCATATATACGTAATATGAAATAGGTTTCGTAGATAAACTGACAAAATCTATTATAAAAATACATTTTTTTATTATTTTAAAAATAAAAACGTGAAATATTTCTCAACAAAAATGTTGGCGTTTGCACGAGGCGGAAAGCATGAACCATTTATGATGCATTTGTATACATCAAAGATTAAAAAGGAGGTACGACCAATGAAGCATCCATTGCATGTTGCTTCGGAAATTGGGGAATTACAAACGGTTTTATTAAAACGTCCGGGACAAGAATTGGAAAACTTAACACCGGATTTTTTACAACCGTTATTATTTGACGATATTCCCTTTTTGCCGGTGATTCAAAAAGAACATGACTATTTTGCCCAAACATTACGCAATCGGGGAATTGAAGTTCTTTATTTGGAAAAACTCGCAGCCGAGGCATTAGTGGATAAAAAACGGAGAGAAGAATTTGTTGACCAAATGTTAGAAGAAGGAAGGGCTGAAGGAAATATTTCACATCAAATTTTAAAAGAATATTTATTTTCCTTCTCCAATGAAGATTTAGTTCAAAAAATAATGAGTGGTGTACGAAAAAACGAAATTGAAACGGGTAAGAGTATGCAATTACATGAATTTATGCAAGATCATTCTCCATTTTATTTGGTTCCAATGCCAAATTTATATTTTACCCGCGATCCTGCAGCTGTTATTGGTGATGGGTTAACGATTAATAAAATGAGAGAAACTGCACGAAGACGTGAATCCTTGTTTATGGAGTACGTTATTAAACATCATCCGAGATTTACCAGTCATAATGTACCGGTTTGGCTGGATCGCAATTATGAATTTCCAATCGAAGGTGGTGATGAGCTCATTTTAAATGAAGAAACCATTGCCATTGGTGTATCTGCCCGTACTTCAGCTAAAGCTATTGAACGTTTAGCCCTAAATCTATTTAGCCGTCAAGAAAAGTTCAAGCGAGTACTAGCCATTGAGATTCCAAAATGCCGGGCATTTATGCATTTAGATACCGTATTTACGATGGTTGATTATGATAAATTTACAATTCATCCAGCGATACAAGGACCGCAAGGAAATATGAATATTTATGTTTTAGAGAAAGGCCCGGATGAAGAAACGCTTAATATTACCCATCACACCTCTTTAATGGAATCTCTAAAAGAGATTTTGGGCTTAAAGGATTTGGTTCTTATTCCTTGTGGCGGAGGAGATGCAATAGCCTCTGCTCGTGAACAATGGAATGACGGATCCAATACATTAGCCATTGCGCCAGGAGTCGTTGTTACGTATGACCGTAACTATGTATCAAATGCTTTATTGCGTGAACACGGTATCGAGGTCATTGAAATATTGAGCTCGGAATTATCCCGTGGCCGTGGGGGTCCACGTTGTATGAGTATGCCAATCGTTCGAAAAGATATTTAAATTACGGAGAAAGCAGGGATAAATATGGGAAAAACTAATTCAAGCTTAAAAGGCAGAAGTTTTCTTGCGGAGATCGATTTTACAGAAGAGGAATTGTTATATTTCCTCAATTTAGCAGCAGATTTAAAAGAGAAAAAGAAAAACGGCATTCCCCATCGTTATTTGGAAGGAAAAAATATAGCTCTTTTATTTGAAAAAACTTCTACTCGTACACGGTGCGCATTTACAGTAGCTTGTACAGATTTAGGCGCGCACCCCGAGTATTTGGGTAAAGGTGATATTCAGCTCGGTAAAAAAGAATCCGTAGAAGACACTGCGAAAGTGTTGGGCCGCATGTTTGACGGAATTGAGTTCCGCGGCTTTGCTCATAAAACAGTGGAATCTTTAGCTGAGCATTCGGGTGTACCGGTGTGGAACGGTCTAACGGATATGTGGCATCCAACCCAAACGCTCGCGGATTTATTAACCATCCAAGAACATATAGGGCACTTGCGAAATGTGAAGCTCGTTTATGTTGGCGATGGCCGAAACAATGTTGCTAATAGCTTATTAATTGGTGGTTCAATCGTTGGAATGGAAGTTCGGATTTGTGCGCCAAAATCATTATGGCCGGGACAAGAAGTCATTTATTTGGCCAAAAAATTTAGTGACCAGGTAATGGTAACCAGTAGTATTGAAGAGGCTGTTGCGGGCGCAGATGTAATCTACACAGATGTTTGGGTATCTATGGGGGAAGAAGATAAATTTGCTGAACGTATTGAACTGCTTTCACCTTATCAAGTAAATATGCAAATGATTAAGGAAACTGGGAACGATGATGTTGTTTTTTTACATTGTTTACCTGCATTTCATGATCTGGAAACAACGTACGGAAAAGAAATTTACGATAAATATGGATTGAGAGAAATGGAAGTAACCGATGAGGTATTCCGCAGCAAGCATTCAAAAGTATTCGATCAAGCTGAAAATAGAATGCATACAATTAAAGCGGTTTTAGCAGCTACTTTAGGAAATATGGAGTAAAGAAGGAATTAATCTTCCTTCTTTCTCTCTCTGTTCCTTAACTCTATCAAATAGAGAGAGGTGAGTGTAGTGGGTGAAGAAAAAAAATTAGGATTATTTACTTTAACAGCTCTTGTTGTCGGTTCAATGATAGGGGGGGGAGCGTTTAACTTGGCAAGTGATATGTCCAAAGAAGCTGGCGCCGGAGCTATTATTATTGGGTGGATTATCACAGGAATCGGAATGATTGCACTTGGATTATCCTTTCAGAATTTAACTAAAAAAAGACCGGATTTGGATGGTGGTATTTTTAGTTACGCAAAAGCTGGATTTGGAAATTTTATGGGGTTTAATAGCGCGTGGGGATATTGGGTAGCCGCATGGCTTGGGAATGTAGCTTACGCAACTTTACTGTTTAGTTCATTAGGCTATTTTTTTTCAATTTTTGATGGGGGGCAAAATATAGCATCCATTATTGGTGCGAGCATCTTGCTCTGGTGTGTTCATCTGCTGATTTTACGAGGCGTACAATCGGCAGCGCTTATAAATCTAGTAACTACAATCGCAAAATTAGTACCAGTGTTTGTATTTATTATTGTGGGAATCTTTGCTTTTCAACTCCATGTATTCGTAGACGGATTTTGGGGACAAGGCGGTACTTTTAATTGGGGGGCGGTAGGCAGTCAAGTTAAAAGCACAATGCTTGTAACTGTCTGGGTGTTTACTGGTGTTGAAGGGGCTGTTGTTCTATCTGGCCGTGCAAAAAATAAAAGTGATGTCGGGAAAGCGACAGTCATTGGATTGATAGGAACACTTATTGTTTACGTATTGATTACATTATTATCTCTCGGGCTTATGCAGCAAGCGGATATTGCTAATTTAAAAAATCCAGCTATGGCCTATTTATTTGAAAGTGTTGTTGGAAAATGGGGAGCTGCATTTATTAACCTGGGTTTGGTTGTTTCCGCCTCAGGCGCTTGGCTCGGGTGGACTTTACTTGCATCTGAAATTCCATATTTAGCCGGTAAAGATGGTACATTTCCAAAGTGGTTTGCGAAAGAGAATAAAAATAAAGCTCCTGTAAATTCATTATGGATTACAAATGGTTTAATTCAACTTTTTTTATTAACCTTCATTATTTCGGATAAAGCGTATAATTTTGCGTTTTCTCTAGCATCCTCCGCTATTTTAGTTCCTTATGTGTTTTCAGCATTTTATCAATTGAAGTATAGCTTGCGATCAAACGAAAAAGGCCGAACTATCAATATAGTCATTGGGACCGTTGCAAGTATTTATGGGATTTGGTTAGTTTATGCGGCTGGGTTAAATTACTTGTTATTAGCAATGACCTTATATGCACCGGGCATTTTTATCTATTATAAGCTGCAAAAGCAAAATAATCCAAAGCAAGTATTTACTCAGGTGGAACTGATATTATCTGTTGTTATTGCTGCTTTGGCAGTATTCACAATCTATGAATTAGTTACGGGGAATTTTGCGATTTAAGTTTTTTGGGAATAAAAACAATTGGAGGGTTGAAGTATGGCACGCAGAAAAATTGTAGTGGCACTAGGCGGAAACGCGATACAATCCATGGACGCTACAGCACAGGCACAACAAGAAGCATTAGAAAAAACAGCGGAACAACTTGTAAAAATAATAGAAAATGATGTTGATATCGTAATTGTCCATGGGAATGGTCCGCAAGTAGGAAATATTTTATTACAGCAAAAAGCGGCGGAATCAGAAAAAACCCCCGCCATGCCGTTGGATACTTGTGGTGCGATGAGTCAAGGAATGATTGGCTATTGGATGGGAAATGCGATTGCAAAAGTACTGAGAAAACGGGATATAAATAAAGATGTGGTAACAATCGTAACAAGAGTGGTCGTCGATGAAAAAGATGAGGCATTTAATAATCCCACCAAACCAATCGGGCCTTTTTATACAGAGGACGAAGCAAGAAAGGTCATGAAGGAAACAAAAGTGGTATTTAAAGAAGATGCAGGAAGAGGGTGGAGACGAGTTGTACCGTCACCAACACCTGTAAGCATTCTTGAATATAAAGTGGTTGATTCTTTGGTAAAGGATGGGAATATCGTCATTGCTGTTGGAGGTGGCGGAATTCCGGTAATTCATTCTAAAGAAGGATTAACAGGGACTGAAGCGGTTATTGATAAAGATTTCGCCGCTCAGAAATTAGCTGAATTAGTAGGTGCCGATACGCTTGTCATTTTAACTGCAGTTGATTTTGTATATGTGAATTTTAATAAGCCAAATCAAAAAAGGTTAGAGTTTGTAACCGTTGATGAATTAGAAGGATATATAAAGGAACAACATTTTGCAGCCGGAAGTATGCTTCCCAAAATTGAAGCTGCTATTCATTTTGTTAATACAAATTCAGAACGAAAAGCCATTATTACTTCTTTAGAGAAGGTATATGAAGCATTAGAAGGAAAAACAGGCACGGTTATTTCTAAACAAGAGGGATCTGTGCATGTATAAATAACATTAAAAAATACTGCTCTTTAAACAATATGGTCGAGTTTGGGCTGGTTTTTGCTCCCGAATTCGGCCTGCTTGTTTCATTGATCATTTATAGTTTATGGAGAGCTAAATTGCTCAGTACATAGGATAAATGATAAAATTCATATTATTTCTATTATGAAACAAGAGAGGTGTATTTATGAATAAAAGGAATGTCGTGGAAAATTTAAAACAGTTTAGCTTATTTGCTGATTTATCAGAAAAAAAATTAAAAATCTTAAGAGAGTTTGTCTATTGGCGAACTTATAAGAAGGGTCAATTTTTATTTTTAGAAGGGGACTTAAGGGAACGAATTTACCTTATGTTAGATGGCTTTGTAAAGTTAGAGCGGGTAAATCAAAGTGGAAATTTATTATATGAGGACTATGTAAAACAATATTCAATTTTTCCTTATGGCGGTATGTTTACAGATAAAAGATATAATTACTCGGCAGAAGCACTGACAGATGTGGATGTGTATTATATGCCTACGGCGATTTTTGAGGATATGTTGAAAGCCAATCAAAAACAATTATTATTTGTTGTTCAGCAGTTTTCTTTAATCTTAAAACTTCATGAACATCGCATACAATATATTACAATCCCCAATGCACAAGATCGGGTAATTCAGTCACTTAATTATTTAAGGCAGGATTTAGGGGAACAAAACGGTGAAGAGATTGTCATTTCGTGTCCACTGACAACAATCGGAATTTCTAAAATATCCGGAACGTCTCGAGAAACAGTTAGCGGTGTGTTAAATCAGTTAAAGAAAGATAATATTATTACAGTTTCAGGTAAAAAAATTATAATACATGACCCAACTTATTTTGAGAAAATCTCTATATGAAAATAAAGATGAACGTCTTCAAAACGAAGTCGTTCATCTTTTTGCTTTTTGTTTATGCCAGCAGGCGTTTTAGGTACGTCAAAGTCAAACAGCGTGAAATGGTGTTTGGGTTGGACTTGATGCCTTGCTATGTAACTCTTGCAACAGGACAAGGGACAGCCATCAATTGCAATGATGTCACGTCCTGATTTTGCTGTTCTGACAAGGGGTTTGACATCACCACCAACACCAGCAATGCAGGACATTTCAGCGACTTTTTCTCGATCCATTTGTATAGCGATCATGTTAGCGGTTTGTGCTGCGGAGGAACATCCAGAACATGAATAGACAAGAGGTAAATCAGTTCTTTTCATCTTTGTACACTTCCTTGTTTTTTCTTTGTGATCCATCACGGTATTTTTGGTTTTAGGTAAAACATAATTTAAATTGTTTGTATTTTAACTTAAATTTACAGTCTAAACCGTGATTGTGATCACGACAACATTTTGTAAAATCTATTATAGGGCTAACTGTGTATTTACAATTCAGCCAGATCCCCATTTTTAACTTAATTTTTCTAATAGAGAATTAGCCTTATCTAAATATAATTCTGGTTTCCAGGGATATTGTTAATTATTCGTCCATCTCCCAACGAAAATATGCAGATAGGTTTTTGTATGCCTTATTAATATCATCATCTACGCATTTATTAATGATACGGTTTAATGTTGCTTCAAGTATATTTTCATTAAAGTCCCGTGCTATAAAATGACCATGCCCGATAATAATATCACCTTGACCTGTCATCCTAGCTAACCTTTTAGGACTTATTAGTTCAAATGAAAACATGTCTGATGCTCCATTTATTTCACTGGGTCCGATATCAACATTATAAGTAATATAGAAGTCGTCTATATCTTCACCCCAATCCTCATACATCTTTGTTAAAGCTTTTATTATAAGCATTTAATTATCCTCCTATTGAACAATATCAATATGAACGTTACTTATCTGCTTTGACGCCCATCTTTCCCCAGTGTTGTATTCTTCGAACATTTTCTTTTTCAAGTCAAACGCCTTTAGATGGGGAGGGATCGAAGTCATTATTTTAGGGGAAAGATAGGGGCGTGTTCTACGATTTCTTGCATAGTTATAGGACATGAACTTTATCAGTTTAAGATGATCCAATCAATTGAAGCGAGGATGTTTTTTCAATTTCCCTAGAGAAAACTAAGGCCGATACCAAACAACTCTCTCGCGACTTCTTGAACGTTATGTTTTTTATTTTGGTAAAGTGTAAATAACATCAAATGGGTTCTTATCTTCAAAAAACTCGGTGTAGAGCTTTGCAATTTCATTTGAATTCAAGTCCATATTATTTCGTAATAAGCCCCCTAATTTCACCAATACCTCAGCTTCCTTTGAGGTTACTATTTTCCTTTGTACTATATTTTCTGTATTTTTTGGAGTTACCCACGCCCAATCATTCACAGCCGCTTCAGTAAATGGATATCCAAAAGATAACGAACTGACATGAGCGTATTCTGAACACAGAGGATGAACAATTAATAAAAAGGCTGCAATTATTCCTGAACGATATCTTATCCTTTGTGCTTTTTGAACCTCTTGGGCAAATGTTTCTAGGTAATGAGGGATTTCTCCCCAATTAGAACGTCCCATTGAAACTAGTATTTCAACGGCAAATTCATTATTTAATTTATTGACCAATTGTAAGAATATCTGATTGTTTGTAGAGCCGGAGGCGGTAAATGCACCTAAACATCTTGCAGCTTCCTGAACGTTAGTAGCACCTACTGATATAAGTTTCACATATTCGTCCAGTATCGTATCGTCGCTAACGAATTCTGGAGATTCCACAATTGTTTCGATTAAAAGTGCCTTTGTACTCTGTTCTTTAACCAGAGGAATCATACTAACAAGTTGAGCAAAATAGTCACCCTCTAATCCTTCTAAATTGCAATCATTTTTTAATAACTTTAGAGCAGATACTATAACACGATCATCTTTATCTAAAGACGCGTTTGTTATTAGGTGTATAATTTTTTCAATCACATATTTCTTCCTCTCAGGCTTAGATTAAAAGTCATCTTAATTTTTAAATTTATTCTTTTGGTCGGCTAATGATAGGGAGGGATGAAAAATTATTTTTTTGTGTGGAAAAAAGGCTCATTCCTCCTCATCGTTTCAGATAGAATAAGCCATTAGATGATCCTTTTATTTAACATTTGAACTACTCACTCTTAATAGCTCTTCTCCCAGATCCAAAATACTCTTGAAAAAAATCGAAATCAAACAACTTTCCATGAGATTTCATATGTTTAGACTCTACTTTTTTTAAATTTGCTTGCTCTATGCTACTGCTATTCATGAAATCAAAAGGAACTGTCTCCTCAATATTAAATGTTAATGTTATTTTAGGCTTACTTTCAGTAACAATCATTAATGCTACGTAGCAATCCTCTAGGAAAGATAACTTCCCCCCGCATTTACATACAATATCACCGCTATCAATTGTATAGGGCCAACTGTAATATTGCTCACGTCCTGCAAGGAGGTTACCTTCAATTAGTTTGAAATCTGCTCCCTTGACCCCCTCAATTCGAACTTTCATTTTTCCAAATACAAAAAGTGAATCATCTTTTACAGGAAGTCCCAGATTTTGTGTTTGATCTTTAAAATTATAAATATCTATCACTGTATTTATGAGTTCAAATTCATATATTCCTCTGATATCACTTGGAAAATTCAAAAAAATAGTCGGTGTAAATTCTCCATCACCATCTATAATTCCATCAAATTCTTCATTACTTATATCAAGAGTAAGTATCATCCACTATAACCTCACTTTCTTATAAAGGTATACTGATCTAGCATTGGTGATTTAATATTTTCCCCATCTGTAGTTAAATAGCTGCCATCATTTGGTATTTCTCGTCTTTCACCCTTTACCTTCAACCCTTTATCCTCTAATGTTCTAACCAGCTTGTTCATATTAGAGCGCGACCCAGTAATTATAATTTCCCCGTCTCTTGATAACCCTCTTATTACTTCAGGGTTCAATGGGTCATAGCCATATGGGTTTTCAATAATGATTTTACTCTGACTCCCTGTCTTAATATTAGTTAATTTTGTTGCATCTCCATAATGAACACCAGGAGCCTTGGGGTCTATATCAATATTATATGCGCCTTCTGTAGGTTTACCTCGTGCCCCAATATTTAGTGTTCCATTTTCATCAGCAGGTTTATCTAAATATTTGCTTGGACCTTTACCAGTACTCTCAGGAGGTTTACCCGAATTCGGTAGTTTAGGTGTTTCTTTAGGTCTACTTGAATTTGCCCCGTTATAAATCGCCGAATCATTGAACTCATCAATAGGCCTGTTTACACCTGGACCACCTTTTGGATTGGGTTTTGCAGGCGGATTCTCTGCAATAGGTGGCTGGCTGGACCTAGCAGGAGAACTTCCCGCACTCCCCATACCGATACGGGCTGCTACAATCCCATAAGTCGTTTCTTCGACTAAATCGCTTAAGCCTGTCCTTTCCATGTAATCTCCAGATTTTTGTCCAATAAAGCCTTGATTGTATCGAGTAATGAGTGCATCCATTTTCTCTTTGTCCAACTCAATAGCATTTGTAGAGTCCACACCCATCGCTACCAAACCATCTTCAATGGCATTGAGAGTTCCTTCATCCCATACGTGTGTTCTTTTTGCATTGACGATACGCTGGATGGCGGCCAATTTATTAGGATCTTTAATATCATACAGTGATAGTTTGCGCTGCATTGTAATTTCAGTACGCAGTGCTTGCTCTGCTTGTTTTAGCTTATTTTCATCCTGCCACCAGTTGGCTGTAAAATAATCAGTTTGATTCCAATATGAAGTATATTCACTAGTTTTTCTTTCTCTCCATAATGCAAGTTTTGGATTCTCATGTTTCTGCGTTTGTGCTGCTTGAAGGCGTTGTTTTTCCTCATAATCTCGGAGCCATTTCTTCTGAATGTTTTTAGGAACTTGCTGATACGCTTGAGCCATGGCATTTGACTCTTTCAGCAGGTTTTGAACCAGTTCTAATGGGCCACCAGAATGCGCTATATGACGTGCACTCGTAAACACTTTCCCCAAAATCCACTTGCTATAATAGGCTTCCTTAGCCCGCTCATGCTCGTATTGGCTTATTAGCCCTTGGAGTGCTAAACTAGCCAGATGCTTCAATGGATGCAAACCACCTTTAGGAGCACTACCTCCAGCGTGACTTGTTCCTTTGCTCCGAACGGGGATCATTGCGGTTGCTTTTAGAATGACACCCGCCGCAGGCCCACCTAAAGCCCCCGCAACAACGCCAGCCACTTTTCCCATCACTGGAATGGAGCCTAATAGCTTGGACACCGTACCCAACAAAGAGTTGGCCTGTTGAAGTGCAGCCGGACTTGTTACTTTGGCGGTAGGAGTGCTGCTTGATGATGTCTTAGCTGTCGATGGAGCTTGCGCTGCCTCGTATGCTTTGATGCTCATTAATGGCGGTTCAGGCACAGGAGGGAGGTCGGCTACGAAAACAGGAGCCTTCACCGTACCTTCCTGATATATCACTGGAGCTTTGGTATCCGTCTCACCATCCAGTACCATGCTGCTGGCTCCGCCTTTTAGATACATCGCCGTTCCAGCTTCGAGTGAAAGTTCCTCGCCTGCATCGAGCTTCACGTGACCACCTTGAATCTGTACATTCCCCGGACTGTCGATGGTAATACCGCTACTTTCATGCAGTGTAATGGAAAATTCACCGGAGGTGGATAGGGTCAGCTCATGCTCAGACATTTCTATGCCGCTTCCTTGCACATGTTGCCATACCTTCACATTCGGCTGTCCATTGGTGTGGCGTTGTTGTCGCAGTGAATCCGTGACATAGGCATCTTGTTCGCGGTGGGTAGGCAGATACAATTCCACCTGTTCCCCGATTTCAGGCATATCGTACCAGCCACTATGTTCTTCGGCGACATAACGGGTGGCTACCGGAAACCAGCAGGCTTTGGCAGGATCTTGCTTCGGGTCGATGTCCAGTTGAAGCTGTACGAAATCCTGTTGTACCTTCAGCACCGTTCCTGTCAGCGAAATCCCGGTGGCCTGATCGTTTTCATACCGAGCATAGCGGATATCCTGTTCGGCTTGAAGATCGTAACGGGTGCGCAGCAAGCCATCTGTTAGTGTGGTCACGGCTCGAACCACTACCAGTTCTTTGCCTTGTCCAATGGGTAACGTGATGAGGTCGCCCAGCGCATAGTATTGTAGGCTTTCGATCATATAGGTGACATACGAGCTAGCACGTTCTCCCGGCTTTTCCGTATCCAGCTCATGAAACGTTTTTCGTACTCGATAAAATACATCCCGCTCCACCTTATGCTGTTTGCCTTCCGGCATTCCGAAGAAAACCTTGGGCGAGGCTGCGGTTACCTCTGGCACAAGGACGGAACCAAAGCGAGAAGCGAGACGTTTTAAAAACGCCCAATCAGTCTCCTCATATTGTAAAACAAATGCCTCCAGTTTGGCATAGTTGCTTACCGTATCAATGGCATCTCCGTACTGATATTTTCGAACCAGCGCAGTGACCAGATCATCATAGGTGCGGTGAATATCTTGATAGGAGCGTCTTTTAAGCTTAATATCCATCTGGTACGAATGGGAAGCGGCCTCTAGTTCAAACGTATATACGCCTCGTACACAGTGTACGGACATACGTGTAACAATTCCATGGAATAGCCTTCTCAGCGATTGTCCCTGATCATTCAACTGACGAATCACAATCGGCTCTTGCTCCATATTTTGACCGATACAAGCGGCTCCCTGTTCTTCGGAGAGCGTGCCACTGATATGTAAATAGGCATGATCGTTAATGGCGCGTGTTATTTGAAGTTGTTCGATGTGTAGTGGCTGAAAGGGACCATAAAAGCGTAGGCTTTCATATCCAATCCCATCTGATAATACGCTCAAGTGAGTTCAAGACTCCTTTCTAGAATGCGATGGGTATTTCCAAGTAGCACGTCATCTTGAATGCGCTTCTGATTAAAGAAGCCGCAGATGAGTATGACGGTGAGTCAATATAAATATGTATAACAAGGTTTGTACGCTAAAAAGGGGCGGAAGGAGATATTTAATAAACAACCCAGCATATGTATTTATCGGTTAAAAGAGAGATTTAGTTTACAGAATGCCCCATTGGTTATACCGAATAATGAAAATCTTTATTGATGGAACATATATTAATTATAATAAATCCAGTGAGGTGGATCTTTTATTGAAAGGGCATTGATTATTAAAGATATTCTCACTTAATTAGTTATGTTATATAAGTTTGTGTACTAAACTTATGAATAAGAATAGATCCTACAATATTGTGCAGGAATTGTCGGGTGGATATATTCAACTACTGCTATTCTATTGATGAAGGAGGTCTTATAGTGGATTTGCTTAAGAGCATGAATGAAGCAATAAAGTATATTGAAGAAAACCTGACTAACGATATTGACTTTAAAGAGGTAGCAAGACTGGCTTATTGCTCCGAATTTCATTTTAAAAGGATGTTTTCTTTTCTTGCAGGTGCTACGTTATCAGAATACATCCGCCGCAGACGCCTCACTCTTGCGGCATTTGAGCTTAAAGATAGCAACGTAAAGGTCATTGATATCGCGATTAAATACGGGTACAATTCACCAGATTCTTTTACAAGAGCTTTTCAAAATTTACATGGCTTAACGCCGTCTGAAGCTAGAATTAATGGCCGTTCACTAAAAGCATATCCACGAATGACCTTCCAGTTATCAATTAAAGGGGGAAGTGAAATGAACTATCGAATTGAAGAAAAAGGGGCATTTCGCATTGTTGGTATTCAAAAAAGAGTTCCTATTATTTTTAACGGGGTTAATCCAGAGATTGCAGCGATGTGGGAAAGTTTAGATGGTGAAACGATCAGCAATCTTAAAAAAATTTCTAATGTCGAGCCTATGGGATTGCTTAGTGCATCCACAAACTTTTCTGAAGGTAGAATGGAGGAAAAAGGGGAGCTTGACCACTATATTGGTGTTGCAACAACCCGGGAGTGTCCGGATAATATAACACAGCTTGAAGTTGCTGCCTCAACATGGGCAGTATTCGAAGCAATCGGATCATTTCCTGATGCGCTACAAGATGTGTGGGGACGTATTTATTCTGAATGGTTTCCATCTTCAAATTATGAACAAATAGAAGGCCCGGAAATCTTGTGGAATGAGAGTAAAGATATAACCTCACCGGCTTTCAGAAGTGAAATATGGATACCCATTTTGAAAATGTAACATAACGCTTGTGATTATTAAGTATCCATGAGCTGTTTCGGCAGCTCTTTTTTCAATTATTATAATTGAAGCTTATTTTGTGAAGAAGGTATTTCTTTTAAGGTACAGCCATTTGGTGAGAAAGATCAGGTAATTTATTTTACGGGACTAATGATTTTGAATAGAAATGATACTTACTTATGTAATTGAAAATATAATGTAGTGACAGACTGAAGAACAGTGCAAGGTTTAAGGTATTGAAATAATATTTATTCATTTAGTTGTACTTTTATAGCTTCTAAGTTTGATATAATCCTTATCTTGGAATGTCAAAGAGTCTTATTTTATCTTGCACACTAAATTGCCATAATAACCTTATCTATTATTCTCTCTTTATTACGTATCCACGTACCACATCCAGCATCATCCTTTGCTACACTTTTTATAAAGGAGATGATAACTTTGGATACCCAATCCAAGATACTAAAGAGCGTGGAACATACAAACCCATCTGAAAATACGAATGAGCAATACGAGAGCTTGGTACAGCAGGAAGACGAACACATAGAGAGACTTAAAACATGCACAAAGCTCATTTGGGATGCGCTAGCTATTATTTCTCAAAAGGCAAGCGTACTGCACATGGAAACCGTCAAAGAAGCGGCTGATCATCTTCATATCATGGAACTGGATTTACGAAGAGAACTGTTTAAGGTCCGTTTGAAAAAAAGTATTCTGGCGAACAGAATGAAGCAAACCCAAGCATAGCAGCGAAGGGGACGGAAACGTTCTGAAGAAGCGGAGCGTTCGCCTTTGAACCCGGATTTTTACCGTTAAAATATAATCAAAGAAATCTGGGGGCAACAGCGATCGGAAGAATGATCCGTCTACGTAGCGCCCTCATATGCACGTACTTGCTCAATCGCCCAGTAATCAATTTGCTCAAATAACCCGACATGACCCTTCACGGTCTGATCGGGTTTTCTCATTTCAATCCCTTCATCCCCACCCATAAATCTTCACTCCCCTCGAAACCACTTGCCACCCAGATAGTTACACCCACTCCCAACATCATGTATAGTAAAGTTATGGGAAATGAACATGAACCCGCTTATTATCTTGAACGAATAACCGTACAATAAGAAACATGGCAAAAACGAGGAGGAACGTGATGATACATCCAACACAGATTCAGGATATGCTGCAAGCCGCGCTGGAGACGGGCGGAGATTTTGCAGAGGTGTTCGTCGAGGACCGCACCAATGGACAACTGGGCATGACCGGAGGCGTCGTGGATACGGCGCTGTCAGGCCGGGATTTTGGGATTGGTATTCGGATTATGAAGGAGCATTTCTCGGTGTATGCCTATACCAGCGACATGAGCGAACAGAGCCTGATCCGACTGGCCAAATCGGCTGCCAAGGCCATTCGCGGCGGTGGAGCGCCAGGTACACACACCATTACACTCCATCCCCACGCGATTCCTAACCACCACCCGATTGCGATCATTCCTGACGCTTCACAGAAACGCGCCAAGATTGACATGATGAGACGGGCGCATGAGGCAGCAAGCCAATATGATCCTTCCATCACGCAGACTTCCATTGGGATTAGTAACTCAATCCAAAACGTGCTGATCGCCAATAGCAACGGGCTGCTGGTGGAGGATACCCGTACGTATACACGCATGAGAATAAGCGCGATTGCGACCGATGGGGAGCATAGACAATCCGGGTTCCGTGGGCCGGGAGCGTATGCAGGGACTGAATTCTTGGAGAATCTGAATATCGAAGAAAATGCGAGACACGCCGCTCGTATTGCGTCCACGATGGTCAAAGCGGGATATGCGCCTAGCGGCAGACTGCCCGTCGTGATTGAGAACGGCTTCGGCGGCGTCCTTTTTCACGAAGCATGTGGACACGGGTTGGAATCTACGGCGGTGGCTCATGGAACCTCCGTGTTTGCCAATAAGATCGGGCAGCAGGTGGCTTCACCGCTTGTCACGGCTATAGATGATGGAACGATTCCGAACGCGTGGGGCTCGCTCAATATTGATGATGAAGGAGCGCCGACACAGCGCAACGTACTGATTGAGAACGGCATTTTAAAAGGATATCTGATCGACCGCATGGGCTCGCGCCAGATGAGTGTACCTGCGACAGGGTCGGGACGAAGACAGTCCTATAAATTTGCACCTGCGTCCCGTATGAACAATACGTTTATTGCGAACGGGGATTCGACCCGTGAAGAAATCATTGCCAATACGGAGTACGGAATCTATGCCAAATCGCTGGGCGGTGGTTCGGTGAATACCTCGACGAGCGAGTTCAATTTTGCGGTTGAAGAGGCGTACATGATTCGCAACGGCAAAATTGCCGAGCCGGTCAAAGGCGCAACGCTAATCGGCAAAGGGATTGAAACCCTACAAAATATTGATATGGTCGGCAACAATCTGGATCATGGTCAGGGGATGTGCGGCTCGGTCAGCGGAAGTCTTCCGGTCAACTGCGGACAGCCGACAATTCGTGTGTCCGAGATGACCGTCGGCGGACGGAAGGGGGAATAGGCGATGAATATTCAGCAATTTCAGGAAGCGTTGTTCACAAAAGGCCGAGAAATCGGCTACGCGGATATGGAAATCTACTATGTAAATGGACGTTCTACCTCGGTAAAGGTGCTGAAAGGGGAAATTGACCAATATACCATCGTCGAAAACGGTGGGCTTTCCTTCCGGGGCGTCATTAACGGGAAAATGGGTTATGCCTCTACAGAGAAGCTGGAACCGGACGTAATCGACTTTTTATTGGAAGAGGCACGCAGCAATGCGGACATATTGGAGAGCGAGGAGCAGGATGAGCTGTTCGCAGGCTCTGAGAGCTACCCTGAGCAGCCTGCCTATGCCTCAGCGTTGGCCGACACCGCTCCAGAGATTCTTATTGAAGCGGCGCTAGAAATGGAGCGCACAGCGCTTGCCGCAGATCCAAGGATTGTGATGGCTCGGCATTGCTCAGTCAGCATTCGTGAAAATGAGGTCCTGATAGTAAATACCAAAGGACTGCACTGCCATCGTCGCAAAAGCCTAGCGACCGCTTATGTGTATGTGATTGCAGCAGAGCATGACGAGACGGTAACTGGGGGCTGGCATGATTATTCGCTGCGAAGTGTGGAAGAAATCGATATTGCGGATGTGGCGCGTAAAGCCGTAAAAGAGGCTGTTTCCAAGCTGGGTGCGCACACGATCCAATCGGATAACTATCCGGTCATTTTCCGTCATGATGCAGCAGCGCAATTGCTGGCTGCGTATACGTCGGTATTTTCAGCGGAATCGGTGGATAAAGGCTTTTCGCGATTAGCTGGGAAACTAGGGCAAAAGGTGGCAAGTGAGCGTATTACGCTGATTGATGATCCGCTGATGGAGAACGTTCCCGCAGGCAGTACGTTTGATGCCGAAGGCAGCGCAACGCATCGTAATGAGATCATCAAGGACGGCGAACTACGGACGTATTTCCATAATCGCAAGACGGCTCGCAAGGCTGGGGTGGAAAGTACCTCTAATGCTTCCAAGGGCAGTTATAACGGTAAAATCGGTGTATCGTATCATAATCTATATGTGGAACCAGGCACGTCTACGTTGGAGGACATGATTCGCAAGACGGATCGCGGGTTGATGATCGTCGAGTTGCAAGGGCTGCATGCGGGTACGAATACGGCGTCCGGTAACTTTTCGCTGGCTTGTCTGGGATACTGGATTGAGCAGGGGCAAGTGGTCAGAGCAGTCAATCAGATCACCGTATCGGGCAACTTCTTTGACGTGTTACAGCAGGTAGAGGAAGTTGGCAACGATTTGCGTTTTACGGGAAGCTGCACATCCCCTTCGCTCAAGCTGGCTGCACTCTCGATTTCAGGTTCCTAATCACTGGAGCAGCCTTCTTTTTTCAGACTTACGGCCTGTTTCTGACGTTCCGATTGCCTATCGATTACAGATGCCTGATGCATCAGGGTATGGTAAAGTAGGAGAAAGTCTTTGAAATATGAAAAAAAAGGCTTGGTTACAGCACCGCGACAGGGTATTATAGACAATAATATATTCGAAAAAAGGTTCGAATTGAATTTTTATTGGGGGATGTATATGAGATATATAAGCACTAGAGGTCGAGTAGAAGCCAAGGGATTTATTGATACCGTGCTCATGGGGTTAGCTGACGATGGAGGTCTGATGGTACCTGAGCAGATTCCGACCGTGTCGGCAGCTACGTTAGAGCAATGGGCTACATTGAGCTACAGAGAGCTGCTGCTGGAAGTTTTTGCGCTGTATATCAATGATGAGATTCCTCGTGAAGATTTGGAACAGCTGGTGGAGCGCAGTTATGCGAGCTTCCGTCATCTAGAAGTTACGCCAGTGAAGAAGATCAACGATTCCCTGTCTATTTTGGAGCTGTTCCACGGGCCTACGTTCGCGTTCAAGGATGTGGCGCTGCAATTTATGGGTGAGTTTTATTCCTACGTGTCCAAGAAGCAGAATGAGATCATTCACATTTTGGGTGCAACCTCAGGTGATACCGGGGCGGCAGCGATTCAGGGCGTGCGTGGCAAGGAAGGCATTAAAATCTGTATTTTGCATCCACACCAAAAGGTGAGCAAGGTACAAGAGCTGCAAATGACGACGGTTGACGATGAAAATGTATTGAATCTGTCCGTAAAAGGGAACTTTGACGATTGTCAGAAGGTCATTAAGGACCTGTTTGCCGATCTGGATTTCAAAGGTAAGCATCATTTGCGGGCGATTAACTCGATTAACTTTGTGCGTATTTTGGCGCAAACCGTATATTACTTCTATGCTTATTTCCGGGCACAGGAGTCTGCGGGTACGAAAAAAATCAATATCAGTGTGCCATCCGGCAACTTTGGCAATATTTTTTCCGGCTTTCTTGCGAAGAAAATGGGTCTGCCGATCCATAAGCTGATCATTGCAACCAATGAAAATAATATTTTGGAGCGCTTCGTGAAGACAGGTGAATACAAGCCAGGTGACTTCAAAAGCACACACAGTCCTTCGATGGACATTCAGGTGGCGAGCAATTTCGAAAGATATCTGTATTACTTCCTTGGAGAAGATGCAGCCAAGGTATCTGAATACATGAATAACCTCAAAACCGAGGGACGGATTGTGATCAGTGCAGAGGATTTGAAACGGGTACAGCAGGATTTTGAAGCGCTCGGCGCTTCGAATGAGCAGTGTCTGGAGCTAATCAAGAAATACAAGGCCGAATACGATTATTTGCTCGATCCCCATACGGCATGCGGTATTGCCGCGTATGAGGCGTGTAATGGCGCGGACGAAGTATGTGTGACTTTTGCGACAGCGCATCCGGCCAAATTTGATGAAGCCATTCGTCTGGTGGACATCAAGCAGGAGTTCCCGGCGCAAATTGAACAATTGTTCTCTAAATCGCAGCATCAGCAGGTGGTAGAGCATGACGAGGCAGAAATTGTGCGTCAGCTTGAAGCTTTTTATGTGTAAAAGAATGGGAAAGGAGGCTACGCCCTGCGCGCTAGCCTCTTTTTTATTTCCATATTTTCCAGATGTGCTGTATGTTTTAGTTTCAATTTGTTCACATTATAATGCCATGTGGAGTAAGGTGTTAGGGCCTTAAAAACCGTGAAAAAAGCCCGTGAATCAAGGGATTTAGCTTTAGGAAACTAACAGACAATGAGAGGTTCATAGAGTTATTTGATGAAGGATACAAAAATTTTTTATAGGCGAATTAGATGTATTATTATAAAAAATCATGTATAGTTAACTAAATTTTATGAATACATAAAGTTCCACTCTCGAAGGTGCAGAATAACGTCGTTCCGTCATTTAACAGAGGGGCTAATTATAAAAGGGGTGTATTAAATAATGACCATGATCCGTCCAGAGCAGAGTCAACAAGCAGCAGCCGAATATGTGCAGTCCGTTTTTGAGAAGGTTATTGCGCGCAATCCTCATGAGAATGAATTCCATCAGGCCGTCAAGGAAATATTGGATTCGCTAATTCCGGTATTGGCTAAGCACCCTAAGTATATGCAGCAGGGGCTTCTGGAACGGCTAGTGGAGCCGGAGCGAGTCATTACCTTCCGTGTACCTTGGGTGGATGATGCGGGGGTTGTACAGGTCAACCGTGGCTTCCGTGTGCAGTTTAACAGTGCGATAGGGCCTTATAAAGGTGGACTTCGCTTCCATCCGTCTGTATATCTGGGAATCGTCAAGTTTTTGGGTTTTGAGCAGATTTTCAAAAATGCATTGACGGGTCTTCCCATCGGTGGTGGTAAAGGCGGCTCGGATTTTGATCCCAAAGGGAAATCAGATAACGAAGTGATGCGTTTTACACAAAGCTTCATGACTGAGTTGTATAAATATATTGGTCCAGATGCCGACGTTCCGGCTGGGGATATTGGAGTAGGTGGCCGCGAGATCGGTTACATGTTCGGACAATACAAGCGGATTCGCGGAGGACATGAAGGTGGCGTCCTGACGGGTAAAGGGATTCATTACGGAGGCAGTCTCACACGTACGGAAGCGACTGGCTACGGTTGTGTATATTTTGTAAACGAGATGTTGCAGGCTCAGGGATCGTCCTTTGAAGGAAAACGCGTCGTCGTGTCGGGCTCGGGGAACGTATCTATTTATGCGATTGAAAAAGCACAGCAGCTCGGTGCTACAGTCGTGGCATGTAGTGACTCGAATGGCTACATCTATGATCCAGACGGTATCGATCTGAAGCTGGTGAAGCAGCTGAAAGAAGTGAACCGTCTGCGGATTAGTGAGTATACTCAAGAGCGTCCAGGCGCAATCTATACAGAAGGCTGTTCGGGGATCTGGTCGATCCCATGCGACATCGCACTGCCATGCGCCACACAGAATGAAATTGACGAGCAAGCAGCCCAGCTGCTGGTAAGTAATGGCGTAAAAGCTATAGGCGAAGGTGCCAATATGCCATCCTCGCTACAGGCCATTGAAGTGTTTTTGGACAATGGGGTTCTGTTTGGACCAGCCAAGGCAGCCAATGCAGGCGGAGTAGCGGTCTCGGCGCTTGAAATGTCGCAGAACAGCATGCGCCTGTCATGGACCTTTGAGGAAGTGGATGCCAAGCTGCATGATATTATGAAAAATATCTATGCTAACAGCGTGAAGGCGGCCGAGGAATACGGCGTGCCGGGCAATCTGGTTGTCGGAGCCAATATCGCAGGATTTGTGCGTGTGGCCGACGCAATGCTGTCCCACGGGATTATTTAGCACAACGGAACATAATAAAGTTAAATTGAAGCTGAGCGGCTCTTGTGCGAGTCGCTCAGCTTTTATTTGCAAAGAGCACTTTATTTTTCTCAGGGACTTGATTTATTTTTTAAGAGGATGTATATTACTTGATAGATCAATAATTGATGGATCAAAAGGTTAGAATACGAAGCCCAGCGATATGCTTAAGGGAGGAGAGATTGATATCACCCAGACACCATCCGAGGCTGAGTATATTTTTGAGATGTTGCTGCTACTGAACAAGCAGATTAGCTCCAAGTTTGAGCGTTGCGCAGGAGTCAGCGCGTCCAGATTGCAGCTATTGTGCAAGTTGTATCAAGTGGAGGAGATTAGTCAAACTCTGCTGCAAAAAGAGGTTGGCATTGACGCTGCAGCCGTAACGCGCCATTTGAAACAACTGGAAGCGACAGCAATGGTCACACGACGCACGAAGCCAGAGGACAACAGGGTTACCTTGGTAAGCCTGACCGATTATGGGCGTGCACGCATTGTCATCTTTAAGCAGGAGCGTTCGCAGTTTGTAGCTCAGCTGCTACAGAGCTTCGACGAGACCCAGCGGCACCAACTAGCTGATATGCTGCAAGTGATGAATAGTCATATATCCGATATGGACTGACAACCTTTTTTAACATTACTATACCCACAGAGGGACAAGGAGAGATTGGAATGAATAATACGAGCACATCCAATATTGTAAAAACGAATGATTTTAAAGAAATCGCACTGGGACGCCGTTCTGTAAAAGTATACGATCCATCCGTGAAGATCAGTCGTGAGGAAATGACAGAGATTTTGACAGAAGCTACACGCGCACCATCTTCCATTAACCTGCAACCTTGGCGTTTCCTCGTCATTGACAGCCCTGAAGGTAAAGCTACACTGGCACCATTGGCCCGTTTCAACCAACGTCAAGTAGAAACATCTTCGGCAGTGATCGCTGTGTTTGGAGATTTGAACAACTTTGATAATTTCGAACAAATTTTCGGAGAAGCTGTAGAACTGGGCTATATGCCAAAAGACATTAAAGAAATGCAACAGGAAAAAGTGGCAGCTCATTTTGCAACGCTTGATCCAGTTGTGAACAAAGAAACGGTCCTGATTGACGGTGGTTTGGTATCCATGCAGCTTATGCTGGTAGCGCGCGCTCATGGTTATGATACTAACGCTATTGGCGGTTTTGAAAAGGATCAAATTGCTGAAGCCTTTGGTCTGGAAAAAGATCGTTATGTCCCTGTTATGCTCATTTCCATGGGTAAAGGAATTAACGAGGGTCATCCGTCCACACGTTTGCCTATTGATCAAATCGCACAGTGGAAATAAGGGAAACGAACTAACATCTATACGCAAAATAAAAAACAGGCGGACAAAGGAAATCCCTTTGCTTCGCCTGTTTTTTTATTTGCTTAGATGCAACGTAGATCGCGGGTGCTTATCACGTTCTCAGTCTTTCAGTTATCATTTCACGGTATTCGCTCCCGACGTTTCTGCAGGGTCAGCAGTGTCATTTTGAGGATGATGATAGTGCTTGGGCCATATAATTTGGTGTGAAGTATGGCTAAGCTCCTCATAAAATAACGGGGCTTTCTTGAATAGACGTATGACCAGATGGAAAAAGAACCATCCGTTGATCACCAACAACAAAAGGCTGATCAGAACACTTACCCATGGAGAGACTTGAGACCACAGCACGGGTCCTCCCAGTACGTAATTAAGTCCAAAATACACCCAGTACAAGAGACTGTAACGCTTTATGAGCTCCCATAGGGAAATCCGTTGTCCTGTCCCTGTAAGATGAATACGCACCAGCCATTTCCCTGGCGTTCGCCCATTCGTTAGGTAAGGAACCACCATAAAGTATACCCCACTGGAAACTCAGAAAGCAGCAGGCACATGCAGAGACTCCATGATGCCGAGTAGCCCGATCCATATGATAGAATCCACGAAAAAGGCTACGCCCCGTCGGGTACCTACTGTTACAAACGGTGCAAACAGCCCAGGTTCTGTCACTTTTAGGGTTGTAGATGATACAGGCGCGCAAGTAGGAAGTACCAAAACAGTTGCGGCAGGAAAATCTGTAGAACTTGATACGATACCTTGGAATGCCGGAGACTATACCCTGCAAGGAAAAGTAAGTAAAACGGGATATTATAATATTACGATTGATTAAGGAGTTGAATTATGGTTAATAGTAAAATCAAGAAAATTGGTGTAATTGGTGCGATTTTCGTTACGTTAACCATTATTTTTGTTTGTTCTTATCAAGTTTATCAAAATGTAGAAACAGTTCATAATTACTTCTCTCCTAAGATAACGTCAGTTATGGCTATAGAAAAAGAAACTGATGAATGGAATAGTGTTAAATTTGATGGTCAAGATTCCATCAAATTTGATAGTGTTTTTTGGGATAAGACAATCATAAATGATGCAAACAGTGCAGGTAATGCACTTATGAGAGTTAAAGATGAAAAAGGAAATGTCGTAATTGATGAGTTTCAAGTGTCTCCTGGGAATAGCAAACAATTAAGTGGTTTAAATAAAGATCAACAGTATTACTTTGAGATCAAAGCGCCAAAAGGACAATTCATCATCAATGCAATATAGTGAAAGAAGGGCATCCCTTGGGATGCTCTTTTTTATTCTCTAAAATTAATTGCGTGAAAATAAAATCCTTTTGGTGTCCGTAAAGGTATAAGGTAGCGCGGCGCTCTTACAGCTCATGAACTGGTGAGCGAACCAGCACACTGCCGCTCCCTCCGATCCGGACAATTCGCATAGCAGCCATTGGCAGAAAAAAAAGGGTTGTCCCATAAGTCATGAAAACGACTAGGGACGTCCTGTTCTCCAATTGTAAAACAATAAGAAACCGTTCCTGGATAAAATGGAGGTACCACCCGACCATTTGAAAGGATATGGTTTCTTTGTACATTCAATATACCATTATGAGATAAAAAGAGGAGTTACGCAGGACTATCCCTCATCCATGTTATGTGGCTTTGTGGCCAGCCCCTCAATTAATGTCTATTAGCTCTTAAACCTTCAATAAATATGCGGTGTAATCCATCAAGAACTCGTTGGCTTGTAAAGCCTTCATCTTGGAGATGGTAATCGATATTGTGAAGCACGGCCAGCAGGGCTTCAAT
The DNA here is from genome assembly GCF_002894905.1 of Paenibacillus sp. F4. Classification (NCBI taxonomy): domain Bacteria; kingdom Bacillati; phylum Bacillota; class Bacilli; order Caryophanales; family Paenibacillaceae; genus Paenibacillus; species Paenibacillus sp. F4. The sequence continues at coordinate 247,326 of NZ_POVS01000017.1, forward strand.
AGTATATGAAATGTCCACCCCGGATACGTCTCCCTGTTCAACGGCCTCATTTAGCAGAATTCTGCTTATATTGCGCATCCATTGACATAACGGAGATTGTAACGGACGATGCCCGGTTGAGGCCCGGCTGACCTCACAGAGCCAAGGAACTTTCGCCTCTAAAAAAGAGACATATCTTACGATTACATGGTAAAGCCGGTCCAAGGCAGCGCTTTCTGGGGATTGATCAAGAAATGCTTGAACTTCATCAAACAAGGGTTGGTATTCTTCATACGCGATCTCCTGACATATGTCGCCCTTATCCGAGTAGCGTCGGTATAGGCTTGCTTGTCCTACTCCAGCAGTCTTCGCAATCTGATGCATATTGACATTGTCAACACCGTTTTTGATGAAAAGTTCTCTAGCCGCCGCCAAAATTCGTCTTCGGTTTAACTCCTCTCTGGGAATTTTCAGAGAGACAGATTGCGATTCTGAATTCACCATAAACATCTCCCTTCATCATTAATTTAACTGTTATTTAACACGAAAAACGGACAATATGTCCGTTTTTCGTGTATAGGACATGTTGTCCGTCTTCATATTATAATACATTTCGTGAAAAATTAAAAATACATTCATTTGGGTGACCGATGAGCTTTTTTTTATTTCTTGGTATAGTGCTTTTTGTAAATTGGAGGCAAATGCGGTTCAATGCCCGATAGGTCCAGTTCCTTTAAACTTGCGATCGTATGAATAAACTGCTCGTATGCTTTTTTCTTGTCGCTCGTCGTATCTGTTCCGGTTTCGGTTGATGCTTTCCTGCTAACTTCAGAGTTAAGTTGCTTTTGATCCATAGATTACCCTCCATCAAATATAGTCAGGCTTACAAATCCGGATGTCTCTTGTGCCAGTCTGTATTCATTTCATAAGTATTGCCGATACCTAGTACTGTCGCTTCTTCGAAGGGGCGGCCAATCAATTGCATATTAATCGGCAGACCGGAAGGTGAGAAGCCGCAAGGCATGCTCAGGCTAGGCAAGCCAGTCAAATTGGTCGGAACCGTAAATGAGTTCAATCTGAATACACTAGCATCATCATCTGCACGCGGCGCAGTGATCGGTGTTGCCGGCGTCAACAAGATGTCGATTCCGGACAATGCATTCAAAAAATCATTGACAATTAGTTGCCGGGCCCGCTGAGACTGAAGGTAAATGGAAGCCGGAATATCTCTACTGCTTTCAAGAAACATTCGGACGTCCGGTCCATACTGTTCCAATTCTGTCTCAAGCCACTTCTCGTGGTACGAGTACATTTCCGTCATCATAATGGCCATCGTCGCACTTCTAACATGTTTGATCAGGGGCAGGCTAACTTCGATGATTTCTGCTCCCAGTTCTCGGAATTTATTGATAGCGGCCTTCATCGCAGCTTCCACTTCCGGCATCAAATCCTCGTAATAGTAGCTTGTCGGCAATCCGATACGCACACCCCTGAGACCATTCGGATACATCTTGATACCTGGCGCAGGCAGATCGACAGTCGATTCATCCTTTGGATCGAAGCCAGACATCACATCCAAGGACAGGGACGCATCCATGACACAGCGGGTCAACGGACCCGAGTGGTCCAATGACCAGGCCATTGGAATGATACCATACCGACTGACCCGACCGTACGTCGGCTTCATCCCTACGACACCGCACAAAGCAGCGGGTATGCGGATCGAACCTCCGGTATCCGAGCCTGTGCCCAGATAAGTAAGTCCAGCCGCTAAAGCAGAAGCCGAGCCGCCGCTTGAACCTCCCGTTACAAGTTCAGTGTTCCACGGATTGAGGCAAGGACCGAAGTGCGGGCTAGTTGTTGTCAATCCCGCTGCGAACTCGTGAGTCTGTACTTTGCCTAGCAGAACTGTTCCAGCCTCATGTAGCTTAGCTGCAACCGTCGAATCGTAATCGGGGACGAAGCTGTTCAATATTTTTGAACCGGCAGTTGTTCGGATCCCTTTAGTGTAATATAGATCCTTATGAACGATGGGAATCCCGTGAAGGGGCCCTTTGTACCGACCATGCATAATATCGCGTTCCGATTGCTTCGCTTGTTCAATCGCCAGTTCGGACGTTTGGGTAACGAAAACGTTCAGTTTCGGATTCAAACGTTCGATGCGGTGAAGCGCATGTTCTGTAATCTCTACCGGGGATATTTCCCTTGTTCGGATCCCCTCGGCCAGCTCATGAATAGCAGCAAAGGACAGTTGGAAATTTAATTTACTCATCTATTCATCCTCCGTATCTTTCGGACATGTCGTCCGTCTACCAAACTAATTACCATAGCTTCCGCTAGGATTTGCTTTTCTTGCGAATAAGTATGTCAGGATTGCCAACAGGGAAATGGTAAAATAAACAACAGAAAAAGGCATCTTTAGATCAATCAGTCGGCCGACCAGCGCAGGGCCGAATGCTCCGCCTAGGAGATAGGCCAGTGTGAAAATACCCATCCCCACACCCAGCTCAGCCGAACGGAGTGTCGTCGAAACTAAATTGCTGCTAGAGGTGAGGACACCGTTGAATCCAATCATAAGGATAATGATCAATAAAGCGTCGATCCATGGCGGCAAATGTACGGATACCCCCAGTAGTATAAATCCGCTGATGACGAGACTTTGCGATATGACAAGCACGCGGGAGCTTCCGAAACGATCTGTCCAACCTCCGATCCGGGATCCGAGCAAGGCTGCACAGGCGGCACCGGGAAGCATCAGCAGACCGATTTTACTAGTTGGTAAATGAAAGGAATTCTTCATCATGACAGGAAGAGTAAAGGTTAACCCCGTGTTGCATACGAAGGTAAGGAATCCAATCCCTAGAATTCGTCGGTAAGGAGCATTTTTCATGAAAGATGCATCGATAAATGGATGTTCTTTTTTCTGAATATGAGTACCGAACCATAGAAGAACTGCTGCTCCTGCAATGAGCATAAACCAATAGTTCGTAACCCCTAGCAATACCAACGCCAGTCCCGCGGAGAACAAAACAGCTCCGAGAAAATCGAATGAACCGCGGTCGTGTTTCTTGTCAGGAACATACTTGAATATCAAAGGGATAACAAATAGGCTCAGACTGGACACGATGAACAAAGCACGCCAGCCAAAGTATTGCTCCACGAAACCGCCGAACACAGGCCCGAAGCCGGAAGCTAAGGCAATTGTGGCGGATAAGGTTCCCAGCACCCGTCCCTTGACTGTAGGCTTAAAATACAGGGTTACTGCCGCATAAGACAGGGGAGAGATGGATGAGGCCCCTGCTGCCTGCAGCAGTCTTCCAATGATGACTTGCAAGTATGAAGCTGCAAAAAAGCCGATCATAGAGCCGAAAGCTAAAAGGATTAAACCAATGACATACAGCTGTCGAAAGGAAAAGGACTCCGTTAACTTGCCGTAAGTACCGGCGCCGATAGCCATCAAAATGCTGTAACCGACCATAACCCAGCTCACCTGCGAGGAGGTCAGGGCAAAGTCAGCGGAAATCGAAGGTATAGACAAATTAAACATGGTCATATTGATGTTTCCGAAAATAATGAGCAAGCAAAGTGTCCCCATTAATTTCCGCTCATTGCCGGATAAAGCCATTGATTGAGTATCCATAGGCTGTCCCTCCATTACAGGAAGTCAGGAAAGGTGCGGCATTTTTGCGCCTGATCTCTATCGTGTCCCAAGAAAACATAGGACGGCCGAACATCCTGAATTAACTCCTGCATGCGAGTAATCGATTTGGCAGCCATCTCTTGATCGAATGTCAAGAACGGTACGCTATTCTCGAAGTTCTCCCGAGTATAAGCAACATCAATTGTCAGTAGCACTGGACCCGACTTTTCCGTTGTGACAAGGACTGATTGATGGCCAGGGGAATGACCCGGAGTGAATAAAATTTGAACCCCCGGAATCAATTCATGGTCACCCTCAATGATTTGATATTGTAAATCGGGCAGCCTGCACTCTAATGGAGAGTAATCCTCATTGTTTATGGCCGCATCATACTCTGCCCTTTGAATAAGGATCGGCGTATTGCGGAAATGCCCGTTTCCCCCAGAATGATCCAAGTGTAAATGGGAGCTAATGACCATTTGAATATCGTCAGGTCGATAACCGACACGCTTTAACACATTTACGATCGAGTCGCCGTCAGACATGTTGGGGACGACGCGCCCTTCACGTCTAGTCCCCTTGTAGTAATCGGGATTGTTGATAAAAGCGTCGGGCATTCCCGTATCGATGAGTATCGGCCCGCTGGTCGTTTCCAATAGAAAAGACCACACAGGCATTCCGACTAATTTCCCGGGGGCAAGGGTTCGATTAACTGCCGATTGATCTAGGAAACATTCACCTACAGATAAAAAATACAACTTTTTGATATACATCCCAGTTTCATCCTTCATATTATAAATTCGGACAGTTTGTCCGTTTTGTTTTGATTATATCGGACAAATTGTCCGATGTCAATTTGTCATCGGCGGTTGGGCTTCGGCAAAAGCCTTACACCTGCAACAATACGCCAAGCTAAAGAATGTCGCCTAGGTGGAGTGCAAAGAAACAACGGGGCTGCGTTAAAGCCGCAGTGTACAAAAGCCAAGGGGATCGCGATATCAAAGTGAGCAAGAGTATTTGCGGCTAAAGAGCCACGCAAGACAAAAGCCAAGGAGCTAAGCGAAAACAGACCGCTTAGTCCTTGGCTTTTTACGATTATCATTCTATTTTTCTGGTGAGGGCGTTCAAATGTTTAGTTTTGGGACAGCCTCTTTTAACAAACTACCCGTTTACCCCGTGGTTGAAAGGTACAACTGTTTCAGTAGGAGAAGTAATTGGAACAATAGCGCTAAAGCAAATGAACATAGCTGGAGGGATGGGCGGGTGAGATGGATGTTTCTCTTATAATGTCTTGAACGAACTGCAAGGGCATCAACTGCAACGCTCCCCCGGCTAATGCAGCATTATGACGCGATGCCGGAAGCGGTAGTATGACCAGAAAGAAGACGTTCATTAAGTATAAAAGCATCAAGTAAAGCAGCCATGCTCTAGCCTTGTGAATATAGCCATGTCTGCGATATTGCACGATAAGGAAAGGCAGTGTAAACAATAACGCAGCAAAAGGAAACGCAAGAAAGGCATACGAAACAGGAAACAGGTAAGATTGAATCATATGCTACTTACGCCTGCTTTCTCCGGAACTTCACCAAAGACCAGATGACCAGAAATGCCATGAAAGCCACGCACACGCTAATGCTAATGCGATTTTGCGGGTCAAGCAAGAATAGGAACGCAATGACCCATAGGCATCCCACTGTAACCGCCGTTACATAAGGGAATCCCCATATCTTGAAAGTAGGCTCCACTGGATAAGATTTGCGCAATTTCAATTGGGACAGACAAATACAGCTCCAGACGAGCAACACGACGAAGCCAGGTACAGCCATCAAAATACGGAACAGCCCGTCCTGAGCGACATAAGCAACCATGGAACCGACAATCAGGACTACAGCGCACAATTTGAGACTATTTACCGGAACCCCGTTTGAAGATAAACGGGCGAGTGATTTGGGACCTTCTCCATTGATAGCCAGCGAATGCAGCATACGTGTAGCCCCGTAAATTCCCGAATTGGCGGCAGACAGTACAGCAGTGATCAGAATAAAGTTCATAACATGAGCCGAGCCTTGAAGCCCTACAGAAGACAGTACCTGTACAAACGGGCTGGTATTCGCATCCAGTTGGTTCCAGGGAATCAAGCCACAAATGATGAGAATGGGCAACGTATAGAACAAAACAACGCGAAGAATAAAGCTTTTAACCACTCTAGGTAGTACCTTTTCCGGATTTTCTGTCTCCGTCAACGTCAGTCCAATCAGCTCGGACCCTCCGTATGAAAAGGTAACGACCAGCAGCGCTGAAAAGATAGCTAACCAGCCATTAGGTAGAAATCCGCCGTGCTGCGCGTAGTTGCTTAGATAAGGTGGAGTTTCAGTGGGAATAATCCCGAACAGTATACAGCCACCCAAGGCGATGAAGATAATAATCATGGCAATCTTAATACCCGCAAGCCAAAATTCCAGCTCTCCAAAACCGCCGACACTCAGCATGTTGACAACAATAATGAAAGCCGCACTCACTAAACTGAGTACCCATAGAGGAACATCTGGCAACCAATATTGCAGGAAGCTTCCCGCAGCAATGACCTCAATGATACAGACGGCCAGCCACATGAAGCAATACAACCAGCCGATAATAAAGGACAGTCGTTCTCCAAAAGCTTTGCGAATAAAATCTTTCATATTCATGTTGGGATAGACGGTAGCCATCTCGGCAATTGCGCCCATAACGACCAAGAGCAGGAGTCCCGCGAATACATAGGATAAAATAACTCCAGGTCCCGCCAAGCTAATCGTTTCGGTACTTCCTTTAAAAATTCCCGTTCCGATGACTCCACCCATAGCCATAAAGGTAATATGCCGTGGGAGCAGCTTTTTGTGCAAAGTTGCTTCATTTGATTTCAATATGAAATCCTCCTTCATATAGTGTATAGCTTCAGCATAGCCCAAACAGGGTTACTTCAATTAGACTTATACTACATGAAAATATCCAATTAGGAAATGAAAGAAATAGGATCTGGTAGGGAGATTGAAATCGATAGAGGACAAACTGAAGAAAACAGAGGCAGAATGCTGGCGCTGATGATTGCTCTATCTGCGGTCATTCTGCCTTTATTGTTCTGCTCGGCGGATATTTAAGTGATCATGTAGGAGTATCGCATTGCGGTGAAGGATTAGCTCCGCAATATTCCTTTAGCCCGCACTTGCTTGAGCCAACCAGGAAACTCATTCAGCAGACGGTCGTACAATTCTGCGTCTGTCACGGAGTCAATGTCATCCAAGGCAAAGAAATCTGCATTATCCACTACGCGACCGCGCAGATTATCCAACTTTTCAAGGACTCCGAAATCAGCATGACCAAGACCAACAAATTGCCAGAAAATCGGAGTTTTCGAGCACTTGATCAGCAACTTTGATATTTTTTTCGTTTCATATACGCCACCGTCACTGAAAAAGATAATGTAGGTCGGGATTGTTTCATTGGGTACCTCTTTTGTATATTTTAAAATGATATCCTCTATCACTTCAGGCTCATTGTTACCAAATCCTATATTTCCGTATCCGATTTCCGGGAAATTTCGTTTTACGTAATTCTCGTAATCCCGTTCCGTGACGCTTGGAGCGCGTTTGGCTTTGTTCGCAAAAAACCATACGTCCATTTCACCGTCATCATCCATGCAGGCCGATACAGCCAGAACACGTTCGAAGGCTTTTTGCACGGTTCCTTTAGAGTACAGTTTCGCCATGGAAGCAGAAGCGTCTAATACAACCGCTACTCGTGCTTTTTCACGGTCTATCTGCTTCTTTTGGAGTGAAATTTGTACCTTCTGTTTAAGCAGATTAATTCTTCCATTCACAGGAGAAGGCTCCTTCACGCCGGCTTGATCAGCGGACGGTGCTGCTGGCGATTCCGTTTCCTCTACGGTGACACCATGAGCCTCGGCGAGCGGCTTTAGTCCCCCATTGAAACCACGCCCAACTGCGCGAAGCTTGAAGCCAGACGTATGGCGGTATATTTCAGCGAATACGAGTGACGTTTCTTTGGTAGCTTCGGTGATGCTGTAGGTGATATGGGATTGCTTGCCTTGAGCAGTAAGTGAGCAGCCGACCACATCGGCAAAAGTACCTGGGCCGTCCAGTGTGGCTGCAAACACACATTTTTCCACTCCGGTTCGTTCCAGTTCCTGGAGCGCTACAGTAAACTCAGTGGTTCTGTCATTGGGACGCTGTAACCGTACATGGCCGTGCGGGTCAGCGGGTTGATTGTAAAAAATGAAATAGTCATCTGAGGAAACCTTTCCGTCTGCTCCTACCATAAAACAGCTAACATCCAGTTCGGCAGGTGCATGCTTCCATGTAATGGTGACCCGCACCGTATCTTCCTTACCGAATGGTGCATTAGCTCCTGTACTCAATGCAATGTTGGAACCGTTCATGCTGTCAAACCCCCTATGTATTTTAAATCTTGTATTTATACAAATTGTACCATGAAAATGGTATATTCACCTTGTTTCGTGCAGGAATATTTGTCTCATAGTAGACGCAGTAAAAGATGATATATAATGAGGTTGGTTTGGAAAAAAAGTATGATATTTATGAAGCGGAGGCTTTGATACGTGAAGCAGGATCGGCAAAAGCAGGCAGGTTCCTATATCGGGATGAGCAAGAGACATGAAGCTGATGAGTTAAACAAACTGCTGTCCCTATGGCTCCATTCGTCGATTCGTGTCATGGATGTCCGGCATATTCGACTGGAGCCGGAAGAGTTGCTTCAACCGTATCGTCTTCCAGCGCAGGCTTTTGTATTTGTATTGCAGGGTAGCGTGCGTTTGGATGGTGATTGGAAGGATACGCCACATTCAGGGTACGTACTGCATGGCAGCAAAGGCTTTGAACTGAATATGAAACCCTCGCAATGCGGGATAGAATATATCCTTGTACTATATAAAGCGACTTCTCTATCTGGACATACGGTGTATAATCATCCTTCGATAGTTCATGGTTTTGCACCGCCTTATCCGGTTATACTGTACCAAAAGCTGCAACTACTGGAGTACGCATGGCAGGATCATGAGGCGCTATCCAAGATTCAGGCTCAGGGTCGGTTCTATGATTTTGCATATGAATGTATGCGGCAATTGCAGGAACCGAAGGCTCGAACTTCTGCGCGGGATATCGTGACACAGGCGATTCGATTTATGCAGGATCATTACGCGGAGTCCGTAACGCTGGAACGTTTGGCCGGATTGTTGGAATGCAGTCCGAGACATTTGACTCGGTTATTTAAAAAACAAACGGATTGTAGCCCGATTATGTACTTGATTCAACTGCGAATGGACAAGGCAAAGGAGCTTTTGCGGAAGACGGATGCCACTCTCCAGGATATCGCTACCAGTGTGGGGTACCCGGATGTCTATTTCTTTAGCCGGGCATTCAAAAAATATACGGGTGTATCCCCGGTTCATTACCGGGACAGCCTATATTCATCTGCTTTTGTGAGAGATACCAGTCTGGATAATCCATTAAGCATGTCCGAATGTTCCATTGATTCGATAAGTGGCGCCCTGCATACTGTTATTGAGGATAATAATCATTATCAAAATCATGATGAAGGGATTTTACGAATGAATAGAAACGCAAAGCATTCCATGGCATTTATTTTATTGCTTAGTTTTACCCTGCTGCTCAGCGCGTGCTCAGGCACATCCAGTCCTACGGCAACCGATGGTGCTTCCCAAGGGACCAATAATACATCAGCGGAACCAACATCACAGGAAAGGGTGCTGAAGGATGCACTTGGGCATGAGGTGAAAATTCCGGCTCAGCCTCAGCGTGTGATCGCTTCTTATCTGGAGGATCATCTGGTTGCGCTGGGGGTTAAACCTGTAGCCCAATGGTCGGTAGGGAAAAATTCAGTTCAAGGTTACCTGCAAAAAGAACTGAAGGACGTTCCTACCATTGCTTCAGATCTTCCGTTTGAGGCGGTTCTGAACTTCAAGCCTGATTTAATCATTATGGACAGTGCGAGCATGGTGGAAGGCGACAAATATAATCAATACTCTAAAATTGCTCCAACCTACGTGGTAGGCACTAATATGAACAATGATTGGCGTCAAGAGCTGCTGACCGTGGGTGAGGTGCTGAATAAGAGTAGTGAAGCGAAGCAGGCATTGAGCAACTACGACAAAAAAGCAGCAGAGGCTAAAGCCCAGCTGAGTCAGACGGTGGGACAAAAAACTGCGGCGGCATTATGGGTAACGGATAAAAACGTGTATGTCGTAAACCAGAATCTATCCAGCGGTGATGTATTGTATAAGGATTTGGGATTCAAGATTCCACAAGTCGTACAGGAGATTTCGAAAACGGCTAAGGCGAACTGGAGTAATTTATCGCTGGAGAAGCTGGCCGAGTTGGATGCGGATTATATCTTTATCGTGAACAGCAAAAACGTGAGTAAAGAAGATATTGTAAAAGATCCTGTATGGGCGGGAATTTCAGCCGTTAAAGAAGGCCACGTATACGATTTTGGTAAGGATTCCAGCTGGTTGTACACAGGTACAATTGCAAACAGTCAAATGATTGACGATGTTCTGAAAAATGTAACTAAGTAATCCAAATGGTAATCAAAAAACGCTACTCATCTTGACGACAGTATGTCGCAGGAAGGAGAGCGTTTTTTTATAAAAAGATGTCTGCGTAGAGCAGACATCTGGTTTGTTTTCGATATTAGGCTTGCGGAGATACCAGGATTTTAACCTGATTTTTCTCTTTCAGGAGACCTTCAAAACCTTGCTCAATCACTTCTTCGAGTTTAATACGTTTGGTAACCAGCTTGTCGGCAGGGAAATAACCTTTTTCCATCAGGCTGATAACAGCTGGGAATACATCACGGTAGCCGATAATACCAGTCAGATTGCGTTCCTTCATAACGATATTGTTAGGCTTGATCGGAGCTTCTTTTTCAAAAATGCTGACGATCATGATTTGTCCGCTAATTTTAGTGGATTCAATAGCTTGAGTCAGTACAGGAGGTACTCCAGTGACTTCATAGGCTACATCTACACCGCCGTTAGTCCGTTTGTGCAGTTCTTCCACCACATCATAAGTCTTAGGATCAAGCACAATAGCACCCAGCTCTTCAGCTTTAGCTTTGCGTTCCTCGGAAAGCTCTACTGCATAAATCTCAGATGCACCCGAAGCTTTCAACGCTTCAATAACCAGCAATCCGATAGGACCAGCGCCAAATACTACAGCTTTGTCGCCGACTTTCAGTTGGCTTTGACGAACAGCATACAAAGCAACGGCCGAAGGCTCTACCAACGCTCCTTGCTCGAAAGATACGCTTTCTGGAATTTTGTGAACCATGTGCTCGTCAGCTGCGACATATTCAGAAAATCCACCGCCGCCGCCTGCCAGACCGAGGAAGCCCATTTTATCGCAAAGATTATATTTGCCTTGTTTACATGCATCACATTCTCCACATGCAAAAACCGGTTCTACAACGACACGGTCGCCAACCTGAATCTTGGTTACACCTTCACCGATTTCGACGACTTGTCCAGAGAATTCATGTCCCATTACGATCGGCGCTTTTTCGCCAGTCAATGGATGCTGAGCATCTTGGGGAATGAAGATCGGTCCTGCTACATATTCGTGAAGATCACTTCCGCAAATGCCACACCATTCTACTTTGATTTTTACTTTTCCTGCCAGAGCAGCGGGCTGCTCAATATTTTCCAATCGTAAGTCTTTTACTCCATGCCATCTCAATGCTTGCATGTCTGTCATCTCCTTGACGAATATATGATCATTGCCTCTATAAAAGTGAATGAATTAGGAAACGTTTCCGAAAAATAATATGTCACAATTTTTACACATTGTCAAACCAAATTCATACAAAAAGCACTTGATTTTTTTGTGAATATAATCACTTGTGACTACAGTGCTATATTTGGCTCGTTACTTTTATACAAAGAGATTTTGTGGATTTTTCAGGTGAAGTAAAGACAAGAAGAAAACGACTTCAATTTTTAGACACTCATTCTGTGGTATAATATCAACATTAAGACTTTATTTTAGAAAGTCAGAAAACGATTCCGTTCTTGAAAGGATTTTGGGCGTGACAGATCAAAAGAAAGTAACCATAGAGGATGTAGCCAAGCGGGCAGGAGTCGGTATTGCGACTGTCTCCAGAGCTATTAACGATAGTGAGGGCATCAGCCCGAGAACGAAAGCCTTGATTTTGCAAGTGATTGAAGAGATGGGGTTTACGCCCAACACCTCGGCTCAGAGCTTGAAAGTTCGTCAGACACGACAAATCGCACTGGCCGTGCCGGACATTCGTAACGCGATTATTCCGGAGATCGCTTGGTCCGTAGAGCAGGCCGCCAAGCAGCATGGTTACCGTGTCGTGCAAATCAATACCGCCGGGAATGCCAGAATGGAGCTTGAAACCGTTCGTGAGGTCAAGAAGCTGCATGTAGACGGGCTCATCATTATGCCGCTGGCGTATCCCAAAATGTTGGTAGATCTGATTAACAAAGCCAGCGTTCCCGTGTCCATTATTAACTATGGCAAGAAGCTGGGCGAAGATGTCAAAGCGGATATCGTCAGTCTGGCCCGGCAAGAGGGAAGACTCGTGATGGAGCATTTGCTTAAAATCGGCAGAACAAGAATTGCCTATGCAGGCGCTGCGAAGGACAAAATCGAGGAAAGATACTTCGCTTATGAGCAGTCTCTCCAGCATGTGGACCCTTCACTCGTTTATTTTGGCGATGATTTCTCCTTTGAGACAGGGCTGCGTGCTGCCGATTATTTTTACAGCTTGAAACATATGCCGGATGCTATTTATGCGGTTAACGATATGGTGGCGATAGGGATCGTCAATCGATTTAAGGATTTGGGTGTAAAAGTGCCGGATGAGGTTGCTGTAGTCGGTATTGATAACAATCTGTGGGCTACGGTAACGACCCCTCAGATCAGCTCAGTTTCCATCATGGGGGAAGAGGTGGCACGGCTGGCTGCGGAGCTGCTGCTCAAGCGGATTCAGGAACAGACACCTGGGGATTATGAGCGTGTGCAATTCGAGCCTCGTCTGATCGTGAGGGAATCGAGCGTCTCTGTGATCCGTAAGCCTACGGTGGGACGTGACGCTTAGAAGTCTAGATGCAATCTTCCTATCGTCATAACGATGATGAGCGGTTGCAGGCGTAGTAGGGTATGAGTGGATTTTGGGCAATCATAACGACCATTGTTTGTTTAGACAGGAGAGTGGATTCATGTTAAAAGGTAATGGGGTTGTATCTGTAGCTTGTACTGCACTATTGCTGGCTGTAACCATAGGGTGCACTCCCCATCCAGTGGGACAGGATGCTGAAACTGCGGCACCGTCCGGTGCAAACAATGGGGAGTCCAAGCAAACTGCAGCCAATACGCAGCACACCCAGCAAAGTAAAGAGGAGCTAGTGCTGTCCTTTTATAAGGATTCATCCCTCAGTGATGAAGCAAAAGTACGCCACATGACGGACCATTTAGCAGGAATCCAATGGGAAAAGATAAACGAAATCAAAGAACATCAAAGCCTGGAAATTATCGAATATCTGTATAGGCAGCGCGCTTTTATTCCATCGGAAAGTTTCCCAAATGTGATCCGAGCTTCTGAAGGATTGGATGGAGCTTTAAGCGAAAGCTATGCTGGTCTTATGGGAGATTTGTTTACAAGAGACAGAACTGCGATGACTCGAGCATTGGCACATATGGACAAAACCAACCGCACACAAGGTATAGGAAGCATCGGGTATGCTCTCAGCTATAGAGAACCCAAGGAAGTCAAGAAAGAGATTCAACAATGGCAGGCAGGACAAAAGCTTACTTCGGCAGAGAAGGATGTCATTCGAGCCTTGTTCGTCAAGCTGGATAATCCGTATTGATGCTCAAATAGTGATGACCACATGCATAAAGGAATATATTGAACAGCCGCGTCTCTACCGGAGGAGCGGCTGTTTTGTGCTGTTTTTTACATCCTGCCATTTATGATTGGGATAAATGTTAGTAGAACCATTGGTTTCAGATGTTCATCTAACAATGGGTTCAAATGGTCGGGTGATCCTGATCCGAGCGCAAGCGTTTGATATCACTAATTGGAGGCAGGCCGAACAAGCGGGCGTATTCGCGGCTGAATTGTGAGGGACTCTCGTAACCTACCTGAAAACCGACATCTGCCGCATCCGCTGATTCGGATAACAACAGGCGGCGGGACTCTTGTAGACGTAATTGTTTTTGATATTGCATTGGGCTCATAGCCGTAACCTCTTTAAAATGACGATGTAGTGACGAAGGACTCATATTCGCTAGTTTGGACAATTCCTCAATACGCAACGGCTTATCATAATCCTGCTTAATCCGCTTTATGACTTCTGCGATTCGGTTGGAATGGCTGCCGGTCATGACCAGTTGTTTTAAGGATTCCCCCTGATTACCCTGTAAAATCCTATACAGTATCTCACGAATGACTAATGGAGCTAGCACCGGAACATCCTGTGGGCTTTCCAAAAGATGCACTAGCCTTACCACGGCATCCAGCAGTAGAGAGTTGGTTTGGCTTACATACAAGCCTCGTCTGGAATCAGGCATTGGGCTTGTGGGAAAAGCAGATTCCTTGATCAGGTCCAAAACCTGATGCGGATCAAAATTGAGCCGGAGGCACAAATAAGGAGCTTCTGCTGACGCTTGGATGACCTGCCCGGATATCGGCAAATCCACCGACACGACAAGGTAGTCGAATGTACCGTAATGGTAACTTTCCTCTGCGAGCATCACGACTTTTCTGCCTTGTGCCACAATACATAAAGCAGGTTCATGGACTTGATGTATCGGAACGGTTGTATTTGAACTTCGGACGAAATGAAGCGAAGGTATGGCTGTAGTGAGAACTCCGTCCTGATTTGAAAATCGTTCTATAAGCCTTGCCAACTCGGCTTGTTTTTCCATGGTAGAACTTTCTATTTTGGTTGCCCCCATCATGACACATCCCTTCTTTGCAACGTAGCCCGTTTTCATTTTCAGTAGTTTATTACATATTAAGGGGCTTTGGAGGATTAGGCAATAATTTGCTCTGATTCTTCTACCGGGCTGATGGACATTCCTCTCATAATAAGATGCAGATACAACACCTAATGAGCAATTGAGAAAAAAATAGAAGTGCAAAGGAGTGGAGTCATGGAGAGTAACAAAGCGGAAAAAAGTGTACACGCTTCGCAGCATCCCTATATAGGGATGTGGGTAACTGAAGACGGAAATATCCGTCACGAACTCTTGCCTAATGGCCGTTATGATGAAGCACGGGGTCAGAGACAAAGTGCCTATACAGGCAGCTATATCTTAGAAGATGACTATATCGAATATGTGGACGACACCGGATTTACGGCAGATGGTGTATTCAAAAATGGTGTTTTGTATCATGCAGGGATGATTTTTTACAGGGAAGTAAAAAAGTAATCTGTTATATCACTTTTTAAGTGAGATTTTAAACTAGAGGAGGAACAAGCATGTTGAATATTAAAGGGAAAGTCGTAGCTATTACGGGGGCAAGCAGTGGAATCGGTGAAGCTACTGCCCGTTTACTTGCTCACCAAGGGGCTCATGTGGTATTAGGGGCCAGACGCACAGAGCGATTAGAGGCTCTGACATCCGAGATTCGTTCTAAAGGTGGATCGGCTGGTTATCAGCAACTGGATGTGACGAAGAGGGACCAGATGGAAGCGTTCATTAAGTACGCGGAAAAAACATTTGGGCGTGTGGATGTCATTTTGAACAATGCGGGAGTGATGCCTCTTTCAAAATTAGAAGCCCTGAAGGTAGAAGAATGGGATCGCATGATTGATGTAAATATACGGGGCGTTCTGCATGGGATTGCGGCAGGGCTTCCTATTATGAAAAAGCAAGGATTTGGTCAGTTTATTAATATCGCCTCTATTGGCGCGTATAGTGTAACCCCGACTGCAGCGGTGTATTGTGCTACGAAGTATGCGGTTCGGGCGATCTCTGAAGGATTGCGTATGGAGGTGGGGGGAGATATTCGTGTGACGCTGGTATCGCCGGGAGTAACCGAATCTGAGCTTGCTGACAGTATTTCAGATGAAGAGGCCCGGCAAGGAATGAAAGAGTACCGTCGTATTTCGATTTCACCTGATGCCATTGCCCGTTCCATTCTGTATGCCATGGAGCAGCCGGCGGATGTAGACGTTAATGAAATTATTGTTAGACCTACGGCAAGCCCTAATTAATGTCATGAAATCCATGATTCCCTCTCTGCACTCAAATCATTTTTCCCTCCATCCTTTATGGATGGGGGATTATTTATAAGATGAGAAAGAGCATCGTTCACACCACAGAGTGTAAAAAGGCTGTGTCTTTAGAATAAACGGGTTTACTTTTACAAATGTTTGTGATAACTTTATTTCGACAAACATCGAAATTAAGACTGGAACAGAAGGGAGCCGAACAGGGTGAAAGATACAACAGAGATGCAGCAAGCTGTAAAAATATATAAAGCACTTGGAGAACCCACTCGTCTCAAGATAGCACTTCTGCTAAAAGAGGAAAGTGACCAATGCTGCTCTGTGCTGGGCGAAAAGCTGAACAGTGTAGCTATTTCAACGCTATCACACCATCTGAAGCAAATGGCAGAGTCGGGGCTGCTCACATACCGTAAAGAGGGGACGTTTATTTATTACAGTTTGGATGTGGAGGCAGCGCAGAAATATGCCCCGTTCCTGATAACATAAATTTTTTTAGTCTTAATTTCGATATTTGTAAAAATATAAAAATATAAAAAATACCAAAAGAAAAGAGGCGTTATTTAAAAATGCAGAGCACGTGGAAAGTGTATATTTTGGCCATTGTTAGTTTTTTGGTAGGCACATCCGAATACATTATCTCAGGCGTTTTGGATCAGATTGCAACAACCATGGGGATTACGGTGTCCGCAGCGGGCCAGCTGATTACAGTCTTTTCTCTTGCTTACGCGATTGGCACGCCGATCCTGATGGCAGTAACCGCTAAATGGGACAGACGCAAGCTGCTCTTGAGTTCGCTCGGATTATTTGCAGTAGCCAATGTCCTCTCCTTTGTTCTACCGGGTTTTGGAATGTTTATCGCCGCACGTATTCTTATGGCCCTCGGGGCAGGGATGGTCGTGGTTACAGCACTGAGCATTGCTGCGAAAATTGCCCCAGCCGGCAAGCAGGCCAGTTCTATTGCTACGGTTACTATGGGTTTTACAGCCTCGCTGATTATCGGGGTGCCACTTGGGAGAATGATATCTTCTGCATATGGCTGGAAAACCGTATTTCTCGGTATCGCTTTGACAGGAATTATTGCCCTAATTGTTATTGCTATGACGATTCCCCGCTTGAAAGGAGATCGACCTGTCCCCTTACTACAACAGTTTGCTCTTCTGAAAAAGCCTGAAGTTGCTTTGGGATTAGGCATTACCTTCTTTTGGCTAGGAGGTTATTCACTCGCGTATACTTACATCTCACCGTATTTGCTGAATGTATCAGGTGTAGGAGAGGATATGCTAAGCTCAGTATTACTCGCCTTCGGAATTGCCAGTCTAATCGGGTCAAAAATTGGTGGGTACAGTGCGGATAAAAAGGGTATACCCTTTACATTATTAGGGGGTATGGTGTTGCACGGTATTTCCTTACTCTTGCTTCCTTTTGCCGCTCATTCCCTGATTGCAGTATTTGCTTTATTGATCCTTTGGTCGTTCGCAGCCTGGACAACTGGACCTACTCAACAATATAATCTGGTCACACTTGTGCCTGAATCTTCTGGTGTGATGCTGAGTCTCAATCAGTCTACAATGCAGCTTGCTATGGCAGCCGGAGCCGGAATTGGCGGTGTAGTTGTTGGTCAGGTTTCGCTGTCTTCCATCACCTGGTTTGGAGCAGCAGGGGTCGGTATCGCTATTGTGGCTACGTATTTACTTACACGAAGATCCTCAGTTCAAACACAAGTGGGTGTTACGGAGTAAAGTTTATAGATAAGTGAAAAGGAGGCCCAGTGATGAAGGTGACATTGCGGGCCTTCTTTGATTTGTATGAGCAATAATATGCTCTCTTGCAGTAAGAAGGCTTATTCAAACGCAATATCAGTGATTTTACCGCCTTCCTCAAAGCCGATATTTTTATAAACTTGATTGGAAACCGAATTTTTTAAATCTGCATATAGCATGGGTACTAAATGCTCATTTTCCAAAATGGAACATAGCTCGGATACCATTGCGCTGGCAAAACCTTTCTTTCGTAAATTAGGCGGGGTATACACAGCGTTAATGCGAGCATGTCTCGGCGAGAAGTGAGCAATATTAGCCATGGACACAGGCATGTTATTTACAATCCAAAGATACAAATTTCCTGTCCCGATGGTCTTCTCCGCAACCGATATTTGACTAACCGGATCAATAAAACTACCTAAAGCCTCTTCTGAAAAACCAGCTAGAAACTGGGCAACTAATTGTACATCCTCTGGGATGGATTGTCGGATCATTCCCTCAACGCCCGAGGGCTTTTTATATTTAGGACAGAAATAAGATTCCATGACCATGTGGGTATGTACCTGAGCAGCATGACGACGTTGTGCGTAAGCATTTGCGAACTTCTCGACTGTTTCGGCATCACCACGTACACCTGATAGGGTGGTTCCTTTTAAATAACGTAAGAGTTCTTCTATATAGGTCAATTTATGATTATCTGTGATTTGTTGTGAGATCCATATCCAAGCTTTATGCCTCCTAAAAATGAGTTGTGACCTAAGCACTTGTAAAGTGCTATGAATCTACGAAGATCCAATTATTATATCTACTAGGATTTAAACTTCCGCGCTATACGCTTCTTATTTTTTTGTCGCCAAATCCATCTTTCGATAAAGTTTTTTTCTTTTCTTTCCTGAAGTGTTTCCTTCATACCCTTAATAAGAAATTCGGATCTTCGCTTGTCGTTTCTGCTAATTTCACGTAGTTCCTCAATAAATTTATCGTCCATGTCCGCATCTCCGTTAGTTCAGGATTTTCCAAATTGCTAAGCTAGATTATACAGAACATATGTTCCTTTTTCAAGTCTGCATCGCTCTATTCAATCACATAACCATTTTTAGATGGATGCTGCGAGGCCCGCGCCAATCGGATGGTGAGGCATAAGATAAAGTTGAAAGGAGGAATTACAACATGGACAACAAAGCATATGTATCTCAAACGTATCCACGTCTTACAGTCTACAACGAAGAAAATTTTCGGGGTTCCAGGAGAGTATTCAGAGGAAACCTGGGCATTCGTAATACCGATAACATTCTCGACGGCATCGAAAGTCTGCGTTTCTTTTCTACCAGCAGCAATGCTACACTTGTACTCTTTACTGGCACGCGGTTTAGAGGTAACTTCCGTGTGTTTAGAGGCAATCGCAGCATCGCCGACCTGGATGATCTGATTCGCGGGAATGATGTGGAATCTATTATCTCTACCAATCAACGTTTGACGTTGCAGCAAATCCGTAATATCCGCAGTACCGGTAGACTGCCATCTGGCTATCGAATCATCTAACGGACTTATTTCGACTTCATAAACTATTTTACAAGACTGTTTCAGGAGCTTGCAACTTTTGGGCTTCTGGGACAGTCTCTCTATTTGTACATGCGACTTACATACTCGAATGATGAGAGGAATTGTATGTGAGAATGCGTTGTTAGCAGTCATCGACAACTCAATGTTCATGAAAAATAGATAAAGGAGGACATACGATATGCCCTCCTAATGACGTATATTGATTTACTTCAGTTCCCAATTCGTTGCTTTGATCACAGCTGCATCTGCGTTCTTAAGATCTGTTTCACCAGAAGCTAAGAGAGAACTCCATTGTTTCACACGATTCTTACCATTGGGAGGTTGGTTATAATCGTTGGTATCGACAACCAATGTACGCTTAGCATAGAAGCTAGTCATGAACTTCTTCTCATTCGTACTACTGCCTGAACGTGAGAGGATTCCTTCAAGACTACCTGAATCACCAGTAGCGCCTTGATTGAGTGCTGTGTCGACAAATGATCCAATCGTCAGAGCAGTATTAAATCCGCGTTTCTGTGCTTGCTGTACACTATACTCGATATAGGTGTCATAGAACGTACGCCACATGGCTTCTCTCCAAGCTTCATTGTTTTGGAGAGCGTTGATCTTCTTCTTGATTACACTATCGCTATCGCTGAGTTTTAGAATCGAACCACTCATTTTCCCCTTCAGACCAGCACGTGTTAATCCACCTGCAATGGAAGGGTTACTAGCTCCACTAGCAGCATCAAAAGCTTTGAATAAGTCCGGACCATCGGGTCCCGTATCATTTGAACCGCCGGTTGTTGCTCCAAAGATACCAATTGTGTATCCGCGATTATCGCCGATATCTTCAGCATAGCCATAAAATTCAGTCCATTTCAAAGAATCTTGCTCTGGTTTGTTCACTAGCTTCATAATATTATCCCATTGCTCACCGTCGAGTCCTGTATTAGCCTTCAGAAACTGAAGTGTTGAAGGTGAGAAATTAGCATCATGATCAATAGCTGTAACCGCTTCTTGGCTAGTAGCTTCTTCGCTGGTAAGGGATAATGGCTCTATACTAGCTTCATTTGAATTGTCGAAGCCCTCATTTAAACCGATCGTTTTCTGCACCGGAGTTCCATTCTCTTCAGCAAAAGCCTTGCTAGGTGAAGGGCCGGACAAGCTAGAGAAAGAAGCGATTACAGTAAAGCTTAGCAAGATCATAAGGAACTTTGTTTTATACATATAACTCCTCCTATAGTAATGTAATTGTGAAAGGCTAAAAGCGTAGATTTGCATCTAACTCGAATTGATTTAGCAAGAGTATAGATAAGAAGCATAGGATTGAATAGAGCTTAAATAACCGTTTTTTTCAAAAATTATGATTTATATGTGAATAAATGGACCTAGTTGTTCCCTAGATTCCTACAGATCATAAGTGCAAGAATGAGGACGAAACAAAGATAGCCTCTTGATAAAATGAGTTACATCACATATCAGGAGGCTATATTATGAACAAAATTCATCAGTTTCATGCACTTCACACATCAGAGGAACTTTTATTTTTAGGGAACGCCTGGGATATGCTATCTGCGGTGGCTCTGGAGAGGGCAGGCTTTAAGGCCATAGGTACGACGAGTTGGGGAATTGCCAATACGCTTGGATTCTCAGATGGAGAGCTTATTGATTTTGATCAGCATGTAAGCATTATTCGGACGATTGCTGAGCAAGTTCAGATTCCAGTGTCGGCAGATATTGAAGCAGGATATGGGGAGGATACGGCAACGATTGTTGAGCATGTTTTAAGGGTAGCCGATGTGGGAGTTGCAGGGATTAATATTGAGGATTCTTTGAAAACGCAAAAGGGACTTCGAGAAGTGGGCCTACACAGTAACCTGTTGTCCAAAATAAGAACAGCATTGGATGCGCGTGGGTTTCAGGAGTTTTTTATAAACGCAAGAACGGATACATATTTGCAGATGGATGCCCCACTTTCAGAGACCATAGAGCGGGCCAAAGCGTATGTGGATAGTGGTGCGAGCGGAATTTTTGTTCCAGGATTAAAGAGTGATGAAGAGATCAGGGAAGTTGTGTTTCATGTACATGCTCCGCTTAATGTTTTATCTCTGCCGGGTCTGACGAATGTCCACCAGCTTCAGCAGTTAGGAGTTAAACGGTTTAGCTTTGGAAATGCATTTTCTGATAAGATAATAGTTGCTTTGCAAAAGAATGCCGAACAGTTGATAGAGCTTCAAGATACATCACATTTATATGAGGATTTTGCAAAATCCTGAACTAGATGAATATGAACTATAGAAAGGACAGAGCATTCGATCATGGCTAACATCAATCTTTCTTTTGAAGAAATGTGGGAGAAAATTATAGCGTGTGATCGTAAGTATGACGGGTTGTTTTTTACCGCTGTGAAAACAACCCGCATATACTGCCGACCTTCCTGTCGATCCAAAAAGCCGAAAAAAATAAATGTGGAGTTTTACTTTGATTTGGACAAAGTGGAAAAGGCGGGTTTTCGTGCTTGCAAAAGATGCCAGCCCCATACAGACCTTTCGCCGTATATCAGACTTGTGCAGAATGTGGTAACCTTCTTGGTCAATCATTACAAGGAAAAACTTGTATTGCAGGATATTGCGGATCATATCGGAATAAGCTCCTTTTACTTGGATCGGATCTTTAAACAGGAAACCGCCGAAACCCCACGTACGTATTTGGAAAAAATAAGAGTAGATAAGGCAGCCTATCTTCTTAAAAGTACAAATCTTACGAATC
Source organism: Paenibacillus sp. F4 (assembly GCF_002894905.1). Classification (NCBI taxonomy): domain Bacteria; kingdom Bacillati; phylum Bacillota; class Bacilli; order Caryophanales; family Paenibacillaceae; genus Paenibacillus; species Paenibacillus sp. F4. The sequence continues at coordinate 269,317 of NZ_POVS01000017.1, forward strand.
TTGAGATTTGCTATGAGACGGGCTTCCAAAGTCCCTCCCATTTCTATAAGGCGTTTCGCAGCTTGAACCATTGTTCTCCTAGTGAGTATAGGAAGTTGAGTAAGGATTAGAAAAGGAAGGAGGTTGTACCCTTTTATGAGCGAACTATACGTATTGAAGTATGTATCGCCGATTGGAGAGATAGAGATACAGGGCACAAATGAGGCTGTCTATTCTATTATGTTCTCTAATCGGAATGAGCCCTTAACGAGGGCTATAGAAGAGGTTCCAATCCAAGTATTAGCGGAATGCGCTACCCAGCTTGACGAGTATTTTAAAGGTGAGCGCTTTGAGTTTACGTTTCCTTATGCCTTTAAAGGTACGGATTTTCAGCAAAAAGTATGGAATGCACTGGTGTCCGTGGGGTATGGTAAAACGACAGCTTATAAAGATATTGCTCTTGCTATTGGAAATGAAAAAGCGATCCGAGCCGTAGGCAGTGCTAATGGAAAAAATAAGCTGAGCATTGTGATTCCATGTCACCGAATTATCGGTTCCAATCAGAAACTAACGGGCTATGCAGGAGGGCTATGGAGAAAAGAATGGTTGCTCCAGCATGAGAAGCGTTGTCTGAGGTCCTAAGGAGGGTTCGTAGATGAGAGACATATATTTGAAAGAGTTTAAGCCGGAGAGCTGGACCAACATGGTTCAGATCTATCAGGAGCGATATGCTCAGGTAGATCCGGCTATAAGAGCAAAAGTGGCCGAAAGTAAAATTCCAAAGGAGATTCAGATTGTGCTGCTGCCCGATATGGGGGAGTATTTACTGACTTGGATGGATCGAAAAGTCCCCGCACTCGGCAACGAAACACCGTCGGATTATTTGAAAAGCGAAGAAGGGACTAAGGCACTGAAGGCGGCCATATTACGTATGCCACGTTGAAGAAGCGGGCCAAGGAGATACATATGAACCGAACAGAAGAACAGAGCGCGAATGATGGAAAAAGTGAGTTCGCATATCCATAACTGTAATCAGATGGCATGAACTTCATCTAACCCTATGCTATGATTTACCGACAAGAATAGATGCAAAAGGGGAAATAAGAATGAAGCTCAAAAGTATGATGTTCCTACTTTCGTTTTTAACGATACTCGTAGGGTTGTTCACTTTGTGTACAGAAAGTGTTCACGCTGCCAATTCGACAGTATTCAGAGATGGAGATAAGCTTAAGCTTACCCTTGATGATGGTAATGGAGTAAACAGAGTATTTAAATTCGATCTCCCGTTTACGATTAAGCCTGATACGCCAATTCGCTTGTATAGCAACTATATTGAAATTCCTCCTGGTGACTTTACGATCGATTATGCCAACTCCACAATTTCGATTGCAGATTCACGACCAGCACCTTATCCAGGATCAGAAAATCATATAGAGTTTCCTATAGTTACAACTATGGAAGGGACTGTGCAGTCAGTCGATGAATCTACAGTAACTCCACTTGCTGGGGAGCCGAAAGTAACGCAGCCTGAGGTGGAGACCAATCTAAAAGAGATTCCCACTCCCAGTGAACCCGAGGTTGCTCAACCTGTGGATAAACCGAAAGTAATTGAACCGCAAGTAACCCAGCCTGTCGTGGAGCCTAAAGTGGACCAAGAGGTGGATGAGTCACCGGAAATCCCTTTGTCTATCCCGTCTGGAGAAAATTTTCCGGGTACATTTACAATCAACTCTTCAGGTACGTCATTTTCAGTTCGTTTGAAATTGAAAAATATTCAACCCACGTACACTTCATACGTTATGGTCAAAAATGCGGATGCTCAATTAATTAAACGGATTCAGTTCGATCCGGAAACAACGTTTAGCTACCCATTGAGTAACCTGAATTTATCTACGGGTGGATACTACTTTTATATCAAAATGATCGATCAGTCGGGAAATTCGGCCGCGTCTGTACCCCAATTCGTTCCCATAAATAATAACAAGGCTCAGCAGGTTGAGGTGTTTATAGACGGTAAACTGCAACAATATGAGCAGCCTGCGACCTCTATTAGCGGAAGTATGCTCGTGCCATTTCGTGCCGTTTTTGAGGCGCTTGGGGCGAAAGTGAAATGGGATGGAGCTACCAAGACCGTGACTGCAACCAAAGGAAATACAACGATCAAGTTAACTGTAGGTTCCAGAGATGCCTATATCAACGGTAAATTAGTGCGTCTCAATGCGGCACCGAGGCTCATTAATGGCAAAGTAATGGTTCCTATTCGCTTTGTAAGTGAGGCGCTGGGTGCGAAGGTAAAGTGGAATATTGCAGCTCAGAGCGTTGTGATTTTTCTTGCTCCACCGCAGGTTTTGACAACCAGTGAAAGTGAACAATTAATGGAGGAAAATGAAAATGATTCCGAATCACAATCCAATCCAACGATTCTGAAAAAGATGTCCACTACCTTCTCTAAATCTACGGATATTGTGTTCGTTATAGATGTTACGAGTAGTATGACAGGGACGCTGGATTATGTGAGACAGAAGGTGAAAGGCTTTGTTGATTCCGTTCCAGCAGGTTCCCAATTTGCTGTCGTTGCATTTCGGGATATCAATCTGAAGGCAGATAAAGATTTAGAATTTTTGGAGTTTACGAACGATAAAAACAAGTTAAAAGGTAATTTGAATATGTTGCACCCTTCCGCTGGCGGGGATTTAAAAGAATCGGGATTAGAGGCTATTCAGTTAGCTATAAGTAAATTTCCCAAAAATTCCAATTCCAAAACAATCATATTCATTACAGATGCACCAGTTCATGATAAAAATACCGCTCTGGGTAAAGCCCGTTTTTCTGTGGATGAAATCAACGAGCAATTACAGAAAAATGGCGTTATTTTTAATGCAATCGTGCCTGCAAATGGACTAGCGAACAAACAAATGAAAAAGCTTGTAGATACCAACGAAGGGACTATGTATGATATCAAGGAGGCCAAGCTGAATTTAGCAAAGTAGGTTTGTCCAAACTCAAATAAAGCCGTATAAAGGGAGCCGATGTAAGGCTCCCTTTTGTTATCACAAGCCACCTGTGATAAAAGAGTTCTAATGGGCTGAAAGCTCACTCTCCGTTACCCATTTATGATTTTTGACAGGCTCTCCTCCTGTAGTAGGCGTATAATCTACCATATATACGGTCGTTGGCTCGGCGGAATCAATGGTAGCCTTAGCCCCATCCATCCCCTTCATATGATCTGCTGCAAGGATAACCTCTGTGCCCGGTGCATAGGGCTCGCTGCTTGCATCCTTAATCTCTTCATGAATAACCCACTTATGATTATTCACTTTTTCTTCTCCAGTGGTTGGAGTATATGAGACTGTATAAGCAGTAGTCGTATAAGCACCCACAATCGTGGCAGTAGCCCCATTCATGCCTGCCATATGGTCAGCTCGTATAGTCGCTTGGCTACCAACTTTGAAGGCTGGATTTTCAGCTTCTTTTAGTCCGGCAGGAAGCTCACTGGAAGTGGAATGGTTCATCTCCGATGTGTCGTGCTGTTGACTGCTGTTTGCCGTGTGCTCTTGGTTCGGCGCGTTACTGTTCCCGCACCCACTCAAAATAATCATGACTGTACCAGCGAGCAAAGCCCATTGCATTCTCATATTTAATAGCTCCTTTAGGGTTTTATTTTCATATTCATTATACCCCTGGGGGGTATAATTGAAACGGAATAATATTACAAAGTTGTGAAGTATTTTTGCCTTCAAGGGGATCGCCTGTTGTGATCCCTTATTTGTTATGCAGAAGATGCGTAATTAAATGTTGTTGACAGTGAATAAAAAATCATTGTAATATCTATAAAACGCATCAAATTACTTGGTATTTTGGGCGACTGTAAACATTCTAACTCACCAAAAGTAGATGATATCAAGGAGCAGGGGGAGACATCAAAATGAAGAAACCATGGATTTCATTTATATTGCTGCTGGGAGCAGTCGTGCTTTTTATTTCAGGCTGCGGCAGCAAGAATACGTCGGGCAACGCTGCGGGTGAAGAAAAGAAAACACTGCATATCAGCTTTAATCCCGGTCCATATAGCGATCAGTTTAAGAATGGTGTGGCTCCATATTTGGAGAAGAAAGGCTATAAGATTACATATAAAGAGTTTACAGACGGTGTTCAGCCCAATGTAGCCGTGGCTAAGGGGGATATTGATGCTAATGTGTTTCAGCATTCGCTTTACCTGGATTCTATGAATAAGCGGGAGAATATTGATCTGATTGGTGCTGTACAAGTTCCGACTCCTCCGATGGGATTGTACTCCAGCAAGCATACCAGCCTTGACGAAATCAGTGAGGGAGCCCAAATCAACCTGCCCAACGAGCCAGTCAATATGCTGCGTGCGCTGAATATTTTGAAGGAAGTAGGCTGGATTACGTTAAAGGACCATATTGATCCATTGCAAACCTCGGTGAACGACATCACCTCTAATCCGCATCATCTGCAATTTGTTGCTACCGACCCGGCACAGGGGCCACGTGCACTGGAGGATGTTGATTTTGCGGCTATACAAGGGAACTTTGCTGTATCGAATGGAATAAAGCTGACCTCGGCATTAAAGCTTGAAAATATGACAGATCCGTTTACGAACGTGGTCGCTGTGGACAGCAAGAACAAGGATAAGGCCTTCGTCAAAGACATTATTGAAGGATATCATTCAGATGAATTCCAAAAGTATATCCAATCGAATCCTGATTATGAAGGCTACAAGCTGCCAAGCTATTTCAAATAAAATGGGGTATTATCTTCTGCGGGCTGACGTTGTCAGCCTGTATCTTATGGATAGAAGGTGGAGATGAACGTGATTTTTTCATCCTCTGATCTCGTCAAGGCTCTGCCTGACAACTATTTTAGTGCCATGGATGACAAGGTGAATCTGTATAAAAGTAAGGGAATAGATGTAATCAATTTGGCAGCCGGCAACCCGGATCAGCCGACACCGGCGCATATCATTAGCGCTTTGAAGGAAGCGGTCGATCAACCGATCAATCAGGGCTATCCGCCTTTTCATGGAAAAAAAAGCACGCTGGAGGCTGTCGCCGCGTTCTATAAACGGGAGTATCAGGTGGAGCTGGATCCAGACCGGGAGATTGCCATATTCAACGGCTCAGCCATAGGCGTAATGGGGATTCCACAGGCGCTATTGAATCCAGGTGATTGGTTATTGACCACCGATCCGGCATATCCCCAATATTACTCCGCTGCTACGCTGGCAAGAGCCCATATTCATACGATTCCGCTTGATGAGAAGCATGGTTTCTTGCCTGATTATACAACCGTGCCGGAAGAAATTGCAGAGCAGGTCAAATTGCTCATGATTAATTATCCGAACAATCCGACTGGAGCAGTAGCTACAGCAGATTTTCTGACAAAGACGCTGAATTATGCCGCTCGGTACCAGTTTCCGGTTATGAATGATTTTGCTTACGGTGCTCTTGGATTTGACGGGTATAAGCCGATTAGTTTATTGCAAATCCCCGGCGCCAAGGAGTATGGCGTCGAGACGTATACGGCTTCCAAAACGTATAACATGGCTGGATGGCGCTTCGGCTTTGCAGTGGGGAATTCGTCCATCATTGGTGCGCTCAAGCATTATCATACGCATGCCTACAGCACTGTTTTTGGAGCGGTACAGGATGCGGGAGCTGTGGCATTGCTGGGCACACAGGAACCGGTACGGGAGCTCGCGGCGTTATATGAGCGGCGCCGTGATGTTCTCATTGCAGCGTTACGTGGTATTGGCTGGGATGTAGCTGCTCCCCAAGGGTCTTTTTTTGCCTGGTTCAAGGTGCCAGAGGGTTATACATCTGCTTCCTTTGCAGACTTTTTATTGGACGAGGCTCATGTTGCGGTCGCTCCTGGAGAAGGCTTTGGTCGTGCAGGAGCTTCTCATGTGCGGGTCAGTCTGGTGAACAGTGAAGAAAGGCTACTGGAGGCGGTGCAGCGCATCGCAGCAACGGGTGTTTTTCAAGGATAAGCTGGAATACAAGGAATTCACGGAGGGAGCGGGAAAAGAACTTTGAGTATAGCGATTATCGGAGCTATGGAGGAAGAAATAGCAGATTTGAAAGCGCAGATCGAAGGGATAAAGATGACCCAGATTGCGAACGGGATTTTTTATACGGGCCAGCTTGAGGGCAAGGAAGTTATTCTACTGCAATCAGGAATTGGCAAAGCGAACGCAGCCTCGACTACGGCGCTGTTGATTGAGCGATTTAGCCCGGAGCTTGTCATTAATACCGGGTCTGCGGGTGGGCTCGATCCAGCGCTGCATGTTGGCGATGTCGTCGTGGCGACCGAGCTGACTTACAGCGATGTGGACGGAACGGCGTTCGGCTATACCTACGGGCAGGTGCCACAGATGCCGGCAAGTTATCCTGTCGATCCAGCGCTGCTTGCTTTTGCGACAGAAGCGCTGGCGGAGACCAGGATTGAGGGGCAGATCGTCAACGGTTTGATTACGACGGCAGACTCTTTTATCTCCCAGGCTGAGCGCGCCCATTTTATCCGTAGCCAGTTTCCTGAAGCGAAAGTGACCGATATGGAAGGGGCCGCGGTCGTTCAGACTGCGTACCAGTTTGGTGTTCCATTTTTGGCTGTCCGTTCTTTGTCTGATCTTGCCGGTGTAGAAGCGGCGGATTCTTTTGACTCCAATCTTGATTTGGCTGCGGCCAACTCGGCAGCAGTGGTTGTGGCTCTTGTAGCTGCATATGATAGAGACAAGCTTTGATATATTCAATGGCAATATTCAGGAACGTTTTTTCTTCGACTTGCCATGCTGGCTAATGAGAGTTCGAAGTTGTTTCCCGGCATGGTTCAGCTCCATATCGTTCAACACATAATCGGTGCTGACTTCCCAGGTGCTGCGGTCATTCAGATGAAAAATAAAGGCGGGAAAGCGAGGGCGCAGCCATTTGCGGATGGAGGCCCCTTCGAATTCGACTTTAGTGATTGCAGACCATGGGACAGTTCGAATACCATCGGAAATGCTATGCTCGTCAAAGATGAACAGATAGGTATCCTTACGAAGCATTCTGCTCAAACAAACCACGAGATAGCTGCCGAAAAAAGGAAGTCCGACAATGGCGGAGGTAATAAAGAAGAAGATTTGTAGAGCTGAGATATCTTCGTCGATAAAAATGAGCAGCAGCAAAAACAGACAGATAAGCACAAACATCAAGCTACCCATGGCTTTCCAAAATGCCAAAGATCTTCGATATACAATTTTATCCACGGAATACCGCCTCGTCGCGTACAAACTCCTGAATGAAATAAGTTATTCGTTCTCTCCAGTCAGCTTCGGTTACACTTTCAATACGCAGACATGGGGTGGCCTGCATATCCAGTTCTGTATTTCTTACGATCCACACATCATTCATTCCTTTAAGAACAAATAGTAGATTTGTAACGGAAGGTCCATCTTCATCCGTATCCGCGTATATCATCTGGCTCAAATTATCTAGGCTACACTGATTACGATCAAAATCCTCTCGCCAGTCTTGTATCATTTGTTGAGCCGACTCATGAAGCTTCCACGTTGGCATTTGCTGCATGCTGAAGTTGGATGAGGTTAACTCATTCCACTGTTCTTCTGTCAGATCGACGTATCGGCTGTGCGCATTGAAGTTCGAAGCAAGCAGGCCGAACAATTGATCAATGTCGTGATGCCAGTCTTCTCGGGAAGACCAGCGAAAGAAATGGAGTTCATTGTGGCTGGAAAAATGATATAGAAAACGTTCATTTCCATGGTGTATCGTTAATGTATTTTGCTTGTCCTGTTGCTCCTTGTAACCACGTAGCATCTGGCGGCTTTGTACCAGATGAGCTAGCATTTCAACAATGAACGCATCAAATTCGAGCTGTTGTTGCCCGTCATCCCGTTGCTCCATCAAACCCTTGGATATCAGGCTATGCGTTGCGGCATGAAAAAGCAGTTCCCAGCGATCTTCGGTCAGTTCCCCGTAATAAGATTGGAGCAGACCAGAAGCCATATCTTCTGCGCCCAGTGCGGTCAAGGCAAAGCCTAGTTCCTCAAGCGTTAAAATTACCGTTTGTTTATCCATAGTCAGGCTCCTTCTCCATCTGTTAGGTGTATGTCATTTAAATAGTTTGCTGGCCCAACGTATCCCTTTTTCGGCGAATTTGGCGACTTTTCCACCTGCCCAGCTTCCCACCGTACCGCCGACGTAAGCACCGACGGCTGCTCCGACCGGACCACCGATAGCGCCGCCTACGGCTCCCAAAGCGACAGCACCGCCATAAGTTGCGGCGGTTTTAATCGCTACGTTAGAAGCAGATACAGCCACATCCGTTCCGGTAAGCTTCCCGCTTTTCCATTTTCCAGCCAGACTGATACCCTCGCCCACAATATTCATGGTGGCGTTAATAGGGTACAGTTTTTTGGCAATCATGCCGGGAATTTGGCGGGTGGCTATGCCGTAACGGCCTTTTTCCACCCCAGCGATGACGTTCCGCGTCCACTGAGGAAAGCTGTTGGCTTTGTTGAATCCGAGGCCGAGCTTACCCATTTGAAGCTTTCCAGCTAAACGATCAAAGCCCTTTAAACCCTTCATCACAATACCGGGTTTAGCGAATTGGCGGTTTAGGCTTTTGCCCAAATTACGCATAAACGCATTGTTACCCTTGCCATTCACCCATGCCGCATTATGTATAACCGCTCGAGTGGGATTCTTCAGACTTTTCTTGAATTCTACTGTTTTGGTGAGCACAAGTGTGGAAGCCAGACCGCTATAGATAGCTGTTCCGGCAAATCCCAGTTGCCCGCGCCATTTATTGGCTTCTGAAATGCTGTTAATGGCTATATCTGCTGGATCGGGTCCTTTTTTCCCGGAAGTTGCCCCCTCACTGTTGCCGATCTGTCCGCTGTGATCTCCTTTATTAATACCCGAGTCTGCTTGGGTATCTGTTTCCTTGAATTTTACTGCAATGGAACGCAACTCTGTGCTGACAGAACCGACAGTTTGAGTGAAAGCATCCATTTGTCCACGCGCTTTATGAAAATCCTGATAAAAGCGCTGCTGTGTTGTTCCTGCCCAGCTATTTTCCAACATCTGAATATGCTGTGACAGTTGTCCGCAAATTTGTGCCCCCAGCTCACGTGCCTGTGCGAACTGCCTGGAAACCGCTTCTAGTTTCTCAGGAGGAACCATAATTTTAGCCATGATGTCCACCTCGGATGATTAAAATAATTACTTATATTTTAGTGAATCTAGTGGGGGTTAGCAAAAAAAGGAGGGGATTTAAGTGAAAAATAAGTCATTTGTATGAGTTCATGAGGGTGCATAAGGGAGAATAGTAGGAGGTGTTATGATCCGAAGTTCTTATATGTCATTCATAACGAAACGAAAAAAGCCCCTCTTTTCAAATGGAGCTTTCCATTAGAAAGAGAGGCCTTCTTGCGTAGAGGCTAATACATGTTTCGCATCGTATTAATTATTTTAGCGGAATCTGCTTGGACAGCTTTTCAAACTGCTGCAAGTGAGGAGTGACCTTGGCGGTAATTCCTTTGAAATACTTGATAGACGCTTGTCTTTGACGTTCTTTGGTAGCAGTCTCTTCAGGGAACATGGAGTATTCCTTTTGGACAGAGCCATTTTTATAATTTACGGAGAAGAGATCTCCTTTTTGCCACCTTTGGACCAGATCTTGATTACTGTGCAAGATATTTAACACTTCTTTTCCATTTTTATAAGTGAAGCTGTAGTCTGGATCGGCCACAGCGTGGATCACTTGGTAGCCGTTCTGTAATCCATTGTTCTGAAAAGCACCTACTTGAATCTCGTTCGAACGTACGGTTCCGTCCATTTGCGTCACTTTTTCAGTCTGCGTACCCTTGCCGCTCATCGTGTCATTGTTCCATGTGCCGTTGTATACGATTTTATGATTTTGTCCATCTGCATCCGTGTACTGATTTATATATTTTCCAGTACCTGAACGCTTGCCATTCACAAAATCACCCGAATACTGCTTATATTCGCTCCATTTGATCGTACCACGTCCGTTGGGCTGCCCATTCTCGACCTCTCCATAGTAAGTCGTCTGACCGGATAGCTGAAGCAATTCCTTGGTTGCAGCCGCATTCGCCGCAGGTGTACTTACAGACAGCGCTCCAGATATCAGCGATGCGGACACCATAATAGGCAGAGACAGAGCCTTCCCTTTTTGCCAAAGTTTTTGCATCATGAGTTCTCCCCTTTCGAAGCTTTGAAATTCTAAAAAGTTATGTTCAACAACCCAGCACTGTTTTTATACTATTTTGTGCTTGGTGATTTATAGTTTAATATATATTGAGAATTATAGGAAACTGTAAAGTGAAAACAGCTAGTTAGGAGAGAGATTCATGAATTTACCTGAACATGGGAGTGAGGATGTATCTAGCATCCTTGCCGTGGAGTTGGAACATGAGCCTGTGAAGACCGCAAAAGGAATCCACCAAGTGGAGCCTGATGCTAATATCTATTGGCTGATTGATGTGGAATTCAGTGGCTTTACGTTGTCAGATGAGGATATTTTGCAATTGCTCAAAGGATATATCGTGTATGGACATGTCCATGATTTACAGATGTGGACTAGTGTGGGGCGCAGATCGGCAGGCGAATGCCATTTTGATAAAATCTGTATTTGTATGGATATATTCGATAATGTAGAGATGCAGGTTCATTTAGATGAAGTCAAAGTTGCAGACTTTATGAACACACTGCCAGTTCGTTTTCAGGAGAAGGGCACCATTCATGTGCTTCCTCGGGAGGAGGCTGCCCGTGCACGTGCAAAAGCGGAAAAACTTAAAGCATTTACAGATCAGGAAGGTGAAAGGGAACACGCTGTCATGCTTAGGCTAGTAGCGGATCAAGGCCAAGCTTACCGTGGAGCGGATATCTGGGATGTCATGCTGAGCCTCGGAATGGAGTGGGGAGATATGGATATTTTCCATGCACACCATCACGGGTCGGTCGGCTATGATGAACTATTTAGCGTACATACGGGCACCGAGCCTGGCTTTTTTTGGTTGAGTACACTCGCAGAGGATGGCTTTGCAGATTTGATTTTCAGTATGGATGGGGTACGAACCGTGCAGCCGCAAACTGTGTTTGAGGCGATGTGGAAAAGTGCCGAATATGCACGCACCAGACTCGGCGGGACATTAGTGAATGAACAGGGTCTGCCAGCTGTGCCGGAAGATTATCTGCGCCAGATTCAAGAGATGGAAGATCGATTAAGAGAGTTTGGATTTAAAGCAGGCGAGGATGTTGTTCTGTTTCTATTTTAGATTAGAAAGGAGTGATTTCGTTGTCCAGCAACTCTATTGAGAAGCTAAGAACGATTCTAAAACGTAAAGCTACGATTTTTCATACAGGGGGTCGTAGGCCGTCGGATTCCCTTGAACAAAGCTGGATTGGTAGAGTTACAGTGGCTTTGCCAACGGAGGAACAACCCATTGATGTACAGGGGAATGTTATGGCTCCGATCATGCAATTGTATTTGCCTGCCTTGCCTTTTGTCCCTGAAGCTATGCACAGTGTCAAGCTGTTGACGGTCTTCCTGTCTCCCGATGTACTAGATCATGAGGACATGGAAGGATATATGTGTATTCGTGAGTATACGTCGGTAGAGGATTTGGTTGAAAAAGATTTTGGTCCGGCATTTATGCAAATCAAAGCATTTCCGCTGTTCCCCGAACTTAAAGAGAATGATTATCCGGTCTGGGACGGTGAAGATATCCCTGAGGAATACGACGATGCTCTCAACCAGATGGACGAGGAGGAACCCGATTATTTTGAGGACATCGTAGAGGAAATATATGCGGTTCACAAAATCGGTGGCTATCCCAGCTTTATTCAACCAGGCATCGACTTTGGCGAGGGCTATGAATTTGTGTTTCAGATTGCCTCAGATGCCAAAGCCCAATTGAATATTGTAGATGGAGGCAGCTTTTATTTTGCCAAGCATCAGAATGAAGGAGTCTGGCGGGGTTACTTTGATTTTTACTAATAGGCTCATTTAGAGAGCGGTCTGGAACCGATCGTTTTGTAGAGCATGGCAATCCTATATACTCGTAGTTTAGAAGCTATCGAAAATGGAGTGAAAAGATATGAATGTTTTAGGTCAGCTAGGATCTGCTATCCAGAGTAGTTTATTTATTCAATCCGAATTGAAGAAAGCACATGCATTTATTCAGAAGCATGACCTGCCTGTAGAGCAGGTGGAAAATGCAAGTGCTGGCGAATGCCATGTTTGACTATTGGGTTCCCTCTATTACTTTGCTCAGTGTTGTATTCGTGGGTGTGATCGTTCTCGCCATCGTTAGAAATGTTTATGCCAAGCAATTACATACGCGCGTGCTAGATCGGGCCTGGCAGGCCATTTTCAATCATGTGGACAAATGAGGACAGAGAGAAACTGTAGGAGATTGGCATAATAGCTGAAGGAGTGGCAGCAATGAATGACTGGGAATCAGGAATCATTCGGGTCGATGGTGAGCGTGCGATCTACTCATCTTTAACGGAAGATCAGTTGTTAGAGACCACTTGGTATTCGAAATATTTTCATTCTGTAAGAAAGCTAGGGAATGACTACATCTGGTATCATTTCGATCAGGTTTCTTTGCTGCGTCGGCATTTTTTTGTGTCTGTATGCTTTAAGGATACAAGCCTAGTTGTCGTGGAGATTTCGCTCCAGGGCGATGAATTTCCAACTTCGTGGGATAATTGGTCTGAGGAAGGGGAGAGAAAGCGGCAAAGGGAGCATGATCGTTTGTTACAGCAACATTTGTCCGTGAAGCCAAGCTATCGTCAAACAAAGCCTTACCCCTATATGAAATATGAGCTGAATTGGGGGAAAATCTCTTCTTATTTTGACCCCCGGTCAGGAAATACGGCCATTGCTTTTAAGTATAAAGATGAATAGCAATCTTACATAAAATACGCTACAACCCTGAGCTTTTTGTTGGAGGTGAGGGTGTTGGATGAGTAAGGGAGATGTGTTGTGGATAAAAAGGCAAAAAAAATACTGATGAACACATTCTGGTCCTCTAGCGGCTGGAAGCAGGAGCGGGGATCTTTTTCGGGTGAGGATTTTGAATATGCCAAAAGTAAGGGGTTGATGTTCGATCCGATCACCATTACACATAACGAGATTATAAACAGGCTGCATGAGCTGCACCAGCAAAAGGCTACAAAAGAACGAGTGGCAGCAGCATTTTTGCATAGTCTTTCCACGAAAAAGGTTCATTTACGAAGCGCTTTATCGAGCTGGACATTAACCGCAGGACTTCCTTTGCACACCTATGGTGAGCGGCCTGTCGTCCTGCCCAATTACAGTAGCTGTGGGGATTGTAATTTTAATAAAATGATGTCCGATAAGGAATATGTCAATGAAGATTTGAATGTACTGAATTTTGAGCGAATCAAATGGGGCGGTATTCGTCTGAACCACCTTCTGTATTGCTGGATGGACCTTGAATTGTTCAGTCAAGAAGAGGATGTTCAGGTTTCCGATGAGGATCTAGCTATACTCCATAACATGCTCGAAGCTGTTCAGAACTGTGATGCTCAAAGCAGTGCACGTCAATTGGAAAAGCGCTGGAAGGATGTGTTTCCATCCAGCAAAAACGAGCGTGATGTCGTCATGGAGGTGTGGGGATATGCCGGACTGCTGGTCCCGCAGGACACGCCTCGTAAACGACAGCACGGCAATCATGATTTTTATTCCGTAGCAGCTTGGCAAGGAGATGACGGATACTCGCAGGAGGCGTTGGACTATTTCTTTGGTACGTTTTTATAGAGAATGTGAATCGTTATGCACATCTTGATTATGACGGTTGCTCAAACAGCAAACGTTCTTCTTCCCGACTATGAATGGCATTGACAACCAGAAGTGCGTGGAACTGTTGAAGAACTTCAGGCGTAAGCCCTTCTTCACGGATCCCGGCTTTGAGCTCTTTTACAATGATTCGGAGCAGATCATGATCTCGTGTAAGTTTGACGACAGCCTCCTGCAGTTCCGGTTTTTTCTCGACCATTTCCTGATAGAATCCTTCCTCTTCTGCATCAGCATGGCTGAGAATGCGGGTTTCCCAATATTCGATCAAGTGGTCGGCAGCCTGGCGCGCTACCTTGAATTCTTTTGCTTCGAGTAATTCCTCTACTTCTCTCGTCTTATCTAGAGCGCCAGATAGCCCGCCTTGATGAATGGCATGATGAGCATGCAGTTGACGTAAAGAAGGTCCTCCCATAACATTTCATCCTTTCTTTGTTCCCTTTTTTAGTACAGTATAGCATAAGAAAATAGCGTTATTTTTCCGGTTAGGATTTTCCCCTCTAAGGAAAAGGGAACTCCCTAATTGGTTCAATTTCATATAATACTTAGAATGAAGTTAGATGATAAAACTCAATCTTGGGGGAATGGATGATGAATCGATTAACCGAAATAACAGACATAAAAAAGATTGTGAAAAAAGGATCAAGGGTTTGAAGGGGGTGAGCAGATACATACCCAATCAACATGGAGCCTGGGCCATGCTCATTCTTCCTTTTTTATTCGGTTTAGCTGCTTCTCGAGGGGAACTCATTCATATCCCCCTATTTGTGTGCTGGTTTTTTATCTACTTATTCAGTTTTCCTGTCCTCCAATGGATCAAAACAGGCAGCAGTGAAAGATACCGCAAACCCGCCGTTGTATACGGAGTGATATTACTTCCTTTGTTAATTTCACTGATATGGTTTGAGCCGGCCTTGATCTGGTATGGGGTTCTTCTATTGCTCTTTTTTATGGCTAATATTTATTTTGCAAAAACGAAAAATGAACGTGCTTTACTCAATGACATTGTTGCAATTCTACTCTTTTGTTCTTTTATATACCCCGTTATTTATATGGGGGGAGGAGAGGATTGGAGAGTAGCAACAGAGTTATTCTTGCTTTTGGTGCTTTACTTTATCGGAACTGCTTTGTATGTCAAAACGATCATTCGTGAAAGAAAAAATATACGTTACCATTATGCTTCCATCATCTATCATTTGGTGATTTTGTTGTTTGCTACTTGGTTAAAGTTACCTCTGTTTGTTCCTTTTTTGATTTTTTTGATACGGGCCATATGGCTTCCTAAACTTGGATTAAAGGCAAAACAAGTTGGCATGGCGGAAATTGGATTTTCAATGATGCTCTATGTTTTTGTGTTGTTTTTATACTTCTAAAAGGAGAGACATCAATGATATCTTTGAAAACGCCGCGTGATTATCATACAGATCCGTTTATAGTCATCTGGGAGGTTACACGAGCTTGTGCTTTAAAGTGCCTTCACTGTAGAGCGGAAGCTCAGTACAAACCTGATCCTCGCCAACTGACACTAGAAGAAGGTAAGAAGCTTATAGATCAAATCGCTGAAATGAATCATCCGTTGGTTGTATTCACAGGCGGAGATCCTTTGATGCGTCCTGATCTGTTTGAACTGGCTCGATATGCAATTGAAGAGAAAAATCTGTCGGTTTCGATGACCCCCAGTGCCACCCCTAAAGTGACACGAGCAGCGGTAGAAAAAGCAAAGCAAGTTGGGTTATCGCGGTGGGCGTTTAGTCTGGACGGTTCATGTGCAGACATTCACGATCATTTTCGGGGTACAGTGGGTTCTTACGATACGACCATGCGAGGAATTGGTTATTTAAAGGAACTGAACATCCCTATTCAAGTGAACACTACGGTGTCCCGGTACAATCTTCATGATCTGGAGCAAATTGCAGAAAGGGTAAAGGAAATGCAGGCTGTGTTATGGAGTTTATTTTTCCTTGTTCCAACCGGACGTGGCATGGAGAAAGATATGATTACTCCTGATGAGCATGAAGCCGTAATGAAATGGTTGTATCAAATACAGCAACAGATGCCGTACGGTGTGAAGGCTACAGAAGCTCCTCACTACCGGAGGGTCGTACTGCAGGAAAAGCACAAAGCAGGTGAGAACAGTGTAGCAGACGGACAAAAGAGGGCAGATATTTTAGGACGTGCTCCTAAAGGCGTAAATGATGGAGATGGATTTGTTTTTATTAGTCATATCGGCGAAGTATACCCAAGCGGTTTTCTGCCTCTTATGTGCGGGAATGTACGAAACGATAGCCTGGCAGATATTTATCGCAACTCTCCGATCATGATGAATCTTAGAGATAAGTCCCTACTTAAAGGTAAATGTGGAGTCTGTGAATTCAAGGCCATCTGTGGGGGCTCCAGAGCAAGGGCTTTTGCAATAACAGGAGACTATTTGGAGAGTGACCCTTATTGCGCTTATATACCCGGGGTTGGAGAGGAAAAGTGTTTTCATGAAAAAAAGTTCTAAAAAAGTCGTTATTCTCGGTGGAGGAATAAGTGGTTTAAGTGCTGCCTTTTATGTGAAAAAGCTGGCTGAGGATCGGCAGCTTGAAGTGGAGATTACACTGGTGGAGAAAAGTGAACGTCTGGGAGGAAAGCTGCAAACCGTTCGCCAAAACGATTTTATGATCGAAAAAGGCCCGGATGCTTTCTTGGCCAGAAAGACGGCAATATTGGATCTGACCATGGAGTTGGGGCTGGAAGCAGAGCTGGTATCGACAAACCCGAAAGCCAAATCTGCTTGCATTTTGCATAAGGGCAAACTTCATACGATGCCGATGGGCTTTATTCTGGGTATCCCAACAAAGCTGACTCCTTTCATTCGGACAGGACTTATTTCTCCGCTGGGAAAAGCACGGGCAGCCCTGGATTTAATCATTCCGGCGAAGAAAGGTGATGCGGACGAATCTCTAGGTGATTTTATCAAACGGCGTCTCGGCAAAGAAGTTCTGGACCAGATTACAGAACCGCTGCTGTCTGGAATTTACGCTGGGGATACTCATTCTCTGAGCCTTATGTCAACTTTCCCTCAATTTAAACTAATGGAACAAAAGCATGGAAGTTTGATTAAGGGTATGTCTAAAGGGGCAGGAAGAAAGTCGGCTGTACAAGACAAACTGCCGGATATCGCTAAGAAAAGTATGTTTCTTTCTTATCGGCTAGGATTATCTACAATCGTGGAACGGCTAAAGGAAAGGCTGGATACCGTACGTTTTGTTATGGGGCAAGGTGTAGTTGAAGTAAGGAAAGAAAGCGGTTATCAGGTCATTTTAGAACATGGACAAAAAATAGCTGCGGATGCGGTGATCTGCGCTGTTCCAGCTTTTGAAGCGGCTACATTATTTTCTGGCGTTGCAAGCGCTAGCTGGTTACACAAGATTCACTATGTTTCCGTAGCCAATATTGCCCTTGCTTATAAAAACACAGATCTTAATTTTGCTTTTGAGGGAACGGGATTTCTAGTCCCCCGCAAAGAAGGCAAAAAGATTACGGCATGTACTTGGTCTTCGACGAAGTGGAGCCATACTGCTCCTGAAGGATATACGCTTTTACGGACCTACATCGGACATGCAGGCGCACAGGAGTGGATTCAGATGACAGACGATCAACTTGTGGATGCCGCGCGCAAAGATTTGAAAGATTTAATGGGCCTGGAAGCGGAACCGGAATTCGTTGAAGTCAGTAGGTGTGATCGATCAATGCCGCAATATCCGATTGGACACAAAGAGCATATGGCGAAGATGAGACAGGACTTCGCACAGTATTTACCGGGTGTTTTTCTATGCGGTGCTGGCTATGGGGGCGTTGGAATTCCAGATTGCATTGCTCAAGGGAAAGAAGCGGCTGAACAGTTACTTTCTGATTTTTTATAATCAGGCTCTTTCCACTAGTGAAAGAGGGAACCCCCTGATTGGTTCAGCTTTAAGGGAGACGTAGAATGAAAGTTGAGCACAAAATCGAAGTACGATGGAGGAATGGAAGATGAGCCAGTTAACGGAAGAAACATGGGTGGCGGACATTGTGAAAGCAGTACCCAAAACGGGAGATCTGTTCCGCAAACTGAGGATAGATTTCTGCTGTGGAGGGAAAATATCGCTCCGTGAAGCAGCAGCCAATCGAGGCCTTCACGCTGGTGAACTGCTGACGCAGATACATGAAGTGGAAGAAAAGCAGGCACAGCATAAGCAAATGCAACCTCCTTCACTCGAACCAAAAGAACTAATCGCCTATATTCAAAATGAGTATCATACGAAGCTTCGGGAAGAACTATCGGCCTTAACGCCGTATGTAACCAAACTAACGCGAGTTCACGGTGAACGTTATCCGCATCTCAAGCGAGTTAATGAACTGTTTACCTTGCTTAAACAGGAATTATCGGAACATATTCAAAATGAGGAGGATCTTGTGTTTCCGATGATTGAAGCATTTTTACAAGAATCAACAGTGGAACGAGCAGATGAACTAAATCCAATTTTGTCCAAGTTGCAAGACGAGCATCAAACGGTGGTGGAATTCCTGAAGGAAATGCGCTTGATCACAAACGGCTTTGAGCCGATGCAGGAAGCTTGTGGTACGCACCGACTCGTATTGAAGCGGTTAGAAGACCTGGAAGCAGATATTTTTAATCATATTCTTCTTGAAAATTGTACACTGATCGAACGTACAAGACAGGCACAGCTAATAGCGAAACCGATTAATTGATGATGAACTACATGAGGAGCCGAACCAAATGCAAAAATTAATTAAAAGTAGCACTGTTTTCGTTTTGGTTATTTCCATCATTTTATTATTATCAGGATGTGGTACGAAACAACAACTAGATTCAAATGTTGGCAGCGCCGGTCAGAATGGATCTTCCAGCCAGACATCTTCGAAAACGGCTGAAACTACTGAGCTTACCATATCCGCAGCAGCAAGTTTAACGGATGCGCTCAAAGAAATTCAGCATTCATACGAATTAATCCATACAGGCATCAAATTGAATTTTAACTTCGGCGGCTCTGGTGCGCTGGAAAAACAAATTGAGCAAGGAGCACCATCGGATTTGTTCCTATCCGCTTCGACCAAAAACATGAAGTCCCTTGTTGATCAGCAATTAATAGATACGAAAAAACAAAAAACGTGGCTGACGAACGAATTGGTCGCGGTTATCCCTGTAGACGGGACGATGAACATCGCGAGTGTAACCGATTTAACAAAAAAAGAAGTGAAGAAAGTTGCGATCGGAATTCCTGAAAGTGTTCCAGCGGGTAACTACGCACAGGAAGCACTGACGAAAGCGAAGCTTTGGGACACGTTACAGAGCAAGCTGGTTCAAGCGAAAGACGTTAGACAAGTGCTGCAATATGTGGAAACTGGGAATGCAGATGTCGGATTTGTATATAAAACAGATGCATTGACTTCACAAAAGGCAAAAATCGCCTTTGAGGTGGATCCCAAAACCTATTCACCTGTTGAGTATCCAATCGGGATTGTCAAAGCTACAAAGCACATTCAAGAAGCCGAAGACTTTTATGCCTACCTACAATCGCAAGAATCTCTGAATATTATGGCTAAGTATGGATTTACCATACCGAAGTGAGCATGCAAGATATAGATTGGAATGAATATTGGCCTCCTATCCGATTATCGTTGCAGGTTGCACTGTTATCCAGCGTTTTGGTAATCATATTAGGCTTGCTTGTGGCATGGTCAATGTCGCGGTTGGGATTATTTAAAGGGAAAACGGTTGTTGAAACCGTGCTTATGCTGCCTTTGGTACTCCCACCGACGGTTGTTGGTTTTTTACTGCTAATATTA
Source organism: Paenibacillus sp. F4 (assembly GCF_002894905.1). Taxonomy (NCBI): domain Bacteria; kingdom Bacillati; phylum Bacillota; class Bacilli; order Caryophanales; family Paenibacillaceae; genus Paenibacillus; species Paenibacillus sp. F4. The sequence goes on from NZ_POVS01000017.1 coordinate 289,000, forward strand.
CTTGGACGAAAAAGCGGGTTCGGACGTTTTGTAGAACAATGGTTTGGAGAACCTATTATATTCTCGTGGTGGGCAGGGGTTATAGCAGCGGTGGTAGTGGCTTTTCCTCTTGTCTATCGGACGCTGAGAATGGGATTGTCTTCTGTTGACCAGGACTTGGAAAACGCGGGACGTTCGATGGGTGCAAGTGAATGGCAGGTTTTTCGATATATCACCTTCCCTTTAATTTTCCCTTCTTTTAAAGCTGCCTTTATACTCGGTTTTGCCCGCGGTCTGGGCGAATTTGGTGCTACACTGATGATTGCCGGAAATATTCCGGGTAAAACACAAACGATTCCGACGGCCATTTATATTGCGGTGGATTCTGGTCATCTTCCTATGGCCTGGGCATGGACATGCTCTATCATACTCATTTCTTTTATCATGCTCCTGTTAACAGGCCAAAAGAACAATTAATTACTTCATATAAGCTTCCCTTTAGTAGAGGGAGGCTTTTTTGTATCTTTCCATAGAACGAGGGATTTCCTGTAGCGCTATAGGACATTCCCTAATGGGAACAGAGATGAATGAATTACATAATGAGAGTAAGCGAGTGAGTCTTCCCTTGGAACTTGCATTGGGATGATTCTTTCTAAAAAGGAGTGTTGGTCATCGATGAAAAAGAAATACAACCTCAACTTTTTTAAACCGATCGAAAGCTATTCGGGAAATTGGTCAATCCTTGAGGAAAAAAATAGAGAATGGGAAAACGTGTACCGTCAGCGTTGGTCTCACGACAAAGTGGTTCGGACGACTCACGGAGTGAACTGCACCGGTTCCTGTAGTTGGAAGGTTTTTGTCAAAAACGGCATCATTACCTGGGAAAATCAACAGATCGATTATCCTTCCTGCGGTGTAGATATGCCAGAATTTGAACCGCGGGGATGTCCGCGTGGGGCTACATTTTCCTGGTATGAATACAGTCCATTACGCGTGAAATATCCTTATATGCGCGGTAAGCTGTTGCGGCTTTGGCAGGCGGCCATCCAGGAACATGCTAATCCGGTGGAAGCATGGGCAAGCATTGTGGAAGATCCGGAGAAAGCCAAGCTCTACAAAGCAGCTCGCGGAAAAGGCGGTCATGTCCGTGTCACTTGGGACGATGTCCTGCGTCTGATCTCGGCACAACTCATCTATACCATTCGTAAATACGGTCCTGACCGGATCGCGGGCTTTACGCCAATCCCGGCGATGTCAATGATAAGCTACGCTTCAGGAGCTCGATTCATTTCGCTACTGGGTGGGCAGATGTTGAGTTTTTATGACTGGTATGCCGACCTTCCGCCTTCATCTCCTCAAATTTGGGGTGAGCAGACGGATGTACCGGAATCTTCTGATTGGTACAATGCGGGTTACCTGATCATGTGGGGATCGAACGTACCGCTTACCCGGACGCCAGACGCTCATTTTATGACGGAAGTACGATATAAGGGAACAAAAGTTGTATCAGTGGCTCCCGACTTGGCGGAGAATGTGAAGTTCGCTGACAACTGGCTTGCACCACATCCGGGTACAGATGCTGCCGTAGCCCAGGCTATGACACATGTTATTCTGGATGAGTTTTACAAAGAGCGCCAAGAACCGATGTTCATTAACTATGCCAAACAATATACAGATATGCCGTTTATGATTCTGCTTGATCCGCACGAGGGAGCTTGGAAAGGTGGACGTTTCCTACGGGCGAGTGACCTTGGGGATGTATCGCCGCATGCGGACTGGAAGCCAGTCATATATGACGAAGCAGCGGGGGAAATGCTGGTTCCTAACGGTACGATGGGACAGCGCTGGGAGCAGGATAAAAAATGGAACCTGATTCTGGAGCGGGAAGACGGAACAAAAGTTGAGCCCGCACTCACTGTGGAAGGTCATGGTGAGCAATGGGAAGAAATCGTATTCCCTTACTTTGATAACGCGGGTAATGGAACATTCAAACGTGTAATTCCGGCCAAAAAAGTACGCCTAGCAGATGGCTCGGAGCGTTACGTTGCAACCGTGTACGATTTGATGATGAGCCAGTACGGTGTCGCACGCAATGACAGCTCTCATAACGCCAAGAATTATTACGACGAAGCTTCGCATTATACCCCTGCCTGGCAGGAGAAGATCACAGGTGTGAAGGCGTCTGTTGTGGTACAGATTGCTCGGGAATTTGCTCAAAATGCAATCGATACCAAAGGGCGCTCCATGATTATTATGGGTGCGGGTATCAACCACTGGTTCAATAGTGACACGATCTATCGCTCCATCTTGAATCTTGTCGTGTTGACTGCTTCCCAAGGTGTAAACGGTGGAGGCTGGGCGCATTATGTGGGTCAAGAAAAGCTCCGTCCCATCGAAGGCTGGTCAACGATTGCCTTTGCAAAAGACTGGCAAGGGGCGGCTCGGCAGCAAAATGCTACATCGTTTTTCTACTTTGCAACAGAGCAATGGCGTTACGAAGAAAGTGGAACAGACACCTTGAAGTCACCGATTGGTGGGGATGTCAGTTACAGACATCCAGCAGACTACAACGTGCTCGCAGCGCGTTTGGGTTGGCTGCCTTCTTATCCACAGTTTAATAAAAACAGTCTGCTGTTCGCCGAAGAGGCTGCGCAATTAGGCAAGAAGTCCAACGAGGACATCATTAATCATTCTGTGGAAGAGATTAAATCACGTAAGACACGCTTTGCTGTAGAAGATCCTGGGGCAGCCGAGAACTTCCCGCGTTCACTCTTTGTTTGGCGGTCAAATCTGATTTCTAGTTCGGCGAAGGGACAAGAGTATTTCATGAAACATTTACTCGGAGCATCTGATGCCCTGCTTGCCCGACCGAATGAAGAACAAAAACCTGAGGAAATCGTCTGGAGAGAAGATGTAGAAGGAAAGCTTGATTTGATGGTTGCACTTGATTTCCGGATGACAACAACTCCATTGTACGCGGACATCGTGCTTCCGGCGGCAACCTGGTACGAAAAAACAGACTTGTCGTCAACAGACATGCATCCTTTCGTGCACCCGTTTAATCCGGCCGTTAATCCATTGTGGGAATCCCGCGCGGACTGGGATATTTACCGCCAGCTTTCCGAAGTCTTTTCGGATATGGCAAAAGAGCACTTACCAGGAATATATAAAGACCTTGTGACCGCGCCGCTCGCACATGACAGTATAGGCGAAATTTCACAGCCGATGGGTCTTGTAAAGGATTGGACGAAGGGTGAGATTGAAGCAACCCCGGGGAAAACCATGCCGAATTTCAGCATCGTCGAACGCGATTATACTAAAATTCACGATAAATTTATCTCACTCGGTCCGAATTTGATTACCGGGAAAGCAGGTGCGCATGGCGTCAGCTTCTCCGTAGCGGACGAATATGAGGAAATGAAAAAGTTGAACGGAGTTTATTACGACGAATCCATTAAAGATGGGCTGCCCAAAATTCAGACAGCTCGCCAAGTGGCCAATGCAATTCTGCACCTTTCATCCGCGACTAATGGACGGGTGTCGCAAAAGGCTTATGAGCAGGCAGAAGAGCTTCACGGTGTGGAACTCAAAGACATCTCGGCCGATCGGGCAGCTGAAAGGATCACTTTCCAAAGTATCACGGCACAGCCACGGGAAGTTATACCGACACCAGTATTCACTGGATCGAACAAGAAAGGACGCCGCTATTCACCATTTACAACGAATATTGAACGTCTCGTTCCGTTTCGTACTTTGACGGGAAGACAGCATTTCTATATTGATCATGAGATTTTCCAACAATTTGGGGAATCATTGCCGATCTACAAACCGACGCTACCGCCAATGGTGTTCGGCCCTCGCGATCGGGAAATAAAAGGCGGGCAAGATTCACTGGTGCTCCGTTATCTGACACCGCACGGTAAATGGAATATTCACTCCACCTACCAGGATAACCAGCATATGCTTACACTGTTTCGCGGAGGTCCAACGGTGTGGATCAACAACGAAGACGCAGAGGCACACGATCTTGCCGACAATGACTGGGTAGAGGTATACAACCGTAACGGCGTCGTAACCGCCCGGACCGTTGTCAGCCACCGGATGCCAAGAGGAACGATGTTCATGTACCATGCTCAGGATAAGCACATTCAAGTGCCAGGCTCCGAAATCACGGATACACGCGGCGGTAGTCATAACGCACCGACAAGAATTCATCTCAAACCAACCCAGATGGTCGGTGGATATGCTCAGCTTAGTTATGGATTCAACTATTATGGTCCGATCGGCAACCAGCGTGATGTGTACGTTGCGGTACGTAAAATGAAGGAGGTTAACTGGCTTGAAGATTAAAGCTCAAATTGCCATGGTCATGAACCTGGATAAATGTATTGGCTGCCATACGTGCAGCGTGACATGTAAAACAACCTGGACGAACCGCAAAGGTGCGGAATATATGTGGTTTAACAATGTGGAAACCAAACCCGGTATCGGTTATCCGAAGCGCTGGGAAGACCAGGAATTATATAAAGGCGGCTGGCAGCTCCGCAAAGGGAAATTGGAACTGAAGTCAGGCAACAAGCTGTCCAAAATAGCACTGGGTAAGATTTTTTACAATCCAGACATGCCGGAAATGAAAGATTATTATGAGCCCTGGACTTACAATTACGAGCAACTGACCAACGCCGGTGAACAGAAGCATTCACCTGTGGCACGCGCGCACTCTGCGGTAACGGGTGAAAAAATGGATTTGGAGTGGGGGCCAAACTGGGAAGATGACCTGGCGGGTGCGCATGTAACGGGTCCGCTTGATCCAAATATTCAGAAAATAGAAGAAGAGATTAAATTTAACTTTGAGAAGTCATTCATGGTTTATCTCCCACGGCTTTGCGAACATTGTTTAAATCCGAGCTGTGTCGCGTCCTGTCCTTCGGGCGCCATGTACAAACGGGACGAGGACGGAATCGTGCTCGTGGATCAGGAAGCCTGCCGCGGCTGGCGGTATTGCATGACGGGCTGTCCATATAAAAAAGTGTACTTTAACTGGCAGACGAACAAAGCGGAAAAATGTACCTTCTGTTTCCCACGTGTGGAAGCTGGCCTGCCGACAGTCTGCTCCGAGACATGTACAGGACGAATTCGCTACCTCGGCGTTATGTTGTATGACGCGGATCGGGTGCTTGAGGCCGCTTCTACGCAGGACGAGAAAGAACTTTATAAAGCGCAGTGCGACCTGTTCATGGATCCAAGTGATCCGGCAGTGATTGCTCAAGCGAGAAAAGACGGTATCTCGGAGGACTGGATTGAAGCAGCCCAGAACTCGCCGGTCTACAAGCTTGCCATTGAGCACAAGCTGGCATTCCCGCTTCATCCAGAATACCGCACATTACCTATGGTCTGGTATGTGCCACCACTTAGTCCGATCATGAATTACTTTGAAGGGAAAGACTCGATTGAGAATCCCGATATGATCTTTCCGGCTATCGAAGAGATGCGTACCCCCATTCAGTACCTTGCCAATATGCTGACGGCGGGCGACACGCAAACCGTGAAGGAGTCCTTGCAGCGAATGGCTATGATGCGCTCCTATATGCGTGCCCAGTCCACAGGACAATCTTTCGATGAAAGCCGTCTTGAGCGCATCGGCATGACACCACGGCAGACTGAGCAGATGTATCGACTTCTGGCGATTGCCAAGTATGAGGATCGTTTCGTCATTCCGACATCGCATAAAGAAGGATATTCGAATCCGTACCGGGCTCAAGGATCTGCTGGTTACGGCGATACCATGGGAAACATGGGTTCTGGCTCTGGATGTGACGGCTGTAGTATGGCAAGTTCGATGGGGATGGAAGAGCCTTTGAAAACTGGCAAAGAAATGTATGAAGAAAACTTCTACGGGGGTATTTGGCGTGATTAATGTAGCGAAGTTGTATGAATGCAAGCCATCATTCGGGTTTTTCGCTCAGCAACTCATGTACCCGGAAAAGCTGGATTTTCATCCAGCTTTTCTGGAAGCATCGTTTGATCCGAACCATCCGGCATATACGTATGCGCACACTTACTGGTCCCTTATGCAAGAGTTCAGTATGGAAGAGATTCAGGAAATGTATACAGAAACCTTTGATTTTCAAAAAAATTGCGCATTATATATGACTTACTTCAAGTTCGAAGATGCAAAAGAACGGGGACAAATGTTGGTCAAGTTAAAGGTGCTATATGAGATGTACGGTCTTGAAATGCCAGATGGAGAGCTGCCAGATTACCTTCCGCTCATGTGTGAATTTCTGTATGCCGCCGAATGGGCGCAAGATCCGAAGACGACAGAAAACTTTCGCATGCCAATCGCGATCCTGGAAGACGGCACATATCATTTGCTTAAAGCACTGGAAAAAATGGAAAGCCCGTATTTTCATCTGGTGAAGGGACTGCGCGAAACGCTTAAAGCTTGCGTAGAACAGGAGGCAGCCACGCTATGATGATGCTAGAGCAGTTTTTATGGGTCATTTTCCCCTATATGTGCGTGGTCGTCTTTATTGTAGGGCATATTTTTCGCTACAGAAACGACCAGTTTAATTGGACAGCGAAATCAAGTGAATTTATTGAAAAGAAACAATTGATGATCGGAAGCCTCTTGTTCCACCTGGGTATCATCCCGGTTATTATGGGGCATGTGTCCGGTCTGGGCATACCGAAAACCTGGATGCATGCACTGGGTGTAAATGATCATCTGTATCATATTGGGGCAGTTTATATTGGTGGTATATTCGGAGCCATGACGTTCCTCGGTATGTTGATTCTCACCTCTCGCCGTTTTACAATACGCAATGTGCGCCGTTTAAGTACAGCGTCTGATTTGATCGTAAACGTATTGCTTTTGGCCATTGTATGCATGGGGATGTTTGCGACTCTCGTAACGAATGCGGTACAGCCAGAATTCGATTATCGAGAGACGATCTCAATCTGGTTCCGCGGTTTATTCATATTCCGTGTCGACCCGACACTGATGAGAGACGTACCGATGTCCTTCAAGCTTCATATCCTTATGGCCTTTGCGATTTTTGCATTCTGGCCGTTTACCCGGCTTGTACATGTGTGGAGTGTTCCGTTGAATTATGTGCGCAGAAGTTATATCCTTTACAGAAGACATAAATCGAATTAGGAAAGCGGGCTCTGCCTTCTTTCCTAATTCTATTAGGAGAGAGCGATGAATAATAGGATGGATTATCAAAGGGAGCTTGAGCGAATACGCGAACATTTCGGTTATGATTTCATGGCGCTTGCTCTTGTTGAACCGGCCGAATATCAATACGTAATTAAATGGAAAAATGCAGCCGGTAATTTAAATGATCGCTTTAAGCGAATTGTACTGCAATCCGGAAAGGGCATAGCAGGAGTCGTGTTCAAAACTGGGAAATCCGTTTTCATTCCATCTGTTCATCAATATGTGGGGGCAGACAACCTGTTTAACTACCCGATCGTTCAATCCGAGAAGCTCAAGAGTCTCGGGGCTGTTCCCCTATGGAATGATGCTCGCGTCGCGGGCGTACTGCTTGGTGGATTTCGGGAAGAACTGCTGATGACCGCAGCCATGATGCGTGATTTGGAAGCTTTGGCGCATAGGGGATTTGGAGAGTTGAACGGGAAGGAAGTGATGTAATTGACATTATCTGTAGGGACTGGCTCTTTGAATGCGCTAATGGTGAAGTTGTTTGAGAACAGTACAGAAGCCATTTTCTTTTTTGATGGGCAAGGGAACACCCTAGCTATGAACCCGGCAGCGGAGGAGATTGTGAGCGATGACGTTCTCATTCAACTCTATGAAGGGAAGGAAAAAGCTTTGTGTGGAACATGCAGGGGCTATACAAGCGAAACGGAGCCCCGTACCTGCCTTGATTGTTATTTCAATATGCCAGAATCCAAGGATTTCGCTTCTTTTCAGGTTTATCTGGAAACAAAGAGCAACGGAATGATCCCCTATGCCGCTTCTTTTCACACCATTGATTCTGAACATGGAACAAGGGTGTTGATGTTGAGGGACTTGACTCCGCAATTTCAGACGCAGGAAAAATTGTATCAAAACAAAATGATGAAGCATGTCATTGAAGCGCAGGAAAATGAGCGTAAACGGCTTTCCAGGGAACTGCACGACAGCGTCGCCCAGGAATTGATGAGTGCGGTTGTTGAGCTGCGGGTGTTAAAATACATGACGAATGATGAACAGCTCATCAAAAACATGAAGCAGACTGAAGCATCCATGACGCGATTGCTGGATGATATCCGCAACCTGTCTGTGGAACTACGCCCCGCCACACTTGATGATTTTGGGCTTGAAGCGGCATTTCGTTCCCACTTTAAGAGGGTTGAACAAAGCTTTGGTCTTGTCGTTGAATTTGTGTCGGATCTTCCCCAAAAGCGATATGGAAGTGAAAAGGAAACGGTCATTTACCGTGTCTGCCAGGAGGCTGTTCTCAATGCCTTGAAGTATGCCCAGGTAGATATGGTTAAAGTTTCTTTGTCTGAGCACGATCATACGCTTCGTTTGACTGTAGAGGACGATGGGGTTGGCTTTGAAAAGGGGAGCAATCCTATTGGAACGGGACTTGGTTTATATGGCATGCAGGAGAGAGCAGAACTGGTAGGTGGAAGTTTTGGCGTTCTTTCAAATGTTGGTCAAGGAACCAAAGTATTTTTAAAAATTCCGATTGGACATGAGGAGGAGTAAAGACGTGATCAAAATTGTGTTAGCGGATGACCATGCCATTGTACGGAGCGGATTTTCCATGATTTTGAACTTCCAATCGGATATGGAGGTTGTTGGAACGGCTGCAGACGGCATTGAAGCGTATACAATGGTAGCTAAATATCGTCCAGATATTCTGATCATGGACCTCAGCATGCCCCCAGGCGAGAGTGGATTGATCGCCACAGGCAAGATTAAAGAAGACCACCCTGATACTAAAATTCTGATTCTGACCATGCATGATGATGAAGAATATCTTTTTCATATTTTAAAGAATGGTGCTTCAGGGTATGTTTTGAAAAATGCTCCAGATGAGGAGCTATTACTTGCCATACGAACCATTCATGGGGGTGGGACTTATATCCATCCTAAAATGGCTACTTCTCTCGTTCGTGAGTTCATCAAAAAAGATACAACGTCACAATCAGAAGATCCTTATGAGATCCTGTCCAAGCGGGAACTGGAGATTCTGCCTCTGGTCGCAAAAGGTTACGGTAACAAGGAAGTTGCGGAAAAGCTGTTCATCTCTGTCAAGACGGTGGAAGCGAACAAAGCGAAGATCATGGAAAAATTGAATTTAAGAAGCCGGCCTGAACTGGTCCAATATGCATTAAAGAAAAAAATGCTGGATTTTTAGCCGATGAATGGAGGAAATCCGCGTGCTGGAAAATGAGAAACTGCGCTTTTCCAAACCTGCCATGCGTATTCTTGAAAATGAGCATCGATATCTAACATATCTGATGGATGAATGGCATGCCATTGTATTGTGGTTTGAGCAGCACAGAATACTAGATTTGGAAGAAGGCCGCAAGCAACTGGAAAAACTGAGAATGCAGATTATCGACTTTAGGGTACCCCTCAAGAAACATACCGAAAAGGAAGAAGAACACTTCTTTTCTATGCTAGGAACCTACATTGGTTTTGAGCAGGGACCGCTCGTCGGTATACAGGAGGAGCACCGTGAAATAGAGGGCTATATCGATCATTTTCTTCATCAGACGGAGGGCGATTTGAGTTTGCTCACGCTTGATGACATTCAGGAGGCAGCCAAGAACGCGGGAGAGGCCTTTGAAGTGCTGACTGTACATTTTATAAAAGAAGAAACTGTACTTTTTCCTATGGCAGAGCAACAGATCAATCGGAATGATCTAACCAAGTTATGTGACAAATTAAATACAATTATCTCTTAAAAAGACCAAGTCGCTTCTTATAGAAGCGGCTTTTTATATTTTCAGGGAGTCCCCTGTCAGGTAAAGGGGAGTCCCCTATATTCGAACAGATCGACTAGCGGCTACAATGGGGACAGAAAATTCAAATTAATAATTCGACAGAAAAAACGTTGAAAAGGTGAGTTAAATGATTAGAAAAATGCAGTTGCCGCTACAAACATTGAACTTGATTCTTGGATTCATGGTATGGGTTATCATTTCTTCTCTTATGCCGTTCATTACGGAGGATATTGCTATTCCACCCGGAAAATTGGCCATGGTTACGGCGATTCCGGTCGTGCTTGGATCGATTCTGCGCATTCCGCTTGGTTATTATGCCAACATCGTTGGAGCAAGAATCGTTTTTCTCGTTAGCTTTATTTTGCTTTTGTTTCCCGTCTACTACATTAGTGAAGCTTCTACGATGACGGATTTAATTATCGGTGGCTTGTTCCTTGGGATTGGAGGAGCTGTGTTCTCGGTTGGGGTGACTTCGCTACCGAAGTATTATCCAAAGGAAAAACATGGGTTTGTAAATGGAATGTATGGCATAGGGAATTTGGGAACAGCCGTCACTACCTTCTCGGCCCCTATTGTGGCTACACAAATTGGCTGGGCCCTTACAGTGAAGCTGTATCTCATTCTGCTGCTTGTTTTTATCGTTTTGAATTTCTTCTTAGGGGATCGTCATGAAGCTAAAGTAAAGACGCCTATTATGGAACAGATCAAAGGGGTTTACAAAAATGAAAAGCTTTGGTTTTTCTCGCTCTTTTATTTTATTACATTTGGCTCATTTGTAGCGTTCACGGTGTACTTGCCGAATTTCCTGGTATCGAATTTTGAGCTGGCTAAAGTGGATGCAGGGATGCGTACAGCAGGCTTTATTGCGATTGCTACATTCTTCCGTCCCATCGGTGGCTGGCTGGCGGATCGGTTTCAGCCCCTGTTCCTGCTGGTAGGCACGTTCACAGTTTATACGGTCGCTGCGATTCTTTTGGCTTTTTCACCAGGGATTACCCTGTATACAGTAGGCTGCTTGGCGATCGCTGTAAGTGCTGGAGTGGGGAACGGCGTCATTTTCAAGCTAGTTCCATTTTATTTTAATAAACAAGCAGGTATAGTTAACGGAATTGTATCCATGATGGGCGGTCTCGGTGGCTTTTTCCCTCCGATCTTGTTGTCGACGATTCATGCCGCTACTGGCCAATATTCCATTGGATTCATGCTCCTCTCCCAAGTGGCGCTGGCTAGCCTGATCCTCGTCATATGGCTGTATTATCAAGGGACAAAATCTAATGAATGAACGTTATTCCAGACAGATCTTATTTAGACCCATTGGTGGCGAAGGGCAGCGTAATCTATCCGCTGCTGTCGTCACCATTATCGGTTGCGGGGCACTGGGTTCCGCCATTGCCGAAACATTGGTAAGAGCGGGCGTTGGAGAGCTGCATCTTGTTGACCGGGATTATGTAGAGGTGTCGAATCTGCAACGTCAGCAGTTGTTTACGGAGCAGGACGCTGTGGAAATGCAGCCCAAGGTCATGGCAGCCGAAAAAAGGCTGAAAGCCATACGAGAAGACGTGAGGTTGTACACATATCTCGATAACTTGGATGCCGAGCTTGTTCAAGAACTTGCCAGTAAAAGTATATTGCTGATGGATGCTACGGACAATTTCGAAACTCGTCTACTTATCAACGATGCTGCACTGAAGATAGGAATTCCATGGATTTACGGAGCCTGTGTTGGAAGCACAGGCGTTGTTTTTCCATTCGTGCCGGGAGAGTCTGCTTGTTTACGCTGCCTTCTGCCATCGTTGCCTGCGATCAATCAGACCTGCGATACGGCTGGAATCATCTCACCCGCAGTCCAGGTAACAGCTGCCCTCCAATGTGCAGAAGCCATGAAGTGGCTGAGCGGCAGACGTGATAAGATGCGCCGCAAGGTTCATCTTTTTGATCTATGGGAGAACACGCAGATGGACATAGGGATTTCCCGCATCCGTAACCAAGAATGTCCAACCTGTGGAGAGCATCCTACGTTTCCTGCACTGACAGCATCACGTCGCTCGGCGTATGCGGCTCTGTGCGGACGGAACGTGGTACAGGTTCTTCCAGACCCACATCGTCCAATCACGCTTGATGATGCAGAGAAAATGGGCAGGCTTATAGCAGATCGTGTAAAAAGAACCCCTTATTTTGTTGAATTTTATGCTTTTAAGCATCGAATGATTTTATTCAAAAACGGAAGGCTTCTCATACACGGTGTACGGAGTGTTGCCAACGGTCAAAAGCTATATCATCAGCTGTTCGGCTAAATGAGATGTAGATACAAAAAGCAGAAACATTTAAAAGAGTCTGTCACCGGAGAGTGGTTTGTCCGGTGGCTGGAAGGTGGAAAAGATGAGTGTATTTGAAATCGTAACGGAGCCCATCATCCCGCAGGCTTATGCGGATTATGTCCTAAGGCCGGAAGCAGGAGCGGTGACTATTTTTACAGGGCACGTACGAGAATGGACTCAAGGCGTAAGGACCTTATACCTTGCTTATGAGGCCTATGTCCCTATGGCTCAAAAAAAACTCGCAGAGATTGGTCGCGAGATCGAACAGAAATGGGAAGGGACGCGAGTGGCGATCGCGCACCGCATTGGCGAGCTTCAAATCGGTGATATCGCCGTTGTCATTGCCGTTTCTTCACCTCACCGTTCGGATGCGTATGAGGCAAATGAATACGCGATCGAACGAATTAAAGAAATAGTTCCTATTTGGAAACGAGAGATTTGGGAAGATGGAACGCAGTGGGTCGGAGATCAAAAGAAAAAGCCGGGGGGAGATCAGTTATGATTAAGCTGTACTACTTTGCGGGACTCCGTGAGGTGACGGGAAAAACAGAAGAATTGGCAGATTTGGCAGGCCAAACCGTAGGCGATTTATCCAATTGGATAACAGATCAATATCCAGATATGCCGATCGAGTCTGTGCGAATTGCGATAAACGAGGAGTATGCGTTGTCTACGGATGTATTACAGGATGGAGACATTGCAGCCTTCATTCCCCCAGTCAGCGGCGGCTAATAATAACGATGCTAAACAACTAGAAAGGAGGGGGCGTATGAATTTTCATCCACTGAAGGACACATTGCAGCGGCCGATTCGTGACCTGCGTATATCGGTTACGGACCGCTGCAATTTCCGCTGTTCCTATTGCATGCCCAAAGAAATATTCGGTGACGATTACGCCTTTCTTCCCCAAAATGAATGTCTGTCGTTTGAAGAGATACACCGGCTAACGAAGCTCTTTGTATCCCTGGGTGTAAAAAAGATCCGACTCACGGGTGGCGAACCATTAATGCGCAGGAATCTACCCGACCTGGTCTCCCAAATCCTGTCCATTGACGGAGTGGAAGATATCGGCTTGACCACCAACGGTGTGCTGCTAGGACAGCAGGCTAAGCCTCTCTATGACGCGGGGCTACGACGGCTTAATGTCAGTCTGGACGCTCTGGACTCCGAGCTGTTTGGGCGGTTGAATGGGCGGGGGATTAAGCCTGATTTTATTTTGAAGCAGATCGAATATGCAAGAGAAATCGGCTTTGAAATCAAGGTCAATATGGTCGTTCAAAAAGGCGTTAATGACTCGGAGATTTTGCCTATGGCCGCTTATTTTAAGGAGCAGGGAATAACCCTTCGCTTTATCGAGTTTATGGATGTAGGTAATGACAACGGATGGAGTTTCAAAAAGGTACTAACCAAAAAAGAAATCGTTGAACGGATTAAGAATGCGTACGAGCTGGAGCCGATGGATCGGGATTACTTTGGAGAAGTGGCAAAGCGTTATCGTTATAAAGACAGCGACGCACAGATTGGTTTTATTACTTCGGTTTCTGAATCGTTTTGTTCGTCTTGTACACGTGCCCGCTTATCGTGCGATGGCAAGTTTTATACATGTTTGTTTGCTTCAGGCGGATTTGATTTACGCCAGATGCTTCGCAACGGGGCGAATGACCAGGAACTGCTCGATATGATTACTTCAGTATGGGAACAACGCACAGATCGGTATTCCGATGAACGTACGGAGCAGACAGCCAACAACAAAAAAAAGATTAACATGTCCTACATTGGCGGCTGACATTTTATACCATGATAGTGTGTTGTATTTGATGTGGTTGCTCCGAAAAAGAAAGCGCAAACATTTTTGTTGGCAAAACTTAAATTCGATGTTATTATGATCTTGGGATTGTTACTGAAAAGGCAAAACCCGAGGCATGGAATTAGATTTCCATGTGTTGGGTTTTGCCTTTTCTTTTTAGAATACAAGCTTTACGATATCCTGCATGATATGAATATCTGGCCAGCCATAACGCAGAAAGGTGAGTGATATAAAGCCTTACAAGTGCTGAACAACAAAGATGATGACGTCGACCAACGAATCGACATCCGAAAAATGATGTCATGGGACGTGGTTAACCGACTATATCCATTTTCAGAACGGAATATCAGATCGGTTTGTGAGCACTCAAGATCATTCAGGGAAAACGTAAGGCTTTGTCTCTTATTATGAATGCGTTTTCATAACACGAAATTGTAAATCAATACATTTGAATTTGATTTACGACGAAGGTTTGATCGGCTATTACCGTCTTGTGACCTATCTGAAATTTCGCCCAGCATCTAAATCCTTTTTTAAATTTGATGGGATAAGGGGGGCAGTTAGATGATCATAACGAAGATTTTTAATAACAACGCCATAATAGCCAAAGATCAAAAAAGAGATGAATTTGTTGTTATGGGTCGTGGTATTGCATTCAAAAAGAGTGCAGGCGAACAAGTAGAAGAGCATCTAATTGAAAAGGTCTTTGTGCTTAAACATAAAGATGCTTCAGAGAAATTTAAGTTATTGTTAGAGGATGTTCCATCAGAATATGTTTCGTTATGCTATGACATCATTGAATATGGAAAAAGCATATTAGAAGCACAATTGAGCGATTATATATATGTTTCGCTTACGGATCACATGAACAATGCATTTAAAATGTTTGATGAAGGGTTAAAAAATGCAAATCCGTTAATTTGGGAGATCAAAAAATTTTATCCCAAAGAATTTGCGGTTGGATTAAAAGCACTGGAGTTCATTGAAGACGAAACAGGCAAACGATTGTCAGAAGATGAAGCAGGTAATATTGCTCTTCATTTAATCAATGCTCAAGTAAACAGCTCCTACAACAAGGTAGCAGATGTTGCTCAGCAAACTCAAAAAATACACGACATCTTGAATATTATTAAATACTCTTATAATACCACTATAGATGAACACTCAATCAGTTATGAGCGATTTATTACACATTTAAGATTCTTCTTTCAGCGATTAAATAAAAAAGAAAAAGTAGAACTGGAAGACGATTTTTTGTGGAGGCAAGTGAAAGCAAAGTACAAAAAGGCCTATGGCTGCATGCTGAAGATTGAGAAATACTTGGATATGGTATTGTCAGATGAGGAAAAGCTGTATATAACGATTCATATTCAGCGTGTGACCCAAAGACAAAATTGAATAACTCTTGGATTGTTACTGGTAATGCAGGCGAAACCAACCTAGATCGAATTTGATCTATTTTGGTTTTGCCTTTTTTTATAAATACAATTAAAGGGGAAGTTACGATGAAGTATGAGACATTAGCAAAAGACATTATCAAAAATGTCGGCGGCAAAGAAAATGTGAATAGTCTAACTCATTGTGTAACACGTTTGCGTTTCAAACTAAAAGATGAAAGTAAAGCCAATACAGAGGTTTTAAAAAATATGGATGGTGTTGTCACTGTGGTAAAGAGTGGCGGGCAATACCAGGTTGTTATAGGTAACCATGTACCTGAGGTGTATGCTGATGTTACTGCTGTAGGCGGTTTTCAGACAGGAGATTCAGAAGAAGCATCAGGTGAAAAAATGAGTTTGTTCAATAGATTCATTGATACCATTTCAGGTGTATTTACACCCACGCTGGGTGTCTTAAGTGCCACAGGTATGATTAAGGGCTTCACCGCCTTATTTGTAGCTTTGGGCTGGCTGGCCACTACATCGGGTACCTATCAAATTCTCAATGCTTTAGGTGATTGTTTGTTTTACTTCTTTCCTATTTTCCTGGGGTATACATCAGCTAAAAAGTTCAATGCCAACATTTTTATAGGTATGGCTATAGGTGCATCGCTTGTGTACCCAACATTTAGCACGATAACAGCCTCGGGCAAACCGCTATACACTCTATTTAGCGGTACTATATTTGAGTCACCGGTATATATCACCTTCTTAGGTATTCCGGTCATTCTGATGAGTTATGCGTCAACCGTTCTTCCGATTATCATATCCACCTATGTAGGCTCAAAAATAGAAAACTTCTTTAAAAAGGTAATCCCTAGCGTAGTGAGAACATTTTTGGTTCCGTTTTTCACATTGTTAGTTATTGTACCCTTAGCGTTGGTTGCGATTGGACCTCTCTCGACTTGGGCAGGTCAACTGCTTGGCGCAGGAACTCTCTTTGTGTATAACTTAAGTCCGATTATTGAAGGTATGCTCATGGGCGCTTTCTGGCAAGTGTTTGTTATCTTTGGATTACACTGGGGACTTGTTCCTATCGCTATGAACAATTTAGCAGTGCTTAAATTCGATCCGATTCTTGCGGCTACGCTGGGAGCTTCCTTTGCTCAGACGGGCGTCGTACTGGCGATTTTGTTTAAAACCAAAAATGTAAAGCTGAGATCACTTTCCATTCCAGCTGTCATCTCCGGGATTTTTGGTGTGACAGAACCAGCAATTTACGGGATTACATTACCACGTAAAAAACCATTTATTTTAAGCTGTATAGCATCCGCAGTAGGCGGCGGTATTATAGGAATGATGGGTACTAAAGGTTACATTATTGGTGGATTGGGTATTTTCGCTATCCCGAGCTATATCAGTCCGGCAGGAATAGACAACGGATTTTATGGGGCTGTTATCGGTATCCTGGTAAGCTTTGTATTAGGCTTCTTGCTTATGTTCTTTGGCGGATTTAAAGATGACGAAGTGAAAGAAACAAAAAAGGAAGACAGTACACCAGGAGCGGCAAGAGGAGAAGTTTTAGTAAAACAAGAGACGGTGATGAGTCCATTAAAAGGTGAAGTGAAGTCTTTATCTGAAGTAACAGATGAAGCCTTTTCGACAGGTGCTCTGGGTAAAGGGATTGCCATTGAACCTTCTGAAGGTAAGGTTGTTTCACCTGTAGATGGTGTATTAACATCATTATTTTCGTCAGGTCATGCGATTGGAATTACAAGTGATCACGGTGTTGAGGTCCTCATCCATGTAGGCAAAGATACGGTCAAATTAAAAGGCAAACATTTTTATCCTAAAGTAAAACAGGGAGATGCTGTTAAAAAAGGCCAGCTGCTTATGGAGTTTGATATGGAAGCTATAAAAGAGGCTGGTTATGTTTTGACCACACCTGTTATCGTTGCCAATACTACGAATTACCTGGATGTCATTGAAACAGAGAAGAAGGCGATTGAGTATCAAGAGGATTTATTGACCGTCGTAGTCTAATCTTAATTAAATGTTGAGGAGGAATTAACAATGAAAAATACAACTACATTGGAATTTCCACAAGGATTTTTATGGGGAGGTGCAACGGCTGCCAACCAATTTGAAGGTGGATATAATGAAGAAGGTAAAGGCTTAAGCACTGCTGATGTGATTACGGCTGGAACGCATACGACTTCCCGAAGAATTACACCTATACTGGAAGAAGGAGTGAACTATCCGAGTCACGAGGCTATTGATTTTTTCCACCACTATCAAGAGGATATCCGCTTATTTGCAGAGATGGGATTCAAGGTCTTTAGAATGTCCATTGCGTGGTCAAGAATATTTCCTAACGGAGATGATGCAGAGCCGAATGAGCAAGGCTTGCAGTTCTATGATCGTGTATTCGCAGAATTGAAAAAGTATAATATTGAGCCTTTGGTTACAATCTCACATTATGAAGCACCGTTTCATTTGACCCAAAAATATAATGGTTGGTCAGATCGCAGAGTCGTAGATTTTTATGTGAGATATTGTGAAGTGCTTTTTAACAGATACAAAGATGTCGTGAAATACTGGTTAACCTTTAATGAAATCAATATTTTAACCTTGTCATTTGGAGCATTCATGGCTGGAGCTATGATGCCGGAGGGGAATGGAGAGCTTGCCCATGCTACAGTGAAGGATGAGCAGGTTCTGTATCAGGCGTTGCATCATCAATTTATTGCCAGTGCAAAGGCTGTAAAGCTGGGTCATGAAATCAACAAGGACTTTAAAATCGGTTGTATGATTGCTTATATGTGTTCCTACCCACTTACATGCCATCCTGATGATATTCTGCTAGCTCAACAAAAGGATAACTTAAGTAATTTCTTATGCTCAGATGTTCAAGTAAGAGGAGCTTATCCGGGATTTGCCAAACGCTATTTTAGAGATCATAACATTCAGATCAAAATGCAAGAAGAGGATGAGGACATCTTAAAGGAAGGTTGCGTAGATTTCTATACCTTCAGCTATTATTCCTCTACTTGTGTCAGTGCCGATCCCAACCAGGAGAAGGTGGGAGGAAATTTATCTATGGGCCTAAAGAATCCTCATTTGAAAGCAAGTGCCTGGGATTGGCAGATCGATCCACAGGGATTGAGATGGTCCCTCAATAACATTTACAACCGATATGAAATCCCGTTAATGGTTGTTGAAAATGGTCTTGGCGCCGTAGATACAGTGGAAGAAGACGGCTCCATTCACGATGATTATCGAATTGATTATCTAAAGCAACACATTGAGCAAATGAAAGAAGCGATTGCTGATGGAGTAGACCTAATAGGGTATACGCCTTGGGGATGTATTGATCTGGTAAGTGCGGGAACCGGTGAAATGAAAAAGCGTTATGGGTTTATATATGTCGATAAGGATAATGAAGGCAAAGGAACACTTGCCAGATCCAGAAAGAAGAGCTTCTATTGGTATAAGAATGTGATCGAAACTAATGGAGAGCAGTTGAATTAAATCTTAGTGCCTGTTTCATAAAAGTCATACCGTCAGCGCGTGCCAACTTTAATCGGTACGCGCTGCTTGAATTTACATTATGAAACGAAAATAATACCTTAAATGGATATGAATCCCGGCCGTAAAAATGGATTCCCTTCAGGAAACTACGGAGAATGTTTATAGGTAGGGACTCAACATCATCCATAGTATTTTTAAATTCGCTAAACACATGGGATGAAAATGTCGAAATAGAGGATAGGACTTATATCAAAATATAAGGAAGTGGATACATATGATGAATCAAGTAGAAGCTGTTTTGACCGCCATGCCATTTATCAAAGAAGCTGCACGACAAGATGTTTCAATTTCCGTAATGGACAGGGAAAAATTTCTGTTCTTTCAGTCGGGTAAAAGCTTAGTTTATGACTTCAAAGCAGGCGATCCTCTTCCTGATGTACACAGAGACTTCAAAATGCTAGTAGGTGGTGAAAAGACCAGAGAGCGTTACGCTGCTGAAGTTTTCGGCATTGCTGCTGATTCTTACTTTCATCCGATTAAGAATGAACAGAATGAGATCGAGGCCGTAATGTGTATCACCTATAGTATGGATAATCAAGATCAACTGAAGAAGTTGATGACTCAAGCCGAGGATGTTACAAGTAAGCTAGTTGAAGGGATTCAGCATGTGGCGGCTCATTCGGAGGAGCTTAGTGCGACAGCTGAAGAAATTCTAAGCAATACTAAACAGGCGGTTGAGGACTCCGGTAACGTGACTGAGGTGGCCGGCTACATTAAGGAAATTTCAGAGCAGACGAACTTGCTTGGATTAAATGCAGCAATTGAAGCAGCCCGAGTGGGTGAGGCAGGAGCCGGTTTTGGGGTTGTGGCTACAGAAATCCGGAAAATGTCTACGGGCACCAAGGAAGCAACCGGACGGATTGAGCAGTCCTTGCAAGCCGTCAGACAATCGGTTTATAACATGGAACAAGAAATCACACAGATTGCGGTTTCCTCCCAAGAGCAAGCCAAGCTTGTAACGGAATTTATGAATATTATTGATCAATTAAATGTAACCAACCACGGCTTGAGA
Source organism: Paenibacillus sp. F4 (assembly GCF_002894905.1). Lineage (NCBI taxonomy): Bacteria > Bacillati > Bacillota > Bacilli > Caryophanales > Paenibacillaceae > Paenibacillus > Paenibacillus sp. F4. The sequence continues at coordinate 309,052 of NZ_POVS01000017.1, forward strand.
GGGTTAGTAGAAAAAATTACGGATGATGTTGAAGCAGAATAAAGAATGAAAAAAAGTCTCGGTCTGTGAATTGTACATTCCGTAATGGAAATGTAGATTACAGGCCGAGACTTTTTCTAATAGTAAATATTTACGAGTATTGTTGGTTTAACAGTGCAGTATCATAATACTCTTCGAAAGATTTGATTTTATTGTTTTCAAATTTAAAGATCTGGACATAGATCCCGTTGTATTTTATTTTTTTATTTTCTCCCCATGGTCCATTCGCTGTGATATCAATATGGCTGCGTGTTTTTGTCACAATCGTGTTAGGATTTTCTCCGACTATAAACTCATCGATGGTCCATTCGAATGTCCCTTTCATATCATTAAAAATGGGATTAAAGAAGCCTTTTACAGCATCCCAGCCTTCTTGAACAGAATTGTGCAAAACTGCCACATCATCAGTGGTAAATGGGGTAATTACAGCCGGATTATCTTTAACCCACAAAGAATAAAATTTGTCCGTATCTCCTAAATATAAAGAAAAAAAGTCTATAATGACATCCATGTTCTTTTTAGCAACTTCATTCTCGCTGTTGAATGAAACATTAATAGTTACATTTTTAATCTTTTTGGGATTCATGCTGTTATTCTCCTTTATAAAAAGATTTTGAACCATCACCTTTTCATTTGGCAGATGGCTGTCCAGCTTCTATTTACATCATTAGTATAAAATATAGGCACTTAAATAATAATAGACTGATTTTTAAGAGTGTTAAAAATGTAGACAAATACTTCATAGTGTACAAAAGTAAAATAAAATTTTGTGAGGGCTAACATGATTCGAAAAACAACTCCTAAGGAACTCCTTGCTGAATCTTTGATAGACTTAGCCAAAAAACATCCAATCCAGTCCATCACCGTAACGGATATTACTGACAATTGTCAGGTCAGCAGACAGATGTTCTATTATCATTTTTCCAGTAAATACGACCTAATCTCATGGATATATAGTGATAAGGCAGATAAAATTATTGAACAATATATAGAAAAAGAGTCTTGGGGACGTGTTGCCGGGAGAATTGTTGAGTTTATTAAAGAGGATTACATCTATTTTAAAAAGGCTTTTGACGACAATACGCACTTGTCTTTTTATAATAATATCTTTAACTATACGGTTGAATGCCACACCAATTATATTCTTAAGAAAACAAATAGGACTTCGTTGCCTCCCGACATCCTTTTTGCTATAAGATTTAACGCTTATGGGGGAGTGAATGTGACTAAGGACTGGCTTGAGAATGGCATGAAGGAATCTCCAGAGCAATTAGGCGAATTAATATTCTCTGCGATGCCCTTGCCTATAAAAAAACATTTTCATTTAGATGAATAAATGCCGCGGAGAGGATACAGATATGAATTTGAATGAGTTAAATGAACAGAGTTACTCCGAACTAGAAGAATATGGGGTACATGTATTTCTGAATGAGATTCATTATCCATAATCAAATCTTTTCCGATATAATAATGAAAAGCAGTCGATAGAACAGATACTACCTCAGAGAGGTGATTTATAATGACCGTTGACATTCTCGTACGTAATAATGTAAAAGTGCTGGGCTCAGGTAGCCAAACGATCGTATTTGCTCATGGCTTTGGATGCGATCAGGATATGTGGCGTTATATCGTCCCTAGCTTTATCGACAACTACCAAATCGTCTTATTTGATTACGTAGGCTCTGGAGATTCTCAAATTAAGTACTATGATTCAGAAAAATACAGTGACTTGCAAGGGTATGCCCAAGATGTGCTAGATATTATGGAAGCGCTAGAATTAAAAAATGTCATATTCGTCGGACACTCCGTTAGCAGCATGATCGGAATGCTCGCATCGATCCGCAGCCCTCAATATTTTGAGCGCATCGTCATGCTCGGTCCCTCTCCTCGTTATGTGAATGACCTCCCCTATTATTATGGAGGCTTCGATAAGAGTGACATCGATGAATTGCTTGATATGATGCAAATGAACTTCATCGGCTGGGCTAGTTACCTGGCACCCATTGTTATGCAGAATCCTGATCGACAGGAATTAACCGAAGAGTTGGAGAAAACCTTTTGCTCAAGAGACCCTCATATTGCACGACAATTTGCGGAAGTGACTTTTTTTTCGGATTGCCGTGTCGATCTCCAGCATGCTTCGGTTCCTACACTGATTCTCCAGTGCTCGGACGATAGCATTGCTCCGATTGAAGTAGGGAATTATTTACATACTCATCTTAAAAACAGCAGGCTTCAACAGATGAGGGCAAAGGGGCATTATCCTCACTTAAGTCAACCAGGAGAAACAAGCGATCTGATTAAAGAGTATTTAGCCAGTGTGTAATATCAGAAGAAAGGCAGTCATGAAATGGATATTCAATTAGATAAAGCTCCCTGTGGATATTTCTCAATCTCGGATTCTGGCTTCATTCAATCGGTGAATCAAACTTTATTGGATATGCTACTTTATGATCGTAATGAATTGCTCGGACGGCCTATTGAATCCACAATGTCTGTGACCAACAAGCTATTTTTTCATACTTATTTTTATCCCTACATTCAGTTGTACGGGCATGTCGATGAGATGTACTTCTCGTTTAGGACAAGTGATCGACAGGATGTGCCTGTACTTCTAAACGGGGTGCGCCAGGAACGCAACGGAGAAACTGTTATTGATTGTGTAGTGCTTATGATGCGTAAGCGAATTGAACATGAGAGAGATATTCTGCAGACCAAAACCAAGCTTCAGGAATTATATCAGGCTACGAATGAAGCGAACCAGAAGCTTGAACGGTTGCACGAAGAATATGAAATCAAACAGCAGGAGCTAGAAAGGATTAATCTCCAGCTTGAAACGATGGCATCAACGGACCCGTTAACCGGTCTTAAAAATAGAAGGTATTTCCAAGATCAATTACTAGCTAGCCTCGCGTCTTTTCGTGAGAGTGGAATATCTTTTTCGCTGCTTATCATTGATATTGATCGTTTCAAAAGTATTAACGATACTTATGGTCATCCGGTCGGCGACCTGGTGCTTACGAATCTGGCAGAATTACTGCAATCCATGTCACGGGACAGGGACATTGTCGCTCGATATGGGGGCGAGGAGTTCGTAATTATTCTTCCAGACAACGATCAAGAAGAAGCTATTCTTACAGCGGAAAGATACCGCTCCACGACGGCCTCGATGGATTGGGGAGAATATGCTATTACTGTGAGTATTGGGGTGGCAACGGTTACGCAAGAGGATACGGAACAAACGATTGTTCATCAAGCGGATTTGGCTCTGTATGCTTCCAAAGATGGCGGGAGAAATAGGGTCACTCATTCAGCAAATCTTGTAAAGAGATAGTATAGAGGCTTCTTAAACTGTATGGAGAGTTGAGGTGGTTAAAAATGGGGGAAGCGTACAAGCTGGACTGTGATACCTGTACTTATACGGGGAACATATTTGTAGGATTTGGTTTTGCATATATGAGTTTGGAATCCATTGCTTCGTTTGTACAGGATGCTGCCCTTAAACAACGTATTGAGGAATTCATAGGCAACCCTTCGACGAGATATGATGCTTATAACGCTCTATATGTGTGCCCGGCCTGTCAGGCTATGCGCAATGAATTGTTTATAGAGATGAAATCCGACTCATCACAGTATAGGAGTTCTTATGCTTGTCCTAGATGCACGAGCGTCATGGAACAGAAACACATTGAAAACAATGCTCCTCATCATTTAAGCTGCCCAGCATGTGAGAAGGGTAAATTGAAGGCAAAGTTTTATATGGATTGGGATTAATAGACCCCCGAATGTCTCCACAGCTTACTCCAATAGGTCTGGTCAAACCATTCAAATTCGGCTACTATTATTGATAACGATTCTCATTTGGAGTATCAGAATGAATGAAAACATTTGAGGTGGACGCTTGTGAATTCAAACTCGTTATCATTAATATATCAGAATTATTTGGAAAAAACTCCGTTTAGACAACAGAATGAGCATACGTATATGATGTTACCGGAAGCGGGTCATGGGCATATCTATCGAGTTACAACTTACAGCGGAATTGAGATTGTATATTCGCACATTCAATATCACGAGCCGTATCCGACCAATTTTTCTTCCAGAGGACAAATGATTGAACTTCAATTTGCGCTTTCCGGTCAACGTCATGTGAATGTGGCTGGTCTGGATTATACACTCCCGATGGGGCAGGGTGCTCTTATTTTTTTACAGGATTTTACAGCGCGCTTTCATCCTCCGGTTAACGAACAATACCAATCATTTGCACTTGGAATTCCTGTTTCGTTGTTTAATTATGCGGCTTCACAGTTAGCGGCTCGTCGGCAGGTAGCTATTGAATTTAATCAAATTCTTAAGGGAGCTGCATTCCATCACTTTAGTTTTGAACTGGATCACAGAAGTATAGTGATGATTGAACATTTGATCAAAGACTTGAAAAGTGTGCATAAATCGCCTTTGTTAATGGAAGCAGCGGCACTTGAGATTTTAAATCGATTTATGATTCAATTATTTGATTTAACACCTATGCCCGAAGGTTTGTCTAAAGAAGATGTCAGAAAGCTGCATATGGCTCGGGAGATACTTGAATCCAGCATGATTGATCCACCCTCGCTGATCACATTATCCCAAAAGGTTGGATTAAACGATTTTAAATTAAAAAAAGGATTCAAAGCCTGCTTTGGAACTACTGTATTTGAATATTTGCGCCAAATTCGTCTCGATTATGCGATGAAGCTGCTCCGAAGCCAAGAAAGCAATGTGACTGAAGCTGCGATGGCTGTAGGATATAGCAATGTGAGTGCATTTTCAGAGCAATTTTTCCGGGAATACGGAGTGAAGCCATCCTCCTTAAAGAAGGTATTTTAAAATAAAAATCCGTTTAACCGTAGAATAATCCGTATATAGGCAGTAGAGTGGTGCTGTGACTCGTATACTTCTGCATAGAGAGAATCTATAACAGAGGAGTGTGCGAGGATGAATAGGGTAAAAGGAAGCATCTTTTTCAGTGTATTTGTGGCTATGCTAGGGCTCATGCTCATTGCTCCAATTATGCCGCCCCTTATTCGTGAGTTGGGGTTAAGAGAAAGTCATTCTGGGTTAATTGTATCGCTTGGCTCCATAACGATGGCCTTAATGGCCCCAATATGGGGAAATCTGAGTGATGCAAAGGGACGCAAGCCTGTAATTTTGCTTGGATTCATAGGGATGTGTGTAAGCTGCTTGCTGTTTACGCTTACTCTTTTTGCAGGATTAAATGGTTGGCTTAGCGGGGGGCTGCTGTTAGTCCTGCTGATTGTTACACGCGGTTTGATCGGCGGGTTTATCCCGGCGGTATTGTCATCCTCCCAAGCTTATATGGGAGATGTGACCGAGGGAGAAGATCGAGGTAGTGGGATGGCTATCATTAGCGCGGCCAATGGACTTGGATTAGTATTTGGGCTTGCTATTGCAGGTGCCTTTACTTTAATAGGCTTGCTGTGGCCTCTATATTTTGGGATTGTGATTGCGGCTGTAGCATTTGTAGTGGCCTTGCTGGCAATTCCGTCTGCCAAGCCCGTTATTCAGCAAAAGCCAGCTCGGATTAACCTTTTTCAACCTGGTCTACGAATGTATTTGTTTGCAGGTTTGGTTACGATGATTAGTATTGTGACCATCCAGGTTATAGGCGGATTTTATTTTCAAGATCAATTAGGCCTTTCATCCGAAGAAACAGCAAGAGTGGTTTCCTTTGGACTTATGTTTTCCGGTGCAGCCATGTTGATTGTACAGATCGTTCAGATGAAATGGCTTAAATGGCAGCCCAAGCCGATGATTTTGCTCGGTTCTCTGTTCCTTATTGCCGGTATGCTGATATTCCTCATGTCAGCCAGCATGGTCGTTTACTATTTTGCGTTCTTTATGTTTGGTATAGGTACAGGCTTGCTTATGCCTGGATTTATGGCTGGGGCTTCTCTTTCTGTTAGTAAAGAACAGCAAGGGGGAGCCGCTGGTCTGGTGGCCACTGTCCAAGGCATTTCTGCGATTATTGCTCCTATTTTGACAACGACGCTATATCGGGTGGACCAATATATTCCCTTTATTCTTATAGCGGTTTTGGTAGCTGTTATGGCTGTCATTATGTTAGGCGTAAGAAAGAGAAAAGGGAATAGTGAACTGGTGTCTCAGAAGGCCAAATAAATAAAAGAGTGGTTTGATGAACTCATAGGCTTCCGCGCTATATTCACGGGAAGCCTATTTTGTTTGCTGGTTTGAATGATAGTCAAAAGGCCTCAATTGTCTATTTCATATTGGTGGCGAAGATGCGGTGAAGTGGAGGGAAGGAATGTACAGGGTGCTGGAAGAAGAGGAGCGTGCTGCGGAGTGGTTCGAGCTGTAGCCAAAGACAATACTGGATATACCTTTGAACCGCTGCTTCGAGGGGCGACCGAACGGCGAGCGCTGAGTCGAATGCCTCGTTCTGTGCAGAACGCGCGACAGGCCCCTTATCGCAACTGGATTACTGCCTTTGCTTCTGAAGTCTGATTAACCTCTGCTCCAATTTGGTATCTCCCATAAATTTGCTAACAGATACAGCAAGCTGATATTGATCGGTCCCCATATGGTTAGCGGCAGGTTGAAGAATCTCTTTTATCGTTTGCCATAACGAAGCGGCCAGCCGGCTTTCTGCTCCAAAATGGAAGATGATGTGGATACAGGCCGTACTGGGATTCTCCTTTCCTGATCGGCCTAATACTACAATCTATACTTACAAAAAACAAGCGATTTCCTTTTGAAAGGGGACCGCTTGTTTTGCATCATGCTGATTTTGATTTCTATAATCAAATAAAACACGACATTTAAATAACATGATGAGTAACTTTAGTGCATAAACGACAAAATTCGTCATTATTTTTAGCTATTCAGGACGTGGAAACCGTTCTTGTTCCTTAGTACAATGAATAAAAATAACAAGTGATGAAAAGAAAGATGACAAAGAGACGAGGGATTACGGATAAGGGGGGACGGGCTGTGGCCGTATACACACTACGTAGATTGATACAAATGATTCCGGCACTGCTTGGTATTGTCGTCATTACATTCATGATCTCAAGAGTGCTTCCAGGTGATCCTGCCGTGATGCTTGCGGGGGAACAGGCTACACCCGAGACGATTGAAAATATTCGCAGCAGCATGGGACTGGATCAACCGAAGTACATTCAATTTTTTCATTATGTAGTTGGATTATTCCAAGGTGATCTGGGTCAGGCTTATCACACCGGACAGTCAGTGGCAAGCGACTTTGCTACCCGGTTTCCAGCAACCATCGAGTTGGCGCTGGCAAGCTTGGTTATTGCGATTCTGGTGGCAATCCCGATCGGTATTCTGGCGGCAACCCGTAAAGAATCGATTGTTGATCACATTTCACGCGTGTTTTCCTTGATCGGTGCATGTATGCCCATTTTCTGGATTGGCCTGTTATTCATTTATATCTTCTATGCTAAATGGGGCATCGCTCCTGCGCCCATGGGTCGAATTAGCGGTGACATCAATCCGCCGACGCACGTTACGGGACTTTATGTACTCGATAGTTTGATGACCGGTGATTTTGTAGCTTTAAAAAGCAGTTTATCCCATTTGGTTCTGCCAGCAGTCTGTCTCAGTACAGGCACTATGGCGATTGTGGCGCGGATGATGCGTTCCAGCATGCTGGAAGTGATCGGTCAGGATTTTGTTCGCACAGCCAGAGCCAAAGGTCTGCGCGAAGGAATTGTTATTTATAAGCACGCACTCATTAACGCCTTTATTCCAACACTTACCGTACTTGGTTTGCAGGTCGGTTACCTGATTGGTGGAGCGGTTATTACCGAAACCATTTTTACCTGGCCAGGAGTGGGCAGCTATGTGACGGACTCCATTTTGGCGGCTGACTACGCACCGATTCAAGCATTTACCCTCGTAAGTGCGCTGATTTACAGCTTTATCAATCTTGGAGTCGACTTGGTTTACGGATTGATTGATCCACGTATCCGGTACGAATAATGAACGAAGCACAAAAGTAGGGGGAGGTACTCGGATGAGCACTGCAAGTGATTTGGTGGCAAAAGCGGCTGTACCTCAGCCTAATGCAGCCGCTATACCGAAACGAAAAACCTTTTGGCGATTGTTATTTGGCAATAAACTCGCTTTAATCGGATTCATCTTTATCGTTGGCTGGACGCTCATTGCCATCCTCTCATCATGGATCGTTCCACATGATCCTTATGTAACCGACCCGGCGAACAAGCTGCTGCCGCCAAGTGCAGAACATTGGTTTGGGACCGATAATTACGGACGTGACATTCTCAGCCGTGTCATTTACGGAGCCAGAATCAGCATATGGACCGGGATGATTGCCGTGTCGATCTCATTTATCATCGGCGTACCGCTTGGAGCCATCGCAGGTTTCTATGGCGGTCGAATGGGCAGCATTATTATGCGCTGTATGGATATTCTGTTGGCTTTCCCGTCGCTGGTACTCGCCATGGCCATTGCTGCAGCGATGGGACCAGGACTGATGAGTGCACTCATCGCCGTGGGCATTGTAGGCATACCCGAATTCGCCAGACTGATTCACGGACAAACCATCTCTCTCCGGGAAAAGGAGTTTGTTGAGGCCAGCAGGGCGATTGGTGTAACGAACGGAACGATCCTGTTTCGCCACATCTTGCCTAATGCACTTGCCCCACTGCTTGTGAATGCAACGCTTGGAATGGGCTTCGCCATCCTCACCTCAGCCAGTCTCAGCTTCCTGGGACTCGGTGTGAAACCCCCGATTGCTGAATGGGGCGCAATGATTTCAGAAGGGCGAGCGTATATCATTTCCGGTGAGTGGTGGATTGTAACCTTCCCGGGTCTTGGAATTGCGACAGCTATTTTGGGCTTCAATTTGCTTGGAGACGGTTTGCGGGATGTTCTTGATCCTAGACTGCGCTCTAGCAAATAAAAATAAATAGATCATTAAAGGGGAGAACGTAAGCCATGTTGAAAAAAAGTCTTTCTCTAATTGTCGTCTTGTCTACGTTGCTATGGACGGCAGGCTGTGCGAGCAATGCTAACAGCCCGTCCGCTTCATCTGGAGAGAAAGGCGCAGATGCCCCATCCCCACCAAAGACGATTACACTTGCTTACTCGGAGGGAGGGTCAACCATGGACCCTGCTGAAGCGAGTGATCTTACATCGGACACCCTTGTGCTTGCGCTCTATGATCAGCTTGTGACCTACGGCAAAAAGTCTACGGATAGCGGCGAAGTGGCAGATACGGAAGCAATTAAGCCCATGCTGGCTGAAAAATGGGATGTGTCCGCTGATAACATGACTTATACGCTCCATCTGCGTAAAGACGTTAAATTCCAGAGCGGCAACCCGCTGACCGCCAATTCTGTGTTGTATTCCTTTGAGCGGCTTAAAAATTCCGATTCCGGTAGCTTCCTGTATGGTATGAGCTCCATTAAAACCGCTACAGCGCCTGATGAGCACACCGTTGTCGTTACATTGTCCCAACCCAATCATATGTTTCTGCAAATCCTGTCATTGTACAACTTTTCCATTGTGGATGATGTGCTTGTCAAAGAAAATGGCGATGGTGACTATTTGAAAACACATGCGGCAGGTTCAGGTCCGTTCAAGCTTGAAAAATGGGACCCTGCGACAGAAGCTGTCTTTAATGCTAATGCCAGCTACTGGCAAGGAGCGCCAAATCTGAGCAAAGTAACGATGAAGTTTACCAAGGAAGCTTCCAACCGTGTACTTCTGCTGGATAAAGGCGATGTGGACATGGCGATTGAGATTCCTGCAAAGGATGTTTCGAAGCTGGAAACCAACGCTGATCTGAAGGTTCAATCCAATGCAAGTAACCGGATTCTGTATTTCGCCATGAATAACAAAGTTAAACCTTTTAATGATCCAAAAGTGCGTCAAGCGATTGCTTATGCTATTCCTTACGACCAATTAATCGACGATGTCATGTACGGTCAAGCAAAGCAAATGAAGAGTTCTGTAGCGAGTAACACGCCTGGCTACACCGATGCGGGCTACAGCTACAAGCACGACCTGGACAAAGCAAAACAGCTGCTTACAGAAGCAGGTTATCCTAATGGGTTTAATTTTGACCTGACACTGGGTTCCGGCTTCCAGGACTGGGCAGATGATGCTGTATTGATTCAAGCTGAACTTGCCAAGATTGGCGTAAAGATGAATGTTGTCAATGTTGCCCGTGCACAGTTCCTTGAACAGCAACGAGAAGGCAACCTGACAGCATACATTTCCAAATGGACTTCTTTCGTCAACGACCCTGGTTACCATCTCGGGTTCCTGATGTACAGCGGCGGTTCTTCGAATTATATGCATTACGCTAATGCAGAAGTGGATAAGCTTTGGGAACAAGCAGGCAAAGAGCAAGATGAAAATAAACGTAAAGAGCTGTATGGCAAAGCACAAGAACTTATAAATCAAGATTCGCCATGGGCGTACCTGTATGAATACAATCGGGTTGTTGGCATGAGCAAAGACGTCACTGGATATGTTTACTACCCAGATGAGGTTATCCGATTCTATTCATTGAATAAAGAGTAAGTTGTGATCTTACCTTATGCCTTCGGTTTTTACAGCCGAAGGCTATCATTTTACACCTGAAGTATAAAGCTGATCCCGATGGATCGTAAAAAGTTTAGTTGGCTAAATGGAAAACGTGAAGGGACTGAATGGAAATGACAGATTGGAAAACGTTAGTTCTTGATGAAATAGATAAACGGCAAGACGAATTGCTTGAGCTATGCTCGCGGTTGATTCAGTTTCCTTCGGAAAATCCTCCAGGTGATTCACGCGAAATTAGTCAGTTCATTATGGACTATCTTAAAGAAGCAGGTATAGAAACAACGGTGCATGAATCCGGGCCGAATATGTGGAATCTCATTTCTGATTATGGCGCTGAAACGGCGGACGGAAAAAAACTGATTTTCTGTGGGCATACAGACGTTGTGCCGGCAGGGGATCGCACTCGTTGGGATTTTGATCCGTTTTGTGGTGAAATACGTGATGGCTATCTCCTGGGTCGCGGTGCTTCGGACATGAAAGCAGGACTGGGCGGATTAATATTTACCGTTGCGCTGTTCTCCAAACTAGGCGTACCACTCGAAGGTGCGTTGTCGTTGCTTGTAGTTCCAGACGAGGAAACCGGCGGACATCTTGGAGTACCTTGGGTGCTGGAAAGAAAGCTGATTGAAGGAACAGCTGCTGTGATCGCAGAGCCTTCAGGTCCGCAAAACCCGACCATTGGGCAAAAGGGAAGCTGCTGGTTTGAATTTACCGTTGAAGGCACACCAGGTCACGGCAGTTTGCAGCCAATCGCAGGTGACAGTGCTATTTTGAAGGCAGCAAAAGGGATTGAAGCGCTGCAACAACTGTGGGACATCAAGCCAGACATCCCGGAAGAAGTCAAAGAGATCATTGAAATTTCCAAGCGTTATGCAAGCGAACGGGAGAACCCAAGCTATGGACAAGCGTTTGATCATGTAACGGTGAACATTGGTACGATCCAGGGGGGTACGAAAGTCAATGTGGTTGCGGACCGTTGCACAGTGCAAGTGGATTCCCGTGTTCCATTTGGCGTAGACCACCGCGATGTACTGGCCAAGGCCAAAGAATTGCTTGCAAGTGTTGGCATTGACGCGGAGCCCAAACAATTCGGATTTTATGGTAATGCCAACTGGACTCCGCCCACCGAGCCGATTGTACAGGAGCTTGTGGAATCTATCGCTGAGGTCAGCGGTAAAGAGGCCTATGGCGTACTACAATGGGCAACCAGCGATGCACGTGCATTCCGCAAATACAATATCCCGGTATTACAATACGGTCCTGCCGAACTGTCGACCATTCACAATTTTAATGAAAAAGCTCCGGTATGGCAGATCATTCAATCTGCGAAAGTATACGCCTTGACGGCGCTTAAATATCTGAAAACAACACAAAAAGAAGCATAAGGGGATCTGCCGAATGATGAAACAAGTTTTTGAAGTTTATGACCTTTTGGATAGCCCGTTCGCCAGCGGAGCAGAAGTCAAAGCTTTTTTGGAACAACTGGGTCAAGCGGAGATTACAGTCACCACTGTGCAAGGTGAAAAGGGCTCTACGGATTTTATTAAAATTGTCATTGCCGGTAAAACGGGTCGCATTCAGGGGGGCGATTCTCCAACCTTGGGTGTAGTAGGGCGACTTGGTGGACTTGGAGCACGGCCGGAAATGATCGGATTTGTATCCGATGGTGACGGTGCAGCAGCGGCAATTTCGGCGGCAGCTAAACTTTTGAGCATGCAGTCCAAAGGAGATGTGCTTGACGGAGATGTGATCATCTGTACACATATTTGTCCAGATGCACCCACTCAGCCCCATGATCCAGTTCCATTTATGGATTCACCCGTAGATATTTTGACGATGAACAAATATGAAGTGACACCCGAAATGGAAGCGATTCTGTCCATTGATACGACCAAAGGGAATCGGGTCATTAACCATAAAGGTATTGCCATTTCCCCAACGGTACGTGAAGGCTACGTGCTACGCATTAGTGAAGACCTCGTCGATATTGTGCAGACCGTTACTGGCGAACCGTGTGTCACGTTTGCTGTAACTACGCAGGACATCACACCTTATGGTAACGACCTGTATCACATCAACAGCATTTTGCAGCCAGCGGTGGCCACTTCCGCTCCAGTGGTTGGTGTAGCCATCACGGCCGCTGCTCCTGTCCCAGGCAGTGCAACGGGGGCCAGCCACGAAAGCGATATTGCGCTGGCGGCCAAATTGGCTGTAGAAACAGCCAAAGCTTATGGACGTGGGCAATGCTCTTTTCATTCGGAAAAGGAGTTTCAACATATTACTAAACTGTACGGTACCATGAAGCATCTGCAAACGATGGGTAAGTCTGAATAAGCTTATTCCCTAAGATAAAGAACATGAAGGTTCAATGATGGACAAGGAGGAGGAAGAGGGCATGGCACAACTGCTTGAAGTAACCAACCTCCGGACGGAGTTCAAGACTGCGGCTGGCACCATCCGGGCTGTGGACGGCGTCGATCTATCAGTTGGCAAAGGCGAAACACTCGGAATTGTTGGCGAATCCGGGTGCGGCAAGAGCATTACCTCCCTTTCCATTATGCAGCTCCTCCCTAAGGGACTTGGGAAAGTTGCCGCTGGTGAAGTACGGTTTAACGGTGAAAACATGCTGGATTTTTCGGAGCGGAAAATGCGCTCGATTCGTGGCAACGAGATGGCTATGATTTTTCAGGAGCCGATGACTTCGCTAAATCCTGTGTTCAAGATCGGCAAGCAAATTGCGGAGTCTGCCCGCTACCACCACGGTGTAAGCAAACACAAAGCAAAAGACATGGCTGTGGAAATGCTGACGAAAGTGGGAATTCCACGTCCAGAAAAAGTAGCCGCTTCTTATCCGCATGAACTCTCGGGCGGTATGCGCCAACGGGTGATGATTGCGATGGCAATGGTGTGCAATCCGAAGTTGCTGATCGCCGATGAACCGACAACGGCACTCGATGTAACCATTCAAGCACAGATTCTTGACTTGATGCGTGAGCTACAGAAGTCCGAAGGAACTTCCATTCTGATGATTACTCATGACCTTGGTGTCGTTGCTGAAATGTGCGATCGGGTCGTGATTATGTACGCCGGACAAGTAGTAGAAGAAACGGATGTTAAAACACTTTTTAAAGATCCCAAGCATCCGTATACCCAAAGTTTGCTAGCCTCACTGCCGCAATTGAACAGTGATCAGGAGCGTCTGGCTTCCATTCCGGGCCAGGTTCCCAACCCACTTGATATGCCAAAAGGTTGCCGCTTTGCACCACGTTGTCAGTTTGCCAAGGAAATTTGCCGTGCAGAGGCCCCGGAGCTTACAGAAGTGGAACCCGGACACAAAAGCCGCTGCTTGCTACAGCAGGAGGGATATCATGAGTACACTGCTTGAAATACGTAATTTGAAAAAGCACTATCCGATCAAAAAAGGACTTTTTTCCAAACAGGTGGGAGCAGTCAAAGCGGTGGATGGTATTAACCTGACTGTACAGCAGGGTGAAACCCTGGCAATCGTGGGAGAATCCGGCTGCGGCAAATCCACAACTGGACGGGCAATTCTCAGATTGATTGAACCGACGGATGGAGAGATTCTGTTTAATGGCACGGATATACGTAAGCTAAACACAGAGCAGCTGCGCAAATTCAGAACGGATATGCAGATGGTGTTTCAAGATCCGTTTGCTTCGCTTGACCCCAGATGGACGGTACAGCAGGTGCTGGAAGAACCGCTCATCACGCATGAAAAGCTAAGCAAAACGCAGCTCAAAGAGCGGGTGGAAGAGCTGCTCGAAGTGGTCGGGTTGTCTCCTTATCACGCACATCGTTATCCGCATGAGTTCTCGGGTGGTCAACGCCAGAGGATCGGGATCGCACGTGCACTGGCGCTTCATCCCAAATTTATCGTGTGTGACGAGCCAGTCTCGGCCCTCGATGTGTCGATTCAGGCGCAAGTGCTCAATCTGATGAAGGACCTGCAAAAACAATATGACCTGACGTATATGTTCATTTCCCATGATCTGTCGGTCGTCAAATTTATCAGCGACCGCGTGGGTGTGATGTACCTGGGCAAGCTGGTCGAACTCGCACCGACCCAAGAAGTGTTCAGAGAGCCGCTGCATCCGTATACAAAGGCGCTAATGTCTGCCGTACCTGTAGCTGATCCGGAAGCGGAGCGTGATCGGATTGTACTTAAAGGGGATGTGCCCAGTCCAGAAAATCCGCCAAGTGGTTGTGCGTTTCATAACCGCTGCCCGGCAGCCATGGAGATATGCAGCAAAGTACAGCCCATCTTTGCCGAAGCTGCACCGGGGCGACAGGTAGCCTGTCACTTGTATCCAGCTTCCACGCCGGAACAAGCGATAGCCGGACAGGCATAAGCCAGCTGAAAAAGAATAGATAGACCTTCTAGCAAGAATCAAGCCTGAATCCATCTCAAACGGATTCAGGCTTTTTTTAATAAGTGTAGCTGCTCTGCAAACGCACATATTTTTCTAATAGATCCATTTTAAGCTTCAATATAAGGGGTGGAATTTCAACACCTGTAAATCAAGCATATAACATGCAGGGATACAACATTGCGCACAATCAATGGAAGCGTTTTAATTTGAATATAGAAACACAAAAGAAGACCTCAGGGAGGACATAAGAATGCTAAAAGTGAAAGCGCTTAGATGCGAACATTTAAATAATCCGATTGGATTGGGTTGTCTAAAACCGCGGTTAAGTTGGCAGATCGAATCTGAAAAAATGTATGTTTCTCAAAAACGGTTTCAATTGCAAGTATCCGTTCATCCCACTTTTGAACCGCTGATCTGGAATCATTTTACCTATTCGGATCAATCCATTTTGTTTCCCTATGAAGGCCCCCCGCTGGAATCAGGACAAAGATATTATTATCGGGTAAAAGTATGGGCTCAGGGAGCGGGTGACACAGAACCGGAAGAATCGGAATGGAGTGAGTCCGGCTTTTGGGAGATGGGGCTGCTCCATGAGCAGGACTGGAAAGCACAATGGATCACAGTGAAGGAGCGGAGCATCCATGAACAGTTTGAGACAAGAGCTCCTTTTGCCGCTTCCAAATATTTTTCGGTTGAGGGAAAAGTGAAAAAAGCAGTCATTTATGCTACAAGCCTTGGTCTGTATGAACTGGAGTTCAATGGACAAAGGGTGGGCGATGCCTACTTTACCCCGGGATGGACAGATTATAACGATCGTGTCCAGGTGCAAGCCTATGATGTGACTTCTACCGTTCGAGAACAACATAATCGAATCACAGCCACGGTGGGAGAAGGCTGGTACAGCGGCTATCTAGGCTGGCAAAAGCGCAAAGATACCTATGGGAACACAAATGCTTTGCTATTTCAAATGAAGATTAGCTATGAAGATGGCCGTTCAGAACTCATTTGCTCTGATTCTTCCTGGGAGGAAACGAGCTGTGCCATCTTGATGTCAGATATTTATAACGGCGAAATCTATGATGCTCGACTGGAGCAGCAGGAAGGCGAGCATTGCTCCTTAACCGAACGGAAAATGATGCAGGTCGTCCCGTTTCCGTTAAGTCATCTGGTTGCTCAGGAGAACGAGCCTGTCCGTGTGATGAATCGGTTGAAGCCTGTTGAACTCATTCGAACTCCTAAAGATGAGCTGGTGCTTAACTTGGGTCAAAATATGGTAGGTTGGCTGGAATTTAAAGTTGAAGCCCCCGAAGGTACGGTTCTGAATCTGGTTCATGGTGAAGTGCTGGATCAGCAAGGGAACTTTTACCGGGATAACATTCGTGATGCAGCGCAGCAGATTACGTACATTTGCAGCGGCAAGGGGACGGAGATATTTAGGCCGCATTTTACTTTTCAGGGTTTCCAATATGTGAAGCTTGAGGGCTTTCCGGCTGGCGTAGCCATTGAAGATTTTACAGGCGTTGTTTTGCATTCAGACATGGAGACAATTGGCTTGTTCGAGACATCCGATTCAAAGCTGAATCAACTCCAGCACAATATTGTGTGGGGGCAAAAGGGGAACTTCCTGGATGTGCCGACCGATTGTCCACAGCGTGATGAGCGATTAGGCTGGACCGGCGATGCACAGATTTTTGCCAGAACGGCCAGCTTCAATATGAATAGTGCTTCCTTCTTCCGAAAGTGGCTGAAAGATTTGGCTTATAACCAGCTGGAGAATGGGGCCGTGCCTTTTGTAGTGCCCGATGTCCTCAAAGGAACCTTTGCAGACAATATGGACAAAACGACGGCAGCATGGGGAGATGCGGCGGTTATATGTCCGTGGACCCTATATCAATGCTATGGGGATAAGCAAATCTTAGTGCAGCAGTATGACAGTATGAAAGCATGGGTGGATTATATTCGCGCCCAAGGGGACGAAGAGTGTCTTTGGGATACCGGTTTGCAGCTGGGAGACTGGCTGGCGCTGGATAGCGAGGAAGGAAGCTATTTTGGGGCGACGGATGGGACGCTGGTGGCCACTGCTTATTTTGCATATTCGACTCATATTTTGGCACAGACGGCCAAACTGCTGAATCGTTATACCGATTACAACACATATAAAAGCTTACATGTGGGGATTAAAACGGCTTTTGCGAACCGCTACTTCGATGACGCGGGCAAATTGACCTCCAATACCCAGACTGCACAGGTTGTGGCTTTGCACTTCGGATTGGTGCCAGAAAAGTATAAACAGCATGTGATCCAGGAGCTCGTACGGCTCATAGAAAAAAATGATATGCATCTAGATACTGGCTTTGTGGGCACCCCCTATCTATGTCTGGTTTTATCCGACCATGGCTATACGGATGTTGCTTATAACATTTTATTTCAAAATGATTATCCTTCATGGCTCTATCAGGTGGAACGGGGAGCAACGACCATGTGGGAGCATTGGGATAGCATTAAAGTGGACGGCTCATTCTGGAGCACCGATATGAACTCGTTCAATCACTATTCGTACGGTTCAGTAGGAGACTTTATGTACCAAAATATTGCCGGAATTGATGTGCTTGAAGCGGGCTATAAAAAATCACGTTTAGCTCCTAAACCGCCTGCCAATCTTACTTCGGCCCATGGCAAGCTGGAGACGCCATATGGCACGCTTGAAGTCCAATGGGAAATCGTGAATAAAGAAATGAAGATGACGGTTCGCGTGCCACATAATACGACGGCTGAGATTACACTTCCGGGCGTTATGGAACCGGATGCACTACAGCAGACCATTGCTATGCAATATCCGTCGATTCAGTATCCTCCTGGTGATGTGCCACAGGAGCTGGCCGGGAAATTAGGTTCTACAGGGGAACAGGCGATTTTCCAAAAGAGCGGAGATCATAAAATGACGTTTACGGTCGGTTCAGGACAGTATACGTTCCAGTACAGATGCAACTAGAGGCTAAATAACATAGACTAGAGGTGAGAGCTTAATGAATATAAAGAACAAAGTTTTGTTTAAAACGGCGTTGCTATCCATTTCCTTAGTCCTGACGTCAGCGAGTGCCATTTCGGCTGTCATACCAATGATGCTGAACCAATTATCAGGCGTCTCCAGTTCGCTGATTGAAAGCGTAGTCACGATTCCATCTTTCTCGATGATGCTGTTTGTGCTGTTGAGTGGCCCTATTTCTTCCCGATTGGGTAAAAAAAATACAGTCCTGCTAGGGCTTTTGCTCGTAGTCATCGGCGGAATACTTCCCATGTTCACGACGAATATTACATGGATTCTTGCGCTGCGTTTGGTACTAGGTGCAGGTCTCGGGATGTTCAATTCGCTGGCCGTCAGTTTAATTAGTGATTTTTTTGAAGGGGATGAACGTGCTCAATTAGTAGGCTTTCAAAGCGCCGTTCAAGGACTCGGAAGCAGCTTGGCTACCTTTGTGGCAGGACAGCTCGCCCTAATCAACTGGCAGTTCGCTTTTTTATGCTATGGAATCACCATTCCTATTGCGCTATTATTCTTTCTGATCATTCCCGAACCAGAGCGCGGGGAGCCTACAGTAGAGAGTTCGACAGAAAAGGGTCACAAGAACGGGGGAATATCCATACCTGTACTTGGATTAGGGGCTGCACTTTTTCTGTTTATGACTTTTATCATGATTGTATATACCAAAACAGGCATTATGATTGCTGAAAAGAGTATGCCCAATGCTGGTTTTTTAGGCACTGCGTTAACGCTGTTTTCCTTGTCCACCATGATTGCAGGCTTCCTGTTTGGTAGAATCTATAAATGGTTTAGAAATTACGCTCCCTTTATCTCCAGTCTATTAACAGCAACTGGTTTTGTACTACTATGGTTTGCTCAGAATGTTACCATGGTTACCGTTGCCATGTTGATCATTGGCTTTAGTTTTGCGCTGTTTATTCCTTATATTTTTACCATACTAACTAAAATCGTACCTAAAGGCAGTGAAACTTTATCCATTTCCATTGCGATGGTAGGGTCCAATTTGGGAGCGTTTGCTTCGCCTTATGTGATCAAGTTAGTTGGCGTGTTGTCTGGAAATGAAACGGCTTCATTTTCCTTCCTTGTTTCTGGGATTGTATTTACGATTGCAGCACTCCTTTGTCTGGGAATCGCTATTAGAGGAAAGGGAAGCAAAACTCAAGCGGCAGTCCACAGTTAATGGGGAGTCTGAAGGAGGAGTCAGTGTTTATGAACCTTCATGAGTTGGATCAGTTGCTGAGAAACAAAACGGAAATTGAACTTTTACAACAGCAAAACAATCAGGTGATTAATGATCTCTCCAAGGATTCGGAAAATGAGCGATTTTTTGATTTGAATCAGAAAATGTATCGAATGCCCGCTTTATTTTTCTTCGGAGAACATGATATTTATATTAGCAAGCACAATAGATTTGCTCCGATGTTGGAGCACATGCATGAATTTATTGAATTAAACTATGTTTACTCAGGTAAGTGCAATCAAATGATAGCAGGCAAAGAAATTCAGCTTTGTGAAGGCCAAGTATGTGTCCTGGATAAGGATGTGCCTCACAGCATCGCTCCTTTGGGAGAAGACGATATACTTATTAATATCTTGCTACAAAGAGAAACAATTTCATCCCTATTCCTGCAGCGGCTATCTAAGAAAAAAAGCCTGATTGGCGAATTTCTAGCCAACTCTGTCCTCCAGCATCAGCACCATAATCACTTTATTATTTTTGAGTCGCAGCATAATGAAAACCTTCAATATATACTGCGTAGGATCTTAATCGAATATTATTCCAGACAAGAGGATTCGATGGAATTGGTGAAGGCTTATTTGCAAATTGTATTTGGAGAATTGGTCCGTGTATTGGAAAGCGAGCATAATATTCACTTAAACCAGCAGGAAAATAATATTACCTCTATTCTGAATTACATGGAAGAGCATTATCAGCATTTAAGCCTACAGCAATTATCTAACCATTTTAATTACAATAGTACGTATTTAAGTAATAAGTTGAAAAAAGTAACCGGTCTTACTTACACTCAGCTTATTGCCAACATTAAACTCAATGCAGCCTATTCTTTGGTAGTGAATACCAACCTGCCGTTTGAAATGATATTTAAGCAGGTAGGGTATAACAGCATGAGTTTCTTCTATAAAAAGTTTAAAACAGCGTATGGTGCCACCCCGCAAAATATTCGAAACAAGCATCTGAGGAAATAAACGATATACAAGGACGTCCAATTCTATTGGGCGTCCTATGTTATAATATCTGCAAATTCATAAGCTCAAGGCTGATGAATGGATAGGCTGCGGGATACCTTTGTCTCCGGCAAAAGGGAGGATACATCCTTGGAAGCAATACTAAGACGGCACTGGCCGGAGTGGAACGGAACGTTGCAGAGACGAACCGGGGGTTGGAATAATACGACGTATTTTGTTAAGAGTGGTGGACGAAGCGGGGTGCTGCGCGTCTACGATACACACAGGGATCGGGATAAAATTGAATTTGAGCATGCGGTTTTGCAGGAGCTGAGTAAGCATTCTCTATCATTCAGGATACCCCAGCCTATTCCAACGGTCACGGGAGAGACGCTTGCTCAACTGGAGAAGGAAAGCGGCAAATATGTGTGTCTGTTCAAATACATAGAAGGCATATCACCCCTGGAGCAGGATTCGAGCTTTGCCTATTCTTTGGGCGAGACTACGGGGGAATTATCTGCTGTGCTTGCGACATTCAATCTTGATATGACTCCAGTCTATCGACCGTATTATGCTTTGCAGCAATCCTATCCATTGTGTAACCGGGAAACGGTTCAAGGCTTTTGTTTACATCCGCCTGAGCCTCTAAAGGATTTGCATGAAGAGCTGCGGTTAATAGGAGCAGCTTATGAAGAGATTACAGATTCGCTTCATGCATTAGAAGAGTTGCCGCATCAGCTTGTACATGGAGACTTGAACGCTTCCAATTTGTTAGTAAAGGATTCGGATCATAGTCTAGTAACTGCACTGCTTGATTTTGAATTTTGTACGCTAGACGTTCGGGTCATGGAGCCGGCGGTCATCTTATCTGGATTTTTGGGACAACCGGAGGAGACGACAGCAGTTCGGGATTTTTGCCGAGGCTTCAGCCGCCAGGTTCATTTAAGCCACACCGAGATTGATGCTTTGCCTATTTTGATGCTGCTTAGGAAGGTAGACGTATTTCTTCATTTTTTGAGTCGCTTTCTGGAAGGAACGGATCAGTCACACGTGTTGCAAGAGCAGGTCAAACAGATCGCTGCCGACTTGCTCCAGCTTTCTACCAGCAGTAGCTGGATTCAGGAAGAGTTGGTTCAAGCTGGAACAGTGTATGAATAAACGAGCTAAATGCCACGTTATGTTATAGTCTCTGGAAAAATTGAGCCTGAGTCCATTGAGATGTACTCTGAACAGGAGGAGCAGATGAATCGTTGGCTAACGAACGCGTTACGACCGTACTTCGGGCTGGAGACGCTGGAAGAGCATTGGGACGTGGTAGAAATTAAAGAAGGATACTTTATTTGTATGGATGGGGATGTCATTCGCAAGCGAATTTCTTCCACTGAGGATACTTATGGAGAAACCGATGTAGAGATTCTTACGCGTGACCGGGCATTTGTTTTGCCTAAAACGGCTCGTGGCAAAGAGAAAAAGCTGAATTACACAAGTGTTTCGAGCATCAAGGCAGAAGGCATAACCTTTTCAACAGGCATTCGAAGGGATCGTCCTCTTAGTTATGTTACTGCTGTGAATAGCAAAACGGGTGTGAAACTCCCTATTACGGGATGTGAGCATTTACATAGTAAAGAAGAGATCATCGATTGGCTTCAGCAATATCCGTCACTTGTGCCCAAGGATTACGATCGCAGATTGCACCGACTGAAGCTTATGAAAAACCAGCGTTATAAAACGGTCCCGGGAGACATCTTTCGCGTGGAAATAGACCTTTTCACAGATGGATATGTACTGGTCATTGGAGATCTGCGCCAAATGCAAAAGAATCAGTTGTTTGCAGAGGAGAGCATTTGGAACAGTGTCATGACCATGCCTTTATTCGTGCGTCCGTATTTGTTTACGAGTCGTGACCGTTCAACAGCTTTGGAATCTATCACAGCCGCCCCATTATCCGAAACGACCTGGATTGTTATGGATGATTCCTTTATGCGGGGTGCCTATGAGCGGGTAGGGCATAAGCTATTAGTGGAAGAGGATATTGTGTTCCCCATCGGCTATGGCTGTAGTACGGATAGTAGAAAAGAAAGAACATATAGTCTGTCCTGGGGAACGGGCACGGTTTCCAAACCGGAAGGGGAGACAGTGTTCAAGTCTTCACGAAAATTTTTAAATAACGGTGTGTATTCAAGTGTCGTTGCCGACTGTTTTGGCTCCTGGGAAGAGCGGGAGTGGTACAAAATGCTGGATAATCCGTTATATCAGGATGAGCGTCGAAAAGCACTGGCCGAATTCGGATTCCTGGAAGACATTTCGTATGATGAGTTCAACCGTCAAACGGGAGGACTGACACGTTCGGAATATCTCGCATATTTGATAAGAATCTATGGCGGGAAAAAATGATGAAAACGGATTTGATTTTTTAATAGGAGGGGCCAATGAAATATCTTAAAGATTGTCCGGAACCAGGCATGGGAACCTGGTATTTTGAAATAGATTCGGATGGAATAGCCTATCGACAAATTGTCATCCAGGATGATGGCACGTATATCGCCTCTAATCGCAAGCACGAGCAGTATCATTTCTTATTAGCTGAGAAAGCGATTGATGATACAGAGCCCTATTATACGCAAATTACAAAAAAAAGAGTTTGAAGAAATCTGGTCCAATTATCTTCACACCTTCAACAAGGAATGGCATCAAATCAAAAATGCACTGCCCGTTGGGACTAAGGTAAAGGGTTATATTGAAGCATTTTTCCCACACGGTACGCTTATTCATATTTTCCAGCATCATGCGGTCGGATTGTCAGACACTCGTACATATGAGGAAAAGACACCATCCGAGTGGATGTATCCGAAGCATGAGGTCACGGCCATTGTAAAAGGATACGACGAAGTGAACCAGTGGGTGATTTTAGATCAAACGCAGGTTTTCAAAAATCAGTTCGCAGGTTGAAAGGGAATTTTAGGATATGCGGGAAGGGGAATGAACATGCATACTTTAACGGTTGATGAACTGGTGGATAAGGATAACCATGCATGGGAAGAGGTCAGAAATATTCTGAAAGAAGGCCGGAATTCACATCACATTGTATCGGCCGAATCGGAATCCGCTACGGGGGACACGCTGTACCGTTTGCAGGTGAGTACGAAGTCGTATTTGGGAACAGTTGCCTATGAGACAGGAGGAATTGTGTTTGATTACGGTTGGATCACCTTGCTGGGTGCGGGTGGCTCTGGAATTTTTGGTAGCTTGACCTCATGGAACGGGCTTCAGGAGCCAGAAAGTGTTCCTGCACTTGAGGGGATGCTGATTGTGGCTTATGATGCAGCAGGTGGATTTTTTGGATTGGATACAGGGAAATTCGGACGTAGCGGTCATATCTACTATTTTGCACCAGATGCATTGGAATGGGAATCCACAGAGCTGGCCTATTCCGGTTTCTTGAGCTGGCTGGCTGAGGGAGATTTGGACTTGTTCTACCAGACATTCCGCTGGAACGGTTGGCAGGAGGATATGGAGCAACTTCAGCACGGAGAGATATTTGCTTATTATCCGCCGCTATGGACCCAGGAAGGTGGAGGGGAGACCAGCAGCAAGTCGCCTATAGATATTACAAAAGCATGGCAGGTGGTAGTGGATAAGGAATAGCTTGCTCGGTAGAAATAACAACTCTTAGAGGCATCGAGGTATGGAGGTTGGCCGATATGTGGAGTATTCACTTTGAACAGCAGTTTGTAAAAAGTCTGGAAGCAACGGATGAACAAATCGCAAATTTTTTGAAAACATGGAACATAAAGCTATCGGAACAAGAGATTCACGAAATCAAGCAAAGACAAGTGAACCCTTTTCCAAAGTCGTCTCCATTCTATGATCAATATAAACCTTTAGATCCTGTGAGCTGGCATCTGCCCCAAGGGCAATTTCCTGACAGCTATATGGATTTTTTGAGATACTCTAACGGCGGGGAGTTTCAAAATGGAGAACGTTATTTTCAGTTTTTCAATACCAAAGATTTGAGAGAAATGAACCTTGCCTACGAGTTACCGGAATATATGCCGGGTGCTGTGTCGTTTGCGATGGATGGGTGCGGAAACCACTATATGTTTGATATGAGAGAGGAAAAAAGAAACAATGAGTATCCCGTTCTTTTTGCTCATTCTGGTAGTTTGGGATATGACGAATGTGAACAGGTTGCCCATTCATTTATAGAGCTGTGTACGGAAAAATGGGCATTGTATTGATGTATTGACTATAAGTACATCTGTGGAGCGACTCCTTGTTAAGACGTACGTATTCCAGAAGTGATTACATAACCCGCAATAATGAACCCTTCGCCGGTTCCATTTTGCGGGTTATGTAAGTTTTCAAACTAAGCCTGTCATGCTACTTATTTGCATTCATCATTTCAATTAACACTTGATGTACCATCGGTAAGGTGGTAAAACCGTCACTTTGTAAAAAGTGTCCTCCATGGTCTACTTCATGGAAATCGGCTTGGATGTCTTCAGCTAGTTTCTTACTGAGTGCAAAGGGCACAATTGTGTCATCCTTTGAAGCGATAACTGAACGCGCTTTTAGCGAATCCATGATTTGCTGATAATCCAAATGGCCATTGGTAAATTCATCTAATGACGGTAGACTCGGCACTGGATCAGTAAAACCGGAAACGAAAACGAGACCACCAAGTGGTTCTGGGATACTTACTTGCTGTAGGTATCTTAATATGGATACACATCCCAAGCTATGACCAATAAAATAGGTGTCTTTATGTAGAACTTTAATATTTTGTAATAGATGCTCGATCCACTCATTAAGTTTGGGGGATTGCGAGTTGGGCATCTCCAGTATACCTACCGATACTCCATCTTCCTGTAATTTGTCTTGTAACCAAGGGAACCAATGATCGGCTGGCGAAGCTGTGTATCCGTGGATTATATATACTTGTTTTTTATTTTGTATGTTTGTCACAATACTTTCTCTCCCATCATTCAGCGTTTGTTGTTTATATGTGCCCCACTTCGTGTAAGGACTCCTCTTCTAGTTTAGCAAATTCTTTAAGCCCATGAATATCTAAAATTTTGAGTTACATAGCAAGTCCAAATATGAAGTTGCCTACTATAATATTCTTATTTTTGCAGTACCGTTAGTTTACTTATAAATTTAAGCGCTTTCTACCGATATATAGATATATATATCATCACGTTCTGTGATCTGCTTCATTTTGTTGTTTGGAGGGCAATGTCAAGGAGACCGACTGGAAACTCGTGAAAGTTGAGAGCAGCGTGAACTATTATCCATAGACGATCTGGAGGGGTTTGGATGAGTAACAAGCAATCAGACAGGACTAAAAAAGGAAAAGGTTTTAGAGATTTAAAGGTTACGACAACGATGATCTCCATGATTGTAATCAGCTTAGTAGGTTTACTCATTGTATCGTTGGTAGGGGTTATCGGTATGTATCAAGCTAAAGAGGGTCAAGGTATTTTGTATGTGGATCGCTTTCAACACCAAACGAATATTCTTGAAGTCAAAAGTGATTTCTATAATATGCGGGCTAATTATACAAAAATACTCGACAATAAGGAGTACACAGATAAACAGTATAAGCAGGTGCAGAAAGGAAAAGATAGCGTTACAACCGGACTAAATGAATTCTCACAAAGGAATTTGGATGCTAAGGAACAGAAATTGTACGAGGAACTACGGGGGAGTATAGACACATATTATCAGGATATTGAGCAAATCATGGCAGTCAAAAAAAATAGCGGAACGTATGACACGGAAGAGAGAGGCCGGATTAATAAATCCAGTACGGCAATTGTTACGATGCTGACTACGATTTCAGATTATAACAATGAGCAATCCGCCAACTTATATCAAAATACGCAAAATGAGATTAAAATGCGTACAATTGTTTTGATCACGGTTCTGGCCCTTGTGCTGGCTATTCTTATCACCATCTCCTTTGCGGCCATTCGAAATATCCGTTTCCGGATGAGTACAATTACGAAATACTGTGAGGAGATTACCCAAGGAAATTTAACGGCAGCACTTGATCCTGCCTTGCTCAAAGGAAATAATGAGATCGCTGTCATTGCTCGTGCCATTCAACAAATGACAGATTCAACCTCAATGGTCATAACGGGGGTTATCAATGAGTCACGCCAAATTAACCAACTGAGTGACCAGACGAATCATAATATGACAGATCTCAATGAGCGGATTAGAGATGTATCTGCCACGGTCGAACAGCTGTCAGCAGCTATGGAAGAGACTTCGGCATACACCGAAAACATGAATCATTCTGCGGAAGAAATGCAGCGGGCAGCGGAGTACATCTCGGTCAAAACTCAAGAAAGAGCTCAGTCTGCCAATGATACAAGTGTAAAAGCCGAAACATTGAAGCATGCGGCTAGTGAATCCAATAAAGCGGCCAAGGAAATTTACCGGAAGGCCAATGAAAAGATGAAGGAAGCGCTAGAACGAGCCAAGGCCGTAGACCAAATTCGTTTACTTTCTCAGTCTATCTTAGAAATTACGGCACAAACCAATTTGCTGGCTCTAAATGCATCCATTGAAGCGGCTCGTGCGGGTGAGTCAGGTCGAGGGTTTGCGGTTGTGGCTAACGAGATTCGCAAGTTGGCAGACGGCTCCAAACACGCGGTAGACCAAATTCAGAGTGTTACTCAAGAAGTTGTGCAATCTGTAGAGAATTTAACTACTAATGCCGAAGAATTACTGCACTTCCTGCAAGCACAGGTAGGCAAGGATTATCAGCTGCTTGAGGATACAGTAGGACAATATTACATGGATGCAGTTGAACACACAAACACGGTCAATGATTTGAACGCCACCTCTAAGCAGGTGAATGCAACCATCCAAACCATGGTGAGAGCGATTCATGAGATTGCAACAGCCAGCGAACAGTCCGCTATATCCACTCAGCACATTGCAGAGAATATGGTTTCATCGACGGAGAAATCTCTTGAAGTGGCACACCAGTCTGATCAGGTGAAGGAAAGCGCGGCCCGACTGAATGAACTGGTCGAAGGCTTTAAAATTTAACGAGGCCCATCGTAAAGACTAGGGAAAACATTACATCAAAGAAAAACAGTTGGGGAGCCGTAAAAAGGCTCCCTTTTTGAGTTTACCCTTCCAACGTTGCTTTTGGACTATTGTCAGGAACTCGTATCCCGTAGCTCTTCCTGTTCAGCCATTTGCATGAGCTTATAGATCTGTCGTGTTGTGTTCACATTCCGCACCGTCATTTGCTGATACAGCTTGGAGCCGACTAATTTCGTTAACCCGCTTTTTGTGACTTGTTCTTTGCTGACAGAAAACAGAACGGCCCCGTTCGTATATATTACATGCCCAATTCCCGGTTTCAAAGGTAGCTTGTCCAGAACGGAAATATCGTTAATTTCATCCCACAGGAACAATACATCACTTTTCATCTGTGTATCATTAGACCATTCATTCGGCAGTGCCTCCATAATGCTCTGAATCTCTTTCATGTTTCGGACGATGACGCGGATGGGTAAGCTAAAATCCTCCAGAATCGCCTGTTCCAATATGAGTGAAAGCTCCTGGTTAGACTGGGTCTGACTAGAAAAAATAATGTTTCCAGAATTAATGTAAGTCGTCACATGCCCCATACCTGCATTTTCAAACGTTTGCTTGAGCTTCTTCATCTCGATCTTGTTGTTGCCGCCAACGTTGATGCCCCGCAGTAATGCGATATAGATCATATAAGCTCCACCTCTCTTCAAAAAAAGGATTTCTAACAAAGGGATAGGTATTCCATTAAATACGTGGTTTGATTTTCGCTCAACAGCGGATGCAGCAATGGTTTTACGTGCTCGATATATTCTGCTTTGGTTTCGTATGTGTCCTCATCTTTCAATTCTCCCTTAAAGGTACAGGCACCTTCGATCAGGATGGAAAGAGCCGTAAAGAAGTTAGCTAAAGAGTCGGCAACCTGCTGCGTTGCCCCACCTTCAAAAGCAGCATATACAGGGGAACCGAGTGCGCTAGTATCGACAATGACTGGATCGTCATTAAAAGTGGCAATTACGACATGATGGGGCGGCCACGAAGAAGATTCTTGGACAAGCTCACCAGATGTAATCCAGCGATAGCCCAGCTGTTGGCGATACAGATGTTCTGGTGCGGCAAAAAAGAGAACCGCGGCATCCCCGATTTCAACTGCTGCATTTTTTAATTTGTGTGTTCCCGCTGCCTTAGCATCGATCATTTCATAATGGCTATACAGGTACTCAAGCTCAGGGGATACGGGAATCCGTCTGTCCCAGCAATCTGTTAGGTTTTCCGTCCGGGGCTGGATGTCGTGGTTTTGGAACAGCCCGTAGGCATCATTATATAAGTTTTGTTGTTGTACAAAACAGGCCAGAGCTTCGCTTAATTGTTTCATAGGTTTGCATTCCTTTCTAATTTTAGGCTATGACCTTCGACAATAACGTTTCATTTCTAGCCTAAAGATATCATAATATAGATATGGAGAACATATGTTTCTGTAATTGTGCCGCCTTGCCAGTCTATCCAGATTAATTTTACAATATAGGAGTTCGAACATGTTTTGTACTTAGTTTAATATGCTCAGGCTTACTTGTAAGGAGGATAAGCATGTCATTTTCTAAAATATACGATTACAAATTAAGAGCTTATTTTAATGAGCGTATTTCTGATTTAAGTCATGAATATCTATTTTATTCTTATCCCGATCAAGAGCAAAATTTAAGAATATTAACCCTGAATATAAACGAGCAGGATTATGTTTCTCTAGTGCGATGGCATGATCTGTTTGACAGGTCGCTGTTTACAAAAATGGATCATCCCATTCTAAGCGTAGCGGATGCTGAACGCCTGATTCGATTGCTTTCGCTCATTTTTAATGTTTTTGATATACACAAAGATGCTGCTTATAGCAGAAAAAACTTATGTTGTGTTTATTATCAATATCAGGTTTCACATCTAGCAGAGAGAGGGAATGAATTCACGTTTGCTAAGGACAGACTACTTTTCCTTCACCATCTCTTATTTGATCTGGGTTTAGGTGACGACATTTATGATCGCCTGACGATTGAAACTAATAGGATTATGTACAGAATGGAAGACGCACAATATTATGATCTGCACATTCTTATTAACATTTTGCATGAGCATATTAACAAAAGTAAGATGGATATGGATACACAAGCAGCGCTGGAAAAAATAAAATTTTTACAAGGCCAATGGGTTAACTTCATTCTGGGTAGTCATGATGTATATGATTTTCCATTCGATGATTTCAACAAGCCGTTTGTAGAAGCAACGATGTTTATACAAGCCTACAAATCTAATAAAAATAGGGTGTTAGAGGTGCTGATAGACTGTATCAATGAGCATCAATCTCCAACAGAGCAGTTCATCTCCCATTTGATCTTGATGAACTATTCCTATTTTGTTCTCAAAAGTAATCCTAGCGAAATTACATATCTTAAATTATTTTGCAAGAAAAAACCGGGAGTTTTTATGAAAATATTAACTGCATTGCTTGATATCAGATTTTTTGTTGATAAATCCAGCTTCACAAATGCGGGTATAAATTATTATTTATCCAGAATAAAAGGGGTTTAATGATGCCATTCCATCACGTTTCTTTACCTGATTTACCACCGTCTATCGGACGCCTTGCAGCCATTCATTCACTACAGGGCGACTCTCAGGAAAGCATAACCCTGCTGGCACTAAACATACAAGCAGAACTGTGGAGACTAGAACTTCGCTCTGGCAGCACTCGTTTACCATCACGAGGCGGGGATTTTCATTGAATTAAAACCGAATAGCCGTTGTACAGCCTTGATCTACGAATAAAAGGCGTTACCGCATTTTTGCTTCCTTCCTGGCGAGATGGGAAAATATGCGTTAGTTATTACATTTGAAAAGGGGCGTAAAACCAAAATGGCACTTATCAAGGATCGTTTTTTGGGATGCCTGGTTGGGCTGGCCGTGGGCGATGCTTTGGGAACCACTGTGGAATTCAGCAGTCCAGGTACATTTGAACCTGTAACGGATATCGTGGGCGGCGGTGTCTTTGGGTTAAAGCCGGGCCAGTGGACAGACGATACGTCGATGGCGCTCTGCTTGGCCGAGAGTATGGTACGTAAAGATGGCTTTGATCCGGCAGATCAAATGCGCCGATACACCAATTGGTACCACTTGGGATATATGAGTAGTACGGGAACGTGCTTTGATATCGGTGGTGCAACGAGAGCAGCACTGCATCGCTTCGAAGCTACCGGAGATCCGTACAGTGGGTCCATTGACCCCATGACTGCCGGCAATGGCTCTATTATGAGGCTTGCACCTGTGGCTATGGCCTATGCGAACCGTCCGGAAGAGGCGGTGAAGTACGCTGAGATGAGCTCGCGAACCACCCATGGAGCAGCCGAAAGTGTGGAGGCCTGTGCTGTGCTTGCTTCAATCCTTGTGGCAGGTCTGCGAGGAGCGGACAAAGAATCCATGTTATCGGCGGAGGTCTGTTATAAGTGGCGGCAGGACGAGCCTGCTTATTCGGCAGCCATTGAAGAAATAATTCGGGGATCTTACCGGTATAAAGAGCCGCCCGAAATACAAGGAACCGGGTATGTCATTCGTTCCCTTGAGGCTGCGTTGTGGGCATTTCACCATTCGACTTCATTTGAAGAGGGGGCACTGCTGGCAGTGAATCTGGGTGATGATGCCGATACGACCGGAGCGGTATATGGGCAAATTGCAGGAGCTTATTACGGAGTAAGCGGTATCCCAAGTCGTTGGCGCGAGAAGCTGGCGATGAAGGAGATGATAGATGAACTGACTGAGGCTTTATGGCAGAAGGTCGAGAAGGACCAAACGCTCCAAGGGGAACATCTATAAAGATCAAGCTGGGCTGCTTTTCTTATGGAGCAGAGCCCAGCTTTTTTTGTTCACTATATTTCATGACGATTCACCTCTTGGGATTACTTCTTATATCGCCTCGACCCCATTAAATTTCGTAACCTTACAGATTTTTTTCCGTATAAAGATAAAAACATGATCCGAATTCGTACCCTCAGGGAGAAATGCAACCATGTTTAACAAAATGAGAAGTTGAGGTAATGCATCATATGAATGAAAAATTACAAGCCAATACAGGATATCAGCTGGCTGAGCGGAAGGCGATTCAGTATTTTGCATTACTGTATGATCAGGTCATAGACAAATCTTATGTGACTACCCTGACAGAAGACATTCAAAAGTGGAAAAAAAATCATATTTATCATTCCTCATGGTTATCCTTTTTTTCACGGAGAAAGAGAAAACCTGATACTCGGGACTATAATAGATACATTCAATGGCTGAATTATACAGGCAAATTGGATGATTATCTGGACCGAAGTGTCTCCTATATTTATATGAGGGACCTAGGCAAAGCTCTGAATTCTCCTGACACACATACCCGGATTCAGCGTGTCATTGCAGACGTAAAAAAACACTTGATCCAATCCACCAGTGCAAACGGGGGAGACCAACCGGAATTTATGAATTTGGCCGGGGTGTATCGGTGGGCCCAGAGGGAAGGTATAGAAACCGCGATAATTTGGGTGATCAACAAACTTAGGTCCGTATCCTCCCATATTCCCAAAGAGATGGATGCCGAGCAAGCCCAGCGCAAACTGATTAAGATCATTATCGGGGTTATTTTGCATGTGATGGAAGAAATGGACGATACAGTGTCACCTATGGAACGTGCTCGCAGACTTGATGAAGCCATCAGGCTTGGGTACTCCTATGGTCTAACCTATCCTTTCATTGATGATCTTCTCGACTCCCAGGTTCTGAACGTTCAAGAGAAAGAACAATATTCCCGTATGATACGTGCCGGGCTTCTCAGTGGATCTGTGCCTGAGATGGGCGATTGGACTGGAAATCATATGAGGTTGATTCAATACATACATTCGGAGCTCTCGGATGCATTTGAGTATATTAAGGAACATCAGCGGCCAGACACACAGCAAACATTTTTCGAGCAGGCTTATGTCTTTTTTCATTCTCAAGATATTGACCGTGTTAAGGATCTGACGCGAGCTACTTATACTAATGAAGAGCTTTATATACCCGTTATTTTGAAGTCTTCTTCGTCCCGATTGATTGTCCGTTCTGTGATTAGTGCTCCTGCGGATGAGGGGTTTGAGCAACGAACATTCTTTTATGGCATCTATAACCAGCTTGCTGATGATTTTGCGGATATGGTTGACGATATGAGAGACGGTGCGGTAACACCCTATACCTACTATTTAAAATATCATCATCAGAGACCGGATTTGATCAATCCCTTTGAATTATACTGGGCGGTTATTTCCTATTTGATCCATAACGTATATGACTCCGATGCCATGGCTCGTGAGGTGATACTGGATCGTGCAATGAATGGACTCAAACGTTATAAAGAACGTGTAGGTATTGAAAAGTATAATGAAACGATGGAGATCTTTGCATCCGGAAATCCGGAATTTAATAATCTCATTCAGAAGATGGTACAAAAAGCGGATGATGTAGATTTCTTAGATAAGCTGCTTCGGGACCAGATGATTACCCATCTGAAAAACGATGCGAGGGAAAAAGAAGACTTTTTCAATACGGTCAAAATGGTCCGTGAGCAGATTAACAACCAATTGAAAATTACCAAGCCTCAAGGGATTCCGGCCATGAAAGAACAGCTTATTGAGGCTGCAAATTATAGTCTTGAAGGGGACGGGAAGCGGATACGGCCTATATTGACTTGGGTCATGGGCGTGAACGAATATGGATTAGATGCATCGGCAATTGTGCCTCTTCTGAGATCATTGGAATATATGCATACAGCCTCCCTGATTTTTGATGATCTTCCTTCCCAGGATAATGCGTCTACCCGTAGAGGGCGTCAGACCTTGCATCAGGTGCACAATAGCGCTACCGCAGAATTAACCGGTCTGTTCCTGATCCAGAAGGCGATTGGGGAACAATCGTCACTTGACCAGTTCAATGCTGAAACGGTGCTTGCTTTGATACAATACTCGGCCCAGAAAGCAGAAGATATGTGTATGGGGCAGGCGATGGATCTGGATTCCAAAGGAAAGGCACTGACCTTGGAGCAGCTGAATATGGTGTGCTTTTACAAAACCGGAGTGGCGTTTGAGGCTTGTCTGGTTATGCCAGCCATGCTTGCACAGGTCAAGGAACCGGAAATTGCTGCTTTGAAGAAATTCGCCTATCATATGGGGATTGCTTTTCAGATTAAAGATGATTTGCTTGATGTGGAAGGAGATATGCTCTTACTCGGAAAACCTGTTGGCCAAGATTCTGATAACAACAATTCGAATTTCGTGTCCATCCTTGGTCTAGAAGGTGCCAGTAAAGAGATGTGGGAACACTATTGTCTCGCTATGGAAGCATTAGAAGAGATCCCACGTAATATTGCTTTTCTGAAGCACTTAATACATTATGTCGTGAACCGGGACCGTTAAAAAACGAGTGTGCCCCATTGCTCCACAAGAGTAATGGGTGTTTTTACGTTGAGACCGAAGAGCTGCTCATGTTCCTTCGTTCATCGGTAATCCTCTAATGTGATATAAATATGTCTGAGCACGCAACACAGATATGTGAATATCTAGTGACTTCAGCACCCCATTTTGCCCATTATGGTGCATTCTCCCTTATAATAATACAAAACAGATGAGGAGATGAACTCCAGATGAAAAAAGGAATCTTAGTCGCTTCAGGGTTGGTTGTTGCCGCATTGGGGACGTACCTAATTGCAGGAAATATTCAGAAAGAAGGGGCGGAAAAACATGAGACGACAGATATCAAGAAATTGGTGCATGATATCAGTGCAGGCAAGGCAACAGCCCAGTCTGCTTCCATTAATTCCAGTCAGTTGATTGTGACAGGGGACGATACTCAGACCATTAATTATGATTTGCCTGACAACGAGTTTTTTGTTTCGATTGCACCATATGTGGAACAGACCCACCCATGTGCAACTCATAGTCTAACGGGCTGCCAAGGCGAAATAAAAAACGGTGCGTTCAATGTGACCGTTCACGACTCCGAAGGGAATGTCATCATGGAGAATGCCGCCATGAAATCACAATCCAATGGTTTTATTGATCTATGGCTACCGAGGGATAAAACATACCGCATTAGCGTGAATCATGAAGGTAAAACGGCTGAAACTGAATTCTCTACATATGAGAAAAACGATACGTGTATCACAACGATGCAGTTGAGTTAACGACGGAGGATGAGGGTTGAGCTTACGGATCGCTGAAATGCTCTAAATCCGCAAAACCCTGCGTTCTCATATATAGCTTTTAGTAAAGAGCCTACGTCTGACGGAGGCTCTTTGTGCTGCCCTAATCTTTTGCTGGAGTTACGGAACAGGTCGGGAGGGAATCTATGAGGAATCAGATAGCAAAACTTTAAATTGTATATACTAAAAACCTATTAAAACAGCTGCAAACTTCCGACATATTATCTAAGAGCTTTTCGCTCAATATTCCTCGGGGAGATGGCAGCATGTCACAAAATATTAAGAAGAGCATATTCAGATCATCCAGCATCGCCAACACATTGGCCATGGTCTTGTTAGTCATTATCGTTGTCGTCTTTGCAACCTTGGGGACGTTCATGTTTGCAAGCACGCAAAGCATACTTGTCAAGCAGCAAGAGGCCATGCTCCAGACCAAGACGCAGGCCGTTGTCACTCAATTCGATGCGTTGTTTAAAGAAAAGGGATCACTTGTCAAACAAATGTCAACGAATAATCTTTTTAAGCAATATTTAGAAACCACCCCATCGGCAGAAATGGTGAAAACTTCTCCTTATGCTGCGGAAACAGTAGCGACTCTGGCAGCCATTGTAAAGGCAGAGCCATCTTTTGCCGACGCCTGGATTGCAGGAATATCTGGTAAAGGCTTCTTTCTTCAGAATGATGGTGTTGCTTCTAAACCGGATTTCGATATCCATACACGCCCATACTTCAAGCCAGCCGTTGAAGCAGACGGTTTATACTACTCAGAACCCTATAAGGACGTCAATTCGGGTAATGTGCTGATGGGCATTTTCTATCCGATTAAAGATAGAAGTAATCAATTAATCGGATTTGCTGCTGTCGATATTGCTTTCAAAGACATCCCTGCCGTTATGCAAAGCTATTCGCTTGGAAGCACAGGTTATTCGATTCTTGCGTCCAAAACAGGAGATATTTTGTATCACCCCGATCAAAATAAAGTGCTGAAAGAAAAGATTAACGAAAGCACAGGTGATCTTGGGGAGATTGGAAAGAAAATGATTGCTGGTGAGTCCGGAGTACAGCTAATTAATGATAATGGGGAACGTCGTTATATTGGGTATGCAACCAGTAAAGATACGGGGTGGTCTGTAGGCTTAACTATTTCTGAAGAAGAGGTGCTCACAGAATTAAAAACCTTTACCTGGCTTACCATTGGCGGTTTTGCGGCAGCCACCATCCTGCTCGTTGTGATTTGTTATATAACGCTCCGTTATCTGTTGAGATCAATCCCGAAATTGCTTGCAAAAATCAAGCTGATTGAAAATGGAGATTTGACCGTTCAGTTTGATACGCAATCCAACAACGAAATCGGGCAAATTTCTCAAGGAATTTACAATATGGTTCAAAAAATTCAAGGCATGCTCCAAATGGTGGGTGGCTCAGCTCAAGTCTTGAATCAGTCTTCTCATGATTTGCAATCCATTTCTTCCAGAACCGCGATTACGATGAACGATACGGCGACAGCAATTAATGAAATTGCCAATGCAACGAACTACCAATCCATCGAAACGGATAACATTTTACAAAAAACTGGTGCATTATCCGGCCAAATTGACGAAATTGCCAATGATGCCAAAGCCATCGAAACGATGGTACAAATCTCTGCTGAACAAAGCGGACAGGGGCTTGCTGTAGTAGATCAGTTATCCAGATGGGCGGAAGAAAATCACAATTCCACACAAGCGATGTCGTCTATTATTCAGGAGATTGATCTGAGCCGTCATGAGATTTCCAGCATCGTCGATACGGTCAACCAAATTGCAACGCAGACCAACCTGCTGGCGCTCAATGCTTCTATTGAAGCTGCACGTGCAGGAGAACAGGGTAAAGGGTTTGCTGTTGTTGCCGGGGAGGTTCGCAAGCTGGCTGAGCAGACTGCACTGGCGACACAGGAAATCTACAAGAAGGTACGTGTGATTGAAGAAAAAACCAGCGTATCAGTTGAGCATACGGTTCACGGTCTGAAAATTGCGGAAGAAAATGCGAGATCGGTGGAGGACACGAAGCAAGTATTTTTTAGCATTAACAAGGATTTGGAAGATTTGAAATTGCGAATGATCCAGATCAGCACCAACACCTCCAAAGTCCACAAGCACAAAGATGAGATTTTGCAGGCACTGGAGATCATCTCTTCCACCACCGAGGAAAATTCAGCTTCAACCGAAGAGGTTAGCGCCAGCACGCAGGAACAATTGGAGAGCTTTGAACAGGTTGCTGAACTATCCAAACAATTAAACCAATTGTCCAATAAGCTTCAAGACGAATTAAAACAGTTCAAGGTTGAGTAACAAGTCTACTAGGCATGATATTGGCTAAATATACAGCAAAGCCCGCGTTCAGCGGGCTTTTTAGCTTCAACAGCTGTTGTGGGGTAGAGGGCATGGTAGCTGGTGCGGGATACAGATAGACCATACGTATAAACTGAAATATTAGCGGGGTGAAGATATGAATTGCTTTGAAAAAAATATGGTGTCCGTCTGGTACGGTCACTTTGCCTCTGAAGATGAGTTGTTTGAATATGTTGAGATCAAATACCCGGAAGATGAGAATGAGAATATTTTTAGCGGTTTTTTAAATGATCATAAAATAGATGATTTTGACGAAGATTTTGCTGAAGGAGTCTTTCTGGTTGATGGGTCAGATGATGGTATAAAAGATGTTTCCTATGTTGATTCTTTTTTATCTCCACTATTACATGATTTGAGTAAAGTAGATGGTAAATATAATTCGTTGATCTTTATATATGATTGTAATACAAGCGGTTTATCTGAAAAAAATGGCGAGGAACCACGCTTTTTAGCCGCATATCCTTATTCAAAAGATTAACGGTTACACTATTCTTTTGTCTTCGGAGTCTCATTCCAAGTAATTATGATAATGAAAATTGAACTTAAAGGATCAATAATTTGATCCGAAAGAATCAGGGCCTTAAGGTGAATTTACATCTTAAGTCCCTTTTTTTGTGTGAAAATAGATTTCCAATTTTTTGAACGGCTGATATACTAAGGAGACAAGCGAGCATGAAGATTACCTACTTTATCGGAAGAAGCAAGAAGGATCGTCAAGCGTTGCTCTCAAAAGCGGCTTTTGCGGTGGTCGAGCAGTACATAGGGGTGGAGAGCCAGAAGACTGGCTGTTTCCAGGGCAGAGGGAAGGCCGCCACTTGACGGAACGTTCAGCGCAGAAAGTATTTGATAAGACACTGGCTGAAGCGGGCATTCACAAACAGGTAAGTATTCATTCGCTAAGGCATTCTTTTGCGACCCTTTTGCTGGAGAATGGGATTGATCTTCGCTATATTCAGGAACTGCTAGGGCATCAGAGCGTGCGAACGACGGAGCGGTATACACATGTGAGCAGGCGGGACATTGGGCGGATTCAAAGTCCGTTGGATCGGATGAGCGGGCAGGAGGATTGAACCGCAGAAAGTGCGGGAATAGGGAGAAAAGTGCAGGATTCACGAAGTTCGTGAATATGACGAAGAGAGCATTCTTTCGGAAGTTCGTAAATAAGACGTTATAGGAAATCAGCGCTAAAAACTAAAAAATTAAAATACAGAAAATATTATTTAGGAGACAACAAAAATATGAACAATAAGTTTGTTATTGCTCTAGTCTGTGTCATTACTTTTTTAGCAATATTTCCATTCTTCATTAATGTATCATTTATGGGATGGAGGACATCAATTACATTTGGAAGTACTGAATCTTGGATAGGATTTTTTGCAAGTTATTTTGGAGCGATTTTCGGTGGAGTAATCGGCGGGTTATTTACATATCTTGGTGTAAGACAAACAATTAACACACAAACGAAGCAAAAATATATTGATGAGTTCCCTGAGAAGATTAAACTTCTGACGGATGTTCTTTTTAAACTTAAAGGTCAGCGTGATTCTTTTAATAATAACGAATACTTTATTAAAGGTTTAGCACAGTATGAACGCCCGTCAGAGTATTTTGATTTAATGTCAAGTACAATCAGTTCGGCTGCAGAATCAGGAAATAAAATTGACGGCGCTCTTTATGAAAAAATGAAAGAAATCAGAGAACGAAAAGACAACTGTATTCTTAAATCAGCTAACCATCCATTAATTTCACTCGTAATTGCTGATGATGAGTTTGGAACAAACGCCAGAGTATCTTTAGAATCA
The DNA here is from genome assembly GCF_002894905.1 of Paenibacillus sp. F4. Lineage (NCBI taxonomy): Bacteria > Bacillati > Bacillota > Bacilli > Caryophanales > Paenibacillaceae > Paenibacillus > Paenibacillus sp. F4. The sequence goes on from NZ_POVS01000017.1 coordinate 347,820, forward strand.
ATTAATTTTAGACGACAAGTGCAGGCTGAAATAACTCAAATAATTAATGATCTTATATCAATTTTTGAAGATCAACTGATTAAAATGGAACAGAAATTCAAGCAATATATAAAGTAATTAGTTTGAAGCTGTTCGAAGAAGGCGCTGACATCCTATAACATAATATTCACGCATCGTGCTACGCCCTCGGTCCCAGAAGTTGATTCAAGGAAGCTGTTGCTGTGGACACACTCGACTTCGTCGAGCGTCGTGAATACAGGAACGTTATATGCAACCTGAAAGACTGGGAAATCATAGGTGAAGAATAAGATAACGAAGCGCCGAGTTCCCTATCGGCGTTTTTGGTTTAGGGTAAAAGTATTTGAAAAATCAAAGGAATTTACAGATCTAAGAACGATTAAAGCACGGGGCCAAGAGTTGAAATAGGAAGCACGGTGTCGCTTCCGATCAGACGAATGAAGAAAGGGAATTTGGAAAGCATTTCAAACCGAAGGGGATTTGAAAAAGATGGAGGAAGAGCTAAAAAATCATTGGTGAAAGACAGAAAGAAAGCATAGAATTGAAGAAGGGGAAGATCGAATAAGATTAAGAGGATTTGGAAGGACATAGGCATTATCTAACATAATATTCACGCTGCGGGCATAAGCCCTTAGTCTAGCATTCGCTAGACACTCGACATGTATCTACGCCTTTGGTCCGACAGACGCCGGACACTCAGCATGCGATAAGTTGTGAATACAGGAATGTTATAGGATATTATTTTCTCATCTGAAGGTTTTGTTTAACTTTATGAAAACAATTAAATGTTGATATTCAAAATAAATGAGTAATAAACTAGCTGGAGGCGAAGTAGATTATGGGCAGAAAAATTAGTGATCACGTTCAAAGAATGTTGTATGCCGAATCAATGGGGCGGTGTATGAACCCTGATTGTAAGGTTGAGTTGTTTAGAGATAATGGAGACATAATTGAGAAAGCGCATTTAACGCCCTTCTGCGATTCAGAAGATAACTCATTCGAAAATTTAGTAGTCCTGTGTCCAAATTGTCATACTGATTTTGACAAGAATTCTGCATTCACGAAAGTTCACGTGACAATGTGGAAACAGAATAGAAAAGAAGAATTTGATAGATTTTTTGGTGAAAAATTTAGTACATTTGATGAACTCAGAAGTAGAGTGGCTCCATTACTGAAAGAAAATAAAGTAATTTTTGAAAACTACTATATTGGTGATAAAAAAGAACTTTGGAACGTGTTTGAAGGTAAGATTTTAGCAAATAATAATATGTTAAAGAAGTTGCTTGAGCAAAATCGAAATTTAATTCAAAGGCATAGCGATGAAAGTTACTCAAATTTAGCGATAATTGACACATTTCTTGTTCATATATCCGAATTTGAATCAACTAGACCTACTGTTGAAAAACATAGACAGGTTCTGTTCCCAGAAGAGATAAACTCTTTGTTTGGAATAGAACCCGTCGATCAGTCACTATTACCCTCAGTTGAGTCGTTAGAAATATTGATAAATAAGCTACAAAGGCAAGGTGAATTCGTAGGGATAGTTTTAGGTACTGATAATCCATACATAGAGCTTCTCGAAGATGGTAATGTGGTTAAATTGTATTTAAATGATACACCTAGACTAAGACAATTCTATTTTGACTATGGTTGTTTTCGGGGAGCGAAAGTTCGATTGGACAGTTTAAACTTTGCTTATAAATTTATAAAAACTAGAGGTGTTATGTTTGAGTTTAATGATTACACTAATTTGAGAGAGGTTATAGTGAAAGGGAAAAAAATGATCTTCATTTATAATTACTGTCTCAGTAAAGTAGACCTAATGAAACTAACTCCATCTGAAAATAGCATTCTAGTAAATCTACACAATTGGAATGGTAAGGGATGTATATCGAGTGAAGCTTATGCTTTGGCTGACGAAATGGCTGTCACATTATTAACAATGGATAAATTTTATGTATACGTTAATAGACTTAAATAAGATTTATAAAATTTACTATAGTTTTGTTCAACATCAGTCCTTGTTTGATTCATTTTCAAATGTATACTTATTTGGCTCGATATTATCTTTGAATAAGATTCTAAACGATGTTGATATTTTATTAGTATACGATGAATTAACAAATAAGGTTTTATATGATTCTGAGGAAATAAGTTCTATTATGTATGAATATAGTGGAATTCAGATTGATATGACTATATTGAGCCAAAATGAATTCGAAGAAACGGATTTTTTGTGTAAGCTAAGAGGTAAATATTTGAAAATTAAATAAAGTGAAATATGTCTTCGATTGTATGCATTTGTATATTAAACGAAACAAACATCCTATAACACGACAATTTACTACATTCCTTCCGATTCACAGCTGTTACGAAGCAAGTACTGCGCCACTTTTTTTGCTGTGGCATAAAAAGGAAGGAACGTCGGGAACTGCGGAAACGTTCTATGTAACCTGAAAAACTGGGAACCCATGAGGGAAAGAATAAGATTGCAAAGCGCCGAGTTCCCTATCGGCGTTTTTTGTTTAAGATTAAAAACATTTAAAAAATCAGAACGATTTACAGAGATAAGAACGATTAAGGCATGAAGTCCAGATTTGAAATAGGAAGCACGGAGTCGTTTCCGATCAGACGAATGAAGAAAGGGAGTTTGGAAAGCATTTTAAACCAAAGGAAATTTGAAAAAGATTGAGGAAGAGCTAAACAATCGAGGAAGAACTAAAAAATCATTGGAGAAAGACAGAAAGAAAGCATAGAATTAAAGAAGGAAAAGATCAAATAAGATTAAGAGAAATTGGAAGAGCACAGGCAGCATATAACATAATATTCACGCTGTGAGCATTCGCTTTTGGTCCGACATGCGTCGGACACTCAGCATACGCTGAGTCGTGAATACGGGAACGTTATCAGAAATCAGCGTGAAGTGGGTGAATAAATGAATAGAGGCATAAGTTTTGAAATTCCAAATTCTTATGGAAGCCATCTTGGAGAGATTTTAAAGCCAATAGATATAACTACTTTCAGTTGGTTTATTGGTGGAGAAGAGTCATATTTTATTGTTGATGATACTTTAGGGGGTAATCTCTTTCCAGACATGGTTACTGGAATGGATGGAGAAGATCTTAAAAAGATTATTGATTACAACAAGTACTACTTAATATTTGCGAATTTAAAGGCGTATCCAAAAGGAGCAAATATAATAGATGTAATGTCATATGAAGAATATATTGCGAGTGAGTGTCAGATTATTCTTCTTGTGATTGATAGTGTGTACATAACAGTTTACTGCAAAGACCTTGAAAAACTTGAGGACTTATATGATCACATAAAGAGAAAGGGATATAAATCTCTGGAATATATAACTGATGAAAATGATACAAGGACAAGACTATCAGTTTGGTGATTAAAAACAAAAAATGATTGTTGTAAGTAATTCAAGGAAGACGCTGAAATATGATAACATAATATTCAAGCTGCGGCTCTAATGGAGCCTTGGTCTGCGGTGAATTTCGGAGAGGCATTTCAGCAGACAACCCCGTTGGGGTTCATGAATATAGAAACGTTATCTGAAATCAGCTAAATCATAGACACTTAAGTAATGAGGTGAACACCTTTGGATGGACACCAGATAATGTTACAACTAATTTTATTCTTTCATTTATTGCTGCTTACTTTATTTCAGATAAATTAACTAAACCTAATAAATGACTAATAGGTAAACACCTGAGCAGCGAACAAAATTTATATTAGAGGAGGTCACAGGATGAACAAGCATAGTGTTTATGAAACAAACAGCTTCTATTGGGATACAAAAGGAAATGACTTTTTAGGAGCAATCGTACTTCCTTTTTATGGAGCATTTGTCTCAGAAGAAAAATGCCAACTTTTTGGCGATGTCTCAGGAAAAAAGATGTTAGAGATAGGCTGTGGAAATGGTCAATCCTTGCAATATCAGGGGGATCGCAAAGCATCTGAACTATGGGGGATGGATATATCAGAAAAACAAATTGAGAAGGCAAAACAACATTTGACGGCGTGTGGTCTTTCGGCAAAATTGATCTGTTCTCCCATGGAAGAAGAATGTGACATACCTGTAGATTATTTTGACTTTGTTTATTCGATTTACACCATAGGCTGGACAACCGACCTAGAAGGCACTTTTTGTCGAATTGCTTCTTATTTAAAAAAAGACTGCGTTTTTATTTTCAGTTGGTCTCATCCTATACACAAATGTGTTGTTGAAGAAAATAATAGATTTGCTTTTAACAAGTGTTATTTCGATGAATCTTGGTATTCGGTATCTCCTGATTTTTGTCAAGGCGCGCTAACCTTATCTGACCGTAAACTATCAACCTATATAAATGCGTTGGCGAAAGCAGGGTTTGTTATTGAACAAATGATTGAAGAAACCGAGAATGAAATCATACAATTGCACGATGAAAATAATGATTTCGTAAAAAGAGCGAAGATGTTTCCTGTAACCTTCGTTATCAAAGCAAGAAAACTTTAAAATTACTGAAGAAGCTCAAAATAAGTGAGTTAGTGGCTCTAAGGAGGGCTGACATCAGATAACATTATATTCACGCATCGGGCATACGCCCTCGGTCCGGCAGGAGGATTTCGGGGAAGCGGGGGCAGCCGGACACACCCAGCATTCGCTGGGCGTCGTGAATACGGGAACGTTATACGAAATCATCTTACATAAGAGGAGACCAAATATGAATTCTAATGATTTTTCATGGAAAGAAGTCTATTCATACTGGAAGCACTTTATTGAAGAGTATAGCTATAGATCTATTGACGAACAAAGTTTTAAAAAAATTTAAATAAAACCACAGTTAAATCCTAATCTTAATATTGGAACTGAAATAATAGATTGGTGGCCAACCAATGAAGTTGAATATAGAACAAAGAAACTAAATGATCGAGGCATTTTAGGTGCTGATTGGGATACAGTAGTCGGTTTTAATCGAACAGCTGAAATGTTATGGAACAACAAAGAAAGTAATGAGCAGCAAGCCCTGATTTGGATTGCTGCCGGACTGAATGAAATATTATCTCATCTTCCAGAAGAATGGAGAGGTGATCCATATAGATTTATCTATGAAACCAAATTGAATATCATGAAAGAATTTAAAAATAGAGATATGTGGTCGTGGCATGGATCAACCAGAAATTTTTTGCCTGTTACCGTTAATAAATTTATGGAATTATACTCTAAACCAATGGAGATATATAACTTAATGAATATCATAGCCATTGATAATGTCTTTTCAAGAAATGCATGGACATTAGTTTGTGTTTCTCGAGAAGAAGATGACTCCGTATAACATAATATTCACGCATCGGGCATACGCCCTCGGTCCGGCAGAGGGATTTCAGAGAAGCAGAGGCAGCCGGACACACCTGGCATACGTCAGGTGTCGTGAATACAAGAACGTTATACGACAGAATTAAAATGAAAAAGAGCCAGAAGGCTCTCAATCTAAAGATATATGTAATTCGTTATGCAGGTGAAGAGCGTCCTTAAAACCTTGCAAATAAATTTCACGTTCTAAAATAGCTTGAACAGAAAGCTCAGCATCATCGTAAAGGAATAGGGTCTTCTGTATATTCTCCGGTACTCCTTCATGTAACTGCTTGAAGTAGAGATTCCGTTCGGATGAGAACTGGTTGTAGCTGGAGTTGTTTTTGATAAGCTCACCATATAAAGATTCAATTCGAGTATGAATCAGTGAATCAAGTAAGACTTCTAAAGAATTATGCATTTTGAACACCATCCAATGTATTTGATTTTATGAATAAAAGTTCAACTTATTAAACATAATTTTATCATAACGAAGATATAAGTCAATACATGTTGAAGATGTTTTTGATAAAGAAAATATACTTTCATATAATTAAAGAAAAATTCACTTGATGTGTGAAAGGAATATCAGATGATTAGTTATAAACCTTTTCAAAAATTATTGATCGACAGGGAGATTAAGAAGCAGGATTTATTGAAAATGACGGGTATTTCGTCTGCTACAATGGCGAAACTCAATACAAACGAATATGTGTCATTAGAAGTGATTGATAAATTATGTGCGGCTTTAGGTTGTCAGCCAGGAGATTTATTGGAACATATAGCAGAACAATGACAGATTAGAATCAAGAATGAATGTTGGTTAATCGTAGAAGTGATTCCATCGTATAACATAATATTCAAGCTGCGGCTCCTCGCGGAGCCTTGGTCTGCGGGAAGGATTTTCGAAGAGGGATTTTAGCAGACAACCCCTTCGGGGTTCATGAATACAGGAACGTTATATGAAATCGGGGAAAACAAATAAAAGCATTCTTACCATTACATTACCAATATTTAGAGGTAATGGTGCATTAGTTTTACAAGCTATTCAAGAAGTTGTACCTAGGGATTAAGAATATGGGAATTTAAAACGGGCGAACAAAGGAGAAAAGCAATGAATTTAAATGTAAATCAGATTATTGATAATGCTATTACTTGGGCAGTCGCTCAAGAAGGTAGTCCGGACTATTGTCTTATTTGTTTAGCTTTTGTTGAAGATGCACTCGAACGAAGCAATAATATTGAGGTTTTTGGTGGAGACTATGCCGCAGAATCAGCGGAGATTTATGAAGCATGGCGGAATACATCCGAACCACCCAAAGGAGCTTTTGTATTTTATGATGCAAACGGCGTGATTAATGGGGAAGTAAAGAACTGGGGACATGTTGCTCTTTGTATTGGAGCTGGGAAAGTTGTTCATGCATGGGATAAAGTAAGAATTGAAAACTACTTGGAAATTGAAAACTTGAAAGGGGCCCCGGGATGGACCAAACCAGTTTATAAGGGATGGGTACCAGTAGAAAGAGTATTGGAAGGATTTATATATAGAGATTGGAATAAAGAATAATTCTGATGGGAATTCAGGGAAGCACCGACTTTATATAACACGTTATTCACGCGGCGGGCCATACGGCCCTGGGATTGCCGGAAGATAAGAAGCCAGGAAGCGGACTCAGGCAATCAACCCTGCGAGCCTAAGTCTGACGACCCGTTCGCGTTGCTCACTTAAGGGCTCTCGGGTTCGTGAATACAAGAACGTTAGCTGAAACCATTAAATAAGAGGTGAGTACATGAAAGTTTATAATTATAGCTTTGAGAAAGAGCTGAATAATTTCAAGATGTATTGTAAATTGACTGAAAATCAATTAGAAAATTTAAAACATGAATTGAAGAAAAACAATGTGAGAGAAGAAAACTTTCTAAATTGGTTATTGCTTAATAATAAATATTCAGATGAATTTCCTCAAATATTAAGAAACTCGCTACTTGTTTCATTGTATGCATTCTTTGAGAACCAACTTGCATTAATTTGTGATTACTATAAACAACAAAAAAACATTGTAATTTCAGTTGCTGATTTAAAAGGGGCTGGTATTGAAAGAGCGAAAAATTATATGAAAAAAGTTATTCAGAGTAATTTTCCGGAAACTACTGATGAATGGAAAACAATAAAGAACTGTGCTCTTGTTAGAAATTGCATAGTTCATTGTGGCGGAGATGTTGAACTATTTTCTCGAACCATAGATTTGAGAAAATCAATTAATAGATTGGGGAAGAGTATTTTCGAAACGGAAAGAAACAAAATATATATATGCAAAGAATTCATAAGTGAAATAATAATTGCAATGGAAAAGATACTAACAGACTTACATATTGACTTAAAGAAGTTTAAGGAAGCTTAGTTAATTCAATAAATAAAATGGTATCAGCTAACATAATATTCACGCATCGGACATTCATCCTTGGTCCGGCAGGAGCCGGACAACCTAGCATTCGCTAGGTTCGTGAATACAGGAACGTTAGATGAAACCAATACAAGATCTTAAGTAAGGAGTAGAGATATATAATGATTGAACATAATATCGAAACGATTAATAGATTGTTTCAACAGCACCATATAAATGATGAAATTGTAAGTTTTCAAAGACTATCAGGAACAACTTCTGGAATAGTTTTAAGATTAGAATCAAAGCAGGGAATTAAGTACATTTTGAAGTCTGATACTCCAATCCAGATTGAATTAGTTGAACATTTGCTTCATACCTATACGCATTCAGTATTATTACCTAAAATTCTTTTATCAGCCCAAGATAAGTCATATTTTGTTTATACATTCATTGATGGTATAACTCATTTTAATCGTGGTAAAAAAAGAAATTGGATGAGAATCCTAGTAAAAGAACTGCTCAACCAATATGTTGAACATCAGGGGAAAAATACATGGGGAAGAATAGAATTCCCACGAGAAACATGGAAGGAATTTAATGAAATTAGCATTGAAGAAGCAAGAATAAATCTGAAGAATGTATTATCGCCAGAAGACTATCAATACGTAAAATTAATGTCAAAAAAACTATTTAATGATGATTCAAAGCAAGGAAATAAGTATTTATTGCATGGGGATACAGGCGTTCATAATTTTGTTTTTAATGATTCAACACTAATTGGTGTGATTGATCCGTCACCGATGGTGGGGCCAATCATATATGATTTTTTATATGCATTTTGTTCTTCACCTGATGATATTAATACTGATACTTTGTTTGCCGCATCGGATTTACTTGAACAAGGTAATGTTGAGAGAACCAGATTAATTGAGGAAACACTGATACATCTTTATTGTCGAATAGGACTTAGTGTACGGCATCATCCAAATGACTTGACTGAATATATACAGGCATGGGGATATTGGAAACAATTGTGTAAGCAAATCGATGAAGGCACTGGCATCATCTAACACAATATTCACGTATCGGGCCATCCGGCCCTCGGTCCGGCAGAGGAATTTCGGTGAAGCGAGTCCAGCAGACAACCCTGCACTGGCTAAGTCTGACGACCCGCGCAAGCGCGCTTAAGCCAGTGAGGGTTCGTGAATACAAGAACGTTATAGGAAATATCAGCAAACCATAATGATCTAGAAATTTCAGAGAAGGAATGAACCGATAATATGATGATTTCATACAACGTTGGTTCAAATAAAATCCAATTTAGAGCCGCTAGTATTTTATTACATAATAATAAAGTCCTACTTCAGAGGTAACTGTTTTTCCATTTTCATCCTCGTTCTACTTGCTTTTCTACTTCGTCAACCACTAATTATGGTTTTGAGCCATTAAGCGGCCTTGGTCCTGAATTTCTTTGGACTGAGGCCGTTTTGTTTTGCTTGCAACCGTTCATAATTGTAAAAGTGGAGTAGGTCCTAATGTCTCTTTCAAGCTCCTCAAAGGTAGGATAAGTATCTAAATAATACCTCTCATTTTAAAGTTCCCCAAAACGATTCCATAGGGCTATTATCGATGAAAGCCAGCGAAGTGTATTGATAGCCTCGGTCACTATGAAGCATAGGTTTACTTCCCGAAGCTTCTAGTAAAGCTAATTTCAAGGTCTGGAACACAAGAAGCTTGTTATTTGGAACGCCCGAATACATAGGAGACAATGGATTTGTCATAAAGGGTCAAGAATAGCGCTCTTAAATACGCTTTTTGACCCCTTCAGCTTCATTAACCGGTACACACGTTTAAGGTTAATCTTTTTTTTTCGTATGATATCCACCAGCTCTGTAGCGCTTACATTCTTGCGAATTAAAGTTGCAAAAAGCTGTACTAAACTTATTAAATTTAAATAACTATAATGAAATTAAGAAAGGGGTTACATTTTATGAAGGAACGGACACGACGAATATTTGCAAGATTTTTAAGAGTAAGTACGCCATTAACTTTTGAGGATTTGAGCAAAGAATTTCGTATCAGTGAACGTACTTTACGAAACGAATTGGTGCTGATTAATGAATATTTGGCTGAAAATAATTATCCAGTTGTTACTACTTCAAGAGGCGAAGGAATGAAATTGGTTCTGCCTGATAAAGAAACGAAAAAGTTACTGGCGCAAGTCGGTGACAATAAGGAAAAGGATTATTATCGACCGGATGAACGTTTTCTTGCCTTGCTGTTGGATATTACAGATACTACAAAAACCACGTTGCTTTATGAAATGGAAGGGAAGTTGCAGGTATCTAAAAGTACGTTGGATGAAGATATGCGTAAACTTCGTCAATATTTAAATCAATATGGGATTTCCGTCGAAAGCTTGACGAAGCAAGGCATTGTATTGCAAGGGGATGAGCGGTCCATACGGTCTATGCTGTTTGAGGTTATTAATAGTATGACAGATATTGATCAACTGATGCGGTATACAGATACCGTAAGTAAATTTGTACTGGATTATTTGGATCGAAAAGTATTGCAAACACTTGGGAAACATTATGATGAATTATTGAAAAAGTCTAATGTGGAGACTAATCATGTGTACCGTAACCAGATCACTTTGTTTGTAGCTATATGGGGAAGACGTGTACAAGAAGGAAATACCGTTAGTGAATTAACAAAGGCACGGGCAGAGATAAAAGAAGGCCCGGTAAGAAATTTTGTGGATTCGATTTGTGCCGATTTTTCATTATATCCTTCGTTAAATGAAATTAAATATATTACATTCACCATTGAATCGTTGAAACCAAAAGATATGAATAGTTCATTTGATTGGGTTGCAGCACAATTGTTAGCGATTCAATTAATAGAACATGTAGAGAAAGTAACGGGGATTCCTTTTTCTCAGGAAGAAGAAGATTTATATGAAGGTTTGTATAAGCATATCACCGGATTGTTAAGTAGAACCAAGAACGATTTACAGGTATTTAATCCATTGAAAGACACGATTAAAGAAACTTATGCAGTAATTTATAACGCAGTAGCCTGCTTCAGCAAGCGAATAGAGGATTATACCAAGAAAGCATTATCGGAAGATGAGATTGGCTTCCTAACCGTGTATTTTTCCACTTCAGCAAGCCGGATGAACCAAGAAGAACAAGATGTTTATCAGGCGGTTGTCGTTTGTAATCATGGAATTTCAACCGGAAAACTATTAGCTTCCAATTTAAAAAGGCAGTTCAATATCGAGATTGTAGCCGTTTTAAGCTCGTATGAATTAGCTTTTATTGACAAGTTGGATGTAGATCTGATCTTTACTTCAATTCCCATTGAGTACCCTAAAAAGCCGATTTTATTACTAAACCCTATTTTAATGGAAAGTGATAAGAAGGAAGTAAAAGCGTTCTTATTTGAACACCAAAATAAAAGAAGAACGATTTCCAATAAATTGGATGCCACGAAGCTTATCCAGGATGTTCTGGCATTGATCGTTGACAGCGGCGGTACGATCACACAGGAAAGCTATGAGAAAGTAGAAGAAACTTTCAAACAACATCATTTAAAAATTAATACAAGGGAGATACAGCCGATGCTACAGGATGTTTTAACGGATTCTAACATTTTACTAAATCAGGAAGGGCAAGACTGGAAGGAGGTGATAACGAAGGTTGCAATGCCTCTATTACAAGAGGAGGTCATCGAAGGGCGATATATAACCGCAATGATTAAGTCTGTTGAAGAATTTGGGCCATATATTGTTGTGGGAAAGCATCTAGCGTTAGCACATGCACGGCCAGAAGACGGAGTCAATAAATTAGGCATCAGTGTCATGACGTTGAAGGAGCCAGTTCATTTTGGCCATCCGGATAACGATCCTGTAAAAATTGTCTTTTGCTTAGCTGCAGTAAATTCACATTCGCATATAAGAATTATGAAAAGTCTGGTTGAGTTAATTGACGATACAGAAAAATTAAATAAGTTAATTGTTGCAAAAGATATGAGGGCTTTTAATGAGGCATTACACGGGAATCCCCCAATTCAGGATATACAAAGCGAGCAGAAGATTCAATAAGACAGATTTCAAGATAGGATGAGTAGAAACCAAACGATTTAAATTAAGGGGAGAGCAGTATGAAAAAAGTAAATATCTTATTTGTATGTGGAGCAGGCTTGGGAAGCAGCTTTGCGTGTCAAATGGCGGCTGAGGATGTTCTAAGGAAGCTGGGTGTTGATGCGAAACTGGATCATAGTGATATCTCGTCCGCAGTATCAAATAAGCCGGATATCATTATGACTGCACAAAATTTCCAAACTCAATTTGAGAAATTCTCAATTGATCCCAAACAAACGACAATTATTTATTTGAAAAATATTGTATCCAAACAAGAAATTGAAGAAAAAATCACCCCGGTATTACAGGAAAAGGGCGCTTTGGCTTAATCCATTCTGGAAATAAGGAGGGAGAAAATGGGAGTAGTAAACTTTATTATCCAGAATATCTTGACACAAGCATCAATCACCGTTGCGTTGATTGCCATGTTAGGATTGATTTTGCAAAAGAAGTCATTAGGACAAGTGATTTCAGGTTCGTTAAAGACGTTGTTAGGGTTTATGGTGTTGTCGGCGGGTTCTAGTATTATTGTCAATAGTTTGACTTATTTTGGAAAGATTTTCACAGAAGGGTTCCATATGCAAGGGATTATTCCTTCGATTGAAGCAATTAACGGTCAAGCAATGAATGACTTAGGCTTAGGTCGGGATATTGCATTAACATTTTTGGCTATCTTTGTATTCAATATTTTAATTGCTCGGTTTACGAAATGGAAGTATATCTTTTTAACGGGTCAGGCGATTCTTTGGATGTCAACGATGACAACGGTGTTTGGATATTTCGCAGGTTTGCGCGGCGCCGCATTGATTTTGGTAGGCGGTTTCATTGGGGGGATTTTTGCCGTAGCTATGCCGGCGATTGCACAACCGTTTGTTCGTAAGATTACGGGTATGGATGAAATTGCTCTGGGACATTTTTGTACGGTTGGATATGTATTTGAAGCGGGTGTAGCGAAACTATTTGGTGAAAAGGGTGAAAACAAAAAATCAGTTGAAGATTTGAAATTACCAACGCAATTAGAATTTTTACAAGATACGTATTTATCATTGATGGTATTGATGGTTCCGCTTTATATCATTACGGCAGCGTTTGCAGGTCCAGAGTTTGGTTCTACCTTATCGGGAAATACCAACTATATCATGTTTGCGTTTATACAGTCTATTCAATTCGTAGTAGGGGTATATGTCTTATTAGCCGGGGTTCGCTTATTGCTGGGTGAAATTGTTCCGGCATTTAGAGGGATCGCAATGCGCCTGGTTCCAAATGCGGTACCTGCGTTGGATTGTCCAGTACTGTTTCCATATAGCCCTAATGCAGTAATTGTAGGGTTCATCACAACTACGATAGGTTCAATTATTGCCATGTTTGTATTGCCTGTCTTTGGTTGGGCTATGATCTTGCCAGGTATACTAACAAACTTCTTCGCGGGTGGTACTGCCGGGATCTTTGGTAACTTAACGGGTGGACGTCGCGGAGCAATTATTGGAGGTATTGTACATGGCTTCTTCATTACGCTGTTACCGGCACTGTTAGTTACCATTTTCAATAATATGGGATTTGTCAATGCAACAGCGACAGATGTAGATACCGTAACAGCCGCTTTACTATATGCATGGATCATTGGTCCAATTCTAAAAGCATTTTAGGAATTTAAGTGGACCTTTTTAAGAAAGAGGTAGTGGGAGGTTTGCATCATGTTTGGATTTGGTAAGAAGAAGAATAAAGAACCGAAAAAAGAAGCGGCAGCAGAAGTGGTATTAACAGAAGAACGTAAGGAAGAATTATTACGTACTATTTCCTTGAAGAAGGAAGAAGTAAATCAAATAGCTGGAGAGGAACAAGCAAAAGTTTATGAAGAGATCGGCTTAGCATTTCATGAGCTTGGTGAAGAGGATGATGCGATCGATGCATTTGAAAAAAGTCTTCAAGCAAAAAAATCAGTTGGAGAAGGTTATAAGACTTTATTAAAACTTTATAACAAGAAACGTGCGGAAGCAGCAAAAGTAAATGATGAAGAATCATTACAGATCTATTTAAAGAAGATGGATCAAATGATGCAGGTTTCTAAAGATGTTACACGTGGTGTGCGATAAGGTAGCAAAATATAAAGAATTCTCAGGAGGGATATGATTTTATGTATATTACATTAAAAGAAGCAGCACTAAGAGCTGAAGAATTAAATTATACTGTCGGTGCATTTAACGCACATAATTTAGAGATGTTACCTGATATGATACGTGCGGCAAAAGAGCAAGGGGCACCCATTATTATTCAAACAAGTATTGATACAGCGAAATATATAGGTCATGAAAATTTCGTTGCCGTATGCAAGTCTATGGCTACAACAGAAATGGTAGATGTAGTGTTGCATTTGGACCATGCAAGAGACTTTGATGATATTAAAGAGGCAATTCACAAAGGATATACATCCGTAATGTTCGATGGTTCTCATTTACCTTTTAAAGAGAATATTATGAAGACAAGAGCGGTAGTAAACTATGCTCATAAACATGGTGTTTCAGTAGAGGGTGAATTAGGAACTATTGGCGGTACTGAAGAAGGGATCCATGTAGATGAAGATAAGAAGAGCTATACAGATCCCAAAGATGCCGTAGATTTTGTTAGAGCAACAGGAGTAGATGCTTTAGCAATCGCAATCGGTACTAATCACGGTCAATATAAATCCAAAACAGAAGTAAATATACCACTATTAAAAGAAATCAATGCGGTAGTCGATGTACCTCTAGTTATCCATGGGGGGACAGGTGTAAACGAAAAGGATATTCATGAATTAATTGATAATGGGATTCGTAAATTCAATGTTGGTACTGAGTTGTTAGTAACATGGACACAAACAGCGAAGGAAACATTTAGAGAAACAAAAGTAAATAAATCATTACGTCATAATATCATCCCATGTAATGAGGCAGTGAAAGAAGTTGTAAAACACAAAATAGGAATCTTTATGAATAAAGAGGGTCATCTCAATACAGTAAAATAATTACAAAAGTGTGTTAGTCTTTTTCATAAGGGATAATGAAGCAGAATAATAAGAAGAGTACAAGAATTCCTTGTGCTCTTTTTTAATGAGGTGATAGGGATGGATAGGGTTTTGATCTTATTAGCGGGTTTACCAGGTACAGGAAAAACTTATCTGAGCAATATCTTGATAAATTCTTTAGGTCCATTTCATATGCTTTCTCAGGATAGTCTGAAAGAATACTATTCTGATTTGTATGGTTACAATAATCTGGAAGAAAAGCAAGAGGTAGAGAAGATAGCATGGGTAAAATATTATGAATTAATGGAGAAACAAATGAAAGGAGAAAAAAATATCATATCTGATTATCCTTTTAGTCAGAAGCAAAAACCCAATATTCAGAAATTGGTAGAAGAATATGGTTATAAGGTTCTGACTATTCGATTAATTGGAGATTTAGATATTTTGTTTGAACGACAAAAAAAGCGGGATTTGGATCCGTCAAGGCATTTAAGCCATATTGTAACTTCATATAAAAAAGGGCGGTATTTGGCCGATAGAGGTAAAGCAGATCATTTATTGACTTATGAAGAATTTATAAAAAGATGTACAACAAGAGGATATGACACGTTTAAACTAGGGAAGTTATATGAAGTAGATGTAACAGATTATACAAAAGTGAATTATTCTAAGTTGTTGGAAGATATAAAACTGTGGAATGAAAATGATTGTGCAGAGAATTGAGTAAGTATAGGAAAATTCCTTGGTCTAAAGAATTAATCCTGAATTCGGTCAATATCGAGAATAATGTGAAGAAGATAAGAAGTGAATTGCCAAATTGTATGAATACAATAGATATATATACTGATGGTTACTACTTGAGGTTTCAACGGATTTTCTGAGGAATCAATTCATTATGGTGATGGTCGAAAAAAAGGGATACAAGCTCAATACGATCAATAACCGGATCAAAGCCATAAAACGATTCTTTCAGTTCCTATCGGATGAAGGCTGGATTGCGCATAATCCTGCTGAGCATTTGAAGTTGCGCAAAGGCCACCGGCCAACAATAGCTTCATTCTCAGAGGAGCAGGTTATTGCACTGCTTCAGCAACCTGATCAGCAGACCTTCATCGGCTTCCGTGATTTCGTCATGCTGTCCTTGATTTTGGATTGTGGTCTGCGAGTTGGTGAACTGACCAAGCTTAAAATGAACCAGGTCGATGTGAAGGAAAGCCAGTTGCTCGGGGTCATCGGGAAGAGTCGGAAGCCGCGGGATATTCCATTTTGTGACGATGTCCGTAAGTTGCTGATTCGGTATGTCAAAGCCAGAGGAGAAGTACCATCATTGCACTTTTTCGTCACATTGGATGGACATTCGCTCGGGGTACGATCTGTTCAAGCTTCTATTCGCAAGTATGGGGAAGCAGCAGGGATTAAGGACGTACGCTCTAGCCCGCTCCAGCATACCTTTGCCAAGCTGTATATTATGAATGAAGGTGATCCTTACAGCCTGCAGGATATTTTGGGCCATACCTCGCAGGACATGGTCAAAAAATACGTGAATCTGTGGCGGCCGGAGATGAGATTCAAGCATGCGAAATCGTCGCCTATGAGGCGATTGTATAAAGAGAAGTTATTGGATTGAAGAGGGGAAATCGTGTGGGAGGGTATTGATGTATCTTCCCACTTCCATTTTGTAGTAATCCAATTGCACTTGAAATAGGAGGACGAAGACGAGTTGAAACAGGCTGATTATGGACATTTTTCAAAGCAGCCGTCAAAACTACGGTACGCTTAAGATCAAAAAAGCGTTGAACCAGCAAGGCTTTACGGTATCCAGGCGGAGAATTGGACGAATCATGAAGGAATACGGGTTGGTTTCCTCGTATACGGTCGCTCAGTAAAAGCCTCATCCCACGAGATGCAATGAAGCCAAGCAAGCGAATGTACTGGACCGGAAATTTGAACAAGAGCAGGAGTTATCTGTCGTCGTAAGTGATCTGACGTACGTCCGAGTGGGTTCATATTGGAACTACGTATGCTTCTTTGTAGATCTGTTTAACCGCGAGAATATCGGCTACAGTGCAGGCCCCCACAAGGATGCCAAGCTGGTTTACCGTGCTTTGGCTTCCGTTAAGGGCAACCTGAATGACATTCAGCTCTTCCATACCGACCGAAGCAATGAATTCAAGAATAAGCTCATCGACGCTGCGCTGGAGGCTTTTCAGATTGAGCGTTCTTTGAGCATGAAAGGCTGTCCCTATGACAATGCCGTTGCGGAAACTACTTTTAAAATTTTCAAAACGGAGTTTGTGAAGAAACGTCATTTTGAAAGTCTTGCTGAGCTAACCACAGAATTACATGACTATGTACACTGGTTTAACCATATTCGGATTCACGGTTCTCTGGATTACTTGAGTCCGGCTGAGTTCAAGCAGAGGCACCACAAAAAAATTGTCTAGTTTAGTGTTGACAATCCACATCAATAACAACAAGAGAAAGTAAAAACCCACCCCAAGGTTGACCGCCAAAGGTGGGTTTTTATTCCGAAAGCTTTAAGAAGGGATAAGCCATCCAAGCCAATTGTACTGACCAAGTGTTGACGCACTTGGTCTTTATTTAAGAATATGATAACACATGAGAAAAGATGAATCAAAGAAAAAATTAGATAAGTGAAGTGAAAAGCAGATTAGTAAGCAACCTCGTAAGCATTTCCATCATATAACATAGTATTCAAGCGGCGGTTCCTGAAGGACCCTTGGTCTGCTGGATGGATTTCGAAGATGTATTTCAGCAGACAACTCCTGACGGGGTTCATGAATACAGAAACGTTATACGACAGCATCAAATGAAAAAGAGCCAATAGGCTCTCAATCTAAAGATGTATGTAATTCGTTATGTAGGTGAAGAGCGTCTTTAAAACCTTGCAAATAGATTTCGCGTTCTAAAATGACTTGAACGGAAAGGTCTGCATCATCATAAAGGAATAGGGTCTTATGCATTTCTTCTGGTAATAGTTCGTGTAATTGCTTGAAGTAAAGATTACGTTCGGATGAGAACTGATTGTAACTGGAGTTGTTTTTGATATGTTTGCCATATAAAGATTCGATTCGAGTATGAATCAGTGAATCAAGTAAGACTTCTAAAGAATTTGGCATAATTGAACACCTTCCAATTAATTTAATTTTACGAATAAAAGTTTAGTTTGTTGAATTTAATTTCATCACATTGAACAATTAAGTCAATAGATATTGAAGATGTTTTTAATAAAGGAAAAATACTTTCATATAATTAAAGAAAAATCCACTTCATGTGTGAGAGGAATATAGGATGATTAGTTATAAGCCTTTTCAAAAACTATTGATCGACAGGGAGATTAAGAAGCAGGATTTATTGAAAATGACGGGGATTTCATCTGCTACAATGGCGAAGCTCAATACGAATGAATATGTGTCATTAAAAGTAATTGATAAATTATGTACAGCTTTAGGTTGTCAACCAGGAGATTTATTGGAACATATAGCGGAGCAATAAGAGATTGGGCAAAGAATGAAGATTGGTTAATTGAAGAGGTGCTTCCGTCGTATAACATAATATTCAAGCAGCGGCTCCTGACGGAGCCTTGGTCTGCGAGATGAATTTCGGGGAGGCATTTCAGCAGACAACTCTACGGGTTCATGAATACAGAAACGTTAGATGAAAGCACCCAAATAAATAAAACCATCTAAAAAGGATGCAAAGAAAAAATGATAAAATCTATTAGTATTGATGAATGGAATGGGACCACATTCAATGAAGAAATAGTTATGAATCCTACATGGGGAGACACTTTAAGATTTTTAAGAAAACTCGATGGAGATAAATTTACATTAGTCTTTTTTGAGGTATCAGACACAGATTCAGCATTAGTTGGAGGCGGACCGGAATATTTCATAGTGTCTATTACAATTGATGGTAATATATATACTCTTATGAATGATAAACAGGGAAACAGTGAAATTCTTCTGATTGCTGGTGGTCAGTTAGGCAATTATTGCGATAACATTTGTATAGAATTAATTCCTATGCTTGAAGTAATAAAGTATTATTATGAAACTGGAAAACTACTCGAAACACATAAATGGAAACAAGAATAATAATTACTTTGAATGCAACTCTAAGAAGTGGGTGACATCATCTAACATCGCATTCAACGCAGCGGTCGGGACATGCCCAACCCTTGGTCTGGAAGAGGCATTTCGGAGGAGCGAATTCACCGGACACATTCAACCGGCTAATTCGGACGACCATTCCCAATGGTCACCTTAAGCTGCTTGAACTTCAGGAATACCCAAACGCTATGTGAAATCAACGAAATTATTTAAGAGGTTAAACATGGGTGTGACCGCTTGGCGCTTTTTCTTACTTCACGAGCAAGTTGCAATAAAATGAACATGAAGTAGATAGAGCTGAGTGTCTACTTCATGTTCGCCTAAACTTTTGAAAATTGAATCACAGGTGGATCAATGAATCTTTGGAGGTTCAGAATTCATCGTATCGTTAAGCTGAGTCACAAAAACACCTTCGTTCGGGCCAGGGTTATTTCGAAACATTTTCGCTTCTTCCACCAGAACTTCGTCTGTATCCGTGCCAAGTATCTTTATTGTTGCATCAATGAATGAAGAAAGTGGCATCGCCCGTAGTTCATCGTTGTTGCTTTGAACCCATGGGGGTACAATTTCTATTACTTTTACCGATGTGTCTTTAAGCATGTACCTTTGGGACAGCGTATAGGTATGAAGTGCTGCCTTCGTCGCGGAGTATACAGCAGTTGTCGCTAACGGTACAAATCCAAGTATTGAAGTCGTGTTGATGACAACCGCTTCTTCTTTGGACTTCAAATGCTCGATGAATGCAGAAGTCAAGCGAATTGGACCTAGCAAGTTTGTAGTGACAGTCGAAACCAAAACATCCTCATCGATCACACCCGCCGCGTCATCGGATTGTATGATGCCGGCGTTGTTAACCAAGACATTAACATCCGGGTATTCTTCGATTAACTGCTTGGCAACCGCCTTTATGCTGGCAGGATCTTGTACATTCAATTCCACTGCGGACATGCCGGGATTCGCTTTGATCGTCTCCTCCAGACGCTCTTTACGTCGACCGGAGATAATAACTTTGTTTCCAAGATTGTGGAGAGCTTCTGCTAACGCACGTCCAATTCCCGAACCGCCGCCTGTAATAAAAATCGTGTTTCCTGTAAGTTTCAATTTTTAAACCCTCCTAATTCAATGTGATTTAAATCATTCCAAAGATTGTAAATCAATAGCTCTCATGATTATGGCTCCTCTAAAATTGAACATATGTTGAATCATCAACATAAATTTTATAAAGTGAATGTATCAGAGCGGTATATGGGGTTCAATGGTTAAAACAAGCTTGGTTGTTGATTTTTCAACAGAGGACTTCGAAGTGACATTTTTTCGGATGGTACAAAGGGGAGAAGGATATGGACAGGCGTATTCAAAAATCGAGGCAAGCCATTATTGATGCTTTTATGAGGCTGATGTCAGAAAAGGAATTCGAGAGAATTACGATCAATCAAATTGCGGAGGAAGCGAATGTCAATCGCGGAACGGTTTATTTGCATTTCGCTGACAAGTATGATCTGCGCGATCAATGCATGGAAGCTCAAATTAACGAGTTACTACGCAATTGTATGTCTGAAGATAACTTCTTTCATCTCCCTTCCAAAACCGCATTACTGCGTACGTTTGAATATTTGGAGCAGCATGCTTCATTCTATTCTAGAATGCTGACGAACAAGGGAAGTACGATTTTTCGGAACCAAATGGAGACAATGTTTCGGCAAAGTCTGAGCGAGCATCTGGATTCGATCAACCTCGATCAGGAAATGAACAGGGACATTACGGTGCAATTTTTAATTTCAGCGGCAGTGGGGGTAGTGGAATGGTGGATTACCCGTTCGATGCCATATCCGGCATCGGTCATGGTTGAACAATTTTGGAATTTGCTGAACCGTGGTGTCGAGGGACACGAACGAACATCGTCCATATGAGCCTCTAATTTAGAGGCTTTATACACAAACGTTATCAGAAATTCTTGAATTACTAAAACATAATAATAAGATCTCAAAAGTACTAAAAGCTATAGTATAAAGAACACGAAAGAACTGGAGGTCACTTTATGGATATACTCTTGCCAAGAATGGGATTAATATAATTCGAAGAGATGGGAGAATATTCATTATTTTTGATGCTGGTGGAATAGTGGTTCAAATGATAGAAATAGAAATAACAGAAGAAGAGTCATTAAAAGCTCAGAAAAGTGAAAGAGATGCATATGAACTAATAATTAAACTACAAAATGAAAAAAGACCATATTAGAAAATTCGCTGATAAAAAAATTTGCAGATTGATTTTGAATGCATAGTGAAGAAGTTCGGTAACTTCTGATAACATAATATTCAAGCATCGAATCCTCATGGAGCTTTGGCCTGTTGGGATGGAGTTCGAAGAGGGATTTCAGCAGACAACCCCAGAAAAAATAAAAAGACAATGGAGGTATGTATGGTGCTGACATTAGAAAAAGCTAGAAAAAATGATGCACAAAGCTTGCTGAAATACAAAAGGCCAGTTTTAGGATGAGTCAAAGCATTTTAATAATAACGAAACCGTTGGGCCAATAGGATATGACTCCATAAGCTGGCAAGAAGAGATGATGCAAAATTGCGAATATTTCAAGGTACTCTTTAATGGAGAAATAATCGGGGGAGCAATGATATTCGTAGAATGTAATCAAGTGCATAATCTAGGAAGAATCTTTATTGATCCAAATTTTAAAAATCAAGGAATCGGAACGAAAGTGATGGAGAAAATTGAAGGTAAATTTCCAGACAGCACTGAATGGTGGCTGGATACTCCTAGCTGGAGTGTCAAGAATCATCACTTCTATTCAAAGTGTGGGTTTACTAAAGTTAGAGAAGAAGGTGACTTATACATTTTTAAAAAGACTTTATAAACTTATGTAATGTACAAACGTTATGAGACATCAGTGCTAAGTGTTACCAAGAAGATATTTAATGAGAAGAGTGAAAGGGAGGATTTACAATGAAGATTGATTTTGCGATTGAATCAGATTATGAGTATATCTCGTTAAGAGACAAGCACATACATAAGACACTGATAAGACCAAAAATAAAAGAAAATGAAATTCTAATAATCAGAGATTCCAATCAAGAAATAGGTTGGATGAGATACGGATTTTTCTGGGACAACACACCATTTATGAATATGATATGGATAGATGAGGAGTATAGAGGAACAGGTATTGGTAAAAAAGTTGTCCACTATTGGGAGGAATTAATGAAACAAAAAGAATTTGAAATGGTTATGACCTCAACACTTTCAAATGAAGAAGCTCAACATTTTTATAGAAAGCTTGGATATAGAGATGCTGGATGTTTAATGCTTGAGAATGAACCTCTGGAAATAATACTGACAAAGGATTTAAACAAAAATTGACGTTGAGTAAATCGTGGAAGGCACTGACATCTGACAACATAACATTCAAGCTGCCGCTCCAATGGAGCCTAGGTCTGTGAGTTGGATTTCGAAGAGGAATTTCATCAGACAACCCCTGACGGGGCTCATGAATACAGAAACGTTATGCGAAATCTTTGAGAATCTAGAAATGAGGTAACTTCAATGATGCAATACAGAATCCGACCAATAATAGAAGATGATGTGTTTTTTTTATGGGAGATGTTATATGAATCATTATTTGTCCCAGAAGGTCAAGAGCCATTCGATAAAGCGATAATAAAAGACCCTTATATATCAAAGTATATTGAAGGTTGGGGAAGAGATGGGGATTTTGGATTTATAGCAATGAACCATGAGGGTGAACCCGTCGGATCAATAACAGTTCGATATTTTAACGAGGATAATAAGGGATTTGGATTTATTGATAATGATGTACCCGAACTAGGAATGGCTTTGTTAAAAGAATACAGGGGAAGAAAAATCGGAATGGCCTTAATGGATGAATTATTTAAAGAAGCTAGGAAGAGGAATATAAAAAAATTATCCCTCAGTGTTGATCCGAGCAATGCAGCGGCAATGAAACTCTACGAGAGATTCGGATTTAAAGAAGTTGGGAAAGTTGATTCATCAATCACGATGGTTGTCGATTTGAGAAGTTAAAATACAGTAGTAATAAGACTATTTTAAGGAACTCAAAAGAAATCAAGGGTATCGCCTAACATCATATCCAAGCAGCGGCTCCTTACGGATTCTGAGTGCACCCAAACGATCTAAAACTCGGGAGTCAAAGGTTGAAAAATGTATGCAGAAAATTCTCAATGGAGAGGGATTAAATGATCGTTAAAAGTAATTCAGGCAGAGGCTAAATAAACGTATCTGAGGTGATAATTATTAAGAGAAAACAATAAAATGATAGGACACATTTACTTTAATCAAACCGTACCCTTTGAGTTTTTAACATGGGAAATGGATACATATTCAACCCAAGATACTATGGAAATGGATATGCTACTGAGGCAAGTAGAAGAGTATTGCAATATGGATTTGAAGAGTTAAAGGCTCATCGGATTATTGCGATGTGTAATCCAGAAAATGCTTCATCGTTAAGATTATTGGAGCGCTTGTTGATGCGAAAAGAAGGACAACCCATTTGGCATAATGCATATCAACATGCGATTTTAGCAGATGAATGGCAAAGGATAATGAATAATTTGAAAAAAGGAGCGTGATACCATGAATGAGAAGTCGCAGTTACTAGAGGAGTTCAAGGAATGGATTCGTTTTGTTTCTGAGATTCGTGAAATGGATTGGCAAATAACGATTGCTGAAGGTAAATGGTCAGTTCAGGATATCGTAAGTCATATACTGCTGTGGGATAAATACTTTTTTGATGCAGCAATAAATCCGATATTAAACAATACACCTTTGACATTAACACATATGGATTTTGAACAATTTAATCGGGATGCTATTGAATATGGAAAAACAAAAACGAAAGAAGAATTAATTAAAATGACTATTCAGTACCGTAACATGATATTGGAGAGTATAGAGGGTTTTGAAGACGATAAGTTTACTAAAGAATATGCTAACGGGAAGTTTACTGTAATATCATATTTAAGAGATTTTATCCGGCATGATCAACATCATATCAGACAGATTGATGAACTTAAAAGAAAAGCTATGTGAGTATATAGGCGGGTGAATCATATGGGGGATTATTGGAACAAAAGATTTACTGAAGAAGGGATGATTTGGGGTTGTGAACCAAGTCAAACTGTAACCCAAGCTATAGATTTGTTCAAAAAGAATAATGTACATGATATTTTGGTTCCTGGTGCTGGATATGGAAGAAATACGAAGGCGTTCTCTTCTTATTTTCAGGTTGATGGAATTGAGATATCTAGTTCAGCTATAGATCTAGCAAAAGAATGGGACTTAAAAACGAATTTTATTCAAGAATCGGTATTAGAGTTTAGTACATGCCAAAGGTATGATGGAATATATTGTTATGATTTATTGCATTTATTTTTGTTAGAAGACCGAAAAAGACTGATACAGAATTGCGTGAAGCATTTGAAGGAATTGGGAGTAATGTATTTCACATGTTTTTCTAATTGTGATTTTAATAATGGTGTGGGTAGGGAAATTGAAGAAGGAACATATGAATACAAGGAAGGGAAATATGCTCACTTCTTTACTGAAGAAGATTTAAAAGAACATTTTAATGATTTGAATATATTAGAAACGGGTTCCATAAGAGAAACTCTGATATATGCAGAAAAACAACAGAAAAAATATGAATTAAGATATATATTTGTTCAAAAGATTGGATAGCTATTCAAAAAAGCAAGCAACTTCAACTACATCGTTTTATTGCTTCACTCAGCTCAAGTTGTTTTTTTGAACAAAGCAAATACACCGCCGTAAGCCTAATCGCTAGGACGGTGTATCTGTCTTTAGAACCACTGTATATCCGTTGAAAACTTTTTATTCCTCTCCGGTCGCCACCGGATTCTCCTCATAGCTGATCCAGTCGCTCCAGCTTCCCGGATATAAACGGACCTTACTAAATCCAGCTTCATTCAAGGCGAGTACATTGGGACAGGCGGATACGCCAGAACCGCAATACACGATAATTTCTGCGTTTGGATCAAGGTCGGCAAAGTGCTGCTGCAATTGTTCCACACTTTTAAAGCTGGCTTTTTCGTCCAATACTTCTTTCCAAAAGAAATTCACCGCACTTGGGATATGCCCCGCTGCTTGATCAATGGGCTCCTCCAGCCCCAGGTAACGCGGCCGCTCTCTCGAATCAATCAATATGTAAGAGCTATCAGGAAGCGAACCTTCGGATACACGTTGCACTTCTTGCATATTTGTGAGCATTTGCGGCTGTACATTCGGTGTGAATGTACTTGGAATGCGAATTGGCTGGTCTGCCGTAACGGGGAACTTCGCTTCCTTCCAAGCGCTGTAGCCCTCTTCCAGCACATATACCTGCTCATGCCCGAGATAGCGCAGGAGCCACCAGAAGCGGGAAGCCATCATACCGCCTTGGTCATCATAAGCGACGATCCGTGAAGATGCGTTGATCCCGGCACGACTCAGACGTGCGGCAAGTGTATCCGCATCAGGTAATGGATGGCGACCACCATGCTCACCAAGAGGAGCAGTAAGGTCTTCTTCCAAATCGAAGTGAACCGCCCCTGGAATATGGTCTTCATTAAATTGAGTCCGTCCAGCCCCGGCTTGTCCGAGCAGGGAACGGCAGTCGGCAATGATCATGTCCGGCTCATACAATCGGGCCAGCAGCCAGCGTTTGGATACGATGGATTTCATAGAGGATTCCGCCTTCCTTTATTTAACAGTAAATTTAATCCATTGAGTATGGTTTATGAAAATGGGGTAAATAAGTTAAGAGCTGGCCTTCAAGGGGTGCTCAGTGTCGGGCAACTCACTTTGGTGGATAACTTTCTTTTTAAAATCCGCTCCGTATCGGATAAAAATCCATACCCCGAACAGGATGAAAAAGCCTGCACCAAATTGTAAAGTAGACAGCCTTTCCCCGAGCAGCATCCAAGCTAGCAGGGAAGAAATAACGGGCTCGCCGAGTACCGCCATCGACACCGCGGTGGCGTTAATGTATTTGAGTAGCCAGTTAAACAGGTAATGTCCGAACAGCGTAGGCACAATGGCAAGTAGCAGGAACAGTCCCCATTCCCGTGGAGCGTATCCGGTAAAAGGAATAGCATTGACCACATTATACAGCGCAAGTGATGTGGCTGCGATGGCGAAAACCCAAAAATTATAGACAAACGCGCTCAAATGCTCGCGCAGATGCTTGCCCATCAGCATATGGATGGACACGGCTACCATACCCAAGAAGGACAGTGCGTCCCCGAGCAGGGCTTGTCCCGAGACATGGAAGTCTCCAGCTCCGATGGCCAGTGAGCCGATAAAAGCCATACCCATTCCGATGAGCATAGCGCGATTCGTGCCCGTCCGGAAAAACAAAAAAGAACCGAGCATGACAAGGATCGGCTCCAATGTCATAATAACGGTAGAGCTTGCAACGGTGGTCAGTCGCAGTGAGCCCATCCAGAGCAAAAAATGCAGCCCCAGCGCAATACCGGACCAGAGGATCAGCATCCACTGCTTGCGGGTCAGGCTAAACAGCTCAGTGCGGTACTTCCAGACCAAAGGCAGCATGATCAGATTGGTTAGGTACAAACGGTACATAGCGATGACGGACACCTCGGCTTCAGACCATCTTACGAAGATCGAGGAGAACGAAATAGCGATAATACCTATGATGTACAATAATTCAAAGGAAAACGACGGTTTGTGTGCTTGATTCATGTGGTAGCTCCATCCGTATGGAAGAAAGTAAATACGTCTATGTTCCTTCCAAGCGGTATCTCGAAAAATAGGTTTAATACAGCCCATTATACCGTACCTGACATTCCCGTGGTATTAGGATTTTGCAAAATCCTGAGAATATTATAAACGGGAGCAGGAGGTAGGATTTTAAGTGAGATGCTGCGTAGAACTTTTGCTGCACAAGCTCGTCTATCATAGTGGAGGTGGATTTTATGAAAAAACAAAACACATTTTCAATCATACTACTGACTGTAGTGGCAGTGCTGGCTCTGTCAGCCTGTGGAACGAAACCGCAAACCAATAACACCGCACCTCAAGGGTCAGACCAACCGCAAACGCGACAGCAGCCGCAAGTTAAACCGGAGCCAATCGCTGAGCCGGAGGTTAAAAAAGGCACAGGTGTATACAATGGAGCTGCTGACCCGCATACGGTAGAGATTGAAACCAATGGTGAAGCCCAATCCTTCCAATTGGGGGAGGGACTGGACACGGTAATAGCTGGACTTAAAGAAGGCGATACAGTAGCGTTTGAATATAGCGAGAAAGCAGTAGAGGGCGACGCGACGGCGAAGCAACTGACTTTAACGAAAATACAAAAAACAGAGGCTGCAACAGATAGCAGTCAAAACGGAAGTTCTGGTCAACAAGTAGGCGGGGAACGCTCGAAAACTCAAGCTTTTGAGCTTACCCTTGAAGGAAAGAAGGAAAAGCAGACAGCAACATTGGCAAAAGGAGAGGGATATTCACTGTATGTGTTTGATCCGATGTCCCTGTTTCCCGATCAAAACCGTGTTGCCTTGGCTGTAGATGATAACTATTATGCTGAAATTACAAAGCTGCCCTCCGATTTTAATCTGGATGAGCTTCAAAAAGAAGGCGAGAAGGATCTAGCTTCCATCGGCAAGGTGCAAAAGCTGGACAAAGCAGCCTTACCTGAAGCGCTGTCCAGTAGCCGTCTGTTCTTACAAGCGAGCGGTTCGAAGATGACACAGCAATATATTGTTGTAGAAAATAAAACAGGTGGTTTCATCGTGAAAGTGAACATTCCACAAGGTGAACCTGCTGAAGGATTCGAATCCTTCATTTATACATCGCTGGAGAGCCTGCAAGCTAATAAATAACCCTACTTTGATGTGGGATGGTCGGCGGCTTACAATTATGAATTTAAGGCAGTCATGCCGTTGGAAATTGTTATTTTAAGGGTTAGGTTAGAGCTATAAGGGTCTAATCTATAATTGCGAGACCTGCACTTTTGTGCTATAAAGGATGAGAGAATAAGATCATTCCGGCTTGCGAAGTCGTATGAAGCGATGAAGGAGTTGTTAGATTTACTATGTCCATCGAAATGAATACACAAGAAGTCATCAACGTGATTAAAAACAGCAAGAAAAAGACGCCTGTTAAAGTATATGTAAAAGGAGCTTTGGCTTCCGCATCTTTTGGCGAGAATGTTCAAGCTTTTATTTCTGGAGACAGTGGTGTTGTATTTGGTGATTGGGCTGATATCAAGCCTGTACTGGATAGCGCAAACGCGAAAGAAGAAGACTACGTGGTGGAAAATGACCGCCGTAACTCTGCTGTTCCTATGCTCGATCTGAAAGGCATCAATGCCCGCATTGAGCCAGGCGCATATATTCGTGATATGGTTGGCATCGGTAACAACGCAGTCATCATGATGGGTGCAGTGATTAACATCGGTGTCACCATTGGTGAAGGCACGATGATTGATATGAATGCTGTGCTGGGCGGTCGTGTTAAAGTAGGTAACATGTGTCACATCGGTGCAGGCGTTGTCCTGGCGGGTGTCATTGAACCACCATCTGCACAGCCAGTTGTAGTAGAAGACGATGTATTGATCGGTGCGAACTCGGTCGTATTGGAAGGCGTGCGGATTGGTAAAGGTGCAGTTGTTGCAGCCGGAGCAGTCGTAACTGAAGATGTGCCTGAATACTCCGTAGTGGCGGGTACACCTGCACGTGTGATCAAACAGGTCGATGATAAGACCAAATCTAAAACTGAGATTTTGAAAGAACTGCGCGTTCTGTAAGAAGGCAAAAGTTTTTATGTACCAAAGGTGAACGATTCCTTGTCAGAAGCATGATGCACTGACAGCATAACTTAGGGACGAAGCACAACGGACAAGGCTCGGCGGCTGCGCCGGGCTTTTGTCCTTTTGTTCTTTTGCCAGATAAGAGCTGATGAGCTATAAAGAGGAGGCGTAGTAGCAATGAGTACGGTCGACTATCGTTCTTTTGTCCAAATACGAAGAGATTTACACCAAATTCCCGAACCGGGTTTTGAGGAATACAAAACACAACAATATTTGCTGGATTATTTGGAAACGCTCCCTCAGGAGCGGCTGGAAATTCGTACATGGCGTACGGGCGTGTTAGTGTTCATTCATGGAACGGCTCCTGAACGCCGCTATGGATATCGTTGTGATATGGACGGTTTGCCGATTGAAGAAGAGACAGGGTACGATTTCCGTTCGACCCATCCCGGCTATATGCATGCTTGTGGACACGATTTACATATGACGATTGGATTGGGAATTGTTACTCACTTTGCAAGCCATCCGATTAAGGATGATCTGGTTGTGCTGTTTCAACCGGCTGAGGAAGGACCTGGTGGAGCCTTGCCTATGCGGGACAGCACGGAGCTGGCCGACTGGATACCCGATGAAATTGTCGCGCTGCATGTTGCACCTGAATATCCTGTCGGTACAATTGCGACTCGCCCGGGTATCCTATTTGCCAATACGTCGGAGCTGTTCATCGACTTGAAGGGTACTGGCGGGCATGCTGCGTATCCACACAAGGCGAATGATATGGTAGTGGCTACTTGCCAACTGGTGGGACAATTACAGACGGTTGTAGCCCGTAATGTGAATCCACTCGATGCAGCAGTCATTACCGTGGGCAAGGTTAGCGGAGGCACGAAGCAGAATATTATTGCGGAAACCGCCCGTTTGGAGGGTACGATCCGAACGTTGTCAGCCGATACGATGATGCTGGTTAAATCACGGATTGAAGCGCTGGTGCGCGGTGTGGAAGCTGGGTTTGAATGCCATGCCGAGATTCATTATGGCTCAAACTATTTGCAAGTGTACAATGAAGCTCAGGTGACCGAGGAATTTATGAACTGGGTACGTAATCGGCAGGATGTGCAGCTTATTGAATGCGGAGAAGCGATGACAGGAGAAGACTTCGGGTATTTTCTGGAGCGAATTCCTGGTCTGATGTTCTGGCTTGGTGTTGATACGCCTTATGGTTTGCACCATGCGAAGCTGGAGCCTGCGGAGGAAGCAATCGGCGTGGCCATTCGTGTGCTGACAGACTATTTTACATGGAAGTCACAGGGGTAAATGATACGGCCTGAATAAATAGGTTTAATGAAGAGAATGAAATGGAATGAAGTCGAATTTTTGAAGGAGGGTGTTATGGGAGAGCAAACCATCATCCGATTTGAACGGGTGACCAAGCAATATGACAACGATCCCCCAGTGCTGGCGGACGTCAGCTTTGAGATTGAGCGTGGTAAATTTTATACACTACTGGGGCCTTCCGGCTGTGGTAAAACGACGATTTTGCGTATGATTGCAGGTTTTGCGGAGCCGACAGAAGGCTCTATTTATTTAAATGGAAAACTCATTAATCGTGTTCCAGCCAATGAGCGGCAGGTCAATACGGTTTTTCAGGATTATGCGCTATTTCCGCATCTGAATGTGTTTGAAAATGTAGCCTTTGGTCTGCGGATCAAAAAGATGAACAAAAAGGATATTCAGGATAAGGTGACACAGGCGTTGTCCTTTGTCAATCTGGAAGGCTACGGCGAGCGGGAAATTTCTGAGATGTCCGGGGGACAGCGTCAGCGTGTAGCCATCGCAAGGGCTATCGTCAATGAGCCTGATGTTCTGTTGTTGGATGAACCGTTGTCTGCACTGGATTTAAAGCTGCGTACAGAAATGCAGTACATTTTGCGCGAAATGCAGCAGCGCCTTGGAATTACCTTTATTTTCGTTACGCATGATCAGGAGGAAGCACTGGCCATGTCGGACGAAATTTTTGTCATGAACAAAGGTAAGATTGAGCAGAGTGGTACGCCTAATGATATTTATGATGAGCCGATCAATCGGTTTGTTGCTGATTTCATCGGCGAATCCAATATTGTCCCAGGACGTATGATTGCGGATTACCAAGTGGAATTTAACGGTCGACAGTTTGAATGTGTCGACGGAGGATTACGTCCGAACGAGCCCATTGAAATCGTGATCCGACCGGAGGATCTGGAGATTACGAGTGTTGTTGAAGGCAAGCTGCGTGTAAAAGTGGATACCCAATTGTTCCGTGGTGTTCACTATGAAATAAGCTGCTATGATGATTCAGGACAGGAGTGGCTCGTGCATTCTACCAAAAAGGCGGAGCTGGGCAGTGAAATCGGTCTGCGATTTGACCCGGAAGCGATCCATGTGATGCGGTTCGGGGAAACAGAGGAAGAATTTGATCGGCGTCTGGAAGCCTATGAAGAGGTGGATCAGCATGTCCGGTAATACAAGAGCAGCGTATCTGCTGCCTTATTATTTATGGATTGTGCTGTTTGTGGCGGCTCCAGTTGTACTTGTGTTTTACTATTCGCTATTTGATGTGGATGGTCATCTCACCTTCAACAACTATGCTCAGTTTCTGACACCTATTTATTTGAGCATGACGCTTAGCTCGTTTTGGTATGCATTTCTGATCACTGTATTTTCACTGTTAGTTGCTTACCCGGCAGCATATTTGCTCACACGCACCAAGCATAAGCAGCTGTGGCTGTTGCTCATTATTTTGCCGACCTGGATTAACCTGTTACTCAAAACGTATGCTTTTATCGGGATATTTGGTACCTATGGCCCGGTGAATGCGGTGTTAGGTATGGTTGGGTTGGGAGGTCAGCAATTATTGTTTACCAGCTCCAGCTTTGTGTTTGTATCGGTTTATATTTTTGTGCCTTTTATGATTTTGCCCATCTATAACGCGCTGGAAGGGTTAAACCCTTCATTGCTGGACGCTGCCCGAGATTTGGGAGCCTCCAAGTGGACCGCGTTTCGTAGGGTTATTTTCCCGTTAACGCTTGCGGGTGTGCGATCCGGTTGCATGGCTGTGTTTATTCCAGCGTTGTCGCTGTTTATGATTACCCGCCTGATTGCAGGTAACCGTGTGATTACACTGGGGACGGCGATAGAGCAGCATTTTCTGGTTACTCAGGATTGGGGGATGGGCTCTACGGTTGCCGTGTTCCTGATTTTGGCGATGGGGATCATTATGCTGCTCACCTCGGGAACGAAACGGAGGGTGCGGCATGGTAAATAAAAACCGGTTCGGGAATATTTATTTGGTGATTGTTTTTCTCGTGTTATACGCACCTATTTTGTATTTGATGTACTATTCCTTCAACAGTGGCGGGACGATGCATGAGTTTGAAGGTTTTACACTCCAATATTACAAAGAGGTGTTTGCAGACACTCGCTTGATCATTATTGTCATTAACACCTTGGTGATTGCTTTGTTGTCGTCTGCGTTGGCTACGATTATTGGCATCATGGGTGCGCTGGCTATTCATCAGATGCAGAACCGTCGAGTCAAAAGCACGATGCTGTCGCTCAATAATGTATTGATCGTGAACCCGGACGTCATTATTGGCGCTTCCTTCCTCATTTTGTTCACGATGGTCGGGATTAAGCTGGGTTTCTACTCCGTTTTATTATCCCATATTGCATTTAGTGTGCCGATTGCGGTCATTATGATTTTGCCGCGGTTGCAGGAAATGAGTCCATCTCTGGTCGATGCCGCGCGTGATTTGGGTGCCAGCCGAATGGATGTGCTGACCAAGGTAATTCTACCCTTTATCAAGCCAGGTATTTATGCGGGCTTCTTTATGGCGTTAACGTACTCGCTGGATGATTTTGCGGTAACCTTTTTTGTGACAGGCAGTGGCTATTCGACCTTATCGGTGGAAATATACTCACGTGCCCGTCAAGGGGTTTCCTTGTCCATCAATGCGCTATCCACGCTCATTTTCCTGTTTACTGTGCTGCTGGTGGTGGGCTACTACTTTATTATGCGCAAGGCGAATCGTAATGGTAAAAAAGAGCCTGCGGCAGAAATGGGGGTGCCTAGATGAAGTCACTTGTGCGCGTGTTTCTGTCGATTTTCATCATCTCGTTTGGGCTGATGGGGGTGGCTGCATGGCTTAATTCCAGTCAAGGCTACTCCGGTGGTAACACACTGACGGTGTACAACTGGGGAGACTACATTGATCCTGAGCTGCTGGAACGGTTTCAGAAGGAGACGGGAATTACCGTCATTTATCAGACCTTTGACTCCAATGAGGCGATGCTGACGAAAATCGAGCAGGGAGGAACTTCGTTTGATGTAGCGGTTCCCTCGGAATATGCTTTGGCTAAAATGAAGCAGGAGCACTTGTTGCTCCCGTTGGACCACAGCAAGCTGCCGAATTTGAAGCATGTGGATTCTCATTTTCTAAACCTTTCGTTCGACCCGAATAATGAATACTCAGTGCCGTATTTTTGGGGTACAGTCGGGATTGTGTTTAACCCAGAGCTGACGAAAGGCATTGATTTTCATAGCTGGAACGGTCTGTGGAATCCAAAGCTGCGTAATAATCTACTGTTGGTTGATGGTGCGAGGGAAGTCGTAGGGATGTCACTGAACAGCCTTCACTATTCCTTGAACGATACGAATGAGGCACATTTGCAGCAGGCTTTGACGAAGTTGGAGATATTAGCGCCCAATGTCAAAGCGGTTGTCGGTGACGAGATTAAAATGCTGCTGGCAAACGAGGAAGCCGCTGCCGGGGTTGTATGGTCCGGTGATGCTTCTGAAATCATGGATGAGAACGAGAAGCTCGATTACATCGTGCCAGATGAAGGCTCCAACTTGTGGTTTGATAATATGGTTATTCCAAAAACCGCTACCCATGTGGATGCGGCCCATAAGTTCATCAATTTCATGATGCAGCCCGATGTAGCCGCTCAAAATGCCGAATTTGTAGGATACTCCACACCCAACGAGGATGGAAAGAAGTTGTTGCCTGAAGATATCTCTGGTGACGAGCGTTTTTACCCTCCGTCCGAAATTACAGACAAGCTGGAAGTATACAACAATCTAGGCAAGCGCATGCTCGCTCATTACAATGAATTGTTCCTGCAATTCAAAATGCATTTAAAGTAGGGGGGCGTTGGGATTAGGAGTTGGTGCTTTAAAGGTCGCTGCGGTGGCGGATGGTGCTTCCCATCGCTGTTAAATTCCGATTTTTATGATTGAATATTTAAAGGTTAAAATCGGAATTTAAAGGCGACCGCTTCGCTTGTCCAGCACCATTCCGCCCCCTTTGCTGCGACGTGCTTAAAGGTACGCACCCATTAATCCCACTCCAGGTGAGGGAGTAGAGGAAGAGCGAAAAGGCCTCTGAGCCACCTGTACGGGTGGCTCAGAGGCCTTTTTTATGTTTATTCACCGCGCAAAGCGGTGAGTATTGTACTTCTTTTCCCCATACTACACACACACGTTAGAGATTTGAGGGACTTTAAGGTGGGCAGTAGCGAAGCGGGCCATTTGAATCTGGAGAAGCGACAGCGTTCGGCTAAAAGCTTTCCAAAGGAAAGCTTGCTTCGAAAGCATATGCTTAGTGGGATTCTTACCTATAAATGTTTTATCCAATCCAAGAATCCCCCAGCAACAGCGATCGGAAGATCAAATGGACTGCATAGCGCCTCCTCCCACCTTAACTCCTCACAATTCCCCTAACAAACCTCTCTATTTTATCCAACCCTTGCTCCAGCACATCCTGCCCGTAAGCATAGGACAAGCGAATGTATCCTTCGCCATAGGAAGAAAAGGCATCTCCAGGTACGACAGCCACTCCATGCTCTTCCAGCAGCTTCAAGGTAAAATCCATAGAGCTTAATCCAAAATGCGCGATGGAAGGGAAAAGGTAAAAGGCTCCCTCGGGTTTCTCCAGCGGGATACCCATGTCTATCAGCCTACCATGTACATAATCACGACGCTTGCGGTATTCCTCACGCATCGGGAGTGCATCATCGACACCAACAGTCATGGCTTCCAGGGCAGCATATTGGCTAATCGAGCTGGCACAGGTTACGTTGTATTGATGGACTTTGACCATGTGCTGTGTAATTTCAGCGGGTGCAAGTGTAAAACCAATGCGCCATCCCGTCATAGAATGTGATTTGGACAGACCGTTAATGACGATGGTGCGCTCCCGCATACCTGGTAGAGCTGCAATGGAAACGTGGGGTGTATCGTAAATCAGTTCACTGTATATTTCATCCGAAATGATAAACAAATCGCGCTCCTTCAGTAAATCCGCGACCGCTTCCAGTTCTTCACGGCTCATCACTCGTCCGGTTGGATTTGAAGGATATCCGAGAATGACTGCTTTTGTCCGTTCGGTCAGATAAGGCTCCAGCACCTCGGCCGTGAGCTTGAAGCCGCTACTGCGGGTATCGGCAAACACAGGAATACCGCCTGACAAACGGATCAATGGCTCGTACCCTGGGTAGATCGGGACAGGCAGAATGACTTCATCGCCGGGTGACAAAATCGTGCGTAAGGTAATATCCAGCGCTTCACTGGCTCCGTTCGTTACGATAACCTCATCCTGTCCACGGTAATTCAGGCCGTATTTACGGGCTACAAACGCCGCTGCGGCTTCTCGTAATTCCGGCAGTCCCGGATTAGGTGTATAGGAGGTGCGTCCTTCGTTAATCGCCCGATGGGCAGCTTCCATAATATGCGCAGGGGTAGGGAAATCCGGCTGTCCAATCGTTAATGACAGGGTTCCGGGTAATGCGGCAACTTTGTTGGCGATTTTGCGGATGCCGCTGATTTGAATGTTTTTAACCTGATCGTTAAGCAAATGCTCCATAGCGTATGTGCCACCTTTTTCTGTATTAGAACAAGTTTACAATAATTTGATCTGAATATGCTACGACAAGAAGAATTCATTTTACATAATTAAGGTACTAAATTGACTAATTTATGGTATCTTAAAAGATGAATATATTTGTAAGCGTAATCATGGTAAAAATGAGGAGGGGAGTATCTTTTGATGAAACAAGAATACATAGAAAAAATATTACCCACGAAATTACAAAGGTTCGGGATCACATGGCTCAGTGCCATACTGGTGCTTTCGGCTGGAGGGCCGGTAGGGTTGTCCAGTGGAAAAGCTTCGGCAGAGCCTGCGTCTTTTGCAGGAAAAGAGGTGCAACCTTCACCCGTAACTGTAGGGGCAAGTGTATATGCAGATGTCTATTTTCCTAAAAAGCTTCGCATCCACGATATACAGGGGGGAGCACACCGTTCTCCATATGAAGGACAAAAAGTAGCGGATATTGAAGGCGTTGTCACGATGGTGAAGGGGAGCAGCTTCTATATCCAAGAGTTGGATGCTCAAGTGGATCAGGATGAAAAAACATCCGAGGCCATTTTAGTGTACAAGCCTAGTCACGGTGTACAAGTTGGGGATGAGGTAA
The DNA here is from genome assembly GCF_002894905.1 of Paenibacillus sp. F4. Classification (NCBI taxonomy): domain Bacteria; kingdom Bacillati; phylum Bacillota; class Bacilli; order Caryophanales; family Paenibacillaceae; genus Paenibacillus; species Paenibacillus sp. F4. Next base: position 384,188 of record NZ_POVS01000017.1, read on the forward strand.
GGGTTAGCGGTTCGGTGAAGGAATACACGGAAAGAACGTATGCGAGCAAGCCAATCGACCTGACAACCACAGAAATTGTGGTTTCTTCGGTTAAGGTAATTGCCAATGACCGTCCATTGCCAGCTCCAATTTTGCTAGGAGAACAGGGACGTGTGATGCCGACATCTGTTGTGGATCATGACGGAATGACAGTGTTTGATCCACAGGAGGATGGCTTGGACTTTTTTGAAAGCCTAGAAGGCATGCGTGTAGAGTTGAAGGATGCCACTGTAATTGGTCCTTATGGCTATGAAATTCCAGTCCGAATTGATAACGGTCCAAACACAGGTGAGGTTGTAACGGAGGCAGGCGGACTCATGCTGACAGAAAGAAGTCTGAACCCGCAACGGATTCTGATTGATGCGAAGCCTTCGACACCGTTGAAAACAGGCGATCGTTTTGTGGGTCCTATCACAGGTGTGGTGAGCTATAGCTTTAGCAATTATAAGCTGCTGCCAGTGCGTCTGCCAGATGTTATACCTGGTGGCCTCCAGCCAGCCAACACGCGTTTGATACGCGATGATCGTAAGCTGACAGTAGCTTCTTTTAATGTGGAAAACTTCGATCCCGGTGATGGAAAACGGATAGATCAGCTGGGGCAGGCTATCGCCGTAAATTTGAATCATCCGGATATCATAGGATTGCTGGAAGTGCAGGATAATAACGGTGAGAAAGATGATGGCACCACAGACGCTTCCGAAAGCTTCCGTGTGCTCATAGAGGCGATTCGTGCTCATGGAGGCCCGGAATACGCATTTACAGATATTGCCCCTGATAATAATAAGGATGGCGGTGCCCCCGGTGGCAATATCCGTGTTGGCTTCTTGTACAATCCGCAACGTGTTACGCTGACCGACAAGCCCAAGGGGGATTCGGTTACGTCTGTCACTTATGGGGTGCAGGGACTCTCTCTCAACCCGGGTCGGATTGATCCCCTGAATGCGTCATTTGAAGACTCGCGCAAGCCGTTGGCCGCTGAATTTGAGTTTGAAGGCCAGCAGGTAATTGTGGTCGCTAACCATTTTAATTCCAAAGGGGGCGATCAAGCGCCATTTGGAGGAATTCAGCCGCCTGTACGAAGCAGCGAAATACAGCGTGCGAAGATTGCAACGATTGTGAATGGCTTTGTAAAGTCGGTACTGCAAGTAAACCCTAAGGCCAATATGGTGGTGCTCGGTGACCTAAATGATTTTCAATTTTCGGAAACGCTGGCTTTGCTACGGGGGCAGGAATTGACCAATCTGATTGACAATTTGGATGAAAAGGAACGGTACTCCTATGTTTATGAAGGTAACTCGCAAACATTGGATCATATGCTGGTCAGCCCGTCACTGAGCAAAACATCCGTGCTGGATATCGTTCATATGAATGCAGACTTTAGTGCGGCGGACGGGCGGGTCAGTGATCATGATCCGTTGGTTGCGCAAATAGATTTGCTGCGCAAAACGGAAGAACCACCAACTGATGGTGGGAGTGGCCGAAATGACGATGATGATGAGGATCAGCAGGATAACGAGGGAAACGGTAACACTGGAAATGGCAGTAGCGGTAACGTGAATGGAACGGTAAATGGGCAGGGGCAGACTGCCAGTAGTGAACCCAATGGAAGCAGCCTGTCTGGTACAAATGTGGTGCAAGTCAAGTCTGTAATGACCGGAGTGGAGAACAACGGACTGAAAAAGGCAGTTGCTCAAATAACAGTTGCTGAAATACAAAAGGCCATTCAAAATGGCGCGAAGGGTACGCTGGTGATCCGTGCAGGGGAGCAAGTAGAAGCGAGGACGTACGAGGTTCATTTAGACGGTGAAGCTTTGGGAGCCGTCTTGAACGACCGTATTCGTACCCTTCGAGTGGAAACGCCACAGGGTGGATATGAAGTAGCAACAAGTCGTTTGTCTCTTCAGAAACTGGCTGATACCTGGCAAGTGCCTGTAAAACAAATTTCCTTGAATTTTTCCATCACTTCGAACGAAGAACTGGCTAAACGCTTGGATGTTCCGACAGGGCGCAAACTGTTACAGGCTTTGGATATCACAGCTGAGCTGAGAAGTGAGGATGGACGGAAACAGCCTTTGGCAGGTAACGGGGGCTCAGGTAGTGGGTATGAACGTTATCTGTTACGTGTTCCTGCAACGGTCGATGCAGGCCAGCTCGCTGTAGTGAAGGTATCGACCAACCAAGTCGGACAAGTGTCCTATCAACCCGTTCCTTTTCACGCTGTGAGTGAGGAAATAACCGTGTATGGTCGTTCGGGAGGGACTTACGCTGTGCTGGATGGCGGGGCTTCTGGAGAAAACGGATCGTTCATTGATATATCCGGCCATTGGGCACAGCAGGATATTACACGTCTTGCAACTCGCCTGGTTGTGGCGGGGACCATTCCATCAGCGTCTACAGCTAATGCGACTAGTGAAATGGACTTAGCGAGCGTACGCTTTGAGCCTGAAGGTCAGGTGCGACGCTCCGAACTGGCTGCGATGCTGGTTCGTGTGCTTGGACTGGAGCGTACAGATCGCACGCTGACGAACTTTGACGACGTTCAACCCGAATCGTGGTATGTGGATTCCGTACGTACCGCAGCAGCAGCCGGGCTGATCAACGGCTATACTGACGGAAGCTTCCGCCCTGATGCCACGGTATCGAGGGAGGAACTGGCTGTGATCATAGAGAGAGCCTTACGCTTCGCTGGGAATACAGAAGAAAATACAGAAGAAGCAACTACAGAAGAAGCAACAGGAAGTAAATCCGTATCATTGTCGGATGCGCATAAGATTTCCACATGGGCAGCTCCGGCTGTGAAGACTTTGTCTGGACTAGGTATTATGAAGGGAGACGAGAAAGGCCGTTTTGGCCCGGCTACATCCGTGACGAGGGCAGAAGCTGCGGCTGTATTATCTCGAACGTTGGATAAGCTACATTGGGACTAGGAGATTTCGCTATACAAATGTCAGATTGATTGACTTTATACGATAGTTAAGTTATCTTTTGTGGAGAAGTAGTATGATAAAGTAGAATGAATGACGAATGAAGAGGTGAAATGTCGTGGGAGTAACAGCTAAACAAATTTTTGTGAATTTACCAGTTAAAAACCTGCAACAGTCCATTGATTTTTTCACTACCATCGGATTTGAATTCAGCGCTCAGTTCACTGATGAACATGCAACCTGTATGGTTGTTAGTGAGCATATTTTTGTCATGTTATTGGTTGAAGAACGTTTTAAAGCGTTCACGACAAAGGAAATTTCAGATGCCACAAAAAGTACAGAAGCGATTGTTGCCTTATCGGTAGAGAGCCGAGAAAAGGTAGACGAGATTGTCCACAAGGCTTTGGAAGCGGGCGGCAAGCCCTCGAACGAACCTCAAGATCATGGTTTTATGTATGGATGGAGCTTTCAGGATTTGGATGGTCATCTGTGGGAGTTTTTTTATATGGCAGAGCAGTAATGGAAATGAGAACGATGAAGTAAACGAAGTATCATGGAAAGTAAACTATCCTAAAAAGATAGTTTGCTTTCTTTATTGTATGTTATCGAACTCATCGGGAGGAATCACAATGTCTAACGAAATGAGAGTCTACCCTGTTCAAGCTCTGAACGAAGCCCTGGCAGATTCGCTAAGTCGACTGTTAATCGACGTGGTTGCAGACGGTGCATCTATAGGTTTCTTACCCCCATTAGGTTATCAGGAAGCAGCAGCTTATTGGAACAATGTACTTGAGGACGGCGTAGTTCTGTGGATTGCCGAGAAGGACGGAGTACCTGTAGGGACGGTCCAGCTGCATTTGGCGCAAAAAGCTAACGCTATTCATCGTGCGGAAATTGCAAAGCTTATGGTGCATCCGTCCGGACGCAGACTGGGGATCGCACGACAGTTAATGAAGGCAGCGGAAGAAGAGGCACTAAGTCAGGATAGAACGTTACTGGTGCTAGATACACGGGTGGGTGATCCCTCCAATGGACTATACGAGTCGATCGGGTTCGTAGAAGCTGGTGTTATTCCGGGGTATGCTCAATCAGCCGACGGTCAGCTTCATGCCACTCGATATTATTATAAGCCATTAAATCCGTATTCAAGTCATAGCTGAGCATTTACCGAATAAGTGTGGTATATACGGGTAATCATAACTTGTCATAGGATTACATAGCTTTTTCCGCGTTTATTCAACTGGAAAAGCACGGGAATAGAAACGTATAATGAAGAGGGGATCAGAAAAGGTCTTTTTATGTCAATTTGGCTGTACTGAATTGAAGAAACGTAGTAAACAAAGCGGAGGAATCAGAGAATATGAGGTTGGAGCATGATTTTTTAGGTACCAAGGAAGTGCCATCAGATGCCTATTATGGTGTACAAACGTTGAGGGCAAAAGAAAATTTTCCAATTACAGGCCAAAAACTGCACCCTGAGTTGATTAAAGCCATGGCGATTGTAAAAAAGGGAGCAGCGACGGTAAATATGGAACTAACCCGTTTACACCGCCCCAAAGCAGAGGCCATTATTCAGGCTGCTGATGAGATTATACAAGGACAGTTGCATGATCATTTCATCGTCGATCCGATTCAAGGCGGCGCAGGCACGTCCATTAATATGAATACAAATGAAGTGATTGCGAACCGCGCGCTGGAGCTGATTGGCAAGCAACGCGGAGATTATCAGGAGATCAGTCCTAATAATCATGTTAATATGGCGCAATCGACGAACGATGCTTTTCCTACAGCCGTACACTTGGCTGTATTAAGTATGATTGATAAGCTGTTAGCTACCATGAGTGAGCTTCAGGAAGCATTTTCCCGCAAGGCAAATGAATTTGATAGTGTGATTAAAATGGGCCGGACTCACTTGCAGGATGCAGTGCCGATCCGATTAGGACAGGAGTTTCAGGCTTATGCGCGTGTGCTGGGTCGTGATATCGGACGCGTCCGTGCGACCAAGCAGCACCTGCTAACGATTAATATGGGTGCAACTGCGGTGGGTACTGGCCTGAACGCAGACCGTCGTTATATTCAGCGTGTCGCAGAGGTACTGGCAGACGTCAGTGGCTTCCCTGTGGAAGCTGATGAAAATCTTGTAGATGCTACACAAAATACGGATGCTTATACTGAAGTGTCTGCCGCCTTGAAAATTTGTATGATGAATATGTCTAAGGTGGCAAATGACATCCGTTTGATGGCTTCCGGACCACGTGCGGGTCTGGGGGAACTGAGTCTGCCTGCCCGCCAGCCAGGGTCATCCATTATGCCGGGCAAGGTAAATCCGGTGATGTGTGAGGTTATTAACCAAATTGCTTTCCAGGTCATTGGTAATGATCATACAATCTGCTTGGCTTCAGAGGCTGGTCAGCTCGAGCTGAATGTAATGGAGCCTGTACTGGTCTACAATCTACTGCAATCGCTGGAAATTATGAAGCAGGGCTTCCATGTCTTCCGCATTCATTGTGTAGAAGGAATTGAAGCGAATGTGGAGCGGTGTCGTGAATATGTGGAGAACAGTGTAGGCATTATTACAGCGCTTAATCCGCATCTTGGATATGAGGTTGTATCACGCATTGCTCGCGAAGCAATTACGACTGGGAAATCGGTGCGCGAGCTGTGCTTGCTGTACAATGTACTGACCGAGGAGGAGCTGGACATTATATTGGACCCGTACCAAATGACTCAGCCTGGTATTGCCGGAGAATCTTTGCTGAATCGCGAATAATAATGCGGAGTATGGAGTTTAGACAGCTTTGAGGCAAGACGAAGATAGCCCCGTCGAATCTGGCGGGGCTATTGTTATGTGATAAAGAGAGATGTAATACGGGAGCCAGCGTGCATAGGGGAGTTCCCTGTTAAGGATGATACGGCTACGCTTATGGTAGAAAAGGGAGAGTTGGATGTTGCTAGAGAAATTATTGGCATACAAGGAATTAGGAATAGGACTCATTGTACTTTTAGTGTTGTTTGCGCTCATCATCAGAGGACTGGTACGTGGTCGCAGAAATCGGATTTTACGTGATCTGGACCCGCGCAAAATTGGAATTCAGGATATAGATCGTATGGAGGATGGGTCGGAATTTGAGCTTTATTTGCAGCGGTTATTATCCGCGCTTGGCTATAAGGATATCTATAAAACAACCAGTAGCCGGGATTTTGGAGCGGATCTGGTTTTTACAGACCGTGAAGGCGTCAGAGTTGTCATACAGGCCAAACGTTATGGGGTACAACATCCGGTAGGTTTGGGCGCGGTGCAGGAAATTTATACCTCCATGCGTTATTATGCGGCCGAAAAGTCTGTCGTCATCACCTCCGGTCGTTATACGGAATCCTGTAAAACACTTGCTGCTGTCAACGGGGTTAAACTATTAGACCGCAACGACTTGATGGACATGATTGATTTATTCAAGACGAAACACCGCGAGGAAGTCATGGATCTCATAGAAAGTAAAACCGAAGTGATTGCTTCCAAATGGAGTAAAAGTAAATAAGATTGGGGACTGATTGTTAGGCGATGTTATTCGAGCCTGGTGGTCAGTCCCTTCTATTTTTTCATAATAAAATAGAAGAACTGAATTTACAGAAATTATTATGAAAAAATATGCTTTTATAACCGATATAAAGATGTTGGGGATTTCCAAATTATGTTGAGGTGATATGTCATGAAGAAGCGAGCTGTATTATTAAATTTTAGGTGGATTCCCATTGTCACAATCTTTGCATTATTGCTAAGTGCATGTGGGCATTCGGCAGCACAAACCAAGGCTCAGCCCATTAAGGTGGGAATCGTACTGTCAGATATTGGTCTGGGTGACCAATCTTACAGCGACGCGGCTTTTCGAGGTTTGGTCAAGGCAAGGGATGAGGGGAAGATTGTTTTTGAATACCGGGAAATAACGGAGACCAAGACGTATGATGCGGCTTTTGAACAGCTTGCTCAAGAAAAAGCTGATTTAATCGTTGGATTGGGTTACATGGTCAAGGACAGTCTGGAAAGCGTTGCCAAAAAATATCCGGACCGTAAATTTTTAATCGTGGATGAGAAATCAGATTTACCGAATGTGGCCTCTATCACCTTTAAAGAAGAAGAAGGTAGCTTTATGGCCGGAGTTGTCGCAGGTTTGACAAGTCGCACTGAACAGGTGGGCTTTCTCGGAGGCGTGGAATCTCCTCTGCTGAAAAAGTTTGAAATTGGATATAGCGCAGGGGTTCACTCAGTCAAGCCTAATGCCAAAGTCACCGCTACGTATGCAGGAGATTTTGGAAAGCCGGAGCTGGGTACGCAAATTGCAGATGACATGATCAATCAGGATCAGATTGATGTCATCTATGCAGCAGCAGGCCTTACGGGCGTGGGTGCGCTACAAGAAGTACAGAAGCAGCAAAAATTCGCCATCGGGGTCGATAGCGACCAGTTTTTCATTGCGGAAAAAGCGGTAGTGACCTCGATGATTAAAAATGTAGACAGTGCAATTTATACAGTAGTCAAAGGCTTTGCAGATCATCAAAGAAAATTTACGGAGAAGGACATGGTGTTTGGTCTTGCGGAAGATGGTATAGGTCTGGCACCTATTCGTGTCGTGACACTGAAGCCGGATCAGCAAAAGGTGATGGATGATTTAATGGAAAAAATCAAATCCGGCACACTTACTGTTCCCACCCAATAAATTTTTGCAAACGGAGGATGAATGCTGATGAAACTGCAAGGTAAACTGGTGCTGAACGCGATGATTTCCTTGATCGCTTGTCTGGCTTTAGTGGCATATATCATTTTTGAATTAATTCGTATTAACTCGCAAAGTAGTAATCTGGTTCCGGCTATGTTGAATGTACAGCAGCTCAATGCCTATTTGATTCAGTCAGGGCAGGCACTGCAAAATTACTCAGCTTCCATGACGGAGAGCAATAAAGCCGATGTGCAAAATCAACTGACTCAGTCTGAAAAGACGATTGCATTGCTTTCACAGGGCATGATGCAAACCGAAGCGCAGCAAAAGCGACTGAATACGATTAAAACAAAATTCAGCCAATTGAAAGTAGCAACGGAGAAAGCAATGAGCACCCAAAACAGTCCAGAGTCCAAGCGGGAGGCCATGCGTGCCCAAGGGATTCAGAACGATGTATTTATGCTGGATCTGCTGACCAAGGCACGTTATGACCAATACACAGAAGATTTGACCAAAAGCATACGTTTTACTTGGCAATTGGCCTTGGCAGGTGCAGTTATACTTCTGGTGGCGGTTGGGCTATATAATACATATACCTCCAGGCAGCTTGCCCTTAGAACACGTAAGTTAACGGATGCCGCAAAGCAAATTGCTGAGGGGAATCTGACAGTGCAGCTCGCACAAACGAAGGGGCGCGATGAGCTAGACGAGCTCAATGAATCTTTCCGGGTGATGATCGGGAACTTGCGCAGCATTGTACTCTCCATTGATCAGGCGGGTAATCGTGTCGATCTGATGGCTCGGGATATTGATCAGCATAATGAGGCCATGAAGGAAATTGTGACACAAGTCAGCACGTCAACAGAGGAACTGGCGATAGGCAGTCAGAAAATTGCTGAGGACCTGTCGTCAACAGTTGGCGTTGTGGATGAAATGCAGCAAAAGTTTGAATCGAATCTGCTGGAGACCACACAATCGACTGCGTATAGTGAGGATGCTTTGCGTGTCATTGAGCAGGGTACGCGGGTCATGAGTGATCAACTGCGTATTGTTGCAGAAAATCGTTCAGCCATGTCCGAAGTGGAGCAGACGGTCAAGGAGCTGGAGGCCAATGCAGCCGAGATTACAACCATGACCGGCTACGTATCCGAAATTGCTAGCCAGACGTCGCTGTTGTCCTTGAATGCTTCCATTGAGGCTGCACGTGCGGGTGAAGCGGGAAAGGGCTTTGCTGTTGTTGCCAATGAAGTGAAAAAGCTGGCGAATCAATCAGAATCTGCTGTGAAGAAAATTTATACCGCTGTCGAAGGTATTACGCAGGCTATGGAAAAGGTGAAGACTTCTGTGGCGCAAAGTCAGGAGCTGTTCCGAGAGCAGGAGAAGGCAACTACCTCCACCGGAGAATCGTTCACAGAGATCAGTGGCAAAGTGCAGCAAATTGCTGGCCAAGTCAGCAAGCTATCAATGGACATGAATGTATCGCGAGAACTGAGCGTACAGGTGCAGCAAGCTATCGAAAATATCAGTGCAATCACTCAGCAGTCCGCCGCAGGCAGTGAAGAGATTACGGCTTCCACAGTGGAGCAGAAGCGTTCCTTTGAGGAGTCGGCTGAGAAGGTAAAAGAACTTCGTCAGATTCGCGAGGAGATGCAGCGGGAGCTGGATCGTTTTCAGGTGGAATAGACAAGCTAAAACCTGTGAAGCGAGTATCTGTTTTTGCTGAATAATGATACAAGCAGTGCCAAAGAAGGAGTTCTACCTTGTACAGGGAGACTTCTTCTTTTTATTTTAATGATGTGACTTCTGTTAAGTTTGATTTACATAGGCAGGGAATTCCGCCTCTTGCGTCAAATACATTTAGGGAGAATATGTCACCAGATATATTGGCAAGAGGAAGATGGACAACGAAGTCCGGAAGGATGAAGTTACGGGAATGATGCGACTTAAGCTTCGATTGATATTGAAAAATAAACAGACAAGACTGATCCTACTGCTCACTCTGTGCGTGTCGCTCGTGATTAGCGTGATCGGATTGCTATCGTATTCAGGATACCGTGAAGGTTTGGATACCGAGCTGAATACACCCAATATAGAATTGTTGCAAATCAATCTGGATGTGACCAATCGGGCTTTTCGTGAGTCTGATAACAAGGCGCTGGACGCAGCATATCATCCGGACGTAGAGGCTTTTGTACGTGTCCAAACGGATGGAAAATCGCTGTCAGACAACGCCTCCGTCATAGATCGGCTTCACAAATACTTAAAAACCCTTTCTTCGCACGAGGAAATTTATTCGGTTGAAGTTATTTCCTTGGACAATCATGCTCTGGTATCCAGCAATTATGGTTACATACCTGATTGGAAGCAGGCACCGGATACCACATGGGTTCCCTGGATTCAGGACATTCAAAAAAAGCCGTTGTTGATTAAGCGGAGATGGTACGGAACCGATCGTGAGCAGGGGACGGTAGAGTTGCTTTCGCTGGCCAGGCCCATAGTAGAGAATGGTCAGGTCATGGGTGCGGTGCTAATCAATCTGGATTATGACCGTTTTTTCTCCAAACTATATATTCATTTATCCAACTCGCAATACGTGTATGATCTGGAGGGCGAGTTGATCTATCCCAAGCTGAGATCGTCCTTACCCTTAAATGATATGGGCAGGATTTTGAAGGAGCTGGATGTGAGCCCCTATGCTTATGTGGAGATAGGGGACATGGAATATATGGCCAACCAAACCTTTTCTGATGTTACGGGCTGGCGTCTAGTATCGCTCGTTCCGATGGACAAGCTGCTGAAAAATGTAAAGCTGGCGCGCAATATGATGCTGTGGCTGGCCTTTATCTCCATACTGGCTGGGTGCTCAGCAGTTTACTATTACAATTATGCAGCTTTTCGCCCCATGAAAAAAATCAATAGCCTATTGAATTCGGGCAATAAGGGAACGCGCCAAGGAGGATTGTATGACCTGGAACCTGTGATTAGCAAACTGGTTGGAGAGTTTCACCGCAAATCATTGGTGGTAGAGCGAAGCTTGCCGGAGCTGCGTTCTAAATATATGGAAGATGTCATCCAGCGTAGAATGGGCATACAGGAAATGCGTATGAAATGGGAACAGTATTTTTCCGATTGGGACGGCCATTCTTTGTTTGTCATGATCGTGTCCATTGACCGGTATTCTGCGTGGGCCGCAAGCTTTCCAGAAGAGGATAAAATGCTGCTCAAGTATGCGCTAAACAATATTTTGCTAGAGATGCTCGAACCTCACTGGAAAGCAGTATGCTCGCCGGAGGAGGAAAGTGGTTTTATTGTGCTGTTACAGTTCAGCGAGAGTTCGAATGAAGTCGGTACAGAGACTGACCTCCAAGAGAGCATTTTGCTTCACAAAAGCGTGGATAGGCTGATTCAGGTTGTCGGTGAGTATCTTCCTTTGACCATTTCTATAGGAATTGGTCATATGGTCACGGATATTCAAGAGGCACGGGCGTCTTTTATAAAAGGGAAAGAGGCCCTTAATTTGCGTTTGTATGAGGGGTATGGACGTTCATATACGAATATAGACAGCAGCATAAGTGTGAAAAAGGATAACACAGTGGATGAACAGTCAAAGGAGCAGATTCAGGATTCAACATTGCTGGACAATCGGCGTGTGGAAATGATTCGTGCCCTGGAGTCACAGGAACATGGTGCAAGTGTAAAGCTAATCAGCCACTGGGTAGAAGAACTTCGACTCCACAGAACATCCCCAGCCCAGGTCTACTTGTTTGTTCATGAATTGCTGGAAGATTTGCTAAAATGGTGTGCCACTCAGAGTGTGACGCCGCCGGATCAGCTTGCTGATTACCACTGGAATCAGATTCTGACGCTAGACCTTCAAGACATTGAGGCATTGCTGGTCATTATGTTGACTGATATTGAAGAAAAATGGCATGGCCGCATTCAGTCCAAAGATTTTGTGCGTGTACAAGAGATGATCGAGTATATGGAACATCATTTGCATTTGAACATCGGGCTTCAGGAAATTGCGGATCATGTTCACATGAGCGTGTCCTCAGTGAGCAGTATGTTCAAGGAAGAAACGGGGACCACCGTTTACGATTATTTGACTGGACTACGCGTAAAAAAGGCATGCACATTACTATGTGAAACCCATTTGAAAATCGGTGAAATTGCAGAACAGGTCGGATACCGAAATGAGAACAGCTTTATCCGGGTATTCCGCAAGCACAAACAAGTGACCCCAGGGAAATTCAGACAAATCAGCAAATCTTCCAATGAATATGCAGATCGGTCAAAAGGCGAATACTTTGGCGAAATAGAAGATAAATACGAAGATTAAGCGATAGCTGTAGCCCTCCACGTTGCGGTACATTGACTTCATGTAAACGCAAACAACAAGACCGAAAACGTTGGAGGTGAAAACGGGCGCATGACGGGCCCAGTTCATTTTTGGAGAAGAGGAAACGTAATGAAGAAAAAGCCATGGCAAAAATATGTGCTGGTTGCGGCGGGAGTAGCTATGCTTTCTGCCTTGAGTATCAGTGAATATGTGGATCACCGCACCCTGCAGGATCACAGCCGTATATTTCCTACGAAGCCAATAACACTCGTCGTTCCTTATGCAGCCGGAGGCGGTACGGATATTACCGCGAGAGCGTTGGCGAAAGCCGCCGAAAAGCATCTCGGTCAGCCGATCATCGTCGTTAATCGAACGGGAGGAGGCGGTTCTGTCGGGCTGATGGAAGGGGCTGAGGCGCAGGCGGATGGTTATACCGTAACGTATCTGGTCGCTGAGCTGACTACGTTGCCTCATTTGGGACTGCTACCGCTCACCTATGAGCGATTTAAGCCTCTGCTTCAAACCAATATGGACCCTTCCGCCATTACGGTCCGGGCGGATGCACCATGGAAGACAGCGGAGGCATTTCTGGAGGACGCTGAGGCCCATCCCGGCAAGCTCAAAATGGGGAATGCAGGCACAGGGAGCATATGGCACCTTGCTGCCGCGATGCTGGAGCAGAAAAGCGGAGTCCGCTTTACCCATATCCCTTATGAGGGAGCAGGCCCGGCCGTCTCCGCTTTAATGAGCGGATTTGTGGATGCTGTACCCGTCAGTCCCGCAGAGGTGAAGAAATACGTGGACGAAGGGAAGCTTCGCATACTGGCGATCCAGGCAGACACTATTTCGGAAGCGTTTCCAAAAGTGCCGACACTACAGCAAGCCACTGGGCTGCGTGTACATTTTATTGGCACTTGGAGAGGGCTGGCTGTACCCAAGGATACACCGGATGAAGTTGCTCAAACGCTGACGGATGCACTGATCAAGGGGACGAAAGACGAGGAATTCAGGGAGGAAATGCGTAAGCATGGGTTGGGATTGCGTGTCCAGGATGCAGAGGCATTCGCGCGGCAACTGAAGGAGAGTCACGATACCTTCGCAAGACTGATTCCCGAGCTCGGCTTGAGCCGCAAGTAACACGGCCTTGTTTTTGCATTGGCAAAAACGAAAGGGTTGAACGAAGTTATGAAAATCAAACAAAACATTGATAAAATTCCAGGGGGCATTATGCTGGTGCCGCTGTTTATTGGCGCGCTTTTTCATACATTTACTCCATGGGCAGGCGACTATTTTGGATCTTTTACCAAGGGGCTGATGACAGGTACGGTACCCATCTTAGCAGTGTGGTTTTTTTGTATGGGTGCTTCTATAGATGTACGAGCGACGGGTACCGTTTTGCGTAAATCAGGAACGCTCGTATTGACTAAAATCGCGGTCGCCTGGGTAGTGGCGATCATTGCGTCCAGATTGCTGCCTGTTGGTGGCGTAGAAAGTGGACTATTTGCAGGTTTGTCGGTGCTGGCGTTGATCTCGGCTATGGATATGACAAATGGCGGGTTATATGCCTCCATTATGCAGCAATATGGTTCCAAGGAAGAGGCAGGAGCATTCGTGCTGATGTCACTGGAATCAGGTCCGTTGGTGACCATGATTATTTTGGGTAGCACCGGGCTGGCCGTTTTTGAACCGCAGACATTTGTGGGGGCAGTATTACCATTTTTGGTCGGATTTATGTTGGGCAATCTGGATCATGATTTCCGAAAATATTTTGGGAACGCAACGCAAGCTTTGATTCCATTTTTCGGTTTTGCACTTGGTTGTTCCATTGACTTGAGTGTTATTGTCCAGACAGGTATGCTTGGTATTTTATTAGGTATTTTTGTCATTATCATTACAGGTATTCCACTGATTCTGGCGGACAAATATATTGGTGGTGGCAACGGTACAGCAGGAATTGCAGCCTCCAGTACAGCAGGTGCAGCAGTAGCCAATCCAGTCATTGTCGCCAATATCAAGCCTGAGTTCCTGCCTGTTGCGCAATCTGCAACGGCCTTAGTTGCTGCTTCGGTCATTGTGACCTCGATTTTGGTACCTATTCTGACGGCATACTGGGCCAATTATATGAAGCGTAAGGGGAAATCCCAAGGGAGCAGGGCCAGTAAATCCAGGGGCGAATGTGCCTAAATAAAGTTTGGATGATGATGGCTCAACTTATGGACCTTTCCATTACCCGGGAAATGCTTTTGTAGTTATACCTTCAATCCTAACATTACAAAACTTGTCCTAAAACGCTTCTGCAAACATACATATGTAAGCAGAGGAGCGTGATGGGATTGGAAAACAAAGTGCGTCGCTACTACCAGTTAAAGCAAAAGCAAAAAGAAATTGAAGGTGAACTGACTGATTTGCGTAATGACATTACCGCTCATTGTGCACAGCAGGAAGTATCAGATTGGGAAATTGGCAACTACCGAGTCAAGATTATACAGCAGCACCGCAAGGAATACGATCATACAAAGCTATATGATTCACTGCCTGATCCGCAGCTATGGCGCTTGTTTTCCAAGCCGGATACGTCGAAGATTGCCAGTTTGCTTAAGCTCAAGGTCATCGCAGAGGAGCAAATAAAAGATGCCGTTTCTCTTAAAACGGTGACGCTATTGCAGGTGGATAAAAAATAAATAAAAAGAGCTGCCCCCGTTTTCGGAGCCAGCTCTTTTTATTGTCTGTTGTTACTAGTCTTCCACCTTCACGCTCTATGAGTTATTTATCAGACAAACTTTTCCCCACTCCTTTGAGAAAATGAATACCAAATCCCATTGCCCGGTTTACATCTGGATCATTTATCGCCTTCATAAGATCGCGCAGACGAGTCTTTTTATTCTGTTTTAGATGTTCTTCCGCTTCGTTCAGGCCATTGGTAACGCTGTTTGTCAGCTTTTTCATCAGCTCGGGGTCTACCTCAGACAGCATCCCTGCTGCTCCCATGAGATTATTGATGATGTTCGTCACAGGCTTACGCGTCGCTTGTCCTACAGCGATTTTGGTGATGCTTTCTTTAGCCTTTAGCATAGACTGAGCTGCTTCGAGAAGACCACTATCGTGCAGCTCACGTACGATTTCGAGTGTCTTCTGCAATGCCGCCCCATTGTCTGCTAGATCAGCAGTAAGCTGATCTAGCGATTGTTTTTGCCGTTCTTCTTCTGTCAAAATGCGTTTTCTCACAATTGAAATAGGCTTAGCCACGGTTCGACCTCCTTATTTTTGATCCACCAAATCGACATAACCGGGACGATTCCACTTACGGTCCACTTCAACCCCATTTTGCGGATGACGCTTTTTGTAACGCGGATTGATACGTGGTAGTGGATTTTGACCGTCTACCTCCAAAATTTGCATCCTTACTTTGGCTTGTTTATAGGCTGGTGTACGGGTGACCACATCGAACGCTCCACCAGTTAACAGATTGACAGCACCATCATGGCTGGTAGAGTGCATCGGCACATAAATTTCAGTTCCCTGCACCCGGTCTGTAACCAGAACGCGTAGCTTGACCGCACCATAAGGGGATTCCAATCGAACCAGCGATCCATTATTGATTCCGCGCTCTTCAGCCAATTCAGGGGACACTTCCACAAATACTTTTGGAAGTTTGAGCTGAATACCCGCTGATTTGGTCGTCATATTTCCTTCATGAAACTGTTCGAGCAGTCGACCATTATTTAAGGTCAGATCGAATTCAACGGGGTACTCTTTCGGTGGTACATATTCGAAAAGTCCCAAACGCGCTTTTTTATCTGGAAAGTTAAAGCCGTTGGTGTGCAGCAGCGGTGTATTGCTACCATCCGGCGATCCCCAGTGGAAGCTGTTCCAGCCTTCCAATACGTCATAATTACATTGGGAGAAAAATGGAGTGAGCGACGCCATTTCCTCAAAAATTTCACTTGGATGGCTGTAATCCCAATCAAATCCCATGTGCTTGGCAAATTGGCTGAAAATCCACCAATCCGGTTTACTGTCTCCCATAGGGCGGAGTGCTTCATATAAACGCTGGACACGACGTTCGGTGTTCGTAAAGGTTCCGTCTTTTTCGAGTGAAGGTACGGCTGGCAAAATAACGTCAGCGAATTCAGCTGTCTTGCTCAGAAATACATCCTGAACGACAAGGAAATCCAAGTTCGCCAGCATTTCTTGGGTATGGTTGGAATCGGCATCCACCCATGCCATCTCTTCTCCAGCGATATACATCGCTTTGAGCTTACCTGTTTCAATGGCTTCCAGCATCTGAATGTTGTCTAGTCCGCGTTGACCTGGAATTTGTACGCCGTAGGCCGCTTCAAACTTGGCACGAACGACATCGTTCGCCACGGGCTGATAGCCCGGGAAAATATCCGGCATTGTACCCATATCGGCAGCACCCTGAACATTGTTATGTCCGCGAAGCGGATATGCGCCTGCACCCGGACGCATAAAGTTTCCAGTCACCAGCAGTAGGTTGGCAATTGCAATCGAAGTGTAAGAGCCTGCGATGTTTTGCGTCACACCCATGCCCCAGCAAATGGCAGTGCCGTCGGCTTCGTGAATCATAGTCGCTACCTGAATCAGTGTCTCTTTGGAAATACCAGTTTCCTGTTCGGCAAATTCCAGGGAGAAACGATCTAGCAACTTCAAATATTCAGGATAGAAGTTTACATGCTCTTCAATGAATTTTGCATCATGCCAGTTTTGCTCAATGATGTATTTGGCTACAGCGGATAACCATACATAATCAGTACCTTGCTTCGGACGAATGAACAGATCTGCGCGTTCTGCCATTTCATGCTTGCGCAGGTCGACCGAGATCAACTTTTGACCGTGCAGCTTATGCGCACGTTTGATACGCGTAGCCAGCACTGGATGTCCTTCTCCCGGCGCGCAACCGACCAGCATGACCAAACCTGCTTTGGCAAGGTCTTTAATCGTACCGCTGTCCCCACCGATGCCTCCGGTGTATTGCAGCCCCCATGACGCAGGAGATTGGCAATACCGTGAGCAATTATCGACGTTATTCGTTTGGAAGACCTGACGAGCCAACTTTTGCATCAAATAGTTTTCTTCATTGGTAAATTTGGACGAAGAAATAAAGCCGAGTGCTTCGCCACCATAGGTTTCTTGAATAGCTCCCATTTTGCTGGCCATCAGGCTCAGTGCTTCTTCCCAGGTTGCTTCCACAAATTCGTCACCTTGACGAATTAAAGGGGAGGTCAGACGCTGATCGCTGTTCACAAAATCCCAGCCGAATTTTCCTTTTACGCATGTCGAGATACCGTTAACAGGTCCCTCAGAGGTAGGTTGTACCTTCAAAATTTTGCGGCCTTTGGTCCAAACCTCAAAGCTGCAACCTACACCGCAAAACGTACAGACGGTTTTCGTTTTTTTCGTACGGGTTTCACGCATCGCTGCCTCGGCTTCGGAAATAGCAAAAATCCCACTATAGCCCGGCTCCACTTCTTTTATTAAATCCACCATCGGATTTAATAAATCCTTGCTCATGCCACTCATGAAGCCTGCTTCTCCCAGCATAGATTTCTCCATCAAGGCATTACATGGGCAGACGGTTACACACTGACCACAGCTAACGCAAGAGGAATCGTTAATCGCAACCCTGTCATCCCATATGACGCGAGGACGTTCAGCCTCCCAGTCGAGGGACAGCGTTTCATTGACCTGAAGGTTTTGGCATACCTCTACGCATTGGCCGCATGCAATACATTGATTGGGGTCATATCGGTAGAAGGGATGAGACATATCTACTTCTGTCGGGTCAACTTTCGGTTGGTACGGATATTTTTGATGTTCAATTTCCATAAGCTCTGCTGTATTATGCAAAGTACAATTACCGTTGTTGTTATCGCACACTGTGCAGTAGAGGAGATGATTTTCCAGCAATCGGTCCATAGCCTCGGTTTGAGCTGCTTTCGCGCGATCCGAATGTAAATGAATATTCATTCCATCCGAAGCTAATGTCGAGCAGGAACGCATAAGTTTTCCGTCCACTTCCACAATACATGTGTCACAGGTGCGGATCGGATCGACTTCGGGAACGTAACACAGCTGGGGATGGGCGATGTTGTTTTCGTTAATCACTTCAAGAATCGTTGCGCTGTTCTTCGTTTTCAGTTCCTGTCCGTTTAATGTAATTTTGATCGTACTATCAGTCACGGTTCAGGCTCCTTTCAGATTTTAAATTTAAAAATTAGGAATAAAAAAACTCCACCATAAACACAAGTGCTCGTGTTCCAGCACTTGTGTTTATGGTGGAGTAGTGACCAAGCTCTAGGTCCTGGAGGCCAATCCGCCATTTGAATATGTATTAATAACAAACAGTACGCACCGTCTGTATATCAATAACTTCTGAATAACTTAGATATGTCATTTTCTGCATGTCATCTCGTGTAACTATAACGTAAAATTTAAGATAGTTCAACGGTACATTATTAATTTTTTAATTGATAATGATTATCGTTTGAGAAATCGAAAAATCATTGACAAACGTTCCAGGATTGCTAACAATAGGAATGTAATCTATTTCAGAGCAATCGTAAATGGAGTGTGCGTGGGAACCGCGTATATTTTATTTGTCGCAGCGCTTGTTAGTTTGATTTTTCTATATCACATGAAGTGGGATTCGTAAAATCCTGATGTAGATAAATTAACCGGCATTTAGCAGATTCTTCGATACTCATAAGCGAAGAAGTTGTTGTGATGCCGGTTTTTTGGTTCAGTATAAAATGAATGGAAATACCGTTCCAATTTAGAGTGTAAAGAGTTTTATTAATGAAGACGGATTGAGGTGAACAGGATGGCGAACCGGAGCGACGATCAATGGAATCGTCCGTTACGGGACTTAAGAATATCCGTCATAGACCGATGTAATTTTCGGTGCCGATATTGTATGCCGGAAGAAATATTTGGCCATGACTATCCGTTTTTGCCAAAAGAAAAAATATTGACCTTTGAGGAAATTACGCGCCTTTCCCGTATTTTTATCTCGCTGGGCGTTACGAAGCTGCGTATTACTGGTGGTGAGCCGTTGCTGAGGAAAAATTTGTCCTTGCTTATTCATTCGTTAACTCAACTCGATGGCGTTGAAGATATTGCAATGACGACAAACGGCGTATTTTTGCCTAAATATGCTGTAGCACTGCGAGAGGCGGGACTGAAGAGAGTGACGGTTAGTCTGGATTCGCTCGATGACGATCGGTTCCGTCAAATGAACGGGGGCAGA
Organism: Paenibacillus sp. F4; assembly: GCF_002894905.1. Classification (NCBI taxonomy): domain Bacteria; kingdom Bacillati; phylum Bacillota; class Bacilli; order Caryophanales; family Paenibacillaceae; genus Paenibacillus; species Paenibacillus sp. F4. The sequence continues at coordinate 403,469 of NZ_POVS01000017.1, forward strand.
AGCAGTGTAAAGGCGGTGCTGGATGGTATTGAGGCTGCGGCTCAAGCAGGGATGCAGGTGAAAATAAATATGGTCGTGCAAAAGGGTTTTAACGATCAGGATATTGTTCCCATGGCCGATTATTTCCAAAAGAAAAAGCATATTTTACGTTTTGTTGAGTTTATGGATGTAGGCAACACCAATGGCTGGAAATTGGATCAGGTCGTTTCCAAGCAGCAGATCATCGAAGCCATTCACGAGCATATGCCGTTAGAACCTGTCCCACCCCAGTACAAAGGTGAGGTGGCGACGCGCTACAGGTATCAGGACAGAGACGGGGAAATCGGCATTATTTCGTCTGTTACGGACGCCTTCTGCTCCACATGTACACGAGCGAGAATTTCTGCTGAAGGCTCCTTGTACACGTGCCTGTTTGCCTCTCAAGGGTACAAGCTTCGCGCGATGCTGCGTTCCGAACAGTCCGATGACGAGATTAGAGCTTACATTGAGCGTGTTTGGAGAGAACGTACCGACCGCTATTCAGAGGAACGGCTGAATCATACACAGCAAGCAACATCTAAAATTGAAATGTCACACATCGGTGGGTGAGCCGAAGAGCCCGCCTGTCAGAAACAAGGGAGTGGAGCACATGGAAAAGCCAGCTGAGGTAAAACGTGAGATTCTACGTTATCGTGACGGTCAGATCAAGCGTTTTGAAGACACTGTGGTGACGGAGCATCCGGTGACCATCAAAATCAATCAGCAGGAATTTGCTACCATGGTTTGTACACCAGAGTATGTGGAGGATATGGCAGTAGGTTTTTTGGCCTCTGAAGGCGTCATTCAACGGTACGATGATATTGAAGATATTTGGGTTCAGGAAAAAGAAGGTTTTGTTCATATTAAAACCCGTCGAATGAATGAGTTTTATCAAAACTTTCATTCCAAACGGTACATTACCTCCTGCTGCGGAAAAAGCAGACAGGGCTTTTATTTTATGAATGATGCCAAAGTGGCAAAAAGAATGAATGATACCCATGTTACGTTGTCTTTTGACGATTGTTTCCGCTTGATGAATTTAATGCAAAGCTCGGCACTTACGTTCCAAGAGACCGGTGGTGTTCATAATGCAGCGTTGTGCGATAAAGACGGGATGATCCTGTCCAGAATAGATATCGGCCGACACAATGCGCTGGATAAAATCTATGGGCATTGCCTAAAACATGATATTGTATTACAAGACAAAATCATAGTATTCAGCGGACGCATTTCGTCTGAAATTTTGTTGAAGGTTGCGAAGATTGGCTGTGAAGTTGTGTTGTCAAAGTCAGCTCCCACAGAGCTTGCACTTGAATTGGCTGAGGATCTGGGGATTACTACCGTTGGCTTTATACGCAGTCATTCTCTGAATGTATATACGCATACCGAGCGGATTGATGAACTGGCTGAATCTAAAATATAATATACAAATCCTCATTGTACACCGTCATAGTTAACCAGCATGGAATAAAACCTTTCGGGGTATTCATTCATGTTGGTTTTTCTTGGTACATATGTGGTGGACAGTCACTGTACTGAAAAGGAGGGGATGTTAAATGAACTATCATATTCAAGTATTTGCCGGACTTGCGGAACAGATGGGAGGGCCTATAATCACGGTGCCTACTGATCAAGAAACGATGAGCGTTGCCGCGTTAAAAGACTTGCTATCCGAGTGTTTCCCTGAAGCAGCAGCCCAGTTGCAGGGTTCTTTTGTTGCCAGAAATCAAGCCTACGCCGCTCCTGAGGACCTCGTAAGTATCCATGATGAGATTGCGATTATTCCTCCGGTTTCAGGAGGGTAAATTCTATTAATAGAATAAATGAATTTGATAGAATAGGTGCAAGGGGGCAGATCATATGCAATACCGTATTCAGCTATTCGCAGGTATGGCGGAGCAACTTGGTGATGTGATCACGGTAGAACTTTCACAGGAAGCGGTGACCATTGCAGACATTCGAAAAAGGCTGAATGAGCTGTACCCGGAAGTGACTTCACAACTGCCAGGTTCTTTTTTTACCCATCATAAAAAGTTGGCTTCTCCAGATGAACTTGTGCTTCCATCAGATACAATTGCTCTTCATCAGTCAGCACCCGGGATGGAGACGGTCGTTTCAAAATGTGGCTTATTTGCCATTACGTACGACCCGATTGATGCCGATGAAGTAACCTCAAAGGTGCTCGACCCTTCTCATGGCGCCTCGTTGACCTTCAATGGTACGACTCGGGAATTTACGCAAGGTCAGCGAACGGTGCTGCTTGAATATGAGGCGTATGTCCCGATGGCCATGAACACGATGAAGCAGATTGGTGACGAAATTGCAGAGCGTTGGCCTTCTACACGTACTGCGATTACACATCGGCTTGGTACGGTAAGAATTGGAGAGACGAGTGTGGTGATTGCTGTCTCTGCTGCACACCGCGATACTTGCTACGAAGCCAGCCGCCATGCCATTGAACGGTTAAAGCAAATCGTACCGATTTGGAAAAAGGAAGTGTGGGAGGACGGCTCAGAATGGAAGGGGCATCAGCTGGGTGGCTGGAACCCTCAAAGTACCCCAAAGCTTTCAAATAAGGGCGAGGACATTTGAACTTTTAGCTTGTCTGATCAACTTGTAGCTATCAATGGATAAGTATGGAGGCGTAAATCAACGATGTCAGAAATGGACAAGATCCAGAAAATAGAAGTTGCTGCACAAGCACATGCGCATACGTCTCATGCCCGTTATTCTAGACAGGAATTATTCTCGAAAATTGGACCGACAGGCCAGCAAAATATCCGTAGTAAGCATGTGCTGATGGTGGGGGCTGGCGCACTGGGCACTGCCAATGCTGACATGCTGGTGCGAGCGGGCATCGGACGGCTGACGTTGGTAGACCGTGATTATGTAGATTGGAGCAATTTGCAGCGCCAACAGCTCTATGACGAAGCGGATGCCCGTGATCAGATCCCCAAGGCAGTGGCCGCGCAGAAGCGATTGCAGCAAATCAATTCGGACGTGGACATTCGTGCGCTAGTCCGGGACGTCTCGCTGGAGGAAATCGACGATATCGCAGCAGGGGTGGATCTTATCGTAGATGCCACCGATAATTTCGATACACGTCTGCTTATGAACGATTATGCGGTCAAGCACCAAATTCCTTGGATTTACGGGGCGTGTGTGGGCAGCTATGGGACAACCTTTACCATCGTGCCAGGGCAGACACCGTGCCTGCATTGCCTGCTCGGGACCGTACCGCTTGGCGGTGCGACCTGTGATACGGTCGGTGTGATTAGCCCGGCTGTACAGATGGTGGCCGCTTATCAAAGCGCCGAAGCATTGAAGCTGCTCACCGGGGACGATTCGGCTTTGCAAAATAAGCTGATTTCTTTCGATCTGTGGAACAATCAGCATCAGGCGATTCAAATCAGCGCCATGAAGAAAGCCGATTGCCCAACGTGTGGTGAGCACCCAGTGTATCCTTTTTTACAATCGGAGCATCAGGCTAAAACGGCTGTCTTGTGCGGACGAGATACGGTTCAAATCCGCCCTGCCCCGGGTACTGTACGTGATCTGAATGAAGCGGCACGTTTGTTATCCCGTCAGGGGGGCAAGGTGGAGCATAATCCATACCTGGTATCCGTTGTTATCGGAACGCATCGAATCGTTCTTTTTCAGGATGGACGCGTCTTAATTCATGGCACGAAGGACATCGCCGAGGCGAGATCGATTTATCACAAATATTTGGGTTGACCCAATAGATTCGACTCGTTATGAGATGTACAATGTTTCCTTATTTTCGCTATCACATTTTTGTCATCTCATTTTGGAATTTATAGGATAGGGGAAAAACAAGTTGAAAAAGAAATTTGGGTACATATTCACGTTCGTTGGATTGTTGGCATGGGTTCTGGCGGGCTGCTCGTCTCCGGCTGCTGTACAATCGGCACAGTCCGCACCCAAGACAGAACTAGTCGTATCTGCCGCTGCAAGTCTTCAAGATAGTCTGAATACGCTCAAAGGCCAGTATGAGAAACAGCACCCAGATATCAAACTTACCTTTAACTACGCTTCATCCGGTACATTACAAAAACAAATTGAGCAAGGCGCACCCGCTGACGTATTTATTTCGGCGGGCATGAAGCAAATGAAGGCATTAACGGATGCTTCATTAGTGGAAAAGGATAACGTGCTGCTTCAAAATAAACTGGTTGTGGTTGTTCCACAAGATAAGGAGCAGAGCACGGATAACAAAAGCATTACGCTCAATGACCTGATGGGTCCTTCTTTCCTGAAAGTGGCAGTTGGGGAGCCTACTACCGTTCCCGCCGGACAGTATTCCAAAGAATCGTTAACGAAGGCTGGACTATGGGATAAGCTGCAACCTAAGATGGTATTCGCCAAGGACGTAAGACAGGTATTAAATTATGTTGAAACAGGCAACGCCGATGCAGGACTCGTCTATCTAACGGATGCCAAATCATCCAATAAAACGGTCATAGCACTGGAAGTGCCCGAGGAATTGCATGCACCCATCCTGTATCCTGAAGGCATTGTAAAAGCAACCAAACATAGCCAGGAAGCAGGCGAGTTTCTTGATTTTCTACGGACAGATGAAGCAATGAGTGTGTTCAGTAAAGATGGATTTTCAGCCCCTACAGAAATGACGGGAAAATAGAATTCACAGATAAAGGAGGGGGTCCCGTTGGATTGGTCAGCTTTTCTTCCTCCGGTTATCGTATCTGTTAAAGTCGCTGTCGTCGCCAGCATCATCGTCTTTTTATTAGCTACTGTGGTAGCGCGGATGATGGCGAACTGCACGCCGCGGAGGGGAACCAGCGTGATCGAGACCGTCCTACTTCTTCCGCTCGTTTTGCCTCCCACTGTTGTCGGCTTTATTTTGCTCATCTTGCTGGGAAGGAAAAGCTGGATCGGCACAGCCTTCGAAAGCCTGTTCCAGCAGACGATTGTATTTACGTGGGGAGCTGCAGTGGTGGCGGCCGTAGTTGTTGCTTTTCCACTGGCTTACCGTACGATTAAAGCTGGCTTTGAAGCTGTAGACCCTGAGGTAGAGCAGGCTGCACGTGCGCAAGGTGCCAACGAATGGCAAGTGTTTCGCCACATTACGATGCCCCTTGCCTACCGACCGCTCATTTCAGGATACATTCTCGGATTTGCCCGAGGGTTAGGGGAATTTGGCGCTACGCTGATGCTTGCAGGTAATATTCCTGAACAGACCCAAACCCTGCCTACAGCGATTTACACCGCGTCCGAGGTCGGAAATATGACACTCTCTTGGAGCTGGGTAGCTGTCATCATTTTATTCTCTTTTATCATGTTGATGCTTTCTAATCGACTGGTAAAGGATTAGTCCGTTTGGAGTAAGAACATGCACAGTCTGCCGATAGGGCAGCTGCGGCAACGTTATAGAGCAGCTTAGATCACCAAGAAACCCTGCGATTACTAAAAACGCAGGGTTTCTTGTTTCTTTCGACAGCGATTACGGTGACCTCCCGGTCCTTGGTATCGCGCATTAGGTTGCACTAATGGCCGATGCCATAGAACAGATTTAGTGGAATTATGGTACAATTTACAAGAAAAACAAAGGGGGATGTGGAACATGAAGAAATTCGGGCAAATGTTTCTGGTAGGTTTAGCCATGGTTTTCGGGCTTGGTCTGGTGGCCGGAAATGTGCAACCTCCTGCCGCTTCCGCGGCCGGTACAGAATATTATGTGGCCACGAGCGGCAGCGACTCTAACGCTGGAACGAACGATGCGCCGTGGAAGACGTTGCAGCACGCGGCCGACGTGGCTCCTGCGGGCAGCACGGTTTACGTCCGGAGCGGCGTGTACAAGCAGAAATTAAAGATTACCCGCTCTGGCTCCGCTTCGCAGGGTCCCATTGTGTTCACCAACTATGGGACAGAGACCGCCATTATTGATGGCAGCGGACTTTCGGTCAGCGGGAACGAAGGGCTGATCGAACTGGCCGATGTCAATTACGTTACTGTTCAGGGGTTTGAAATCCGCAATTTTACCGCTGCTTCCAAGAACACGGTGCCCGTAGGTATTTATGTCCACGGTTCGGGCGGCTTCATTAATCTGTCCAACAACAAAATCCATGACATCAAAAACACGGTTACCCCGACCGGCAAAGATCGGCTGGGTCGGGATGCTCACGGTATCGCTGTTTACGGCACGAAAGCTCCGGCTTCGATTCACGACCTTACGATCAGCGGCAATGAGCTGTACAATCTCGTGCTGGGCTCCAGCGAATCGCTCGTTTTAAACGGCAACGTGGATGGCTTTGTGGTGACCAACAACCTCATTCACGATAATGACAACATCGGGATTGATTTGATCGGCTTTGAGGGAACTGCGCCGAATACCGCTTACGATCAGGCGCGGAACGGGTTGGTGAAGGGCAATCGGGTGTATAATAATTCAGTTCAAAATAACCCATCTTACAAGAGCGATGACAACTCGGCAGGCGGCATTTATGTAGATGGAGGCAAGGACAGCATTATTGAGCAGAACTACAGCTACAACAACGATATCGGCGTCGAAATTGCCTCCGAGCACGCCGGTAAAGCAACCAGTAATATTACGGTCCGCAGCAACGCGATATATAACAACCGACTGACCGGTATTGCCATGGGCGGTTACAATGAGGAGCGTGGCTCCACGGTAAACTGCAAGATCGTGAACAATACACTATACAAGAACGATACGTTTGACGACGGAAGCGGTCAGCTTTTGGTTCAATGTGATACGCGAAACAACGTGATCAAAAACAATATTTTCGTGGCCAGCTCCACGGATATGCTGATCTCCAATGGATACACCAAAAATTCCGGCAATGTTGTGGATTATAATTTATATTTTGCTCCGAGCGGCAGCTCGGAAGCCAACTGGATCTGGAAAAATAAAGAATATACAGGTTTCTCCGCGTACAAATCGGGGACCGGCAACGATACGCATTCTCTATTTTCCGATCCTAAATTCGTGAATGCCACGAACGGCGACTTCCATTTGCAGTCTTCGTCACCGGCGATCGATGCTGGGAACACGGACCGTGCCATCATTGGAACACTGGATATCGACGGGAAGCCTAGAGTACAGGGAGCCGCTGTGAACATCGGTGCCTACGAGTAAGTTCTATATTTTATGACAAACAGTGCATGGCGAAACTATTTGGGGCCACTGTTTGTACATTTTTACAATGTTCCTTGCAATTAAAACACCTTCAAAGTGAAACCCCATGTCGTAAGATATGGAGATAACCTTGGAGGTGTTTTTGCGTTGGCAACAAGATTAAGCTATCCTCGGAAAGTAAAAATGGAAGTCATACAAATGAGATTAGAAAGTTGTTCCTGTTCGATAGGCTCCGATTAACATAGTTGTTGCACACCTTTTAACCATACGGATTTGATCGACAAGGTATCCGAGATGTTGGTTGTCGGATCACCGTTTACTAGTATAAGGTCAGCGAGCAAACCTTCGGCAATACAGCCGCGATCGTTAAGCCCAAAGCAACGGGCCGGTTTCGCGGTAGCCGACTGAAGCGCTTCTATGGGAGTAAATCCGGCCTCAACCAACAATTGCATTTCATGATGAACGCTGGCTCCATGAGCAAGGCCGCCAAGATTGGGAACAGGAACGGGGGCGACATCCGTCCCGACCAGAATATCCACACCGGCACGGTGAAGATCCATCACATTTTTAAAGCTATTCTCCAAATTGCCTTGCGGGAAAGTATGGAAGCTTGAGTTCAAAATATCGATCCATTCCGGACTTAATTTAGAATAAACACGTGGATCATTCGCCAATTCTGATGCCGGATTCCCCAGAATGGATGAGTTCAATACCAAGCACGGTATAACAAATGCGCCTGAATCCGCTATGGATTTCACCAACTCGGATGTGCATTCGGGCCTGTCGAGAAATAAGTGACCCAATCCGTCGACTCCCATATCGATGGCGGTTTGCGAAGAATGAGCCGTCAAGACGTGGGCTATGACAATTTTATCGAATTTATGGGCTTCTGCCACGGCTGCTTTTAAAATCTCGTCGCTTAAAATAGGCAGTCCAGGGGCACCCAAGACCGTCCCTTCTTCAATCATGATTTTAATATAGTCGGCGCCACTCTCCACCTGGGTATGCACATGTTTGATCGCTTCTTCCACTGTCGTCACTTGGGGCACTTTTTCGTGATCGTGAGCGTAGGCGGCTAGCATAGCTTCCCGGTCTTCCTTGGGTAACTTCTCCAATTCCTTTAATACGAACTCAGGAATTTCATCCTCATCCTGCAATAATTCATCCGGATGACCACCTGGAGCGGTGATCGCTGTGCCGGCAGAACGGACTTCAGCGGCATCATTCACGTTTTTCAACTGGATCTTGCGCCCTCTTTCTGTAAAACTGCCGTTCATTTCGAGTTCTGTCGTGACGCCGAATTTTAAAGCATCTCGTAACCCACCGATTGAAGTGTGGACATGCGCATCAATCAGGCCAGGCAATAATGTCGCATTTTCCCCATCGATGATCGTTGCATGCGTCGGAAGGTCTCCGCCTACCGAAATAATGGTTTCCCCATGGATGACAACATTTCTGGGCTCAATAACTTTTTCACCATCGAAAATACGTACATTCGTAATTGCTGTAACTTTTTCTACCGTAGAGCTGCTTTGAGTTACATTCTTCATGTCGTTCCTCCTTAGTGTTCAGTTTTAAACACTTAGAATTCTAACTATTAGTTTTATAACTGTCAATAAACTAATTTTCATTTGACAAACAGTTTAGAGATTTATATAGTTTATTTACTGACAATTAGACTTCTAATAATTTGAGGAGGTATGATTATGAAAACCCAAAAGGATACGGTTTTTCTGGATTTGTTTCAGGTTATCGGTCTTAAGTTAAAGAAAAGAGCGGACGAGAGCATAAAAGAGTTGGGATTAAATGCTCAACAAGGAAAAATGATTAGATATATCTACGAGAATCAAGAGAATAATTTAATTCAGAAGGATCTTGCCGATCGGTTCCATCTGCGCGGAGCCAGCATTACAAGCATACTTCAAGGTCTTGAGCAAAAAGGATTCATCGAGCGCAAAATCCCGGCCAATAATGAACGGCAAAAAAATATTTATGTTTTACCAAAAGCCATTGAATTGATTGAAGCTTTTAGTGATTCTTTCCAAAAGGTGGAGGACGAAATTGTTCAATCCCTGACTGAAGAGGAGAAGAAAATTTTAGAGGAAATGTTACTCAAAATTAATGAACGTTTATAATTTTAGTTAAAATCATGTTCCAAAAATCACTTTCGCTAGTCTCTGTTTTATATGAGAGGAATCGGTTATGATGGATATAGTAATAGGGATTTTAGTAGATTTTAGGAGAGCGGTGCGATATGAGAAGGGAAACGGGTTTTAACGAAATTATTCGAAAAGTACGTAAAGAGCTGTTTGGGAAAGGCCCGGAGCGCATACATACAACCTTTGTAGATAATATGGCCATCACGATGCTGTATGGAAATTTAACCCCATCCGAAAAGTTTCTGGCACAAGAAGAATCCGGGAAAGAGATGGTGCATGCAGCTCGAACCAAAATGGTTCAAAAAATATATCCCACACACTTCAATAAAGAACTGGAGGATTACATGGATTCCCGGCTGCTGCACCTCTTTTCAGATATTAAAGTGGAGGAAGATATAGCCATCTCCGTTTTTGTATTTGAAGATAACATTACCGCAAAATAAAAAGAAGGCGGAACCGATATAGCATCCATATTGTTGGAGAGTTCGGCTACACCCTCGATTTAATTAACGATGTCCTAATTGAAATGGAATGAATAGAGAGTTTTTTCTGTTTACACGTTTTTTCTTCTTCGATATTGATATTGGGACCATTGGTAGAGAACAAAACATCCTATGCAAAAACCAAGGATAGCCACCAAAGCCGCCACTAGGACCATGGCCGAAAATACATAAGCGACAATACTCCACTGGAGCATAAATCCTACCCAAGCGACCAGCAGAAAAAAGACGGCAAGAAGCTGATTAAACCTTTGCTGTTCTCGGTCCTCCTGCACATATGAGGAGGGGCTTTTCTTCAAGAAAAGCTTGGCTATCCGCATTACTGGATTGAAGTTAAAAAGGACGCCGAGCAACCCCGCGATAAGAGGAATAACTAGCACCCCATATCCCCCTGTAATCCAAGTGAAAACTACAGATAAAACAATTACCCATTGATTAGCCCTGACTAACGGACGCGGAATGGAAGATGGAATTTGGCTCATATATATCATCCTTTTCATATCGGAATAAAGTAAAATCTGAAATTATTATAGCCTAACATTTGGGGAATAGATACCAAGAAAAAACGAAAGACTCTGCAAGTCCATCTGCTAAGTTTTTTTGTCTTGCTTAATTCCTAGCGATGTATCAGCCAATTTGTTACAATTCTTGTATATGTCGATTGGGGAAGATAGACATTGTTTTACTCTATGCGCAAATCATGGATCATGAAAGGAACCTACATAGTTTATGAAAAAAAATGATTTTGGAAATAGGATGAAGGAATATGAAAATGCCTATAGATTAAGCCTACCACGCCGTTTACCCGTAATCATCAGAATTGATGGTGCGCATTTTCATACCTTTACACGTGGGATGACGAAACCTTTTGATGAGAAACTAATTTTTGCATTATGGGAGACGTGTAAATATTTGGCCTATAACATTATGGGATGTAAATTGGTGTATCATCAGAGCGATGAAATCTCACTGCTTCTTACGAATTATGATAAATTAACGACGCAATCCTGGTTTGAAAATAATCTTCAAAAGATGGTGTCCATATCTGCCTCGCTGGCTACAGCCAAATTTAATGAGGAAATCCAAAAGGTTTACCCAGGTCAGCCTTTAGCCACTTTTGATGCGAGAGCATGGGTCTTGCCCCAGGATGAGGTTACAAACTACTTCCTATGGAGACAACAAGATGCTACTAAAAACAGCATTTCTATGGTAGCTCAAGCCCATTTCAGGCATTCAGAACTAGAAGGATTGAACGGAAATCAGCTACATGACAAGCTTTTTGTGGAAAAAGGGCTAAACTGGAACGATCTTCCGGTCTGGCAAAAGCGGGGAATTTGCATTACCAAACAACAGTACAACAAAGGCGAAGCCGTCAGAAGCAAGTGGGATGTTGATCATGAGACACCGATTTTTTCACAGAATAGAGATTATATTAACCAATATGTATACTTGGACAAGGATGTGTAGATTTGGAGTGTGTCATTTTTATAGGGATTCAGGCTTCGGGCAAGTCGACATTTTATAAAGAACATTTCTTCAAAACACATATGCGAATAAACCTTGATATGCTTAAAACACGGAATAGGGAAAATATTTATCTACAAGCCTCCATCGAAACCATGCAGCGCTTTGTTGTAGACAATACAAATGCTACTGTTATAGAACGGAAGAAATATATAGATGCTTGTAAAAATAAGGGATTTGAAATTATTGGCTACTATTTTGAACCCAATTTTGCAGAATCTATTAAGCGTAATGAGCAGCGTACAGACAAAGAGTATATTCCTGAAATCGGTATTAAAAGTGTAATGAGTAAACTAGAGATCCCAAGCTACGAAGAAGGATTTGATGAACTCTATAGTGTGATTTCCAATGAAGGAACGTTTCAGATCAGAAGGCTGCCGGAAAACCATACAATATAGGGGGAGTACCATGAACATACCTGAGAGATTCATCAAACGTTTTCCAGCATACGAGGATGTATTTGCCAGCGATCTTGAACATCATCGCAAGCACTTTCTGCCGATTTGCTCGATTAATCTTCAGTTTTTATTCCCAGAGCAGGACGAGTGGCTGCATTTTGTTTCCGTAAAAGAAATCTACGAAGGCTGTGTGGGTGAAAATACTCAGCAATTTCATACCTCATATACCAAGGAAGATATGCTAGGTTTCGATGTCATTGACGGCAAATATAAATTCGAAGCGGACTGGAATTATTTCAGCCTTCATCAGAAAGAGCAATTGGAAGCCACCTATGAAGCGCTGAAGTCTACCGGGGATAAAGCGTACCTACGTATGAAGAGAGAAGTCATGGCGCTGGACGGACTGGAACAGGTGTACATGGCTAATGAACAAGACTACCAAGCTCGCAAAGCATTTTTCCTGGAAAACAATAAAATTTATCCATATTCCTCCTTTGGGGAGGCCCAAAAGTCTGTGGAAGAGCTCACCCGTGATTTTGAGGAAAAGCAATCCAGCGGTTGGGGGCTGAGTTTCCCTGAAGTTAACGGTATTTTAGAGGATATCGCATTTCAGTCTGACAAGGCTCAAAGTTACATGAAGGAATATGACGAATCTCTTGAAGAGATGCTCCAGTTCGAGCAAACCAATTTGCTCCATGTACCTAAACGCGCTAGTGGTGAGACATTTACCTATATCGGTTCTTTCACTGGATATTATTTTCAAGCGTTTGGAGCCGATACGGTTTACTTATTTTATGATCGAGAATTAAGGAAAGCGGTAATTTGCTTCGAATATTCATAAGTGAGGATTTTGCAATCCTGAAGTAAATAAAAAAACTCCCATAATGGGAGTTTTTTATTTATTTCTTATTCAAAGTAACATCATGCTCTTTGGCAAGTGTGTTGACCTGTTCGCCAAAATCTCTAAATAGCTTTCTACCTTCGCTGAGCTTGGTGTTACTTTCATTGACTAAGTTCATATCCTGTTTATCCAACGCATCGAGCATCTTAATGAAGGCTTCCTTTTGAGTACTAGCGGCCTTGATGTAGGTTTCGTGGACGGCTCTTACCTCAGGGGTCTCCGTCTTTACAGCTTCTAACTTACCAACAAATTTGGTGTATTCCGGGATGATATCGTCTTTTAAAGCATTATATAGTGTAACATCATCTGTAAAGTTATCTCCGGTCACAGCTTCATACTTATCAGTAACTGCTTTTTCATCTTGTGCCAAAGGAAGCATTCCATCATTTACATACGTGATTAAATCTTTTTTAACCGGATCGGTAGAGCAGGCTGCCAAAATGGAGAAGCAACATAATACTAACATAAACAGGCTAAGTTTTTTCATCTGTATTCCCCTTTTTTATGTATATTATGGGTAATTCGATTCATTTAATAGTCTGAAGGAACTATCCATATTATTTGATTATATCGTATAAATAAGAGAATGGTAGGATTTTTATGGTAAAATAGTGTCGAAATTAAGTTGATTAACCTAAACCTATTCATATACAATTACAAATAAGAATGTTTTAACAAGTATATTCCATTTGAACCAAAAATGTATTATGATAGAGCCATACAGCCTAGAAATCGCCCTGGTTTATCCGGGGATAGCGGGAATTCCTTAAACCATTTGAGAGGGGATTTCAGTATGAAGAGGTTCAAAAAGGCTATTGCAGTAATGTTAAGCATGATGCTCCTGTTTGCTTTCGAAATGACTGCGAATGCGAGTGAAAACACGGAGGCTACATCGAATCAAGCGATTAAAGTGGAATCCGATATTCAGCTAACAACTGTAAATGAAGATGTGATTAAGCGTTTAACGCGGGCAGACAAGCCAGACAGCGTTACGTCTTCGGTTTATGTCATGCAAGAAAATCTCAACTTCAAGACACCAGAGACAACCTCATTGAAAAGGGAATCTATTTCTTCGCTGAAAGCAAGCCCAATGGCTGCTTCAGCCACAGCTTCTTCTGCTACGTATTCCGGTACGATTACGCAAGAAGGAGGTACACAATTTTTATACCCTATCTATTTGCAGCCTGGTGAATTGTTGCAGTCCCAGTTGGATGGTCCATTTTCAGCCCAGCTTGACTATGACTTATACTTATATGAATTTGATATGACTACAGGAGACATTAATCCTAATGCCATTGATGCATCCACCTATGGTACTTATTTTAACAATTATGAACAGGGGGCTGCCTCACTTCCTGAAAACGTAGGAACCCGCAACGCTGCCGGATATGAAAAGGCATATGCGATTGCTGTCCATGCCAAAAAAGGTTCCAGCATCAATGATCCTTTCTATTTAACGGTCGATACAAGTTCCAGCTACGATGCATATGAACCAGATGAGAGTGCTTTCCATGCCTATAACTTTACCTTTAGTACGGGCGGTTCATCGCTTAATTCACGCTCTATTCATTCAGGCATTGATAATGACTGGTACCAAGTTACGATCCCTGCCAGCCGCAATTATGATGCTTTGAACGTAAAGCTTGACAGTGTTTCGGACGGTTATGGCTACAAAGCGGAAGTCTACGGAGCTCTTACCGGAAACCAAATGGTGCTTTTGCCGCAAACAAATCATAATGTTAGCTTAAATACAGGAACCTACTATGTGCGAGTGTACACAACCAATCAGTATTCACCCAATCATTTGTACACACTTACACTGAAGCCGGTGCTTCGAGCTGGCAAAATTGAAATTACCGGCTATGATTCTCCTAATGGCCCTAATGATTATCCGAACTACTCATATGGTCGTCATTATCGGGCTAATCAACGCAGCAACTTTACCGTGAAGGGTGTAGTTAAGACAACTGATGGTTATCCAGTGGCAAATGCGCCTGTTGATGTGACATGGTTGAATCAGAACTGGACTGAAAGCAGCGGGAATCGTACTCGTACAGGCACGGCTTATACGGATCAGAATGGAGCCTTTAGTGTGACTCTTTCCCTGCCATCTTCCACTGGAAGTATAGCGGAATACCTGTCTGGAGCCATCAGTTTTACACACTATTATGATCTATCAGGGGTAGCCGTTCAGGTGTCAGGTACTTCGATTATAGACACGGATATTGTATATCACTTTGCCTATAGTATTTATGGTGGTTGATGGACGGGGTATTAAGCTAAAACTTTAGGTAACTTGTTGCTTGAGTATTTTATATTTGAAACAAAAGTAGTTCGTTTCAATATTTGTTCATTTTTGGGACAAAGCATATATTCATTCCATATATGCTTTGTCCGATATATATAGAAACAGGGTCACATTACACTATACATACGCCTTAGATTGCCTGTTACAAACATGACAGGAGGAAATAGGATGAATTTTGGACCTCTTAGAGCACAGCAAGCGATTCTTAATGCGAGTAGTTTACGGATCAATCCGACAAGCAAGCAAGCTCCACCACCCCAGCTTCATGAAGAACAGGTCTCCAGAGTGGTAGTTCAAGACTCCGTGGAGATTAGTGAAGCCGGTAGACAGTTGGCCGAAGGGGCTATTGTATCACAGGCTGCCAAGTATTTCGGTACAACACAGATCAATGATTCATTAAACCGGGTTTTGGAAGGTCAGCCAGAAGAAGTGTCTAATGCAGTGTACAGTATGATTCAATCTAATTTTATCGTCGACGGAACAGTAACGGATGAGAGTCAGCGTGCTGTGCTGCTGGAGATGGGAGTCACTCAATCCAAGTATATTGCTGATCATTACATGGAAGGCGACAAGGCCAAAGAATTTCTCGAAACCATGAACCAGATTGCTGGTATTGCTTTAACACGATCCACTGATCCAGAGACCGGAGATATTAGCTACACGACTCCAATAGATCGTCCGTCAGGTGCTCCTGAGGATTATGTCAAGCTATCAGAAGTGATGAAGCAGGTCGATCCTCAAAAATATACGGCGTACATGAATGATATTAAAGGTGGTGGAAATGGGCTGAGCCAACTGTTAAATTTTGCGCAAAAGGTTCCTCAACATCCCGATTGGATTGAGAAATACAAGGAACGCACGGGACAGAACGCAGAGTTGCTAAATAACACACCGTTAAACAATCGGTTTGACAAAGCTGATACAACATCAGCTTCTGCTTTTTTGAACAGTATGCAAAATCTTCTTAAGGAATCTTCCGCTACTCAAGATTCTTACATGCAGAATATGCGAGGATTTTTTCGGAACTTGGGCGTTCAGATTCATTAACATCTTCAAATAATTTGTCAGTTCTGTTTACATCCTGCTTGGAACGAAGTATAATAGCTTCAAAACATACTCGTGATATAGAGGAAGCACCTCAAACCTAGGCATTAATGCCTTCGTTTGAGGTGCTTTTTCTATTTACCCGAAGCGAGTTTGTAAAACTCTTTGAAAATAAAATAAAGTAAGGAGAAGTGTATGTATCGAAAAAATAAGCGAAAGGTAAGGAAGTGGGTGTATGGATTTTTGGCTGTATTCCTACTATTAACGATGATTCCCATATTTCCGGAAAGGGTATCAGCTGCTGCTCAGGAGATCATTGGGGGCCCTTTTTGCCAAAACAATTTGCCGGGTGGAGGCGACAGCTGGGGTTCTTGGTCAGGAAATGGGATAGGAGCAACGGAAGTATATACTGGCATGGGTTCGGCCAGGTATAAATGTGATGGTACTACGCAGCCGACAAATCGTTTTATTGATATTGGAAGATCCATTAAGACTTCGGATTACAGGATTTTTGTTTACATTGAAGGGTCTTATCATACTGATATATATGCATCTAATAACGCAGCAGGCGACAGTTGGAGGCCTAATGGAACGAACTTATATACATGGACTAATGTAACGAAATTCTATGCGGATAGATATTATCAGGGAAAATGGTTAGATATCACCGACTCTATTACATTAAGAGATGTTCGATATTTCAGAGCGGTGGGAGATAGCCAACAGACAAGTGTTGAAATATCCAAGTTTGGAATCCGTGTTATTCCCAAATCGGACCTAATGCCTAAACCACCTCAGATCCATGCAGGTACAGAGGGACAAGCGATCACAGGGTGGACCAAAGAACCTGTAACCGTTTGGATAGATGGAGACGTGGCTCCTGAAGGACTAAAATACTATGAATATAGCCTGAATGGAGGAGCATTTCAGCAATACACCGGGCCTTTCACTGTCTATGACCATGGTGTAAATACAATTTATGCCCGGACAGTGGACGTAAATAACCAGTATAGTGGTCTTTCTTCCGGGAATGTCCGAATAGACAAGATGCCTCCAACTCCACCCACCCTAAGCGCAACGGGAAATAGTAATGACTACACCATTTCATTACAACCGGGTGTAGACGATTATTCTGGACTAGCCCATACTCAATTTCGTTTGACGGGCGTTGTGAATCAAGATTGGCAGGATTATAGTGGAGTGTTTCATGTGAATAAAGATGGTAAAAGCACGGTATATGCACGCTCCATTGACGGCGTCAGTAATGTGAGCCAAGAAGTAAGTAAAGAAGTCACCATTGATAAAAAGGGACCGACGGCTCCTGCCATCCGGGCTAGCGAGACAGGGCCAACGATCCGTGATGTGAATGTTACCCTTGATTCAGGAAGTGACTCTACAAATGGAATTAAGATGACACAGTATCGCTTGGGTCCATTAGGGGAGTGGCGGACATACAATGGCACTTTTACATTAAACGCAGAAGGGACTTACGAATTAGCAGCACGGACGATCAATAATCTCGACGTGTCTAGTCCAATCGTGACTCAATCGGTTATGATTGATCGAACCCAGCCAACGCCTCCGAAAGTTACGTTTTCCGAGGTGACGACATCTACTCGATATACCAATAAGCCAGTGCAGTTTGCTCTATCGGGTGCGACGGATACTACAGCAGTACATTATGAATATCAATTGGGTTCTGGCGCCTATGTTCCTGGTTCGTTTGGAATATTGAATGGTTCGGGTATCGTAAAATTGACTGCTCAAGCTGTAGATGCGGCTGGAAATCGAAGCGATCCGGTGTCCGCGGTGTCTTATATTGATTTGGAACCACCGACAATCCAACTGACGCCGGATTCGCGTGAATGGAAAGATACCCATATTCATGTGAGGATACGATATGCCGATCAGCATTCGGGGATTGAGTTATCCACAATGCAGTATAAAATCACGAACAGCCCTGATTCACCCGAAAACTGGGATGCTACAGCCGATACAACAATCCAGATGGATCTTTCAGATGAAGGCGAATGGTATGTTCATGCCAAGGTCAAAGACAAGGTGGGTAATAATTATGAAACGGTCAGCAGTGCACTTCGCATTCAAAAGCAGCCCCAGTCGGTTGTGCTCTCTGCGACATCCGTACGAAATACGGAAGCTGATTTGCAGTGGACTCTCCCGTCGGTCCTTGATGATGGTTACGTTTATACAGTCCGAAATCTAACAACTAATGAGGTTTGGGACGTTACGCATCCGGCAAATTCTTTTACAGATAGAGGGCTGCAAGGAGGACGGCAATACGAATATGAAGTCCGTTCTAGTAATCATGTAGGAGGCAATGCGTATTCCAATCGAGTCCATGTATTAACGTTACCTGCTGCTCCTGATCATATCCAGTTACGACCTGTCTCACGTCATTCTACAGAAATCTTGGCTGACTTTACGCCAGTTTCATCAGCTAACAAATATAACATTACAGCAGCGGACGTAAGTACGGGAGAAATCATATTTAAGGATACGGTTACACAGGATGTGTATAATCCAATTACGGGAATGAAGCCTGGTAAATATTACGATGTTTCTGTATCAGCTATTAATGACACTGGAGAGGGTACAGCAAAGCATGTATCTTTTCTAAGCCTACCAGACAGCCCGAACGGATTCCGGAATGTAACTGTAAGAGAAGATGGAATCGATTTGAAGTGGAATTCTGTAATCACTGCCACCTACTACGCCCTAGAACGTGACGAAGTCTCGGTTTATAAAGATGTGTATACAGAATTTACCGATACTGATCTTCAGGCAGGAACAGAGTATGGTTATAACGTTTCCGCTGAAAATGCAACAGGATTCGGAGACTATGCCCATCTAGGAGTCATCACTTTACCTGATCGAGTAACTACAATATCAAGTGTGACGAAGGATGTGTATGCTATCGGTGTTGCGTGGCAGGATGTGCAGGGGGCTGAAGGATACATCTTGAATGTTAACGATGAACCGAAGGTGCGGGTTGCGCGTGGTATCCATTCTTATACTTTTGAGGGCTTGCCTGCAGGTAGATCTGCCAATATTAAAATACGAGCCTACAATCGAAGTGGTACAGGCAAAGATACATCTATCAACGCATTAACACTACCTGATTTGGCTGTGCAACTTGCAACTGAAGATGTTCGCGAGCACGATGCCACGTTGATATGGGCCCCGGTTGATGGGGCAACTCAATATAAGGTAACGATCAACGGTCAAAATTTTTATAGTACGGAACCACGTGTGGTTGTATCTGGTTTAACAGGTGGGAAAAACTATGATTTTCAAGTGAGCAGTGGGAACAGTAGTGGTTTCAGCCAGCCAGCGTTGGGTAAGCTGCTGACACTTCCTCCTCAAGTACAAAATGTTAATGTTACAGAACTTGAGGATGGCCAGATTTCGCTGAGCTGGGATGAAATCAAGAGCGCTTATCAATATACTGTATTCCGCAGAGATACGGGGGAAGTTTTTAACACCAGAGATACTCATATTAAGCTTTCAGATATCCAGCCTGGTATGATTTACTCGTTTGGTATACAGGCCGTGAATACAACGGGGGTAGGTAATATAGCTCCCTTTACGTATCGCGCTTTGCCAGGTCAAATACCAGACAATAGATTGACTGTGAAAGAAGTAACAGATACCGATTTGGTTGTTACGTGGAAAGAAGCTTCGGGTGCAGATGCTTACAATGTCTACCAAAACAGGGTGCTTATCGGTCATACGACCTCCCATGAATTTAAAGTAGATGGATTGGATAGTTCTACATTGTATCGTATTACCGTCAAGCCATTGAACACAAGTGGTGAAGGTAAGCAGACAGAAGATCAGGTCGAGACGCTGCCGTCTCCAGCGTTTGCGTTTTCAAAGACAGAAACAAAGAATAGTGAGTTTATCATCCATTGGGAGTCAGAACATAAAAATGATATTTTCGTTCTCGCTAGTGAAGGAGGAACAGAGCTATATCGTGGTAAGGATCGAAGCTATATCTGGAAACAACTTAAAGAGAAGCAGTTGTATACCGTTCAACTTTGGGCAGAAAATAGTCAAGGAAAACGCACAGAAGCAAAACAAGCGCACGGAAAAACAACGGGTAATACTTTGGACGCAGGGGGTGGAGCAGGAGGGGCGGAGAGTGTAAAACCGATTCAACCTGTTGTAAAGGAGCCGATAGAAACAAAGCACATTCAAGATTCAACCGTTAAGACGAAGGCAAATCATTTTAGTGACATTGATCGGGTATTTAATAAAGAAAAAATAAATGTGCTTGCCGATTTGGGTGTAGTAAAGGGAACAACTCACACGCTATTTGAGCCGAACAGACCTGTGACGCGTATGGAGTTCACTTCTATGCTGGTCCGTTCCTTGAAATTACCGCTCGAAACGGATGTGACTTTAGGCTTCGAGGATATCAATCCATCGGCGTGGTACGTTGATCTGCTCAAAACGGCGATTAAAGATCAGGTCGCTCGTGGGTTTAGTAATAGAGAATTTGGCCCAGATCGGGTCATTAACCGTGAGCAGGCGGCTAAAATGGTGAATAACATTATCAAAGCTACACCACAGCAAGAAAGCAGTGCATACTCAGATTCCTCTCAAATTGTAGAGTGGGCCAGAAAGGATGTACTTGGTCTAACCGAGATTAATTTAGTACAAGGATATCCAGATGGTAGCTTCCGTGCCAAACAGGAGGTCACACGGGCGGAAGCGGCTGAGATGATTTATAACATGCTACAAATGAAATAGAACGAATCAAGGGGCGGCGTTGGCCAGCCCCTTTTTTTGTGTGTACTAACTTAACTTATTCCGCAATAGCGGGGTTTATATTGGATGCTCTGTAGGCAGGAACGCCATTAATGAGTGCGGTTCTTAGCTGAATATATCGTATACCATAATAGGAGGTTGTACTACTCATCCCGGAGGAAAGTACAGCTACTTTATAATATGAAAAAGGAATCTCATTACTAAATTGATAGGTTGTTTTTGCAGTGGTTGGCAAAGTTTCGACTTCACCTAACCTAAACCAATTTTCTCCGTCATTAGAGCCGTGAAAAGAAAATGAAAGTATAAAAGCTCGAGAAGATGGCTGAGCTAAAAGAATATCATTGATCGTCTTACCTGTATCTAATTTGAAGATGATTTCTCCACCTTTACCGCTTAAACTGCTCTCCCAATAGAGATTATTATCGACTAAAACATTTTTCGGAAAAGTATTTTTAGAATCCCCGTTGGTTGAAACATTTTCCTCTGCTATAACAACAGGATCTACGGAAAAAGTATAGTTGTCTGGATTTTGGCTGAATTTTGCCATGTTGAAATTCCCCCTTTAGTTTAATTTTTGAATGTGTTGAAAAGGTTGATTTATATCATTTATATGGAACTCTCTATGAATATATTCCTTGATGATAGAATGCATACTAGTGTTTAAGCGGTCCAACATCATAATAGCAAGCTCATTTGCGGGCGGGGAGTTGCATGTTTAGAATATAAATAACTAATTAAGGTGCGAGAAAGGAAATGGATAGAATATGAAAATATACACTTATTATTTGGGAGACGGCATATTCCCTTTGGATTGGGAAGTTTGTTTTAGTACTGTTGAGGAATATAAAAGAAAATTATTTGAGAAGTACACGACTTCCCAAGAATATAATGATTTTGTAATAGGTGGATTTAATGTGCTTACTGACAAAATAGATGCGATTCTGAATTATGCTTTAGAGAACTTTCGAAAAGAATTTTCTCATAATTATGAGTTGCGTTGTCCGGCTATGATATTTCCATTGCCAAGAGGCGATGAAAGTAATGGTGCTGAGTTTGCTATTGTTTTAAAACGAGATGAAGATGGAGATACAATGGTCTATTCCCCACTCCCATTGTCATATTTAGAAAGAAGTTAATGCTCTACTGAAAGAAAATGAGGAAACCAAGTGTTGAATAATGTAAAGCTATCCCAGCTTTCCCCCTGGCTATATGGAGTGCATTGATTTGTATCGAAGAGATCTCTACGTTTCGAATTAAGTATTGGAAGTTGCTCCAGAAAGATATCCAGTAAATTGCTACGGGGCAGTTTTCGGAGTACAGGCACGGATGGGCACCTGCCTACATACAATAAACAGACCGCAAGCCCGGTAAGTAACAAAGGCCGGTAAGTTCGCAACTACCTCAGGAGGTGTCATCCGTGCCCGGACTATTTAGCGCTATCGCTCTGTTCATCAAGGAATTGACGCTACTCGTTTCCTACGTGAAAAACAACGCCTTTCCGCAGCCATTGACTGAGAAAGAGGAAGCTCGACACCTAAAGCTGTTTGCCGAAGGCAACGCACACTCCCGTAACACACTCATTGAACATAACCTACGGCTGGTGGCCCATATTGTGAAAAAATTCGATAACACCGGCGAAGATTTGGAGGATCTTATATCCATCGGTACCATCGGACTGATCAAGGCCATTGAAAGCTTTCAGACTGGGAAAGGCACCAAGCTGGCAACATTTGCAGCCCGTTGTATAGAAAATGAAATCCTGATGCATTTGCGATCTCTGAAAAAAACACGCAAAGACGTATCTCTCCACGATCCTATAGGGACTGATAAGGAAGGCAACGAGATTACTTTGATTGATATCCTCGGCACCGAGGCGGACGATATTGTAGATAAAGTACAACTCAAAATCGAGAAGAGTAAAATCTATCGCAACCTGGATATTTTAGATGAGCGCGAAAAAGAAGTGGTGATCGGCCGCTTCGGCCTGGAAGCCGGAGGAGAAGAACGAACACAGCGGGAAATTGCACGAGAACTGGGAATTTCGCGCTCGTACGTGTCACGAATCGAAAAGCGCGCGCTGATGAAGTTGTACCATGAGTTTTACAAGCAGAAGGGGTAATGGATAAGGAGATATATGAAGCCGCTTGAGGCCCTTAACAGGGCCTTTTTAGGTCTTTTTCATAATTCAATTACTTGCTTCTTTTCAGAGGCGTGTTTAAATTGCATCCCCCTCTGCCCATCCAATATTCTTACCTAAGGCTATCTTATAAAAACAACTGCTCCTTTTCGCTTAAATAATAACTATTTTGCTATGTGTTTTCATTTAAAACGCAAATAAAAGCCTGTAGTGGTTTTCTACACTACAGGCTAAAAATGCTTGATATTATTGGGTATTTTTACTTCGTCAGGACAAGCTCCTTCGCTAGTTGGCTCTCTTGGACTGAATTTATTTTCCTACATACTCATCCAAAAATCGATCTACTCTTTTGAAATATTCAGTGGGGTAATGGTTGATGGCATCGATGTGCTCCGTATTTTGCGGGTACCATACTTCTGCTTTTGGGTTATCTTTTAAGGACTCGTAAATAATTTCTGTATTTTTATAACTAATTTGCTGATCTCCAGTACCATGAATGAGCATAACTGGCTTGTCTTGCATCTTTTTTACCGCATCCATAGGAGATATGGAATCAAGATCAACCTTAAAGGCCCAATTTGCCATCCATGTCGATGTATAACTGAATGGAAACGCAGGTAAACCTGAAAAGAAGGGCAAACCCTCTCTCAGAAATAGACCAGCATTACGAAAAGGACTATCCGCAATTACGGCTTTGATGTCATCACTTTCACTTGCGGCTAGCAAAGAAGTAGCAGCACCCATTGAAAAGCCGATAACTCCAATCTTATCACCCGTATGGTCTCTGGATTTTAAATAGCTTACAGCTCCTAGCAAATCGTATTTTTCATTGAAGCCCAGTGTAATCAAATCACCATCGGATTTACCTTGTGAGCTGAGGTCAAATGCCAATACATTGTAGCCTTTCGGAACGAAATGCTCTACTAACTTTTGGGTCCGCCCTTTGACTAAACGATTGCTCGTATATCCATGGACGACAATAATCGTCTTATTACTTGATTTACCAAGACCACTTGCAGGAAAGAAGGAACCTCTAATCGTATTATCATTTTTCAGACTCTTGAACTCGACCTCTTCGTAGGGAGTTTTATCGATATTCAATCCGTAGCTGACATTAGTGTCCCTAGGATGGTGCAACAAGGTGTCTACTACTTTATAAGATATAAAAAATACAAGAGCCATCACAAGCAAGAGCACGATGCCTAGGCTCCATAAAATTTTCTTTCGTTTTTTCACACGAACGTTAAATGTCAGATCGGGTTGTAATGATGCCTGACTCATTCAGATTCCTCCAGTTTTTCTTTAGGTTGTATGGGGGCGAACAAATAAAAGGCATGCCCCTTCAGATTTTCCCACTCGGGATGATGAATAATACTTTCTTCAAGAGTTAAGGCCACTCCATTTAAGAAAGAGATATAGGCACGAGAGATCATTGCTGGAGAAAAGCTTTTGTTGAATTCTCCCATTAACTGTCCCTTGGCATAGACGCATTCGATCGCATCTGTCATTACCTTTATACTTTCAAGGACCTTCTGTGTAAGTTCAGGGTATCTTATTCGTTGTCCTAAGACAGATTGAACAAGCCGCAATTCATTTATATAGAAGTAGATATGGTTGAATTGTTCTGCCACCATGTTCTTAATCAATACGCCCGGCGTCCCCTCTTGTTGTAGACAAGCAAGCGATTTCACCTGAATATCAGCAAGCGGCTCAAGGACAGCGGCGTAGTATAAAGCTTCTTTGCTGGGGAAATATTGAAAAATGGTTCCAGGAGTCACTCCCACACTCTGCGCAATGATAGCCGTTGTGGTATTAGAATATCCACTTTCTGCGAACAGGACAACAGCTTCTTCTAGGATACGTTTACGCCGCTCCAGTCTTTTTTCTTCATTGATGGGTCTTGCCAAATGTATTCCCCTCTCTTTAAACTAAACTTTTATTAATTAAATGAATGATTATTTAATTAATAATATATCTTAAATTACGACTTATAGCAAGAGTGAATTTATTTTACTTACAAACAGAAGGGATAAATGACAAAGGAGATACGTAGAACTCCGCAGTATTTGAAGGTACTAATTAGGGCCTTTTTTCATTATTTGTATTTCAAACAGAGTTCAAAATGGTATGGATAGAGTGCAGGATTATGGTTATGTCATCAGCTGGACGAATATCCTTACGGAACGTGGACGTAGTGGCGAGCCTAAATTTTCGCACGATGACTCTACGAGAAAATTTGTTTATACTTTAACTACTTAATAGTGAATGCAATGGATATGAGGTGGAAGCTAATGATTCTGGTAAGTTCGTGTTTGGCGGGCATGAAGGTACGATATAACGGGACGGATAGTCTGGATATACATATTCAGAAGTTGGTAAAGGAAAAGAAAGCTATGACGATCTGTCCTGAGCTTTTGGGGGGCTTTGTGACTCCGAGAGAGCCTGCTGAGATTATTGGAGGGACAGGCGAGGATGTGCTGAACGGCACAGCCAAGGTGGTCGAGTTCTCAGGCAACGATGTCAGCGATATGTACATTAGAGGTGCGTACGAAGCCCTGAATATAGCCAGAGAGGTTAACGCAACATTTGTTGTTTTAAAAGAAAACAGCCCGTCCTGCGGATCAGCAGCAATATATAATGGGTCATTCGAAAACCGTAAAATAGCAGGTAACGGGGTAACCTCGGCTTTGTTAAAAAAGGAAGGCTTTAAGGTCATATCGGAAGAACAAATATCGGATATTTTCTTGGATTAAATATGAAATGGTAGATCAAGCGCCTTGCTAGCTTACAGGCTTATACCTGCGAGCGCAAGACGCTTGTTTGTGCTGTGTGCCGCCATACAATATAGACATCGTATTATTTAAGCTTTAATGCAAGAATTCCTAGGTATTCCTTGAGGGCTGTTCCGGTTGTAGACATGGCCCCAGCAGACGGCGAGAGCTTGCCAGCATACAGTGACAGCTTTTCACTTGCCAGATAGTCGGTAGGATAAGCTATGACCTGTATGCCTGCACGCTGAAATTCCAGTGCAGCACGTGGCATATGGAAAGCGGAGGTCACCAGAACAGGTCTAGTGAGTTGATGTTTTCCCAAAATTTGCGATGTATATACGGCATTTTGCTGTGTGTTCAAAGAACGGTTTTCGATCAGGATGTCCTTAGCCGGAATACCGAGTCCTAGCAGCTGCCTTTGCGCAATATTCGCTTCATTACCACTGTCTCCAAACACTTGCCCACCGGAGAAAAGAATGGGTAAGCCTGTTGCTTCGTGCAGTCGGGCCGCAGTGAGCAGTCGATTAGCCGCAGATCCTAGCAGATTGCCTTGTCCATTGATGTCGGGAGTTCCTTCTGTGGCTCCGCCCCCAAGTACAACAATGACATCGCCTTGAATAGTACGGGGTTGTGGGTACTGTTTTTCCAGGCTACTGATTAACAAATCACCAGCCAAATTGGTCGAGGAAACGTACAGCAGCAATGTGACAAGAAGCAGTACGACCGCAGGTATACGTGCCTTTTTCCATATCCAGATCACGAGCCCTGCCATCACGAGGATGAACAAACCGGGAGGGAGCACAAAGCTGTACAAAAATTTGATGATATAAATCAAGTGCAGACAACCTCCTATCCTTATAAGCTTTATAAGTCTTTTTGGTATATTGTAACATAGGCAAATGACTGGATTCCTCTGTCCGAAGACATACCTCGATGAACAAGCGGGCATGAAAGGTAGAGCTTTCCAATACATATTTTTTGTTTGATAAAGTTGTTCTGTAGGCGTAATATATAAAATCTAGTGATTTTTTTCATAGAGGAGCGATAGCGTCATGGGAGAGTTAACGACAGCCAAGCGGATGATGATGATCGCGCTACTGGTTGTATTGTGGGGCATTTCTTGGCCCATTTATAAAGTGGCATTGGAATTCACACCTCCATTGTTGTTTGCAGGGCTACGTACACTGCTGGGCGGTCTGCTATTAGGAGCAATTTTAGTACCGAGATGGAATCGCATTCGTTGGAAAGAAAATTGGCGGGTGTATGCTATTTCAGGTATTTTTAACGTGGTACTGTTTTATGGCCTGCAAACAGTGGGACTGATGTACGTCCCCTCCGGCTTGTTTTCCGTGCTGGTATATCTCCAGCCTGTGCTGGTCGGCATTTTTGCATGGATGTGGCTAGGGGAAGCGATGTCCAGACTCAAGGTGCTTGGATTGGTCATCGGATTTTTGGGTGTTGCAGCTGTCAGTGTCGGCGGATTTTCAGGGCATGTGGCTGTGGCAGGTGTAATCATCGCCATTATTACAGCCGTGAGCTGGGCATTGGGAACGGTATATGTGAAAAAGGTAAACCAGCGTGTCGATTCGCTGTGGCTGGTTGCATTTCAATGTACACTGGGAGGCATCGTGCTGACGGGAGCTGGAACGGTGACGGAAAGCTGGTCAGATATCGTATGGAATGTCCCGTATGTGTCAGGGCTGATATTCGGCACGGTGCTGGGAATTTCACTTTCCTGGTTGCTGTATTTCACACTTGTTAATTCAGGGGATGCGAGTAAGGTTGCGTCTTATACGTTTTTGGTGCCTGTGATCTCGGTGTTTGTCAGCTCGTTGGTGCTGGGCGAAGCGATTACGGCTTTCCTGCTGATCGGGTTGATCTTAATCGGGCTTAGCATTTATTTGGTTAATCGCAGAGCGAGAGTAGTACGACAAGCTTGAACGTAGTAGTTGAAACAAAGAAATTGAAAGATACAACTTGAAACATAGAATTTGAAACAAAGTAACAACAAGGGACTCTTGCACAGTAGCAGGGTCCCTTTTTATATGCTAACAGGAGACACAGCTAAGTGGGCTATGACCTACCGAATTCGAGAGTTTAAGGGGTTTCCTCCCTGGGGAGTTGGTTAAAATTATGATATGGATGACAGCATACAACCAAGCAAAGAAGGGAGATGCGGACGATGGCACGAAAATTATTGATTACAGGTGCGGCAGGTACAATTGGGAAAGTATTGTATGAAGGGCTACAAGCGGAAGGTAAATATGAAATAACCGCTGCTGATGTGAAGAGGGATGAAGAGGCAGGGATTGTGGAAATGGATATACATGATGCTGCACGACTGGATGAGCTGACGCGCGGAGTGGATACGGTACTGCATTTTGCATGGATCAAGGATGAAGGGGATTTCCTCGGCAAAGTGCTGTCTGGCAATGTTAGCGGAGCCTACAAGCTGTATGAAGCTGCGGTGAAAAATGGGGTAAAGCGTATTGTTTTTGCCAGTTCCAATCATGCCACAGGGTTTTATAAAGTAGGCGAAAGCATAGATGTAGAAGATCCCTACCGACCAGACAGTTTTTATGGATTGAGTAAGTGCTACATTGAACTGTTGGGACGGCTGTATGCCGATCAGGGCAAAATATCTTCAATGAATATCCGTATCGGAAATTTTCCTGGGGATGATCGGCCCCATTCGGAGCGCGCCGCTCATATTTGGATTTCCGAGCGCGATATGATCCGTCTGACCGTCTGCTGTATCGAAGCTCGTCCGGAGATGAGTTATCTTAATTTGTACGGTACGTCAGCCAATACGGATAATTATTATGACATTGGCTACTTGGAAGAACTAATCGGATATAAGCCGCAGGATAATGCCGCTGAGCTGCTGGAGCAGGCCAAGAAAATCGGATTTCGGGTGAAACAGGATGAAACCACTTTTCAGGGTGGACAAAAGGAATAGAGTAGATCGTTCAAATATGCTTTGTGAATGGGCTCAAGGCGTCGATCAGGCGCCTCATATTACACAAAACTTCACAAATATCCGAATTGTTCACTCCTCAGGACACTCCTTTGTTCATGAAGCATGAGAGGCTTCACTTTTCATTTTGAATGCGCTTACATAAAATATAGTTATACGGCGGCGGTGCTACAAACCTTGCTGTCGGTAACGTACACAGAGGGGGAGTGACTCACATTGAATCAGCCTATGCCCAAAAATTCTGCAATGCTTGCAACGGATTCCCGCCTGAATGGTAAGAGGCTGGGAACGGGTAGAAAACACGGTTTTTTCTATGAACTGTTCCGCAATCGCGTATTATTTCTGATGTTGTTGCCCACTTTAATTTTTTTCTTCATTAATTCCTACATTCCTATGGTGGGTATTTATTATGCATTTACTCAGTTCGACTTTAATACCAGTCTGTTTGATGCCAAGTTCGTCGGACTCCAAAATTTTCGCTTTCTATGGCAATCCGGCACGCTGACAAAACTGACATTGAATACGGTCGGATACAACGCAGCGTTTATTTTACTCGGTAACGTGTTAGCGATTGTTCTCGCTATTTTGCTGAATGAACTGCGAGGCCGCTACTTTAAAAAGATTGCTCAATCCGTGATGTTCCTGCCTTATTTTGTTTCTTTCGTTATTCTAAGTGTCATCGTGTATAACATATTTAATTATGATAATGGTTTTCTGAATACGCTGCTGCTGCAATTTGGTGGTGAACGAGTGGATGTATACAACAAACCATGGGTATGGATTTTTCTGATTATCCTGTTCTATTTATGGAAAAATCTCGGCTACAGTATGGTGATCTATCTGGCAGCAATTACAGGGATCAGTGACGAATATTATGAGGCAGCTAAAATGGATGGAGCCAACATTTTTCAACGAATCTGGTACATTACCGTTCCGATGCTTAAATCGACATTCGTTGTGCTGCTGTTGTTTGCGCTTGGTAGTATTATGAAAGGACAATTTGATCTTTTCTATCAATTAATCGGCAACAATGGGGTGCTGTACAATACGACGGATATTTTGGACACTTATGTGTACCGTTCGCTTAAAGTGACTTTTGATGTGGGGATGGCTTCGGCGGCAGGCGTATACCAATCCTTGTTCGGCTTTGTACTGATCATGACCGTGAACTACATTATCCGCAAGTTGAACGACGAGTATGCCTTATTCTAGAAAGGAGGACCCAAACGGATGGCGATCAAAGAGGATGTATACACTCGAATTTTTAAAATTATCTCTTATGTGATTATCATTATTGCTTCCATTGCTTGTTTACTTCCATTTCTACTTATTATTTCGGCTTCACTGACCAGTAATGAATCGATTATCAGGGATGGATATCACTTTATACCACAGCAATTCTCACTGGAAGGTTACCGGACGGTGTTCACCTTTCCTGAAGAGGTGTTAAGGGCATACGGGGTGACGATTTTTACCACGGTTGTAGGCACGACGTTAGGCCTGTTCCTGATGACGATGGCAGGATATGTGCTGGCACGCAAAGATTTTAAATACCGCAATGCGTTTTCATTCTATATTTACTTTACGACGCTGTTTGGAGGCGGGTTGGTACCTTGGTACATTATGCTGACGAAGTATTTAGGATTGCTTGATACGTATACAGTGCTTATTTTCCCGGGATTGATGACTCCGTTTCTGATCATTTTGATGAAAAACTTCATTCGTTCCTCCATGCCGGAAGAGCTGTTCGAGTCCGCTAAAATTGACGGTGCGGGTGATTTTAAAATTTACTATCGAATTGTGCTGCCTTTATCTACACCGGGTATTGCCACTGTGGGGCTGTTTCTGGCCTTGGCTTACTGGAATGACTGGTTCTCATCCTCACTCTTTATTAACGATCCGCATAAATACCAGTTGCAATATTATCTGTATAATGTAATTAACTCCATGCAATTTATCGCTCAAATGGGTGCAGGTACTGGTGTGTCCCTTTCCAATGATATGCCGACAGAATCGACCAAAATGGCAATGGCGATCGTGGTTACTGGACCCATTTTGCTGCTGTACCCGTTCGTACAGCGCTATTTTGTTAAGGGATTGACCATTGGTGCGGTAAAAGGCTAAAGTGGCACTCAAGGACTGTGATGGCATGACGTGCTGACGTTGTGCCATCTAAATAGCACTCTTTGTAAGCGTTTTATTTAATCGGACTACCATTTCAAAGGGAGGATTCACATGACATTCACAAAGAAAAGAAAACAACGCATGTCCATCCTGATTGCAGTAATGGTCATCATGGCGCTATTAGCCGGATGTGGAGGAGGTAGCGGAAACAGCGCACAAAAAGCAAATGGAGAGGATGATAAATCCCAAAAAGTTCAGCTGCAATTTTATATGCTGGGGGATGCTCCTAAGGATCTGTCTACCATTGAGGCAGAGATTAATAAGTTGGCGGAAAAAGATCTGAATGCCACCGTCAAATTTAACTATACGACGTGGACAGACTGGGATCAAAAATATAAGCTGTTATTGTCTTCGGGTCAGCCTATCGACCTGATATTCACTGCAGATTGGACGCAGTATCAGGCCTATGCCAAGAAGGGCGCATTCCTGCCGCTAGACGATCTGCTGCCTAAGGCTGCACCTGCCTTGCAAAAATTTGTACCTCAGGACATGTGGGATGGAGTTAAAATCGGAGGCAAAATTTATACCGTGCCTGGCACGTATAAAGAGTATGTCACTAACGGCTTTGTATGGCGTGAGGATTTACGAGAGAAGTACAATTTGCCTAAACCGACAGATATCAAAAGTTACGAGGCTTATATGGATGGGATACGTCAGCATGAGCCAAATATGAAAACCGTATCTCTGAACAGCGATATCAAGGGAAATCTGCATGACCGATATACCGAATTAGTAACGAAGAGTGTAGGTGCCTTGCCTTATGGCATCGGTATTAAATATGAAAAACCAACAGAGGTTTATAAATATTGGGGCTCGGATGAACAAAAGGAAGAGCTGAACACTTACAAACGCTGGGCCGATAAAGGATTCATTCCTAAAAACGTATTAAACGTAAAAGATACGCTTCAGGATCAAGTGACTTCTGGTAAAGCGGCGAGTATTTTCGGTGACAATCCAACCCGGTTTAATGATATGGTCATTAAGCTCAAAGCATCTCACCCGGACTGGAAGCTCGAGTATTACCCATTCCCTTTGACGACAGGTTATGCAACTCCAGTGCATCCGATTCACAACGGCTTTGCAATTCCAAAAAGCAGCCCAAATCCGGCGCGCGCATTAGCTTTTTATGAAAAGCTTGTGACGGACAAACGCTATAACTTGCTCACGCAATATGGTATTGAAGGCAAAAACTACGAAGTCAAAGATGGTTACTATCATATGATAGGTAGCGGCAGTTCTAATGGATTTTCACGCGAAGGTATGAACAGTTGGGCTTGGCGTAACCCGGAATACATGCTGTTTGATTCTGGCTTTGACCGTGTGAAGAAAATTTTTGCCGAGCTGGATAAAATCCAGAAGCCTGACCTGTTTACCGGCTTTGCAGAGGACTACACGACATATCAAGCAGAAAAAGCAGCTCTAGAACAGGTTGAGAAGCAATATCTGTATCCGCTCCAAGCTGGACTGATCGACAATGTAGATCAAGGCTTGCAGACCTTCTTGCAAAAGGCAAACCAAGCTGGTTTGGAGAAAATCCAAACCGAATATACAAAACAATGGGAAGCCTATGTAAAGGAGAAGGGGATTAAATAAAACATAAAGAATTGTGATAAAGAAAAAAGCAAGTCTCCAGAAAGTTGGAGGCTTGCTTTTTAATGTCAGTTTATGTTTTTGGGAGCAATGTTCCGTTCTCAGAGTGGTCGTGTAGAGCGGTCTACTTATTGCGCATTTGCTTTAGAACGGCGAAAATCTGTCGGTGTTACGCCCAAGCTACGCTTGAACATGCGATGGAAATAAGAGCTACTCGCAAATCCGGTTTGTTCTGCTACTTCAGCTACAGACCAGTCGGTCTGTTCCAGCAGCTCACAGGCCTTGCGAATACGGAGTTGTTGGATGACGTCCACGATGGTAGACATGGTCTGTTGCTTATATAGCCTGCTGACATAGATCGGCGACATATCCAGCTCTTCCGCAATCTGATTGAGACAAAAATTGGGATCCGTATAGGCTTGCTCTATTCGTTCATTGATTTGCCGCACCAATCGTTCCTGCTTCGTGTTTCGTTTTTCCGATAGACTGGAGCGAATATGATCAAAGACCAATTGATAATGATCAATAAGATTCTCAGCGGTCTCTAACCGATCTGCGGATGGTAATTCAGGTTTAGTTTCTATAGCAAATCCATTGAGCTCACTGATATGCCGAACAGCATTATTCACACTCATGATGAGCCGGGATATCGCCACTTGAACAGAGGAAAACGGATATTTTTCCATATGCATCAATAATTCTTTGAACATACTGTGTGCATCCTCCGTATGACCAGACAGCAGCGTATCTAGCATTTTTTTCTCTTTATCGGCTGGATATACGTAAGTATTTTGGATATCCTCGTCTGTAGTGTTTTGCGCATTAATAATGCAGCCATGCCCCTGAAAAAATCGGTGCATAGATGCGTCTTGTACCTGGCGGTACAGCAGATGCAGCCGTTCTGGTTGACTCGTGATTGCACTGTAAGTCAGTGAAACGCTCAGCTTCAAATATTCAAAGCAAGCTTCACGTATTTGGCGTAATAAGGTTTCTAACAGTACAGTATCTGTATGTTCTGCGGGATCGAGAATGTTAAGCATCAGCAATACACTGTCCTCATCCATATCAACGGTCTCCACCCGGTACGTTTGTCCGCATATTTCAGAAGCAATGTTCATGATTGCAAACTTATAGGGTAGCAGATCAGGTCCACGTTCGCTTTGCCATCGGGTATATTCATCTATGCGCAGCAGCACAAGGCGGTAGTCTTTGTCGAACTGGAACGTAATCCCAAGCTCGCGTAATCGTTCCGGTTCTTCCCCGGCAGGAAGATTTCGGATTCCTCGGATCACATTCCGTAAAATGTTTTGTCGGATCGTGTACATGCTGTTTCGTTTCTCCGATTCCAGTGAATTCATATGCACAACAATTTGGCCAATAGGCGTATACAGCATTTTGGACAGCAGCCACGAAGCCACGAATCCTGCCAATGCAATGATGGCGGCTATCAGTAACATCGCATTACGAATGACACTTGCCATTTTGATAACGCTTTCATATGGTGTGACACTAATATACTGCCAACCTAGTCCATCCGGGGAGGTGTAGGAAATGAGTGATCTTTTACCATGAAAGTCTTCTACAAAATAGCCTGTTTCTTGTTTTTTGACTCTCGTGTGCAACCATAGCTGTTCTTTTTCGTTCAAAGTTTCGTCTGTCAATGTTGTACCAGACAACAGTCTGCCCTGATCGTCTAAAATATAAGCGGTCCCGCCTGAGATTGGATTCGCCGCCATTTCCTTGTTCATCCAGGCCGCCGACACATTCACAATCACAGCCGAATTTATCGCTTCGTTCGAGTTAATTGCGTCATAACATAAATACGTATAAGCTGCGATATCTGGGCTTGCTTGCTCTACTCCAGCTCCGGAGTCTGAGGCAGTCAGCAGCGGATACGTGCGTGGAATAGGCGTAAAGGGTTTATAGTCCTGATAATGATCCAGCACGCGAATGATATCTGTATCAGCCAGTTCATGTTTGCTGAATAACCCGTTTTGACCTTGTGAGGACGCAATGTAGAAGGTGCCGCTTTTAGGGTTAAACACGTAGATGGATTCGATATACGGCATGGAGTTAAGATAATTGTTCAATTCGGTCATGGCAGCGGTTACATCATATACATTAGGTTTTGGATAATACAACAACTTGGACAGGGTACTGCTGCGATACATTTGAAATGCCAAAGATTGAGCAATAGATGTCATGTTAATAACTTCTTTGCTTCTCAACGTCAAGCTGTTGTGATTGGCCTCGAATGCCTGCTCCTTTTCCACGCGAATATAGTAAAAATAATACACAGTGGTGGATACCAGCAACGTTAGCGTAATACATAACGTAATGCTGACCAGCAATTTGCTGTGAAGCTTGTGATGCTTTTTGAAATTGCTCATATGAACAGGCCTCCTGTCTGTGTGCACGTAGCTGTAAAGTACACCCTATTTATGTATTCATTATACGTGTGATCTTGTGAACAGGACAGTGAACAAACCGATTCTTTGTGAAAAATAATGATTTTTTCGCAAAAAGGCCAGGAACACTTATACGCATTGGATTGCGTCGGTTCCCGGCCGGGTTTGTCTATTCAAATAAAAGAAGGAAAGATGACGGTACTGCAATTAGTCAGGAAATTGAACGTTACCTTTAACGATATAGGCTCCACCTGTACCATTTTCTGCTAGAGCTGGGATTGTATCGTTCAGCACGACACCACGAATGTCCGTAATCCGTATTTTCAGAGGTTGTTTTCCTAAGTTAGTACCTAGAAAGTGGTTGTAATCCTGTTTTTCGAGATTGAGCCATTGTCCGTTTTGTTGGACTTCCATCTTCAAGACCGGATATTTATGATTGCGTACTTGAATGGCTGCCCACCATTGGCTGCTGCCTTCTTTAATGCGGTAGGAGACATTGCCGTTAACCGGAGCTTTGACAACTTTCCATGATATATTGATTTTTCCGTCTATTTGATTGCCAATCAGGTTGAACGCGTTTGGAGACAGATCGAGCGCGCCACTTGGACCTTCAGGGTAAAGATCAGTTACATATACGGTTGTTTTCCCTTTGGGACCTTGAACTTCCAAATAGGCTCCAGCTAATGCAGCTTTGATTCCGTTATAATTCAGTTGTGTGCGGTTAAGCGCTGTAATTTTGGCATCCGAAGGGATGGGATCAAGCAGTAATGCCCCTCCAGAGTAACCTGATCCTGTATATGTGGCGTACCCCGTGTATGTATCATTCCAAGCAGCTGAAGCGGGAAGGGCGAATAATACAAGACTTAGCAACGATGTCAGACCAATGGTTTTGAACTTTCGGAACGTCGATATTTTTTGCATAACATTTCCTCCTTATTCATTTAATAGATTCATATAGTAAATATAAACACTATATTACCTAATATTTCAAATTGTACAATAGGACTTTGAGGCAAAAAGAAAATATTGAAGATGTTTGTCAACATACTCATAGGCCATATGGCGTGTTTTTTAAGAAATGGTTGTACAGATAAAGAATAAGGGGAGGATTAAGTAATGGGGACGAAACTAGGACTTTTGAATGAAGTCTTTTAAATAGAATAAGCGAACTATTGTTCTCCTTTTGTTTGTCGTATACAATCGAATTATGCTGATTCAAATGGAGTGATGTTGAACTCTGTTGTATGCTGCAACGAAAGGATGTTTTGCACCATGATGGGAAGAGCCCATTTGATTATTGGAACCGGGGTCTCCCTGTCGGTATTGGCTTTAAGTGGATACGAAGTGACCCCGGCTGCCGTGGCAGCTGCTGTGGTCGGCTCACTGTTGCCGGATATTGACGAGCCTAACTCCATGCTCGTGAGTCGTGCGCTGCCAACCAAAATGCTTAGGCTTGTACAGCTTCTAATGATTGGGGCTGCTGGTTGGGTATTTTTCACCCGTTTGGCTCCACCGCCATGGAATCTTGTGTTGGCTTTGCTGATGATCAGTGCTTCTTTTATGCCTTCACGATCCATGCGCAAGGTTATTATCTTTCTAATTGGTATCGGCCTAGCCTGGTATGGAGAATCATATGCACCGTGGAATTATATCGCCGGCTGTCTGCTGATCATTTGTACGTTAGTCCCACACCGGGGATTGACACATACGGTATATGGGACAGTCGCATGGACTGCGCTGCTTTATGGTACGACACGTTTGCACGGTGACAGCATATGGCTGGCTGGAGGTCTAGCGTACTTGCTGCATTTACTGGCAGATTCCTTGACGAATAATGGAATCAAACCTTTGCCGCCGTTCAAATGGAAGTTGCGATTTAAATTGATGAGTACCGGAACCCGGAAGGGAGCTAAGATAGAAAACGTCTGTATTGCTTTAACTACTGTACTTGTAGTGATTGCTTTGCTTCGTTATAAGCATTTGATTTGATATATTCTATCTTTTGTTTCTATTAAATTAAAAAAACAGTCAATGCACGTTGTACGTGTCTTGACTGTTTTTTTATAGATTGCGATTCTCTCTTACAACTTAGGTTCGTTCAATAATGGTATTCAGCGTTGTACGATCCAGATTTTGAACCAGCTTGATGATCAGCTCTTTGGCTGCATCATAATCATCAGTGTGAATAATAGACGAAGAAGTATGGATGTATCGTCCACAGATGCCTATGACAGTGGATGGCACGCCAATTCCGCTCAAGTGCACTTGACCTGCATCGGTTCCCCCTGTGGAGATGAAATATTGATACTTGATTTTGTGAGTTTCCGCCATGTCTTGCACGTATTCCACAATCCCGCGATGTGTAATCATACCCGGATCAAATACCCGCAGCAGTGCGCCTTTACCGAGGTGCCCGTAAGCATTCGGGTCGCCGCCCATATCGTTGGCTGCACTGCAATCCAGTGCAAAGAATATATCCGGCTGAATCAGATTGGCCGCTGTGCGTGCACCACGCAGTCCCACTTCTTCTTGAACAGTGGCCCCCGCATATAATGTATTGGGAAGCTTGTCTTTTTCTTTATGTAACGCTTCAAGCAGTTCAATAGCCAAGCCTACACCGTAGCGGTTATCCCACGCTTTAGCCATGATTTTTTTAGGATTTGCCAGTGGAGTGAAATCACAGATCGGCGCAATGGCCGTTCCTGGTACGATCCCCAGATCTTGCGCTTCTTGTCTGCTGTCTACGCCGATATCCAGATACATATGCTTGATGTCCATAGGTTTGCTGCGTTGCGATTCATCCAGCAAATGAGGCGAGACAGAGCCAACTACACCGATAACTGGGCCTTTTGGAGTCAATACTTGAAGACGTTGTGACATAATGGCTTGGCTCCACCAGCCTCCAACCGGCTGAAAACGAATCATTCCAGTTTCCGTAATACCATTCACGATAAAACCGACTTCATCCAGATGGCCTGCCACCATTACACGTGGTCCACTCTCTTGACCGCGTAGCACCCCAAAAAGACTTCCCAATCGATCTTGCACGATTTCATCGGTATAACCGGATATTCGTTCCTTAACCCATGCCCGCAACTCACGCTCATGTCCAGGAATGGAAGGAAACTCCGTTAAGGTTTTAAACAATTCCAATGTTTTTGATTCCATGATGTATACCTCACTCCTTATTAATTAACCAGTGGTCGTCATGTATTCAGTATGAATGGATTTGTATCGAATGTCCACGATATCATTTTCCTGACATAACATTTCTCCAAAAAGCTCATAATGAAAAAGACCCAAGCAATTCGAACCGCCAAGCGCGAAAACTTACAGATAAGGGGTGGTGAATGATGCCAGCTAAATCCGGGCAGCGCGGTTTTCGTACCAATACGTCGCCGCTGTCCATAAATGAGAAGGACTATCAGAATATTTCACAAAAGCATGAACCCTCGAGAAAAGTATTTGCCAATTGTGTGCGCGCTTTTCTGGTTGGAGGCGGGATCTGTGTGATTGGACAGGCGATTCAAGAGGCTTTTATGGCAGGAATGCACATATCAGCCAAGGAGGCCGCCCCGCCGACCTCATCCATGATGATCTTGCTGGCGGTCATATTAACCAGTATCGGGGTTTACGATAAGGTTGCTCAATGGGCAGGAGCAGGAACCGCTGTGCCCATTACAGGCTTTGCTAACTCCATGTGTTCGGCTGCATTGGAATATCGTTCTGAGGGACTGGTGCTCGGAGTGGGCGCCAATATGTTCAAACTTGCAGGCTCGGTTGTCGTATTCGGGGTGGTGGCTGCATTTATCGTAGGCGTTATATATGCCATCCTTGGTGTGGGAGGCAATCACTTATGAGAAGACAGGGAGGACAAACCTGGAAGTTTGAATCAAGACCGCGCATCATTGGAAGTGCCACTGTTGTGGGCCCGGATGAAGGAGAGGGGCCGTTGTCCACAGATTTTGATTATATTTATGACAACATAGAAATCAACGAGAAAACGTGGGAAAAAGCGGAACGTAGATTGATTGAGCATTCTACAGAGCTGGCGCTAATTAATGCCAATTTGAACAAAGAAGAAGTGCAGTTTTTTATTAGTGGTGATCTGATGAATCAGATTATCAGTAGCTCCTTCTCGGCTAGCAAGCTGGCTATTCCCTATTTGGGTGTTTTTGGAGCCTGTTCAACATCAATGGAAAGCTTAGCCTTAGCCGCACTTATTGTGGACTCAGAGGCCGGTGACTACGTGATGGCGGGTACGACCAGCCATAACTGTACTGTAGAAAAACAATTCCGCTATCCTAATGAATACGGATCACAGAAGCCCCCTACGGCTCAGTATACTGTTACCGGTTCCGGCGCCGCAATTGTAGGACATGCCAAGTCAGGGACGGTGGTGGATTGTGCTACCATTGGACGTGTAATGGACATGGGTATTAAAGACCCCTTTAATATGGGTGGAGCCATGGCTCCCGCGGCTGCGGATACGCTGTTGTCTCATTTTCGAGATACTGGCCGTGACCCTGGTTACTATGATCTCATTGTAACGGGCGATTTAGCCTCAGTGGGGCTACCGATTGCCAAGGAGCTGCTCAAAAAAGATGGGTTCGATATGAATCAGACGGAATTTAATGATTGCGGTTTACTGATTTACGATATCAATAAGCAAAAGAAAGTCATTGCAGGAGGCAGTGGTTGTGGCTGCTCGGCTGTTGTAACCTACGGGCATTTGTTGAAGCGGATCGAAAAAGGAGAGCTGCAAAAGGTACTGGTCGTGGCAACCGGAGCGTTATTATCTCCTTTGACTACACAGCAGGGTGAAAGCATTCCTTGTGTTGCACATGCTGTAGCTTTTGAAGCGGGAGGAACAGTATGATATTTCTATGGGCTTTTTTAGTGGGTGGTGCCATTTGTGTCGTGGGCCAGTTGATGATGGATGTGTTCAAAATGACGCCGGCACATACGATGAGTACGTTGGTGGTTGCAGGTGCAATTGCTGATGCTGTTGGGATATACGATCCGCTTATTAAATTTGCGGGTGCGGGTGCGACCATTCCAATTACCAGTTTTGGTAACTCACTTGTACATGGCGCATTAACCGAATTGGAGAAGGACGGATGGCTGGGTGTCATTACAGGGATCTTTAGTCTGACAAGTGCAGGAATTTCCTCTGCGATTATTTTCTCTTTTCTGGCATGCTTGTTTGTTCGTCCAAAAGGAAGCATATAAAAGCAGCGTACTTTAGATTTGACATAAAAATAAATGATTATAAACATGTGCCCTTCGGATCTAATGACCGAAGGGTTTTTAATTGTTCTGCACATGAAAGATCGAAAGAAGGATGGAGTTTGAATAATACGGGCAGGGGTTAAGTGTACTCTGTGCCCACCTTCATGTACAATAATAGGAAACATGTTGCTATCTAGGAGGTTTACAGAGCTATGCCCGTACGTCAAGAATCTGTGCAGATTGTATCTGCAATCCGTTCTAATCTGGAATCATGTATATTAGGTAAATCCTTTGAAATAAAATTACTGCTTACGGCTATGCTGGCGGGTGGACACATTCTGATCGAGGATGTTCCGGGTACGGGAAAAACGCAAATGATCAAGGCTCTTGCCAAATCCATGCGCGGTGATTACCGCCGTGTTCAATGTAATCCTGATATTCTCCCGAGTGATATTACAGGGGTATCCATATTTCATCCACGGGACGAGCGTTTTTATTTCCGTCCGGGTCCTGTGATGACTAATATTTTGCTGGCGGATGAAATTAACCGAGCGACGACGAAAACCCAGTCGGCTCTGCTGGAGGTTATGGAGGAACGCAGTGTGACAGTGGATGGGGACACTCATATGTTGCCTCATCCTTTTATGCTGTGTGCGACACAAAATCCGATTGATTTTGAAGGCACCTATATGCTGCCGGAAGCACAGTTAGATCGTTTTATGCTCAAAATCAGCTTGGGTTATCCTGACATGGAGACGGAGCGAAACATGCTGCTTCATCATCAGGCAGGCCAGCCAGCAGACCGTCTGGAGGCTGTAGCTCATATGGAGCAGATTGCTGACATCCAGCAGGAAATTAGAGGAATTTATATGGACGAAGCAGTGACGTCCTATTTACTTGATATCGTGCGTGCGACAAGAGAACATCCATCCGTGCTGCTGGGAGCAAGCCCCCGGGCGGCGCTTGCTTTTGTAATGGCTGCGAAGGCATACGCTTTTCTAGACAACCGTGACTATGTGCTGCCTGATGATGTGAAGGCGCTGGCACCTTATGTGCTAACGCATCGTTTGTTGCTGCGTCCCGAGGCGCGTCTGGACAGTTCCAGTGCCCAGTCCGTGCTGCAGGCTGTCCTTCGGCAGGTTCATGTACCCGTACGAATGGAGCGTCCTTAGGGAATGAATATGGTCAAAAGGAAGCGCAGGCTTCCCCGGCTGTCAGGCCGCATCTGGCTTCTGGGGGTCATATGGGTGGTGTGCCTGCTATATTTGTTGTTTCAGGGCGGCAAGACGTCGGTCATGCTGTTGTCTATGGTTACGCTGTTAATCGTTTATTTATGGATCGTTGGTCTGAGCGGAGTTCGCCGTGTGCAAGGCTCCCGGCAGCTTTCGCAAGGCTCGCAGTTTGGAGAACTGCTGCATGCGGGAGATCAGGTGCATGTAAAGCTGAGCCTCAGCATTCCTGGTTTTCTTCCGTTACCCTATGTCATTGTCCGTGAGGTCCTCAAGCGACATACAGGTGAATCCTGGTCGTTTGAGGACAGTGTCATTCCCAGTCTAAAAGGGGGCGGTCAGCTTACATTTCAGACTCCCGCTTTAGAACGAGGAAGCTACCACTTTGAGGAAACTGAATGTGTGAGTGAGGACATCTTCGGCCTGTTGGAGCACAAAGGCAGCTTGAACGCACGCGGTGAATTTCGGGTGCTGCCCCGAACGGTATTCATTCCGTATTGGCAGATGAATGACCGTCGCTCAAGGATGTCTGGACCGCAGACCGTTCAAACTCGAACGCGGCGTGAAACGACACAAATTAACGGTGTACGGGACTATGTGTATGGAGATCGGTTTTCGCGCATCCACTGGAATGCGACGGCGCGTACAGGTAGCTGGAAATCCAAGGAATTTGAGCATGAGACCGTTCCCAAAACGATGCTTGTGCTGGACGTACACATGAAGCATTATGTAAACGCCGAACAGTTTGAGCTAGCTGTATCCTCTACCGCTTCATTGCTGGAATATGGTGGACGGGAGCGAATGGGGGTTGGATTGTGCACAGCTGGAGAGAAAGGTACCGTCTTTCAGCCAAGTGAGCAGACAATGGAACGACAACGAATGATGCATCACTTGGTAGACATATACACAACTTCACAAGGTAGCTTGAAATCCGCTGTAGAAAGCAGTGTACGCAAGTTTCCGCAAGGCTGTTATTTTATACTGATTAGTCCGCTGAGGGATTATCAGGCGATGGAGCTTCTTCGCTGGGCCGATACCCGGGGGATGACTCCGTGCCACGTCTATATCGGAGAAGGTTCTGCTGAGGGAGAAGCTGAAGAATGGATAAGCATGCTTCGTGCAAGGGGAATCAAGGGCTACGATGTTGAGAGCCTTGAAGAGCTCCCGGCTGTAATGGGGGGAGGGACACTATGAAGAGCTGGTTACAATCGTTAAAGGGTTCCTGGGCTCCCGCTTTTACATTTTTATGGATTATTATTATTGCCATGCAATGGGTTTCTTTTGCTTCCGAATTATGGCTGGAAGAGACAAGAGCACTTGTACTGATGACCATTACGATGCTGGCTCTGGTGAAGATTGTACTACCATTTCGTCCTTGGATTGAATTTATTGTTAAGGCGGCGGCGCTGTTTTTTATTTTGTATCGGACATTGGTGTCTTACTCCATCATTATCCCCTTCGGAGGGGTAGCCAATCGCCTGGACCAATTTATATCCAATATGTCTCCTTATATTTGGTTTTCCCTTATCGCTTGGCTAGTTATTGAAATGGTGCCGCTCATCGTTACAACGAAGCAACGGATTCTTGTTTTTGTGGGTATTAATATTGCCGCGCTGGCAGTGCTTGATTCCTTCACGCCAACTGTGCTGTGGGAGGAGGTTGCTTGGATCGTCTTTGCTGGTATGGGTTGGCTAGTGACACAGCATCTGCAGTATTTTCGGCAGCATTATCCTCAAGGGTGGAAGCATATTCGGCGCTATCCATATAAAATAGCAGCCAATATTGCGGTCATTTTTGCGCTCATTATTATGGCTGGTGTCAATATGCCTGAGGTACAGCCAGCTTTGACGGATCCCTATACAGCGTGGACCCAGAGAGATAGCTCAACCACCGCTGGGATCAGCAATGGATCTGGGGCACTGAATCAGCGGATGAACACCGCATCGGGTTATAGTCGCCAGGATAATCGGTTGGGTGGAGGTTTTAATTTTGATTATTCTCCTGTCATGACCATCACGACCACTCAGCGAAGCTATTGGCGGGGGGAAACGAAACGAACCTATTCCGGTACAGGCTGGAGTGACGGGGGCAACGATGATCAAACGCTAAATGATGTGCCGATGACCGCAGAGCTTGAAAACACACAAGAAACGCGGCATTCGACTGAGCAGGTCGTTCAGACCATTACGATGCAAAACGACCAGAGCTATCCTGTTTTGTTTGGCGCCTATTCGGTGCAGCGTGTTCAATCGGTGGACAGAGATTCACGGGCAGACGGGTTACGTTGGAATCCGGAACAGGCGGAGCTGCTTTGGAATCCATCCTCCCGAAGAACTGCTTATCCTAAAACGTATACTCTGGTATCGCATGTCCCTGTGATCCCTGAGAAAGAGCTACGCACAAAAACTTTTAATGAGTTGTACGGAAAAAACAAACAGGAAGCCTATCTACAAATTCCAAATGAGTTGCCACAGCGGGTTCGTGATTTGGCTCAGAACGTAACGTCAACGGCGAAAACGCCGTATGAAAAAGTCGGATTACTACAGCAGTATTTGCAGCAAAATTATGCATATACGAACAATCCGGACCTCTCACGGAAAAGAAGCAGAGATTTTGTGGATGCCTTTCTGTTTGAGATTCGGGAGGGCTATTGCGATTATTATTCCACCTCATTAGTCATGATGGCTCGCTCTGTTGGGGTTCCAGCCCGCTGGGTTAAAGGGTATGCACCTGGTCAGCAGACGTTTTCAGATGATGCAACAACGGGCGAAAGTGACGAAAATATGTCCTCTTACTCCGTGACAAATGCGGATGCTCATTCCTGGGCGGAAGTATATTTAGGTGAATACGGTTGGGTCCCTGTAGAAGCTACGCCTGGCTTTGATATGCCACTGCTTACGGAACAGGAGGATTCAAAGACTCCAGAAGCCCCTGAGGTTAAAGATCAGCCTGAACCAGAACAGCCTGAGCAGACCCCGCAGACTAATCCGGAGGAAGGTTCAAAGATTCATCCTGTAATTATAGGTTCTGCTGCTGCAATTCTGCTGCTGTGGGCTGCTTATATCGTCTGGCGTAATCGGGCAGACATTCACTTTTACCTGCTGCGCTTACGCAGA
This sequence comes from Paenibacillus sp. F4, assembly GCF_002894905.1. Taxonomy (NCBI): domain Bacteria; kingdom Bacillati; phylum Bacillota; class Bacilli; order Caryophanales; family Paenibacillaceae; genus Paenibacillus; species Paenibacillus sp. F4. The sequence goes on from NZ_POVS01000017.1 coordinate 447,894, forward strand.
GGTAAGCCGCTGACTCCGGATGAAAAGGTGGTCGTCGAAACTGAGCACTGGTTAAGGTACATGCGAAGAAGGGGATTTGTCCGCGCCAGTCACGAGACGCTGAGGGAATCAGTTGATAGATGGTCGCTAGAAGTACCGGAACACGCTTCAATTTTACATCAGCTGCTTGGACGATTTGAACAAGCGCGTTATAGTCCCTCATCTGTAACCGCAGAAGATTGGCATATGGTTCGCCAGCAAGCCTCCCTGTTACATAAAGAAGGATGGATTAAACGTTGGGCTGGACGAAAAGCTGCGTCGGATCAGAAGGATCAAGACTAGTCTATTTTTGATTAGGGTCAAACGCCGTCTATTTTAATCTTTAGCTATATATTTAGTGAAAAAGCTGTCCGTTTGTTGCGGATAGCTTTTTACTAAGCCATAGTAATATGGTATAGTTTGTCGTATGAAACTGAGGTGACCGACGTTGTTTGAAATGCTGATGCCCAAATTACGGGTGAATACCGTCTTTGATATTGATCTTGAAGGCTTGTATGCTCAAGGATATCGCGGCATTATTACGGATCTAGATAACACGCTGGTCGGTGCAAAAGCGCCGAATGCGACTCCCGAGCTGGTGGCCTGGTTTGAGAAGGTCAAACAGGCGGGTTTTAAGCTTGTCATCGTGTCTAACAACAATATGGACCGTGTATCCGTGTTTGCTACGCCTTTGGACATTGAATTTATACATGCCGCACGGAAGCCCTCCAACTCGTCTTTTCGTAGAGCCATCCGTATGATGGGGCTGACTCCGGAAGAGACTATCATGGTCGGGGACCAAATGTTGACGGACGTATTGGGAGGCAACCGACTGGGATTGCATACGGTGTTGGTGCTACCGATATCCATTCATGATGAAGGAGTCATGACCCGATTTAATCGGCGGTTGGAGCGAATCGCGCTCACAAGGTTACGTAAGAAAGGCTTATGGCTTGAGGAGGAAAAGAAGAATGACTGAAAGACCTGACGGCGGCACTGCCGTCAAATGTAGTGGTTGCGGTATCACCGTGCAGACCACTAGCCCGGAGCTTCCGGGATATATTCCTGAAAAATTGCTTACTCGCGAACCTGTCATCTGTCAGCGTTGCTTCCGGATCAAAAACTATAATGAGACGTCTTCAGTGACGGTGGATCAAGATGAGTTCTTGAAGCTGCTCAGTCAAATTGGTGACAAGGATGCGCTCGTCATCCACATTGTAGATATTTTTGATTTTGAAGGTAGCTTGATTTCCGGTTTGCAACGCTTTGTAGGCTCCAATCCGGTTATACTAGCTGTGAACAAGACCGATTTGCTGCCTAAGGTAACGAATTGGAACAAGGTACGTAACTGGGTACAAAAGCAAGCGAAGGAGCAAGGACTACGCACAGAAGAAATCGTACTGTGCTCAGCTAAAAAAAATCAGGGCTTTGACCGTCTGTTGGATGTGGTATCTGAGCTCCGTGGTAACCGCGATGTATATGTAGTCGGAGCGACAAATGTGGGTAAATCGACGCTTATTAACCGCTTGATTCGTGATTATAGCGATATGGAGCAGGAACTCACAACGTCCCGTTACCCGGGGACTACACTCGATATGGTGAATATTCCGCTCGACGACGGCAAGCACATTATTGATACTCCGGGTATTGTATACCCTTGGCGATTCAGTGAAATCGTCTCCCGTCAGGACTTGAGCGCTATTATGCCGGACAAGCCGCTGAAGCCTGCTGCATATCAGCTTGATGCCGGACAAACATTGTTTTTCGGCGGTATGGCCCGATTTGATTTTGTGGAGGGTCAGCACCAATCATTTACCTGCTACATTAACGGTGGTCTTAAGATACATCGCACGAAGCTGGAGCGAGCTGATCAGTTGTTCGCTGATCATGCCGGGGAATTGTTATCTCCGCCAACACGCGATCAATTGGCAGAGATGCCGGAATGGACAAGACATGAGTTCCGCGTTCCACGCAAATCTCCATCGGACATCTACATTTCCGGTTTGGGATGGATCAGGGTAAATAGCGAGAACGGAGCTCTGATTGCGGTTCATGCTCCTCGGGGAGTCCGTGTGCTTTTGCGGCCTGCGTTGATATAACGTTGCTGTAACCATGTTATAGGGCGGCAAGGAACAGGTATTGGTTCCTGCCGCCATTCATGTATTTGTGCGGCCTAATATTTTGCAATATGGGGGAGAGCAACGATGAACAGCGGGGAGTCTGAAGCGACCGAACAAGGTCTTGTACTATTGGGCGTATTGGGTGATCCGATCAAGCACTCCAAATCGCCTCTTATGCATAAAATAGCTTTACAGGCAGCGGGGATTGAAGGAGATTTTGTACCTCTTCATGTCAAACCGGATCAGCTGGAAGATGCCATGAAGGGGATTCGCGCTTTGCATTTCCGCGGAGTCAATGTGACGATTCCCCATAAAGTTGAAGTTATGAAATATCTGGATGAGATTGATGAAGGGGCCAGACTCATTGGCGCTGTCAATACGATAGTGAATGACAATGGACGTCTTAAGGGCTATAACACGGACGGAATTGGCTACGTACGTTCCCTCAAAGAAGAGACTTCTGTCGAGTTGAAGGGCGCAAGAATTGCTGTTCTTGGAGCCGGAGGGGCTGCTCGTGGCGTGATTCATGCTCTGTTGGAGGAGCAACCGGAATCGGTTATTATTTTGAACCGAACACGTGACAAAGCTGAGCAACTGGCATTAGAGTGGACGACGGAAGCGATCCCAGTGAGGGGTTATTCCAACGAAGATGCCAAGAGCGTGCTCGCCACAGTGAATGTGTTGATTAACACAACCTCGGTGGGAATGTCTCCTTTATCGGATGAACTTCCACTGGAAACGAGCTTGATTCCGGAGGGAATCATTGTGAGTGATTTGATCTACAACCCGCTGGAAACGAGACTTTTACAGGAAAGCCGTGAACAGCGCGGCTGCACTGTACATGGGGGTTTGGGCATGTTCGTGTACCAGGGGGCTGTAGCTTTTGAGTATTTTACAGGGGTTGTCCCTGCTGTAGAGCAAATGAGAGCGGCTGTGCTGAGTAGCCTGTCGTAAGTAAGATTGTACATTAAAATTATGGAAATGCTGCATTGCATATGTGGCGACGAAGGGGTTAAATATACATGTTAACAGGTAAACAAAAAAGATATTTGCGTTCAATGGCGCATCATTTGGACCCGGTTTTTCAAGTAGGCAAAAACGGTACGAATGAGCATCTTATGCGTCACATCAACGATGCGATTGAAAAGCGTGAGCTGATGAAAGTGCAAATTTTGAACAACTGTTTGGACGACAAGCATGAAATTGCGGAAGAACTGGCCGCGGAGACAGGTTCTGAGCTTGTTCAGATCATCGGGAGCACTATTATTTTGTACAAAGAATCCCGTGATCATAAGGAAATTGAGTTGCCTAGAGGATAACACGCGGGGAGAAAATTATGAAAATCGGTATTATGGGTGGTACATTTGACCCGATTCATATTGGACATCTGCTGGCTGGAGAAGCGGCAAGAGATGCCTATGGGCTGGATCAAGTATGGTTTATGCCTTCTCATATTCCTCCGCACAAGCATCAGGCGGGGGCGAGCGGTAAGGAGCGTCTGGAGATGACGAGTGAAGCGGTGGCGGGTCATCCTGCTTTTGAAGTGCTGGATATTGAAGTGCTTCGCGGGGGAGTATCCTATACCATTGACACGATCAAGGAGCTTCAGGAGTTGCATTCTGCTGTGGATTTTTATTTTATTATTGGTGCGGATATGGTGAACTACTTGCCTCATTGGCAGGGAATTGAGGAACTGGCGCAGCGAATTTGTTTTATTGGTGTTCGGCGCCCAGGGTTCCAGCTTGCGTTGGATGAGTTGCCGCATTATTTGCAGGACAAGGTGCTGCTGGCGGATATGCCGGTGGTGGATATTTCGTCGACGGATATTCGAGAGCGTGCTGCGGCAGGGCGCACTATCCGTTATCTTGTGCCTGATCGAGTGCATGACTATATTACAAGGGGCGGTTTGTATGAAGTACAGCCGTGAGCAATTAATGGAAGCCGTATCTGGTCAAATGCCTGAAAAACGCTGGAAGCACACACTAGGTGTTATGCATACCTCAGTGGAGCTTGCAAAGCGCTATGGAGCAGATCCGGATAAGGCCGAACTGGCGGCTATTTTGCATGATGTAGCGAAATATTGGCCTGTTCAGCAGATGGAAGAGGTGATTCGCAGTCATCCCGAATGTGATCAGGAGCTTTTGGAACATGACAAGCAGCTCTGGCATTCAGAGGTGGGATACTGCGTTGCAGCAAGAGATTACGGAGTGGATGATCCGGAAATAAGGAATGCGATCCGCTGGCATACGTCAGGACGCGTAGGTATGAGCCTGCTGGACAAAGTCGTGTGTCTCGCTGATTACATCGAACCGGGACGGGATTTTCCGGGGGTTGAGCATATCCGTAAACAGGCAAAGAAAAGCTTGGAGCAGGGCCTTATCGCTGGATTTGACTCCACGATTTCATTGTTGCTGGAAAAGAAAAAGGTTATTTTTCCACTGACAGTCTTGTCACGTAATGACTTGATTCAACAACTAAAACAGAGAAAAACGGAGGTTCATGAATGACCCTAACTAATGAGCAATTAATGCAAACAGCGGTTGATGCTGCAAATGATAAAAAGGCAATGAATATTGTCGCACTGGATTTGCGGGGAATATCACTAGTAGCTGATTATTTTGTCATCTGCCACGGTAATTCGGATACACAGGTACAGGCGATTGCAACAGAAATTCGCAAACGCGCTCATGATGAAGGCGTAACCATCAAAGGAATCGAAGGAATGGATTCCGCCCGTTGGGTTCTAATGGATTTGGGGGATGTCGTAGTGCATGTCTTCCATCGCGACGAGCGCGAATACTATAACATTGAACGACTCTGGTCGGATGCTAAGGTTGTGGAAAAGGTATGAGTTTGATCGCCGGTACTTATGTCACCATTATGGTGGATCGTGAGGTATCTCCTTTCGGCTACTTTCTCACTGTTGGTGAGCAGGATGTGCTGCTGCATTATACGGAGCTGACACGTGAAATTGAAGTTGGTGAACGGTTGGAGGTATTTATTTTTCACGATACAGAGGACCGCTTGGCCGCAACCATGAAAAAGCCGTTCTTGTCGTTGGGCGAAATGGCAAAGCTTGAGGTGGCCGATGTGCATCCGCGTTTGGGTTGTTTCCTAGAGATGGGATTGGGTCGTCAGCTTTTGCTGCCGATTCGTGAGTTGCCAGAAAACCGAGATTTACATCCTCGGGTGGGCGACTACGTATATGCCATTATGGAGCATGACAAGCAAGGTAGACTGCGGGCTAAGCTGGCAGGGGAACAGGAGCTTGCTCCGTTGTGCTTTCACGCCCCTGATTCGTGGCTGAATACGTGGGTGCAGGCGACTGTGTACAAGCCGCTTCAAATGGGCACATTCGTTCTGGTGGACGGAGGTGTGCTTGGTTTTGGTGCGATTGGGATGATTCACTCCTCGGAACGCAACCGGATGCTTCGCTTGGGCGAAGAGGTTAAGGTACGGGTCACACTTGTTCGCGAAGACGGTCGGGTCAATCTGGCGATGTCGCCACGCAAGGAAGTAGGCCGTGATGAGGATGCGGATCGATTGATTGCTTTTCTGAAGGAGCGTCCGGGTGGCGGCATGCCTTACTCCGACGCAACGCCGCCGGATATTATCAAGCAACGGTTTGGTATCAGTAAATCCGCCTTCAAGCGTGCGATGGGCAAGCTGATGAAGGAAGGAATGGTTACACAAAAGGAAAACTGGACCTACCTGGTGGAGAAAATGCCGAAACCGAAGGACGGGAATGGGGAATAAAAAATGGCTTCTTACCGGAAGTTTGCCTATGTGTATGATGAGCTGATGCAGGACATGCCGTACCCGGACTGGTTACGCTTTGCACGGCAGGCTTGGGATCAGTACGGTATGCCACATACGGTGGCTGAGCTGGGCTGTGGAACGGGTTCGATTACGATTCCCCTAGTTAACTCGGGCTTCGAAGTGTCTGGAATCGACTTATCCTCTGACATGCTGGCAGTAGCCCGTCGCAAAATGGAAACCACTCCCCAGGGACAGCGATTGTTTCGTGAGGGAAGCGTTCGCTGGATACAGCAGGATATGAGAGAATGGATTTTACCCGAGCCTGTGGATTCTGTAATTTCTTTTTGCGATTGTCTGAATTACTTGTTGGAGGAAGAAGATATAATTTCTACTTTTCGTAGAACGCATGCTGGTCTGAAGCCTGGCGGAACCTTCTTGTTCGATGTACATCATCCCCAGACGTTTTTACGTTATGATGAAGAGCAACCATTCGTACTGGATGATCGCTCTATCTCGTATATCTGGACATGTGCGTTGGACACTCCCCGTTGTGAAATTGAGCATCATCTTAGTATCTTTGCGAAAGCAGAACATGAAGGACGCGATCTGTATCAGCGTTTCGAGGAAATTCATGTACAGCGTGCCTATGATCCAGACTGGATGAAGGCAGAATTGTCCAAAGCGGGTTTTCGTGATGTGAAGGTATATGCGGATTTTGAATGGGTAGAAGCAGAAGATGACGCGGCGAGACTGTTTTATGTTGCTGTAAAATAGTGAAGACTCATTGAGCAAATTTAGGAAAAGAAAGACGCTTTTCATGATGACATGAAGGGCGTCTTTTTGCACTCATATATTCACTTTATAGTTCAACTGAAGCTCATCACCCGGTACACCCCGGATGCCCCAGTTCTGTTTGGGCGTTTCAAATATAGTAATCTCAAGATCCTGTGGAGCAATGCCAAAATAGTCCGTAATTCGTTGGAATAACAGGTTAATGAGTTGCTTCTTAGCTTCTGTCGTTCTGCCTTCAAAGATACTGATTTCAATAATGGTGTACGCCTCAGAGCGACCATCGGCATATATAAAGTCTTCCTGATCCATAGGAAAAAAACGATGAAACCTCTTGTCTGGAGGGTATTTGAATGCATCCACCACAGCAGAATGAATCACCTCTGAAAGTTGCTTTTTGATTGGATTTAGAGCTTCTTTTATTCCGAAAATTTTAATCTGTGCCATGTCTCAGCTCACCTTTCTTATCTCAACTCAACTCAATTTGCATCAATTTAATTCGAAGTTATTATAAAACATTCGTATGCATGTGTCATGAACAATTAGTATGAAGAGGGTCTTTAACACCAAAGATAGTCCTTATTTGACTTTTTTCGCGGTTTTCAATATAATAGTGCCATTATTAACGGTTAAACAATCGCTGATGAGGAATAGTAGCTTTGTCTGGACATGTAGAGAGCCGGCGGGTGGTGCAAGCCGGTTGACAGCGCAAAGTGAACTCGCCTCGGAGATATGCGTCCAACGCAGGAACGCCCTATACAGGTGCTTGTATCCTGTTATTAACCCGCATCGGATCACCTCCGTTATCAGGTGCAAAGGGAGTAGAACGCGAAGAACGCTTTCTGCTAACTAGGGTGGTACCACGGGAATATAACCTCTCGTCCCTAGCGCTGACACGCTACGGGATGCAGAGGTTTTTTTGTTGCATACCGTTTGAGGAGGAAAAGACAATGACAGACACACAGCCGAAGCACGGCTATCAACCGCAAAGTATTGAACCAAAATGGCAGAAATATTGGGATGAGAACAAGACGTTCCGCACCGGGGAAGAGCCGGGCAAACCGAAGTTTTATGCTTTGGATATGTTTCCGTACCCATCTGGAGCCGGCCTGCATGTAGGCCACCCAGAGGGCTACACAGCTACGGATATTGTTTCACGTTATAAAAGAATGCGCGGCTACAACGTACTGCATCCGATGGGTTGGGACGCCTTCGGTCTGCCTGCCGAGCAGCATGCGCTGGATACAGGGGAGCACCCACGCGAAATTACGGTGAAAAACGTAAATAACTTCCGCCGTCAAATCAAATCGCTCGGCTTCTCCTACGACTGGGATCGTGAAATCAGCACGACGGATCCTGATTATTACAAATGGACACAGTGGATCTTCATCCAGCTGTACAAGCGCGGCCTTGCATATGTAGCTGAAGTACCCGTGAACTGGTGCCCAGCGCTGGGAACAGTGCTGGCGAATGAAGAAGTTATTGACGGTAAGAGTGAGCGTGGCGGTCATCCGGTCGTCCGTAAACCAATGCGTCAATGGATGCTGAAAATTACGGAATACGCGGATCGTCTGCTGGATGATCTGGAGGAACTGGATTGGTCTGAGAGTATTAAGGATATGCAGCGGAACTGGATCGGTAAGTCTACCGGGGCAGAGGTTCGTTTTCCAATTGAAGGCTATGACGAGCAACTCACAGTATTTACAACCCGCCCAGATACACTGTTTGGCGCAAGCTACTGTGTGCTGGCACCAGAGCAGGAATTGGTCGATATTATCACTACGCCTGAGCAAAAGGATGCTGTACAACAGTACCGTGAACAAGCTGCTCGTAAAAGCGATCTGGAGCGTACGGATCTGGCCAAGGATAAAACAGGCGTATTCACAGGAGCTTATGCAGTGAACCCGGTGAACGGCGAAAAGCTGCCGATCTGGATTGCTGACTATGTACTGGCGGGCTACGGAACTGGAGCGATTATGGCTGTACCTGCTCACGATGCGCGTGACTGGGAATTTGCCAAGCAATTCGGATTGAATATCATTGAGGTTGTCCAAGGTGGAGATGTGGCTAATGAGCCATATACTGAGGATGGACCGCACGTCAATTCAGGCCCGCTGAATGGACTTACCAACGAGGAAGCGATTCCGAAGATGATTGAATGGCTGGAAGCCGAGGGCAAAGGACACGGCAAAGTCACCTACCGCCTGCGTGACTGGCTGTTCAGCCGTCAACGCTATTGGGGCGAGCCCATTCCGGTAATTCATCTGGAGGATGGAACGATCAAAACGGTTCCTGAGGACCAACTTCCGCTCGTACTGCCGGAGATGGACAACATCAAGCCTTCAGGTACAGGTGAATCCCCGCTGGCGAACGCAACAGATTGGGTGGAAACCATTGATCCTGAGACAGGTATGAAAGCACGCCGCGAGACGAATACAATGCCGCAATGGGCAGGAAGTTGTTGGTATTACCTGCGCTTTATTGATCCGAAAAATGACAAAGAGCTTGTATCCAAAGAAAAACAGCGTGAATGGATGCCTGTTGATTTGTATATTGGCGGAGCGGAACATGCGGTTCTTCACTTGCTGTATGCCCGTTTCTGGCATAAGGTACTGTATGATATCGGCGTAGTGGAAACGAAAGAGCCTTTTTATAAGCTGGTCAACCAGGGTATGATTTTGGGCAACAACAATGAAAAAATGAGTAAATCACGCGGTAATGTCATTAATCCTGATGATATTGTCAATACGTTTGGCGCCGATACGCTGCGTATTTATGAGATGTTTATGGGGCCGCTGGAAGCGACCAAGCCATGGAATGAGAATGGGGTAGAGGGAGCACATCGTTTTCTGTCCCGCGTATGGCGCCTGTTTGTTTCCGAGGATGGTAGCCTGAACGATAAAATTACAAATGACGGCGGTAGCGATGAGTTCAATCGTACTTGGCATAAAACGCTGAAAAAAGTAACCGAAGATCTGGATGCGCTGCGCTTCAATACAGCGATCAGTCAGCTGATGATCTTCACCAACGATGCATACAAAGCAGACCTTCTGCCGCGTGCAGCAATGGAAAACTTCGTGCAAATGCTGTCGCCGCTTGCACCCCATCTGGCTGAGGAATTGTGGCAGCTGCTGGGGCACAATGATAGCATTACCTACGCGGCTTGGCCTGCTTATGATGAAGCATGGACGGTGGACGCCGAAGTGGAAATTGTTGTGCAAGTGAATGGTAAAATTGTGCAGCGTGCAACGATTGCCAAGGATCTTGATGCTAAAGCGATGGAGGCATTCGCTGTGTCGTTGGACAATGTTCAGCAGGCACTGGCCGGCAAAACGATCCGCAAGGTAATTGCTGTTCCAGGTAAGCTGGTTAATATTGTTGCCGGTTAATCGGCTTTAAGCCGAAGGAGACATCTACCTTTTGCATGTCCTCTTCATACTTGTTGTGCGTGGCCTGTATCAGCTCGGGAAAGACGCTATGCAGGCTGATGTCCAACAATGCGAGAGCTTCGGCGGTAATACCTCCGGGAACAGCCACTCTGGCCTGTAACTCGGCTGGTGTCATCCCGCCTTCCGTGAGCAGCTTTCCAGTGCCGATGATCATTTCACCGGCCAGGGCGCATAGCTCCGTACGGTCTATACCTGTAGCTTGAACTGCGGCTTGAATCCACTGGTCCATAAAAAAGGCCAAGAAAGCAGGACCACAACTCGAAAAATCCGACGTGATCCGAGTATAAGATTCTTTAACCCGAATCGGCCTGCTGATGTGGGACATAAGCTCTTCCAGAAGGGTGCGATCCTCCTCTGTAATCCGGCTTCCATGGATGCATAGTGAGGCTCCGCTGCCCACTTGGTGGGTGATACTGGGGATAATTTTGGACACTTTGGCTTTCAGTGCATGTTCCAAAATACGAATCTGCACCGGGCTTGTGATAGATACGACGATTTGCTCTTCTGTAATGACGTTGCGTATTTCATCCGTTACGGCTTTTGATTCCAGCGGCTTCACACAGATAAACAGAACATCGCTTTCCGCTGCCGTTTCACGGTTGCTTTGGGCTGCATGCAAACCTGGATAGCGACGGGCTAGCTCGGTTACCTTGGAATGCGTTCGATTGCTTGCTGATATTTGCTGCGGCTTGAGTGCGTTAGAATTAATAAAAGACTCAATTAGCAGACTTCCCATGCTGCCAGTCCCGATAAATCCAACTTTCATTGTTCAACGTCCTCCTTTCATACTTTGCGGTATAGACGCTGTGCTGTCAGCTGTCATTCTTCTTAGTGTATGCGCCTGGTCTTGGCCGACATGACGAATTTTATGTCTGAGCATGTTAGATCGTGCCCGGGGTCGTACCACTTTTTTGTAAAAATGCTCACAGCGAGACCGTATGGAGGTTGTTTGCACCCTCCGGTTTAACGGGAATTGGACAGACTTGCTCTGTTTGATTGAGACGGTGTTTTCAGTCGGCTCAATTTCCTGAAATCCATGTGGAGTAGGGGACGATACGGAAATGAAACGTGTATGGACAGGAACAGCGATAACGCTTGCTGTAATCGGGAGTGGACTTATTTTATTTGCCGGAGGACAGCGCTCTGAGCCGCAAGAAGAGTGGACTTTACTTAACCATAAGGTGGAGCAGGCTGTGGCGATGGAGGCAGAGCCAAATGAGTCGCAGCGCAGCAGTGACTACGCCCAGATAAAGCCTGCTGTAAAAGAACCTTCAGACAAAGCTGAGCGCAGTAGGAATGCCGAAGCCGCTGACAATGTGAAACGTGATACTATGCAGATTTCTACTGGTGTATCTGCTGCTGTGAGCGAAAACTCTATTGCGGGAAATTCAAGTACCGTAAAGCAGTCAGGTGTTGCGAATCTGAGCTCAGACACAGGTATTGTTAGTTCGAGTGGTGCAACGACGAGTAGGACCTATACGGTAAGTGATTCGGTTACTACACCCGATTCCGGCGAAAAAAAGGTAAACATCAACACGGCGACTGCTGCTGAGTTAATGAAGTTACCAGGAGTTGGGGCTAAAAAAGCCGAGGCTATACTGAACTACCGTAATCAGCATGGGGCGTTCAAACGTGTGAATGATTTGGATCATGTAAAGGGAATCGGAGCTAAGATGTTGGCGAAAATGAAGCCGTATGTCAGCTTGTAACTTATATAAGATTACAATGTACAGGCTCTGAGAACGGCGGTAGCGGATATGGTTTACGTTTTAACTTGTTTATACGGGAGAGATGGAAATGAGTGCAGATGTACGCAAGGACTGGGACACCTATTTCATGGATATCGCTTATATGGTATCCACCCGTTCGCGCTGTGCGCGGCGTCATGTTGGAGCCGTACTTGTACAAGGTAAAAAGCTCTTGGGGACGGCCTATAATGGAGCACCATCCGGGGTGCCTGACTGTTCTGAGGCAGGCTGTATGATCTCAGAGGAGTATGAGGTCGTTCACCGTGATGGGCGCGAGGAAATGGTTAAGAAGCAGCGTTGTATTCGCACTATTCATGCGGAGCAGAACCTGCTACTGTTTACTGACCGAATTGATCGTGAAGGCTCTTCAGTATATGTCACCGACCAGCCATGCTGGACGTGTGCCAATATGTTGGCGAACAGCGGTATTGTGGAGATTGTATACCACAGACCTTATCCCAAAGATGCCGACAAGGTTCGTGCTATGATGGAGGAAAAGGGAATCGCCTTTCGTATGCTGAAGACCTATCATCCACCGAAAGAAACGCTGATGGATGTAATGAATTAAAAAGTAAACGAGGAAGAACCTCTGACGAATGCTCTTTTGTCAGAGGTTCTTTTTGTTTTGCTTATTTTGGACAAAAAGTAATGTTTGCTACCGGAAGGTGATTGTATTCAAGCTAATCTTGTGTTAACTAGACCTATATTGACCCTTACTGTTTGTTGGATTACAGGAAGTGCGGGAGCATGTCTGTATTCTGGGCGTATGCTTTTGTTGCTCTGGGCGGGGGTTACCCTGATCTTTCCGCTTATAGCTTTATGGATGAAAATCCCCATCCGGCATATGGTATTACTTTGGCTTGCAATCAGCGGGGGTGGATTTCATTGGTTTTGGCATGATACGCATAATGTTAGCAGTATTCCCGATGCTCTTCATGTATCGTCTTCTATGTTGGAAGACATGCCTGTTCAAGTAGCAGGGCTTATCGCTTCTGAAGTACAGGTAGATGGTGATCGAACACAGTTTGAGATGAGAGTCACCTCAATCAATCACTACGGAAGTCATTCGAAAAAGGACGAGAATCGTGCACTAATTTCTGAACAGGTCATTGTTCATATCAAGTTGGCTGCCAAGCAGGAACAGCAACTTGCGGCAGCATGGCAGCGTGGAGATGCAATCCTACTGCGTGGTACCTTGAAGGCTCCTGCAAAAGCGGGGAACTTTGGCGGCTTTGATTACAGTGAATACCTGCACACACAGGAAATCCACTGGCTTTTCAAAGGCGATGGGGCAGCCTCGCTACAGAAGCAGGAGGCTTCACTGTGGAACCGCTACACTTTGTTCAGATGGAATGATCAGCTTAGGGAGCAGCTAGGGCAGAGAATGGAATCGGCATTTACATCACTTCATCACGCAGGATATATGAAAGGACTGGTACTTGGGGTAACAGATGAGTTGGACCCAGCAACGTATAACGAGTTTACGCAGCTTGGTTTAACGCATATTTTAGCAATATCGGGCATGCATGTGGCAGTATATGCAGCTACACTATTATATTTACTCAGGCTGTTACGAGTTAGCCGCGAGACATCTCTTACAGTCGTGATGATACTCATTCCGGCTTATGTCCTGCTGACAGGTGCTTCTCCCTCTGTTGTGAGGGCAGGAATTATGGCGATGATCGGCTTGTTTGCAGCCCGACGAGGGTTGCTCAAAGACGGACTTAATATTCTAAGTATATCCGCGTTGCTCATGCTGATTTGGAATCCATATTATCTTCTTAGCGTCAGCTTTCAGCTTTCCTTTTTGGTGACAGGTGGGTTGCTCATTTATATGCCGCTTATGAAGCCGTTTTTCGCCAAATGGCCTTTCCTAATCGGCGGTGAAGTTGCGATTACAATTACGGCACAGCTTGTTTCGTTTCCAATGACGGTATTCTACTTTAATCAATTTTCGTTGTTATCATTTGCGGCCAATTTTGTGCTTGTACCCCTTATTACATATATCGTGCTTCCATTAGGTACGGTGGCGATGGGGCTTTCCTTTTTGTGGGGGGATGGGGCTCGTATTCTTGCGTGGCCGGCAGAGCAATTGAACGATTTGACCTTTTTACTAGTGAAATGGCTGAATGTGGATGATGCTTATGTGAGTATTTGGCCGTCTTCCTCCATCCTGTGGGTCATGGTGTATTACGCAGCTTTGTACAGTGTTTTGTACTGGCTCAAAACATGGCTGACATCCCGCAGGCAAACGAACGACATTACCGTCTTGAACTCTACTATTTCATCACCTATATATACAGGATTAGCAGCTTCTCCAGAGTGGGCGGCTATATTGCATACGGCTCATGAACCTAAGGGGGCAGGGAAATTTGCGAGTCGACAGTGGAATGGTTATCGTCATTTGGCACTGGCTCTAAGTGTTATCGCATGGCTTGGGATATTGTATACAGGTTACCAATCTCCTGGTGGAGGAAATACGGGAACTGTTCAATATCTAGATGCGGGCCAAGGTGACAGTATTTTAATTACAACGCCGGGCGGGAAACATATTTTGGTGGATGGCGGGGGCACAATGGACTTTGCTACAGGGAAAAATGCTTGGCGCAAACGCGCAGATCCCTATGAGGTAGGTGAAGATACGATTGTACCCTTGCTAAAGCAACGAGGTGTACATCGGCTGGACGCTGTCATTTTAACACACGGAGATCATGATCATGCAGGAGGACTACAGGCTGTGCTTGACCAGATTCCCGTATCTACCTTGTTTTTTAATGGTACCCTGACAGATAAAGCCCCATTCCGTAAGCTGTTGAACACGGCTTTAGACAAGCAGATTAAGCTGTACGGTGCACATCATAGTATGGAATGGGAGCCAGACCAGGCTACGAAAATCCGCTTTCTCTATCCGTTTACGCTACCGGAGGACGAATCTGAGCAGTTGCCTGTTATGAAGGAGCAAAATCATTACTCTGTTGCCATGATATTGGAGATGGAGGGAGCCTCTTTTTTGTTCACAGGAGATATGGATGATGCAGCAGAGTCGTCGTTGCTCTCTGAATTAACTCGTTTTTCATCAAGTGTGAAAGATAAGGGAATGGGGGCTGTCGGGAAAGCTGTAGATGTCATGAAAATAGCACATCACGGTAGCAAGTATTCCACCTCGGAAGAGTGGTTATCCTACTGGCGACCGAAAGTATCCGTTATTTCGGTCGGTGCGACCAATACTTACGGACATCCGAATGAAGCGGTATTGGAACGTTTATCGGCAGTTGATTCTGCTATATATCGAACAGATACGATGGGAGAGATACAGATTCGAGCGCAGCAAGGAAAACTGAGTGTGAGGTACCAACGCAAACAGTACAAAACAGATACTAATACAACAACATACTAAAACGGGTGCTCACTCTCAGGAGTGGGCTGTTTGCTTTGAATCCAATCTGCATGGACAGTAGCTGTAAGCTTTGATAGAATCATATGAGTAATGAAAATGAGAATCATTATTAATGGGAGGGATATTATGAGTTATTTAAATTTAGAGCATCAGCTTGTTTGTTCATCATTTCATTAATGCTGGTATTGAGTGCATGCGCTACAAGTGGGGGTGGGACTGTAACAGAAAGCGGTCAATCAACTGCTTCCAAGACCACATCAATTGGAGATGAGGCTGCCACGCGTACATATGAAAGTGATAAAGGTACAATTACTCTTCCTGAGCATCCCCAGCGTGTCGTAGTAGCAGTCGGTGATTATGTAGGTGATGTGCTAGCACTTGGTATTACACCTGTAGGGGCTCCAGATACCGTATTTAATGTTCCATATTATAAAAAATACTTGAATGGTGTTGAAAATATCGGTGACAGCTACGCGTTGTCCCTTGAAAAGGTGATCACCCTAAAGCCGGATCTGATCATTACCTATGATGAGAAAGCATATGAAAATCTGAAAAAAATAGCGCCTACTGTGTTTATTCCATATGGTAAATATCAATATAAGGATCGTCTGATGGAGCTGGGCAAAGTATTGAACAAGGAGCAGGAAGCGAAGAAATGCCTGGCTGATTTTGCAACCATGATTGCTGAGAAGAAACAGGCTTTGTCTGACGTCATTGATTCGGGTAAAAAAATCGCTATTTTTGAGATTACAGGAAAAGAATTATATCTATATGGAAAATCTTATGGACGTGGAGGAGCCATACTTTATGATGAGCTGGGACTTCATGCTCCTGAGAAGGTAGAAAAGGCAGCGTTCGAGAAGGGGTGGGCCAGCATTTCAATAGAGGCTTTACCGGAGATGCTGGGCGATGCCGATTATTTAATGTTGGGTATTCGAGGCGACGGAGCAGACCAAGGAAAAGATATTTTATCTAAAAGTGTGTGGAAGAACCTTTCTGCCGTTAAATTAGGTAAAGTATATCAATACTCAATCGACGATTTTTATTTTCAAGATCCGATTGCTCTGACTTATCAATTAGAACTCATATCGGATTTTTTGGTTTCCAAGAAGTAACAATATAATCTTGCAGCTCGATAGGCTAGCATTTAGATGTATGCAGGAGCTAAGGGAAGGTGACTACCTTCCCTTTTTCTGTTATTCTAAGGGAGGATACGCTGGGGATTTTGGGCTTTTTGGTATAATTTTTTTTGTTAAAAAAATAAAATTAGTGTCAGACGTCTATCCTGCAACAATTTGCAAAATGGATACGTCTGTAATATTGCAGGGAGAGGGGGATCCTTTGTGGTAGAGCAGGGACTCATTCGAGCCGCTCAATCGGGCGATCGCGACGCTCTCATTACCCTATTAAGAGAGATAGAACAGCATGTGTACCGTACGGCATATTACATTCTAAACAATGAGCAGGACGCCATGGATGCTTCACAAGAAGCCCTCATACGGATCTATTCCAAAATTAACTCTTATGAGGAAAAAGCGCAGTTTAAAACCTGGGTCCAACGTATTGTAACGAATATATGCATCGACAAATTCAGAAGAACGAAACCCTCGGTTTCCATTGACGAGCACGACATGATATTCAACGATCCCCAAAATGTGGAGGTCGAGGTGTTGACCTCTTACATGGCACAGGATGTTCGTGAGGCTATACAACAACTTCCGGAGCACCACCGTACGGTAATTGTCTTAAGATATTTGCAGGATTTCTCCTATAACGAGATTGCAGATTCTCTGGATTTGCCGCTAAATACGGTCAAGTCATACTTATATCGTGCAAGACAGCAATTGCAAGGGCTACTTCAGGAATATCAGAAAGGTGGTGTATCAGGATGAAGTGTGGGGAAGAGGTGATGGATTGGATGCAGCGTTATGTGGATCATGAGCTGGGCGAAGAAGAGACGTCCCAATTAATGAACCATATTGCGACTTGCCCGGACTGTGCGGAAAAATTTCTTATTCTTCAGACACTCTCTCGCGAGCTGGAGGAATTGCCTGCGGTTTCCCCGGCGTTCAGCCTGGTGGATTCCATCATGCCTCAGCTTGATGCCATTGACCGCGCACGTGAAGAACAGGGAAGTGCGCTTCAGGAAATGCAGCCTGTGACTGTAGAGCCTGGACCAGTGCCTAGACAAAGTACCCAGCCTACACCTTGGTGGAACCGAATGGCTGGGCGCGCTGCCATGGGCGTGGCTGCCGCTGCTGTTGTACTGGGGATTGTAGTATTTAACTTCGAGCCTAAAACAGTGCAGGATGCGGAAGGCATACTTACAACCCAGACGCCCGAAGTGACGAATCCGCAAAATCAGACGGAAATTACAGATACAGCCAATGGCAGTGGAGGCCGTTATGCAGCCATTGGTTCGGATTCTACACAGCAGCCGTCAGAGCAGGGGCAAGGAACGGATGCATCTCAGCTACCTGCGGATAAAGATCCTGACCTGAGCAAAGGTGCAACCAATGCAGACGATGAAAAGAACTCTTCCAAACGGGATGCTGGGAAACGTGACGATCAGCGAGCTGGGGAGGAAGATTCGACGAAATCTGCACCAGCTGAACGTTCTTCTCGTCAGGAGGAAGGGCAGGGACAGCTACGTACGGATCGTCAGGTGGCAAAGGAAAATCCGTCTGCTGCAGATGCTTCTAAATCTGAGGACAAACAGTTAAGTCAGGAAAAATCTGATCAACCCACGATTGCTCCTGATGAACAGTTGGAACCGAAAATGGAAAAAGCACCCCTTGCGGGTACGGGTACCGCTCAGGACGGTAATAACGATAGCACGAGTACGAATGATTCATCTTCGTCGCTTAGTCAGGAATTGAAGGTGCAGGAGCGGATTGCGTCAAACGAAACGTCGAAAGACACGACTTCCAAAAGCATCACTAAGGATTCGGGGAATGCCTTGGGAACGGATAGCAGCAATGCAGCTTCTAATGATCAGCAATCATCCGTGTCACAAGACCCGGTTCGTAAAGAAGGCTTTGTATCTAATTCACTGGTCTCTCCAGACAACGATAATGCTTCCAGCTATAGTGCCCAATCCGGCTCTACAGATCAGCTCAACTCGCCTGATGGTAGCTATGCGGTGGCTATTGAGGGCAAAAAGCTGAAAGTGTATAAGCTTTCCGATAACGGTGTAGACCGAACAACCCTGGAAGTCCGTACTTTAAAAGGTGCCTGGGTCAAAGGAAGCTGGTCAGAAGACAGCCAGACCTTTATGTATGAGACGGAGCAGGATGGGACAGCAAGTAAATATACGTACACCGTCCCGCGCAGCACTGGAAAATAGTTTCCGTAAGTTGACACACTTTTAAAAACAGAGAATAAACTATATGAACCGACGTCGTATCCCGACGGCCGAAAGTTTCTAGAGCTTTCTGCTGCCGTGTTGATATAGATGGTGGTGAAGGGATCCTGCCTATAGCAGGGTCCCTTCGTTTGTATCATGACTTGCCTTCCGTTCGGATGTCGGGTACGATCAGTGGGTGGGGGGAACGGAAAATGGATGTAAAAACAGCCTCTAAGGCTATTCGCAAAGGCGACATTTCGCCAGTGTATTTGCTATACGGCAGTGAAAAATATCAAATGAAGCAGTTTGTTGAGATGCTTAAAGAGAAAGTGGTGGAAGAGGAGCATCGTGACTTCGCCATCATTCCTTATGATTTAACCGAAACGCCAATAGAGGTGGTCGTGGAGGAGGCGGAAACAGCGCCTTTTCTGGTACCAAAGAAGCTGATTATTGTACGGGATACCAGTGTATTTGCAGCAGGCAAAGATAGCGGTAAGATAGAGCACCGGATTGAGACGCTGTTGACTTATATGGATAACCCGACTGACTATAGCGTCATCGTTTTTACGGTTCAGGCTGAAAAGTTGGATGAACGGAAAAAGATTGTCAAAAAACTGAAAAATGATGCTTCGGTTATTGCTTTTGCTCCAATGGGTGGAGATGATCTTGTGGCTTGGATTCATAAGCGTGCAGGAGAAAGAGAAGTGCAATTGGCTGCAGGAGCTGCTGAAAGCCTCATTCAATTCACAGGTACCGGGCTGCAATCCTTGGCTGCCGAGATAGACAAGCTCTGCTTGTACGCAGGAGCACAGGGAACGATCTCATCTGCTGATATAGAATCCCTGGTGCCTCGTAACACAGAGCAAAACGTATTTGCGATGGTTGAGGATCTGGCTAATTTGCGGCTGGATAAGGCACTCAGTATTTTCTATGAGTTGCTTAAGCAAAAAGAGGAACCGATCAAGATTGCCGCCTTGATCACGCGCCAGTTCCGTATTATGTTGCAGGTCAAAGAGCTAGCAGGTCAAAGCTATTCCCAGCAACAAATTGCGAGTCAGCTTAGTTTGCATCCTTATGGGGTGAAAGTTGCAGGAGACCAAGCGCGGAGGTTTCGCCCTGAGCAGCTGCGTCAGCTTCTCTACGAATTGGGCGAGCTGGATTATCATATGAAAACAGGTGTCGTTGACAAGGTACTGGGACTGGAAATATTTTTGATGAAAATGGGTGCGGGGGCTTCAATCTAATTCCCCCCATGTGCTGTTATAGAGTCAGCTAATGTATCGTGAAAAGCTGACTCTATAAATTAATAAAAATTATAAACTAAAAAAACCTGATCAGCCAAGGCTGGTCAGGTTTTTTTCATTAACGTATAAAGTAGCTCTTGCTTACGCTTGAGCTGTAAGAGCGTTAAGTTTTTTCGCCAAGCGGGATTTCTTGCGAGCAGCTGCATTTTTGTGGATCAGACCTTTAGTTACAGCCTTGTCCAGCTTTTGGGAAGCTACTTTGAAAGCAGCAGCAGCAGTTTCAGCTTCGTTACCTACCAACGCTGTATCGGCAGCTTTTACTGCTGTACGAAGCGCAGATTTTTGGGAAGCGTTCAACGCACGGCGTTTGTCGCTAGTTTTAACGCGTTTGATAGCGGATTTGATGTTTGGCATTACATTCACCTCCTGTAAAGGCATTACTTATGAACACAAACGTTTCACAACTTAAAATATTTTAGCATGCCACACCTCAAATTGCAATAAGAAAACATTCTGAGGCGATGCAAATTACAGGATGAAAATGGATGTGCATAAACCTGTTGGGTGTCTCGCACACTATAGTCAAAGATGGTATCCAAGGAGGCTTAAAAGATGGATCTGGATTTGCAGAAGTATGCGGTACGCACGGATTTGGCATTAGAGGCAAGAGAACTGGCCGAACGGGATCAGCCTGTACCTCTGGCGGGCATAAGTGAGAATGTGGAGGAAGATAACGGAATCAAAATCACACGGCTGGATGTACTGAATGAAGAAGGAGCCAACCGTATTGGGCGGGTACAAGGACATTACGTCACGCTAGAAGTACCCGGCCTGCGTGAAGGCGACACGGGGCTCCAGCAACGTGTCGCTATTGCATTTGCAAAAGAAATGGAGCATTTTATACAAAAAATAGGAATCTCTAATACGGCAAAGGTACTGGTGGTAGGTCTGGGCAACTGGAACGTCACTCCCGATTCGCTGGGTCCGCTTGTCGTTGAAAATTTAATGGTGACTCGTCAATTTTTTGAACTGACACCTGATCAAATCAACCCGGGCTATCGAGATGTGAGCGCAATTGCACCGGGCGTTCTGGGTATTACGGGGATCGAGTCCAGTGAAATTGTTCAAGGCATCGTGGATCGCACAAAGCCAGAACTGATTATTGCCATTGACGCTCTGGCGTCACGTTCACTGGAGCGCGTCAACACGACCATTCAGGTGGCCGATATCGGGATACATCCAGGTTCAGGTATTGGCAACAAGCGGCGCGGTATCACCAAGGATATTATGGGCGTTCCGTGTATCGCTATCGGCGTACCGACGGTATGCTACGCTTCGACCATTGTCAATAACGTAATTGAACTGATGAAAACACATTTTACCAAAGAAAAGGCTTCTACAAAAGCAATCCTGGGGATGTTGGACGATATTTCAGAACCTGAGAGACTTGGGCTGGTGAGAGAGGTCCTACAACCGCTGGGGCATGATCTGATTGTGACTCCTAAAGAGATCGATGAATTTATTGAAGATATCGCGAACATCATTGCTACTGGGTTGAACGCTGCTCTGCACGAAGCTGTTGATCCTGGCAATGTCGCCGCCTATACGCATTAATCAAGGGTTGGTACAATCGTATTTCGATACACGAAAGTCTCTATTTAACAGGAATCTAATCTCTTTCAAAAAGGGAGGTGATATACCTGTGATAGAGATTTTTTGTGTTCTAGTAATTGTTCTCCGTTCATAGAGTTGAAGTATAAGAGATTTCCGCAGCAGATAGGAACCCTATGTTCCAAATATAAAGCGGGTTTCGACGGGACGAAGGAGGACAAGGCTCACATGAAAAAAATTCAGACCTGGAACGTCGGAAGATGGAGAAGAAAAGGTATCGAAATTTTGGCGATGGGACATACGCTTGTGCTGCTGATCATGGGCTCGGCGCTTTTATTTGTCGTTTTGGGGCTAGGAGGGTTGGCAGAAAATCGTTTACAAACCTCTCCTGTTTCTTCCATGAAAGGATTGGCAGGTTCGGTGTCCAGCGGTTTTTTCGCGGATATGCTAGGTATGGAAGTACCTCATTTGGCACAAAAGAAGCAGCAATCTTCGTTGTCGGGTGAACAATGGTCGCCTTTTGTTTTTCAGATGCTTACAGGTATTAATCCGCAGGATCCCAAAAGTCTCATTTCTCGTGAGATTCCTGGCATGTCTGCAGGAGCACCTGTCTTGCTGCGCAAGGGTTCGGGGAACACCAAAGTAGAGGGTCCTACGGATTATCAGCCCGATCAGGGAACGACGGATGCCCCTGGTGGCTTAGATGCATCTGAGAACCCACCGACTACTACACCGGATATTCCGACAACACCGCAAACAGATCCGGCACGTGAGGATCATCCAGGTGATACGGCCAAAGGGGACAAGCGTATATTAATCTACCATTCTCATCCCAGAGAAGCATATAACCCACTACTCAGCAAAACCAGTTCCAACCCCAATTCAGGTTCTAAATCAGCCAATGTGTCAAGGGTAGGGGACTTCGTAAAGAAGAGGCTGGAAAAGCAAGGGATATCCACACTGCATGTAAACAAGGATTATGCCACTACAGTTCAAAATTACAATTGGAACTATTCCTATAAATATTCACGCGAAACAGTCAAGGAAGCTTTAGCTGGAAATAAAGGTTTAACTTATTTGCTTGATATCCATCGAGATTCACAACGTCACGGAAAAACAACAGCAACCATTAATGGGCTCTCTTATGCCAAGGTGTATTTTATTATCGGACATGACAACAAAAATTGGCGCGAAAATGAAGCTTTTGCTGCTCGTATTCATGAAAAGCTGGAAAAATCGTATCACGGCGTATCACGTGGTGTATGGGGGAAAGATGGTGGCAAAGGCAATAACGGTGAGTACAATCAAAGCTTGTCTTCCCACAGTATTTTGATCGAAATCGGGGGTATTGACAACACCGAGGAGGAGTTGAAACGTACCTCGGACGTTTTGGCGGACATGATCGGTGAAGTGTATTGGGAGGATCAGAAAGCTCAGAAAGCGGGCACTAACGTATCGGATACAAAAAAGAGCAACAGTGGCAATTAAATGAGGTAGCGGTAAGGGGGAAAGGTAATGTCTGGACATTTTCGTAAGAAAGCACTTGGATTTGTACTGCTCATGGGGGCAGGTATTCTACTCGGTATGCAACTTGCAGGATCTGGCCTGCGTTCAGTGTATGGACCGGAATGGAACGGGGATACGATTCAATCGGTAAATCAACAGAAAGTCGGATATGAACAGATGGTTATTGAGGATACACCCGCAGCTAACACTCGTGCATATAGCGGTACGTATAGCACTAGTGGAAATGTTAAGGTTGAGCCGACAACGGGAGCGGGTATAAACGAAGCTAGTGGAAGGGAAGAAAATGAGGAACAGACGGAGCTCGGGGCATCCAGGTGGTATTCGACGACTGCGCAGCATGTCAATACTCAGGGCCTGGAGACACCGCGTGAACTGCTAGCCGTCAAGGAACAGCAAGCCTCGGTGGATACCATGGCGGACAAAACAGCTGGGCTGCTTCAAAACCTGTCGAGACAGGGCATTCGATGGGTCGTATCTGTATTTGATGGAGTAACAGAATAGAAATATTGCTGACCCCTCTTACAACTGCTATAATAAGCTGATTGACACTAGGCATTGTGTGGGGGTAAGGCATGACTGACATTTTGGCAAGACAACGTAAAATTCGGAACTTTAGTATCATTGCACATATAGACCATGGTAAATCCACGCTGGCTGACCGGATTTTAGAATATACCGGTGCACTCACTTCTCGTGAAATGCAGGAGCAAGTGCTTGACCAGATGGAACTGGAACGGGAGCGCGGAATTACGATCAAGCTCCAGGCAGTGCGACTCACTTATAAGGCCGATGACGGCGAAGAGTACATTTTGAATTTGATTGATACACCGGGACACGTCGATTTTACGTATGAGGTATCCCGTAGTTTGGCAGCCTGTGAAGGTGCTTTGCTGGTAGTAGACGCCGCGCAGGGAATCGAGGCACAGACGTTGGCTAACGTATATTTGGCGTTGGACAACAATCTGGAGATTTTGCCGGTGCTTAACAAGATTGATTTGCCAAGTGCTGATCCTGAGCGGGTAAAACAGGAAATCGAGGATGTTATCGGCTTGGATACAAGCGAGACCGTACATGCTTCAGCCAAAGCTGGAATCGGTATCAAGGAAATTTTGGAGCAGGTAGTCAGAAGTGTGCCTGCTCCACAAGGTAATCCGGATAATCCGCTGAAGGCACTCATTTTCGATTCGCACTATGATCCTTATAAAGGCGTTATCGTATATGTTCGCGTCGTGGATGGTAGTATCCGAGCCGGTTCGAAAATTAAAATGATGGCGACTGACAAAACGTTTGAAGTTATTGAAGTTGGTGCTTTTATGCCGCGTATGAACATCGTGGACGAGCTGAATATCGGTGATGTTGGCTTTATCGTTGCCGGTATCAAGCATGTGGGTGATACGCGTGTCGGGGATACGGTGACAGATGCAAAAAATCCAACATTAGAACCGATGCCAGGTTATCGCAAAATAAATCCGATGGTTTATTGCGGTCTGTATCCAATCGAAACATCGGAGTATAACGATCTGCGTGAGGCGCTTGAAAAGCTACAGTTGAACGATGCTTCGCTCAGTTTTGAGCCGGAAACATCAAGCGCGTTGGGTTTTGGCTTCCGTTGCGGATTCCTTGGTCTGCTTCATATGGACGTTATCCAGGAGCGGATTGAACGTGAATTTAACATTCCGCTGATTACAACGGCACCAAGTGTTATTTACCGCATAAAGTTGACGAATGGGGAAACGATCCAGATCGACAATCCATCGAATTATCCGGAAATCGGACGGATTGAACATGTGGAAGAGCCCTATGTAAAAGCAGGTATTATCGTCCCTAATGATTACGTAGGTACGGTGATGGAGCTTTGTCAAACCAAGCGTGGGGAATACGTAAATATGGAATACCTGGATACGACACGGGTAACCATTACGTATCAAATTCCGCTGTCTGAAATCGTATATGATTTCTTCGATCAGCTTAAATCAAGTACCAAAGGCTATGCTTCCTTTGATTATGAGATTTCAGGCTATCGCCAGTCCAACCTGGTGAAAATGGATATTTTGTTGAATGGCGAGCAGGTCGATGCGCTGTCGTTCATCGTGCATAGAGATCGGGCTTATCATCGCGGACGTATTATCTGTGAGAAGCTGCGCGAGCTAATCCCGCGTCAAATGTTCGAGGTGCCGATCCAGGCATCTGTGGGAACAAAGGTTGTGGCGCGTGAAACCGTTAAGGCGATGCGTAAAAACGTCTTGGCCAAATGCTACGGCGGCGATATTTCTCGTAAACGGAAGCTGCTTGAAAAGCAAAAAGAGGGCAAGAAGCGTATGAAGCAGGTCGGTAACGTAGAAGTACCACAGGAAGCATTTATGGCGGTACTGAAAATAGATGAGTAAAGCTGCTTGAATCAGCAGCTCAGTGTTGAATTCGATACATCAGAATTGTGTATATGAATTGAATACACATAAGCAACAACAGCATGATCCTGTAGTAGCTTAGGTACAATCACTCTGTGAGTACCCTAAGGTATTACGATCCGCTTGATTCCAAGCGGTATTCGTCCATTCTTTCATGGGGCATTTGCCGTGCATGGAGAATGGACGTTATTTATTTGAGCAAGCTATCCAGAGATGGAGTGTTTGTTATTTCAGTTGCAAAAATAGTATAACACCAGCATCTTTAGCGTATTTCTAAAGATGCTTTACTCTTACTGCAACACCTACATCACAAAAAATGACCGATGGTGGTGGGCAGCAGCGGAGTGGATAGAATCGTTCTGAAGAAGCGTTAGCGTTCGCCTTTATCCCCGGATTTTACCCTATTAAGTTTATTTAGAAAGAAAAAATCCGGGGGTAACAGCGATCGGAAGAATGATCCATCCACGGAGCGTTCTCCCCCTCTTCGCCATTTTTTCAATCACCACACTCTGAATTGACAAGGAGGATCGGTATGACCGCATCCATACAAAAACATGAACATTCATCCGCGCCTCAAGCGGTTTACCTGCATATACCTTTTTGCACGAATAAATGCTTTTACTGTGATTTCAACTCTTATGTGCTCAAGGATCAACCTGTTATGGAATATCTGTATGCACTGGAACGGGAGATGGAACATACAGTCAAGCTTCACCCGCCAGGAGAGATTAAAACCATTTTTGTCGGGGGTGGAACACCAACTACCCTAAACCCGAAAGAAATGGAATATTTCCTGAAGAGCGTCCGAACCTATTTCCCACATTGGGCGGAAGATATTGAGTTTTCCATGGAAGCCAATCCAGGCACCACTGATTTTGAAAAACTCTCTGTGATGAAAGAAGGCGGCGTCAATCGACTGAGCTTTGGTGTACAGGCTTTTCAGAATGAGCTACTCACAGGCATAGGTCGCATTCACAGTACAGATGACGTATATCGTAGTTTGGAAAACGCCCGTAAGGTAGGTTTGGACAACCTGTCGATTGACCTGATGTTTGGTTTGCCGAATCAAACGGTGGACATGCTGCATGAAAGCGTCAGTAGAGCACTAGAGCTGGAGCTTCCTCATTACTCTATCTACAGCTTGAAGGTTGAAGAAAACACGCTCTTCCACACGCTGTATCAGAAAAATCAGCTACCGCTTCCACACGAGGATGATGAACTGGAAATGTATTTACTCCTCATGCGTCGCATGAAAGAAGCGGGCTATGAGCAGTATGAGATTAGTAATTTTGCAAAACCGGGCTTGGGGAGCAAGCACAACATGACCTATTGGCGAAATGAGGACTATTACGGTCTTGGCGCTGGGGCACATGGATATGTTGGCAGAGAGCGTCATATGAACATTAAGGGCATTAACCCTTATGTGGAGGCTAGTCGTAATGGTTTGCCACGTCTGGATAGCTTTGAGGTGCCGGCGGCGGAAGCTATGGAGGATTTTCTTATGGTCGGTTTGAGAATGCTAGAGGGCGTTTCCAAGTCCCGCTTTGAAGCTCAATTCGGTCAGGCATTGGAGGATACGTTTACTGCTCCTCTCGGAAAAATGCTCAATGCGGGGTTAATCGAATCAATTGAGGACGGTTATCGTTTGAGTGAACGCGGCATTTTATTCGGAAATGATGTATTTGCAGAGTTCATCGGTTCTATCACGGTAAATTCATAAGTCGTAGGCTTCAGCACAGTACGTTTCAACTTCGTAAGCTGGGACAATCATTTTATAACACCATTCTGTCACAGCAGGGTAAATGGAGTATTGCGATTCTATGCGTTATGTTGTATATTTATTCATTATATGCGGCAAGCGGCAGGAGGAGAGCAAGATGGCTTCAGTGTGTAAAGATGTATTGTGCAGAAGTGCGGTTCCTGAGGATGTGGAGCCTTTATATCAAATGATTAGCGGCTATGCAGAGCGGGGGATTATGCTGCCACGTTCGAGGGAAGTGCTTACGCGCCAACTGGAGCTGTTTATTGTTGCAGAGGTGGACGGCGAAGTTGTTGGTTGTGGTTCTTTATGCAAATTGGGCGCTGATCTGGTAGAGATTCGCTCCCTTGGCATCTCTGAAGGACATAAAGGTATGGGTATTGGCTCTAAGCTCGTGGAGGGCCTTATTATAGAAGCACGGCGGCAACGTATTCCTAAAATTATGGCATTGACCTACGAGGTCTCCTTTTTTATAAAAAACGGTTTTGATGTAGTAAGCAAAGAGATTTTCCCTGAAAAGGTATGGACCGACTGCATTCACTGTAGTAAACAAAACAATTGTGATGAAATCGCAGTGTTGAAAGTACTGAACTGACCTGTCAATAATGAGGTCAGTTCTTTTTTTATCAGGACCTAATCATGCGTATATTATACAGCCTACATTGTTTAATCCTGGTTCATTTCTCATATGTTTTGAGCAACCACCAAATGAATTGATGATGAGGCTCCAGTTCGGAAGGTATTCCATTCAGGCTTCTTATGGGATGGTCCTTATGATAATCAGTATCATTATAAAAGTATGCAGTGCCGTCTAATGGAACTCGGTATTTATATTTATACAAGGCGACAACATATCTTTCAGACGCTCCGCTTCTGCTTGGACTATATGTATATCCTTCCCAATCGGCTAGTGTTAAATCATCGTAATGTTGTATTGCCGATATACTGTATTTTATTTGCTTGGGAATACTTGGACTGAATTCTTGAGGGTAAAACAAAATGGTATTCCATATGCTTAAAAGTATTGTAGGAACCAAGATTAAGGCACAACACAGGGGGCTAAATTTACGAATTAAATGGATGACTGAAATAATAAGGGCTGCATTCAGGATGAAAACCAATGGCAAAGCAACTATTCTTCCTAGTCCTGTATACGGAAACAACTCAATTAAAATCTGAAACATACAAATTGTAGGTAAAAGTGCGATCGATGCGTATAAAAGGTTGCGGCGATTAGTTCTCAAATTTAATTCCTCCTCAAGGACAAAGAAGCTATAATGGTATGGAGACATAGTCTCGAATTTTTCTATTTTCTGTGTCACTATACATAAATACGGTTTTTATACGCTGGATATTGAGATTTTTCGTGAAAAAGTGTAAACGTTCTGGATTCATTCCAGTAAACTAAACTGTTGTGATAAATCTTGTTTATTGAAAATACTGATCTGACTTGACAATGATCAGGTCGGTTTGGTATTTTTGTATTATCGGTTAGCACTCATCGCGAACGAGTGCTAATGATTCCATTTAACAATCATGCTATTATGGATAAACAACAAGGGGGGATTCGCTTGTTAACCGAACGTCAGAGACTCATTCTGAATGCGATTATTGATGACTACATTCGTTCGGCTGAGCCAGTGGGTTCCCGCAGCATATCCAAAAGGCAGGATGTCGGATTCAGCCCGGCCACGATCCGTAATGAAATGTCGGATTTGGAGGAACAGGGCTATCTGGAGCAACCCCATACTTCTGCGGGACGCATCCCGTCTCATAAAGGCTATCGTTATTATGTGGACCATCTGGTGCCACTGAATACGTTGAAGCCTATGGAAATGCGGGAACTGAAAGCCTTTTACGCCGAAAAGCTGAATGTAATGGAGCAAGTGATCCAGCATGCGTCAGGCATTTTGTCCCATATGACCAATTATACTTCCATCCTGCTTGGGCCGGAGGTTTTTCATACTTCATTGCGTCATTTTCAGCTTCTGCCGCTCAACGAAACGACGGCTGTGGCGATAATCGTGACCAATACCGGTCAGGTGGAGAATAAAACGGTAGATATTCCACCGGGAATTTCGATTTCCGAGATGGAGAAGGTTGTGAATTTACTGAACAGCAAACTGGTCGGTGTGCCGATTTATCAGCTTAAATCACGCCTTTACACCGCACTTGGTCAGGAGATGGAGAAACATGTGTCTCATTTTGAGGATGCTATGAAGGTGCTGGATAAAGCACTGGATAATGAATCGGATCAGCGCTTGTATTTGAGCGGTGCGACGAACATGCTCAATCAACCTGAATTTAAAGATGTAGAAAAGGTTAAACATATTCTCGATTTGCTGGAGGAGACACCAACGCTGCTTAAACTAATGACACCAGTTGTCGGGGCACCTGAAATTCAAGTCCGGATCGGCACTGAAAATGATCATGAGGCGTTTGCCAATTGCAGCCTGATTACTGCTACGTATGCAGTAGACGGAGAAGCGTTGGGCACTATAGGCATACTGGGTCCGACACGGATGGAATATGCGAGAGTTATTAATATTTTGGGTATCCTGTCTAAGGATTTGACCGCAATGCTAACGCAGCGGTTTAAATAGAACAAGACCGCATAGGTTGCGGTCCTACATGTTCCGCGCTAGGATACGGTCGTATCCTGCGCGGGTGCATTGTTGCGTGTTTTTGTAAAGGTAGTTATGACTTGAAGGAGGTGAAACATTTTGAAGGAAGAACAAGCGTTCCAAGAAGAAAAACAACAAAATGTAAGCACAGAGGAAGCCGCCGAAACGAGCCAGCAGGAAGAGTCGGTTAATGAAGCGGCGGCACTGGAAGACCAAGAAAGCGAAACAGAGCTGACTAAGCTTCGCGCTCAGGCGGAAGAGCATCAGCAACGGTTTTTACGCGCTCAGGCGGATTTTGATAATTTTCGCCGTCGTACGCTGAAAGAAAAAGAAGACCTTGCCAAATATGCATCTATGAAGCTGGTTACCGAGTTGGTGCCGGTTTTGGATAACTTCGAGCGTGCGCTGGCAACAGCACCGCAAGGAGTGGAGTCTGAGTCATTCAGCAAAGGCGTGGAAATGATTTTCCGCCAGTTTGAGAGTGTGCTTCAGGCAGAGGGTGTAACGGCCATGAATTCGGTGGGACAACCGTTTAATCCTGATTTCCATCAGGCTATTATGCAGGTGGAGAGCGAAGAGCATGAGGAAGGCATCGTCGTTGAAGAGGTACAAAAAGGATACATGCTGAAGGACAAGGTGCTTCGTCCAGCGATGGTAAAAGTGAGCATGTAACTTTTTCAATATACATTAGAAATACATCAATTTGGTTCAACCATTCTGGCCTGCGGGCCTCGTATATACAGAAGGAGGAATTGTCCGATGAGCAAAGTAATCGGTATTGACTTAGGTACAACCAACTCTTGTGTGGCTGTTATGGAGGGCGGCGAAGCGGTCGTTATTCCAAATCCGGAAGGCGCACGCACAACCCCTTCCGTTGTTGGTTTCAAAAAAGATGGAGAACGTACTGTAGGGGAAACGGCAAAACGCCAAGCAATTACGAACCCGGATCGTACAATTATGTCCATCAAGCGTCACATGGGTACAAATCATAAAGAAAACATTGACGGCAAGGAATATTCCGCACAGGAAATTTCCGCTATGATTTTGCAAAAGCTGAAATCCGATGCTGAAGCTTACCTGGGACAAACGGTTTCCCAAGCTGTTATCACTGTTCCAGCTTACTTCAATGACGGTCAACGTCAAGCAACCAAGGATGCAGGTAAAATTGCCGGTCTGGAAGTTCTGCGGATTGTCAATGAGCCAACAGCAGCTGCATTGGCATACGGTATGGAAAAATCTGAAGATCAAACGATCCTCGTGTATGACTTGGGTGGCGGTACATTCGACGTATCCATTCTGGAACTGGGCGACGGTTTCTTCGAAGTTAAAGCAACAAGCGGCGATAACAAGCTGGGTGGCGATGACTTTGACCAAGTAATTATTGATTACCTCGTAAATGAGTTCAAAAAAGATCAAGGCATTGACCTGAGCAAAGATAAAGCTGCTGTACAACGTCTGAAAGATGCAGCGGAAAAAGCGAAGAAAGAACTGTCTGGCGTACTGACAACGACGATTTCTTTGCCGTTTATTACAGTAGCTGATGGAGTTCCACAGCATTTGGAGTTGAACCTGACTCGTGCGAAATTTGAAGAATTGTCTGAAGGTCTGGTAGAACGTACTTTGGGACCTACTCGTCAAGCAATGAAAGATGCAGGCATGAGTGCCAGCGACATCGACAAAATCGTTCTGGTCGGCGGTTCCACACGTATTCCGGCTGTACAAGAAGCAATCAAAAAGCTGACAGGTAAAGAGCCTCACAAAGGCGTAAACCCTGATGAAGTGGTAGCTTTGGGCGCGGCAGTTCAAGCGGGTGTACTGACTGGTGATGTGAAAGACGTTGTACTCCTTGACGTAACTCCACTGTCCCTCGGTATTGAAACTGCAGGCGGCGTATTTACTAAAATGATTGATCGTAACACGACGATCCCTACGAGCAAATCGCAGGTATTCTCGACATATGCCGACAATCAGCCTAGCGTAGAAATTCACGTGTTGCAAGGTGAACGTGAAATGGCAGCAGGCAACAAAACACTGGGTCGTTTCCAATTGGGAGATATCCCTCCAGCACCACGTGGTGTACCACAAATCGAAGTTACCTTTGATCTGGATGCGAACGGTATCGTGAACGTATCCGCTACAGATAAAGGCACAGGCAAAAGCCAAAAAATTACGATCACATCTTCCAGCGGCTTGAGTGACGAGGAAGTAGAACGTATGATGAAGGATGCCGAGTTGCATGCGGAAGAAGATAAAAAACGCAAAGATTTGGTAGAAGCGAAAAACGCTGCGGATCAACTGATCTACTCTGTAGACAAAACGATTAAAGATCTGGGCGAAAAAGCGGACGCAGGCGAAGTCGAAAAAGCAAATGCAGCTAAAGAAAATCTGCAAAAAACGCTGGAAACCGACAACCTGGAAGATATCAAAAAAGCTACTGAAGAACTGACTGAAATCGTTCAGCAATTGTCTGTGAAGCTGTATGAGCAAGCTGCTCAAGAAGCACAGGCTCAACAAGCTCAAGACGGTGCAGCAGACAGCAAAGGTCGCGACAATGTAGTTGATGCGGACTATGAAGTTGTTGACGAAGATCAGAAGAAAGGCTAAGCTACGAATCGGGTAGTGTAGCTTTACGGTACACCGATGCGTTATGATATACTGAATAGTAATTGCAGCGTAGCTGCCTTGATAAATAACAATTAGCCGAAGGGTAACAGTTATTTCCAAGATAAATAAGCATATTACGGGTTGTACTGCCTTGAAATGATGGGAAGGTCAAAGCCGGGTCATCCCGTGCCTTTGGCTTTCCTTTTATATGTAGTGCAGACACGTTGTAGGCATGGGGGTGGAACATTGGCTGATAAGCGTGATTATTATGAGGTGCTGGGCGTCGCGAAGGGCGCTTCGGATGAAGAAGTCAAAAAGGCTTACCGTAAGCTTGCGCGTCAGTATCATCCGGACGTGAACAAGGCTGCGGACGCGGAAACTAAATTTAAAGAAGTGAAAGAAGCTTACGATGTTCTCAGCGATGGTCAGAAGCGGGCAAGATACGACCAGTATGGTCATGTAGACCCGAACCAGGGCATGGGAGGCGGTTTTGGTGGTGGTGCCGACTTCGGTGGCGGGTTTGGCGATATTTTTGATATGTTCTTTGGTGGCGGCGGCAACGGTCGACGCGATCCGAATGCACCGCAGCGTGGGAACGATCTTCAATATACGATGACGATTGAATTCAAGGAAGCGGTGTTCGGTAAAGAAACCGACATTCATATTGAACGTACGGAAACATGTGATACGTGTCACGGTACGGGAGCCAAAGCGGGTACTCAACCACAAACCTGCTCCGTCTGCCACGGCAGCGGACAGGAAGAAGTGGTGCAGAATACACCGTTTGGTCGTATGGTTAATCGACGCGCCTGCTCCAATTGCGGCGGTTCCGGTAAAATCATCAAAGAAAAATGCTCGACTTGTAGCGGTTCGGGTCGGGTACGCAAGCAACGTAAAATTCATATCCGCATTCCAGCGGGTGTGGATGACGGCGCACAAATGCGTATTAACGGTGAAGGCGAAGGCGGTGTCAACGGAGGACCGGCAGGTGATTTGTACGTCGTGTTCCGTGTGAAGTCGCATGACTTCTTTGAGCGTGAGGGAGACGATATCTACTGTGAAATTCCGCTGACGTTCTCACAGGCAGCATTGGGAGATGAAGTCGAGATCCCAACGTTGACCGAGAAAGTGAAGCTGAAAGTTCCAGCAGGTACACAAACTGGTACTTACTTCCGTCTTAAAGGAAAAGGTGTGCCAAAACTGCGCGGCGTAGGTCAGGGTGACCAGCATATTAAGGTAGTTGTGGTAACGCCTAGTAAACTGAGTGAGGAACAAAAGGATTTGCTGCGCCAGTTCTCTTCGCTTAGCGGAGAGCAGACACATGAGAATGAGCAGTCTTTTTTTGACCGTGTGAAGCGCGCCTTCCGAGGCGACTAAGCCCAATTAGGAATCGCGGAGCTTCAACCATGAATCAAAGGAAACTATTCCGCAATTGCGGGATAGTTCCTTTTTTTATATTCACGTAAACACATACATAACCATTTTTGTATAGGCATGTTGAACTGTTGAGACTTAATATCAAATAGAAAGGGGTGAGTTCCATCGGAAATGTACAGCTCAAGCTACGTCGGGGTAAACCGCTATTAAAGCTCAGAGGCCTAATTACACTGCTAGTATGTCTAGTTATGGCACTTGTGCTTCTGCCTGTAACCCTGTTATTTGCTGAGAGAGTGGAACATGAAACTGAGAAGGGACTGGAAGAAAAGGCAATGTCCATCGCGCGTACACTCGCCCATACGCCGCTTATTGTCGAGCAACTGCAAGAGACGGGTTCGTCTCCTTCCATGCAGGAGTATGTGAAGAGGGTTTCAGCAGCAAATCACATCCAGTTTATCGTGGCTATGGATATGAAGGGAATTCGTAAAACGCACCCGGATGCTAGGATGATCGGCAAAGCCTTTGTCGGCGGAGACGAGTATACTGCACTTCATGGTCATGAGAGCGTGTCCGTTGCGAAGGGAACATTGGGCTTGTCCATGCGAGCCTTTTCCCCCGTGTTCAGCTTAACGGGGAAGCAGGTAGGGGCGATTGTTGTTGGTATATCCATGCAAGATGTACAGATGGCTCAGGAAGGCAACAACCGTCTTATTGCGATCGCCATTGGCACTGGAATGTTGATTGGCACTGGAGGTGCGGTTGTGCTGGCTCGTAAAATCAAAAATATGCTAGTTGGTCTGGAGCCGCCAGAAATCGCACGCTTGCTGGAGGAACGCAGCGCTATGTTGCAATCCATCAAGGAAGGAGTTATTGCGGTAGATGAATTCGGTCGCGTCATGCTGATGAATGCAGAAGCGATACGTCTGCTTAGACAAGCGGGGATTGAAGATTTCTCATTCTCCGGACAGGAAATTACCGTTTATCTATCCGCTTTTCGATTGCAAGAGGTCTTGGAAGCGAGTACTCCACAAATGGATGAGGAAATGGAGCTGGGTGGAATAACCTTGCTGACCACCAGTGTTCCGATACGGGTCAAAGGGGAAATTGTGGGAGCAATTGTAACCTTTCGGGATAAAACGGAGATGAACCAGCTTGCGGAACGTTTGACAGGAGTGTCCCTGTACACAGAAGCACTACGTGCGCAGGCTCATGAATTTATGAACAAGCTGCATGTCATTATGGGGATGGTACACTTACGAATGTACGATAAACTGGAGCATTACATTATGGATGCCGTCGAGCATCATCAAGTGGAGATTGGCTCCATCACCCGGCAGATCAGGGACCCGGTTATGGCGGGATTTGTGTTGGGGAAATTAAGCCGGGCCAGAGAAGTAGGGGTGAATTTTGAACTGACTTCAGGTAGTTACTTGCCCGAATCCAGTCAAACTCAAACGACGCATGAACTGATTACTATTCTTGGCAATCTGTTTGATAATGCGGTGGAGGCGATGGAATCTTTGGAGCACAAGCGGATTACTCTTTCACTTTATTATGAGGAAAGCCAGAAGAACGGCTATCTGACCTGTATCATGTGCGATAATGGTCCGGGTATACCGGAAGGGCATGTGAAGGCTATATTTGAAAAAGGTTTTTCGACCAAGGGAGAGTCACGAGGAATGGGCCTTTATCTGGTGACGCAAAGCGTGAAAAGATTACAGGGAAGTATAAAGTTGAACCCAGCCGAGCAAGGGTGCTGTTTTCACATTACGATTCCATACATTATAGCGGGGAATGATGAACATGATTAATGTCCTGATTGTAGAAGATGATCCGATGGTTGCGGAATTTAATCGCAAATATATGGAGCAGGTGGAAGGTTTTCAATGTGGGGGTTGGGCTTCTTCTGTGGAAGAGGCTAAGAAATATATAGCTGAACAAGCCATTGATTTGATATTGCTAGATGTGTATATGCAGGAAAGCAATGGCCTCGATTTACTGTCATTCATACGGGAGACAGGTGTAAATATAGATGTCATTGTCATCTCGGCTGCAAGTGACATGAACAGTGTCAAAAAAGCGATGAACTTCGGCGCGGTGGATTACTTGATTAAGCCGTTCCACTTTAACCGTTTTTTGGAGGCCCTCACGGGGTACCGAGAGCACATTAGCATCGTGCGTGAGCGCAGCCTACTTTCGCAGGAAGAACTGGACCGACTGATTTATCATAAAAGCTTGACTAAAGACCTGGCACGATTGCCCAAAGGCATAACTAAATCCACGCTGTCTATGATATGGAATTGTATCCAGCAGCATAATAAGGTGCTGTTTTCCACCGAGGATATTTCGGAGAGCGCAGGGATATCCAGGGTGTCTATGCGCAAGTACCTGGCTTTTATGACAGAGATTGAGGCTCTTTCCATGGAAATCATATACGGTACCATAGGGCGCCCTGTTTACCAATACCGAATATTGCCACAGGCAGAAGGCATCATGAATAGTTTTATTTAAATCTTCTTTCTGATTACTTTAATTACAAAAGTGAATGATTAGTTATAAAACCAAATAAAGCGTTTTCCAAAGTGTAGAATGGAAACATGATCATCATTCTTCACTTTATGGAGGGAGATTTATGGAAAATGCTACGAATCAGCCTGTCATTCAAAAGGGGCAAAGATGGAGTAAAAATTTTGTAGATGGCATCAGAATGCTGGGTAGGCTAAAGGTGGGGGTTATTCCTCTTCCACTCTATGCCGTGATCGCGCTGATTGTTTATGCAGCTGCAATTACTGAAAGACTCCCGAACGATCTGTTGGGCGGGTTTGCCGTCATCATGATTTTAGGTATACTGCTCAGTGATCTAGGGGCCAAACTTCCGTTGCTTAAGCATATTGGCGGGCCGGCCATTTTATCTCTTATGGTTCCATCGTTAATGGTATTTTGGAATATGTTTAGTCCATCTGCAATGGGTGCGGTACACACGCTTATGAAAACCTCGAATTTTCTTTACTTCTACATCGCATGTCTAGTAACGGGAAGTATTCTTGGCATGGATCGCAAAATGCTGATGAACGGAATTGTCAAAATTTTTGCCCCCATTATTATAGGATCTATTGCAGCTGTTGGCGTGGGGATGGTGGTGGGTATGGCATTTGGCTATAGCGCCTATCATACATTTTTTTTCATCATCATTCCAATTATCTCCGGTGGGATTGGGGAAGGCATTTTACCGTTGTCCATTTCTTATGGATTGGTGCTGGGCAAGGATTCGGCAATATTCGTATCCCAGTTTATCCCGGCTGCAATTATCGGGAACATTGTTGCAATCATAGGTGCGGGTGTTCTGAAGAGATTAGCAGAGAAAAATCCAAAAACTTCAGGTAACGGGAGGTTACTAAAACTAGAGAAAGATGCAGACAAGTTAGCTCCGACAAGTCTGGAACAATCGATTTCTTTTCCATTGATGGGAGGAGGTCTGCTGTTGGCCTGTACTTTCTTTATTGTGGGTAAGCTGCTGGAGCCGTATCTCCATATTCCAGGTCCGATCCTCATGATCCTGGTGGCGGCATTAATTAAGTGTATTCAGATCATGCCGAACACATTGGAGCAGGGAGCTTTTCACTTGTACAAATGTATAACGGCAAGTCTGACGTGGCCCTTGATGGTGGGATTGGGTATTTTGTATGTACCTTTGGATAGTGTAGTTGGGATTTTAACGGTTCCTTATGCCATCACCTGTGCATCTGTTGTAGTTGCATTGATTGTTACCGGATACTTCACAGGAAAATGGATTCACATGTATCCCGTAGAAGCTGCTTTGGTGACTAGCTGTCGCGGTGGATTAGGGGGGACGGGAGATGTAGCCATTCTGTCTGCGTCCAATCGGATGGAACTGATGCCTTTTGCACAAATTGCAACACGTATTGGCGGGGCAGGCACGGTCATTTTAGCAACTTTGTTACTCCAATTTTGGAGCTGATGAGTTTTATACACAGGACTGAGTTTCATATCCAAATAGAGACATGAAAGGACGGAGAAAAATATGAGCAGTTTAATAGACGAAATTAGAGAATTACATGCAGGTGGCAAAATGGAGACCTTACCAAAGAAGCGAATTGAAACGATGGAGGGGTTGTCCAAGGTGTATACGCCGGGTGTAGCTGAAATTTGTATGGAAATCGCCAATGACCCAGCCAAAGCGTATCAATTAACGATCAAAAAGAATACAGTAGCAGTCGTTTCAGACGGAACAGCAGTACTTGGATTAGGAGATATCGGACCGGAGGCCGCTATGCCTGTAATGGAGGGTAAAGCAGTGTTGTTCAAACAATTTGCAGGTGTCGACGCCTTCCCAATCTGTCTCAACACGAAGGACGCTGATGAAATTGTTCAAATTGTCAAAATGATTGCTCCTGCCTTTGGAGGTATTAATTTGGAAGATATATCTTCGCCACGCTGTTTTGAAATCGAGAGACGGTTGAAGCAGGAACTGGACATTCCAGTATTTCATGATGATCAGCATGGTACGGCAGTCGTTGTATTAGCGGGTCTGGTCAATGCATTAAAGGTATGTGGCAAAAAAATGGAGGATGTCAAGGTTGTATTTGCAGGGATCGGTGCGGCGGGTATGGCCTGCTCCCGTATGCTGCTCAAGGCAGGTGTGCGCAATCTGATTGGCGTTGATCGACAGGGAGCTATTCATCGTGACGTGGAGTACAGTAACCCGCATTGGACAGAGTATGCGAACATGACTAATCCGCACAATTTAAGTGGAAGTTTATCCGATGTGATTGTGGGAGCTGATGTATTCATCGGTGTGTCAGGCCCGAATATACTGACTGTGGAGGATATACAGAGCATGGCAACTGATCCTATTGTGTTCGCCATGGCGAATCCGAAGCCGGAAATTGATCCGGCTGTAGCCGCACCTCATGTACGTGTGCTTGCTACCGGCCGCTCCGATTTTCCAAATCAGATTAACAATGTGCTGTGCTTCCCAGGAATTTTCCGGGGTGCTCTAGATTGCCATGCTACGACGATTAATGAGGAAATGAAACTAGCTGCCGGACTTGCCATCGCTGATGCGATCTGTCCTGAGGAGCTAAGTGAAACTTATATCATACCGAATGTTTTTAATCCGAAGGTGGTTCAAAAGGTACGGGATGCTGTCATTCGTGCTGCATGGGAGACAGGAGTGGCCAAGTCAGGTGAAGCTCCGACTGCTACTTTACACCCGTAAAAGTTATATTCTTCACAAACTATGGTTCACAGTCTTGGCTTGATGTTCTCGATACCGCCTGATCCGTCTAGCTTCGTAGGGAATATAAAATCGTGCCAATGAGCAGGATATAACAAAGCGTAACGCTCTATGCTCTTGAAGAGCAGTTGCGCTCAATACTACACAGGGAGATTTTGAGATGGGCGAAAAAAATATTTTGGCGTATTTCAAAAGTCCTGAGGAAGCACAGGGAGCCGCTAGAAAACTGGAAGCTCTCCGGGTAGCCGATGTGTCGATAGACCGATTTAGCCGGTATCCGCGGCAGTCTACTGGCAACGCCGGATTGCCTGTATTTTCAGGACAGATTAGCAGCTTGTCCTCACTGACACAGGGCGTGGACTTTACAGATGCAACTCCAGCAATACTGGCTGCAGCTGATCCGACCGCCAGTGGCATGAGTGATGGAGGACAGGGCGGACCGACGGGCCGTGATATTTTGTTGACTGCTGTGGTGGATGAATCCATTCATCATCAGGCGATGTCCATCGTGGAACAAGCGGGTGGAATGCTGTGAAAAGTTTGGAAGGAGCAGTGACCGATGTCCAAAAACAAACGGTTTGATAAAGTGCTGACCAAAACCGAAAAAATCAAACGCATGCAATCTGCTAAAAATGAAGATGTTGAGTTCTCGGCAGATCAGGCAGATGCTGAGGATCTAGAAGCGATCCGGCGTAGCGAAGTAGCTGACCGTCGTCAGCAACGTATCATAAACGACAATGAGTAGAATTTAATAAGACGGGTTATCTCCATTAATAAGGATAATTTGTGGGATAGCCCGTCTTATTTGTGTTCTTTTCCTCTTTCTATTCATTATCCGCTGTATGCTGTTGCACTAAAAACAAGAGGACCGGCGACGAAAGCAGTAGTCGCAGGCGTTTGATTTTCAATAATCAGTTGGTAGTTTTGCACGCCCAGAGGCGCAACGTCTACCGTTTCGACATTAAGAATAATGTTGTTATCGAAGACATTGGATTCCAGTCCGTAATAAATTTCTTTGCCAGCTCTCCAAATCCGTACAAGCACTCTAATGTTGCCGGCACCGACAAAACGTAGTCCAATCGAGGCTTTTAACTCTACTCGGTTGTTGACAGCTCCAGAAATAGCAGGATCAATAAATACAGACGTCGTAGCAATTCCAAGTCAGGCTGGAGAAATCGGAACAGGAAGATTTATACCATTAGTGATAGGTGTAATAACACTGGCATTATAATCTAACACTGTCTTTGCCATACTAAATCACTCCTTTTCTAGTATATTGTATTGTATGTACTAGAGTTAAGGGTGGTTGGACTAAAAGAGTGGACAACAAATACAAGCTCTACAAAAAATATTTTGAGCACCGATAATATTAGCTTTTTTGAACTCCTGTGCATGTATATAGTACAATGTAATGTATGCATGTGAAATGAGGAGGAAATGAAAACCATGTTGTGGAATGAAATTACAATACATACAACCGAAGAAGCCATCGAAATGATTTCGAATTTTCTACATGAAGCAGGTGCAGGAGGGGTTTCCATTGAAGAATCCGGTTCGCTCAACAAACCGCGGGATACGTCCTATGGGCAGTGGTATGATCGGCCTTTGAACGACATACCTGAAGGACAAGCGATCATCAAAGGCTATTTTGCCGAAGAAGTGGACATGGATCGTATTCGTTCGCAGATTGAGCCGCGCGTCGAAGAATTGAGAACTTTCGATATTGATCCTGGTGAGGTTCAGTATGAGCTGAAAACAGTTGATGAGGATGACTGGGCAAATGCTTGGAAGCAATATTTCAAGCCTTTGCGTGTGTCGGATCGTCTGACGATTAAACCCACTTGGGAGGACTATGAGCCTGCGAGTGAAGCGGAAAAAATCATTGAGCTGGACCCTGGTATGGCCTTTGGGACCGGAACGCATCCTACGACATCCCTTTGTCTGAGAACGCTGGAATCTGTAATAAAGGGCGGGGAAGAAGTCATTGATGTCGGCACGGGTTCCGGTATTTTGGCCATTGGAGCTGTAAAGCTGGGAGCGAAGCATGTACTTGCCTTGGATCTGGATCCGGTGGCAGTATCCAGTGCGCGGGAAAATACGCGTCTGAACGGACTGGAGGAACGCATTACCATTAAAGAAAGTGATTTGCTATCCGTGCTTAAAGCAAGCGATCCAACACTGGGCATCCAGTTACCGGTCAAGCTGGTGGTAGCTAATATATTGGCAGAGATTATTCTGCTGTTCATTGATGATGTATATAAAGCCCTGGAACCAGGTGGTATTTATATTGCTTCAGGGATTTGGAAGAACAAAGAAGAAGTTGTCGAAACTGCGTTGAAAGCAGCTGGCTTTGAGATTGCCGAAATAAGCCGGGATGAAGATTGGCTGGCGTTTGTGGCGAGAAAGAGGTAAGTATGGATTTTTTACAAAATATTTTTCGTGTAAATTTAAATGTTCTTCCCTTTTATTTACTGGCTGTGATCATATCGTTCACGGTTCATGAGTTTGCACATGCGTATTATGCCAATAAATTTGGTGACCCTACGGCCAAGCTACTTGGGCGCGTGACTTTAAATCCGGCAGTGCATATTGACCTGCTGGGTACGCTGCTGCTGTTGATCGGAGGCTTTGGCTGGGCCAAGCCAGTTCCGGTTAATCGTGACAATTTTAGCCGTCCGCGCCTCATGGGCATTATCGTATCGGCTGCGGGTCCGCTCAGCAATCTGCTGCTTGCATTTGTTACTACTTTGATCTATGCCGTGCTCCTTCATTTTCAAGTATTGCCGGGGATGGAGAACCAACGGGTGGCTCAAGCAATCTATTTGTTTATCAATGCTCTGATCAATTTAAATCTGTTTTTGTTTATCTTTAATTTGATCCCATTGCCTCCACTGGATGGATACCGGATTGTGGAAGATGTGGCCCCCACTCCTGTACGCCGTAAACTTCAGCAATTTGAACAGTGGTCGATCTTTATTTTTCTGCTTATACTGGTCATTCCGCAGGTTCGAGCTGTAACGATTGAACCTCTTTACACGCTGGCCCAGATGATTTATATACAGTTTTTGCAGTTCTCTTTTTATATCACTGGATTATTCGGAGCCTAAGGGCTCCTTTTTTACG
Source organism: Paenibacillus sp. F4 (assembly GCF_002894905.1). Classification (NCBI taxonomy): domain Bacteria; kingdom Bacillati; phylum Bacillota; class Bacilli; order Caryophanales; family Paenibacillaceae; genus Paenibacillus; species Paenibacillus sp. F4. The sequence continues at coordinate 490,054 of NZ_POVS01000017.1, forward strand.
AGGATTAGGTAGGTATAACCTGAATGGAAGAGGGAACAGACTGGTCATACAGGCGCAAAAGATGATATGATGTTGCTTGGTGATTTATTCGGATTTTGTACGGAACGTTAGTGGATAACAGTTATTTTTAGAATGAGGATTTTGCAAAATCCAGGAATAGGTGTGAGAGAGAATGCAGCGTTATTTTATTCCGGCAGAGCAATTTCTAGAAGATCACGTGATTGTTGCGGGTGAGGACGCGCGACATATCGCTAAAGTCATGCGGGGCCGTAGTGGTGACAAAATTATAGTTAGTGACGGGGTATCTAGGGAAGCGCTGGCTGCATTGGATACGATTGAGCAGGACCATGTTACGGCGACGATCATTGAGCCGTTGAAGATGACCTCTGAACCGCATGTGCAGGTCACCATCGCTCAGAGTCTTCCTAAAGGAGACAAGATGGAGACGGTGATGCAAAAATGTACAGAAATCGGAGCAACCGGGTTTGTACCGTTTTTGTCCGAGCGTACGGTCGTGCAGTATGATGCCAAAAAAGAAGGCAAGCGACTGGAGCGTTGGCGCAAGATTGTGAAGGAAGCGGCTGAACAAAGCCACCGTAACCGGATTCCAGAAATTAGCGCGCCCATGACGTGGAAAGAACTTCTGGCTTCTTTTGCTGGGTATGATTTGATATGTTATTGTTATGAAAAAGAGCAGGGTAAACAGCTACGGGATGTAATCCAGCCTTTGGCAGGACAATGGGCGTCGACGGACATGCCGCGTGTTCTGCTGGTGGTAGGCCCGGAAGGCGGCTTTACTGAAGCGGAAAGTCTGGAAGCCGAGCAGGCTGGAGCCCAGTCTACAGGACTGGGAAGACGTATTTTGCGTGCGGAGACCGCAGGAATGGCTGCATTGGCATGCATTTTATATGAGACAGGAGAAATGGGAGGGGTTTAATATGCCGTCAGTGGCATTTTACACATTGGGCTGTAAGGTAAACTTTTATGATACAGAAGCGATCTGGCAGCTGTTTAAAAATGAAGGTTATGAACAGGTGGACTTTGATGAGCAGACAGCTGATGTCTATCTTATTAATACATGTACCGTTACGAATACCGGCGATAAAAAGAGTCGTCAGATTATTCGCCGCGCGATTCGCCGGAATCCAGATGCCATTGTGGCAGTGACGGGCTGTTACGCCCAAACTTCTCCTGCCGAAATTATGGATATTCCTGGCGTTGATCTTGTTATCGGGACTCAGGATCGGGACAAAATCATTCCGTTCGTGCAGGAAATTCAAGGGACGCGTCAACCGGTGAACGCCGTGCGCAATATTATGAAAACGCGTGTATTTGAGGAAATGGATGTGCCTGATTTTGCTAATCATACTCGGGCCTTTTTGAAAATTCAGGATGGGTGCAATAACTTCTGTACCTTCTGCATCATTCCGTGGTCGCGGGGGCTATCCCGCAGTCGTGACGCTGCGAGCATTATTGCACAGGCGCGTCAACTGGTACACGCAGGCTACAAGGAAATTGTACTCACAGGTATCCACACTGGCGGTTATGGTGATGACATGGATAATTATGACCTATCTGATCTACTGTGGGATCTGGAGAAGGTGGAAGGGCTGGAGCGTATCCGTATCAGTTCTATTGAAGCCAGCCAGATTGATGAAAAAATGCTTGATGTGCTGAACCGTTCTACCAAGCTGGTTCGTCATTTTCACATACCGCTTCAGGCGGGGGATGACACTGTATTGAAACGGATGCGTCGCAAGTACACGACAGAAGAGTTTTATAACAAAATGCTTATGATTCGCAAAGCAATGCCAGATGTAGCGATTACAACGGACGTGATTGTCGGCTTCCCTGGGGAGACGGATGAAATGTTCCGCAATGGCTATGAGCTGATGAAAAAAATCGGTTTTTCGGAAATGCACGTGTTCCCGTACTCCAAGCGCAGTGGAACTCCTGCGGCGCGTATGGAGGATCAGGTGGACGAAGACGTGAAAAATGCACGAGTGCATGAGCTGATACAACTGTCAGAGCAAATGCAACTGGCGTATGCTGAGAAGTTTGTAGGTCAGGTGCTGGAGGTCATTCCGGAAGTTGCGCCGAAAGGGACCGAAGATAGCGGTATACTCCATGGATATAGTGACAATTATATTCAACTGGCGTTTGAAGGTACTGAGGATCTGGTTGGCAAGGTATGCCGCGTGAAGCTAACGAAGGCAGGCATTAATGAAAGTGAAGGGCAATTGGTTCGCGTACTAGAGAATGGGCTGCAAACAGCTCTGTAAGAACAAAAAAAGCCTGAACAGGCAATAGAGATGGCAAACAAGGATTTCGCCTTTCCTTACAGAGAGGACGGAATCCTTGTTGCGCAAGGAAGGGAGATTACAGGATGGCAGCAAAAAAGGAAATTTCCGCAGGCGGCGTTGTGTTTCGCAAGCAGGGGGAGCAGCTTGAAATTCAGCTCATTACTGACCGATATGGCAAGGTATCCTTGGCTAAAGGGAAAATGGAGTTGGGGGAAACAATCGAACAGACGGCTTTACGTGAAATTCGCGAGGAAACAGGGTTGAACGGGCGGATTATCAAGCATGTAGATATGATTGCTTATACGTATCAGCATCCAGAATTTGGGGAAGTAGATAAAGAAGTGCACTATTATCTCGTAGAGGCACTGGATGGGGATTTACAGGCACAGATCGAAGAAATTAAAGGAGTTGCGTGGCATACGCCTGAGGAAGCATGGCGTCTCCAGCGCCAGGGTGGATATGACAATAATGATGTCATTTTAAGCAAGGCGCTGTCCATGCTAGGAATTAACGTTTGATTCTGTGGGGAGATATACGATCCTCTAAACGCGTCCACACAGGTAGATAGCAGAGAGGCAAGACCAGCAGAGAGCTAATAACGTTAAACAGAGTTTGGGCATGGGCTACCTTGGCTCCGGGCTCGGTAGATATCCAGGCAGCGGCCATCTCCAGACCAGGGATCAACGGCATAAAGAGCAAGGCTCCGCCTACGTTCAGCAGTACGTGGGACCAGGCGACAAATTTGCCGGACACGCTACCGCCAACAGCGGCAATCAGGGCGGTTACGCAGGTGCCTACATTGGAGCCGATGACGATGGCGATCCCCACATCGGCTGGCAAGGCTCCCGCAGCGGCAAGGCTAATCGCCATGCCAATGACGGCTGCGCTACTGTGAACCAGCGCGGTCAGGCAGGCTCCAGCAGCGAAGGCCCACCACATGTTGGCTGCAGCGTGATCAAGAAACCAACGGAATAGTCCGGCCTGCTCAATCCAGGGTCCGACCGACTGCATCACGCGAATACCCGCCAGAATCAGCGAAAATCCAGCAAAGACGAGGCTGATATATTGTACAGCCTGCGGACGGCTAAGCCCATTGGAGCCGGGTGAAGCTCCGTCAGACGCATACTGGCGGCCGGGGACAGCTTCACCCCACAGCACGGCAGTGCTCCAGCAGAGCAGTGAGCCGCAGAGCAACGGAACAGCCAGCATGCCGAGCTGGAGCCCCATCAGCTCGGTGGTCAGGCAGGTGCCGATATTGGTGCCAAGAATGATGCCGAGCGTGCGGCCGTAGGTCAACAGCCCGGCGTTGACCAGTCCGATCGTCAGCACCGTTACGGCGGTGCTGCTTTGCAGCAGGGCCGTAATGCCTGAGCTGAACAGCATGCCCCGCCAAGGTGAAACTGTGGCGCGGTTCAACCAGCGGGTGAGGAAGGGGCCGGCCAAATGCCGGAGGGCTGCTTCCATCAGCTTCATCCCGCCCAAAAAAATAAACAGCCCACCGCACAACGGGAGTATAACATGTATAAACACGGGCATAGCCCCCTTTTCTAGGTGAAAATACTTATGTAACAGCCTATGATCTGTTGGGGACAGCCATGACAAGCATGGCTGAGCTCTTTTTTACGGAACGATAATTTTGTAGTATCTTCACAAGCTTTAAAAGCGTGACGTCGATATACAGGCGGGCAGTAGCGAAGCGGTTCATTTGAATCTGGAGAAGCGACAGTGTTCATAAGAACAAATGAATCGCGGAGCCGCGCCCCTATCGAACAAAACGTTTTAACACTTTGAGTAATCCAAGAATGGGAGTGAAGGATTTTGCCTTCAGTAATATTAGAACGCAGCCGTAAAAAAAGGCTGGAGCACGCACACCCTTGGGTGTTTAAAAACGAAATAGCCAAGATCGAAGGGGACCCAGAGGCAGGCGATTTGGTCAGTATCGTTAACCATCAGGGGCGTTATTTGGCGACAGGTTACTATAACCCAGCTTCACAAATTACAGTGCGTGTAATGTCCTACGAGCCGCTGGAAGCAATGGATCAAAACTTTTTTGCCCAACGCTTTCGCAAATGTCTGGAGCACCGCGAACGTTTTGTGACCGGGGGAAACGCTTATCGGTTGGTGTACGGCGAGGCTGATTTTTTGCCTGGACTGATTGTAGATCGATTTGGTGATGTGTTAGTCGTGCAGTTGTTAACGCTTGGCATGGATCGGCGCAGGGAAGAAATCAGGGATGCGCTCGTTGAAGTAGTGGGTCCTGTTGGTATATATGAGCGAAGTGATGTATCCATCCGTGAGCTGGAAGGATTGGAACAAACGAAGGGTCCTTTGTACGGTGATTGCCCGCGTCATGTGGTGGTGACGGAAAATGGGCTGCACATCAAGGTTGATATCGTAGAGGGCCAGAAGACGGGTTATTTCTTTGACCAGCGTGAAAATCGTGCGGCCATAGCACCGTTGATGACAGGTTGGGGAGCACGTAGTGGAATTACGCTACAAGAAGTAGCTGCAGACTCAGGGGATGCGGGCACTACGGTCATGAAGCCAGTGAATAAAAGTGGTAAGGTTGTTGAATTCCCATTCTGGGATGGCGCAACTGTATTGGAATGTTTTTCGCACACGGGAAGCTTTACCCTCAATGCATGTAAACATGGTGCTAAAAAAGTAACTTGTCTTGATATTTCTGAGCATGCGATTGAAAGTGCGCGGGATAATGTCAAGCTGAACGGTTTTGAGGAACGCGTTGAGTTTGTTGTCGACGATGCTTTTCAATATTTGCGCAATCAAGTGAAAGGTGTAGAGGAACGCAATGCACGAGCCGGGGGCAAAGGAGATACATCCAAGCCGCTGACAGCAGGTGGCGGACGCACCTTTGATGTGGTCATTCTCGATCCGCCAGCCTTTGCCAAAACGAAGAACGCTGTCAAAGGAGCTACACGTGGATATAAAGATATCAACCTGCACGGGATGAAGCTGGTCAATGAGGGCGGCTATCTGGTGACAGCGAGCTGCTCGTTCCATATGCGGCCAGAGTTGTTTTTAGATACCATTAAGGAAGCGGCGGCAGATGCTGGCAAAATCCTTCGTCTGGTAGACTGGAGAGCGGCTGGTAAGGACCATCCTCAAATTTTGGGTGTGGAGGAAGGCCATTACTTGAAATTCGCCATCTTTGAGGTGCGCAGCCGGACACAGCTGTAGGTTTCATACAAGGTCAAAGTCAATCGCCTTTTTGGTGATTAAATAGGTAAAATAGACTCGTTTAGGTATAAATCAGTCCTGTAGAGAAGGCGTGCACCAAGCCAATCTGCGGGACTGATTTGTTTTTTTAGAGGGAGGAAGAATTGCTACAACATGGCAAACGTACGTTCTTTTCTCTCTTGCCTGATATGCTATACTGTTTAATAGAATGTTGTTCGTTGGAAAGGAGGCCGCATCATGTCGGTCCGCTTGTTGATTGGCCGCTCTGGGAGTGGTAAAAGTACGTTAATCCGCAATGAAATGACGTCTATGTTACGCGAGGAGCCGCTAGGTAAGCCTATGCTGTTACTTGTACCGGAGCAATCGTCATTTGCTTCTGAGCATGCGTTACTTACAGAAGCCGGAAACGGTATTCAGGGGTCGGTGCGCGCCCAAGTGATGGGATTTCATCGTCTTGCCTATTTAGTTATGCAGGAAACCGGGGGTTCAGCACTGGTGCCTGTTACGGAAGAAGGCAAGAAGATGCTTTTATATAAAATTATTCGTCGTCGTAAGGATGAACTGAGCTTGTTTAAGGATTCGGGAGACCAGCTCGGCTTTGTGGATCGGTTGAATACATTGTTTACGGAGCTAAAGCAGTATGGAAATGATACTTGGTCTGTACCGGAGCAACTGGAGCGAATGAACGCTGCTGAAGAGTCAACTCCGATTTTGCGCGGCAAGCTCAAAGATATCAGTCTAATCTATGAGGATTTTGAACGAGAGCTGACGCTTAAATATATTGACGGTGAAGATACGTTGCGCATGCTGGCAGAACAGATTGCTGAGTCTTCCCTTGTGCGTGGGGCAGATATTTGGATGGATGGCTACCGCAGGTTTACACCACATGAATACAAGGTTGTGGAGCAACTTATGCTGCATGCCTCTTCGTTGACGGTGGCGCTGACTTGCAACCGCAGCTACGAGAGCGGACAGCTTCCGCATGAGCTGGATTTGTTTCATCCTTCGGCGGCTACGTATGTAAAGCTCAAAGGAATGGCAGACGAGCTGATGATAGAGACGCAGACACAATTACTGCGCCCTGATCCGCTGCCGAGATTTAAGGAGCGTCCAGCGTTGGCGTATTTGGAGGCTAACTTTGAACATCGTACAGGGTTACGGAATCAGGAACAACGGATGCGGCTGCAGCAGCTACGAGAGCAGTGGACAGAAAAGCAGCCGGAGGGAATAAAACTGTACACTGCGGCTAATCGCCGTGCAGAGCTGGAAGGGGCTGTACGCGAAATGCGCCGTCTGGCCCGAGATGAAGGCGCGCGTTATCGGGAGATGGCTCTGTTTGTGCGTCATATTGAAGATTATGAGCCATGGGTGGAACCGATATTCAAACAATATGAGGTTCCAGTATTTCTGGATCAGCGGAGAAGTGTATTGCATCATCCCTTAGTGGAATTGATTCGGGCTTCGCTGGATATCGTGCAGCGTCGTTGGCGATATGAGGATGTATTCCGTGTGGTCAAAACAGACCTTCTCCTGCCGCTGGATGGTCGGGTGAGCCGTGAGGAGATGGACCGTTTGGAAAACTATGTACTAGCCTGCGGAATACAAGGCAGCCGTTGGACAGACGGTCGCCCGTGGCAGGCTGTGCCCAGCTTGTCACTGGAGCTGGAGGAGCAGGAACGGAATCGTCAACGGGATGAAACGTTGGATTTGATGGAGCTGTGCCGGGATGTGATCGTGACGCCTTTACGTGCGTTTGAGAAACGTGTGGGCAAGGCACGAACTGCACTTGAGAAGTGTGAAGCGGTATATCTGTTACTGGAGGATGCAGAAATCGGCCACAAGCTGGACGCCTTCATTCATCAGGCAGAGGAAGCAGGAAAACCTGAGCAGGCGAAAGAGCATCGTCAGGTATGGGATGCAGTGCTTGAACTACTGGATCAAATTGTCGAAATGATGGGTGATGAGAGGCTGGATACCTCTTTGTTTGCGGGTGTGCTGGAAACGGGATTGGCTGAGTTCCGTATGGGACTTGTTCCGCCGGCTCTGGATCAGGTTCTGGTCGGAAACACGGACCGTACACGTGTGTCCGGTATTCAACATGCCTTTGTGCTAGGTATGAACGAAGGTGTGATGCCGGCTGTGTTCCATGAGGACGGTGTGCTGAATGAGCAGGAGCGTACGGCATTAAACGAACGAGGCATAGAGCTGGCGCCGGATATGACAAGACGTCTGTTGGACGAACGTTTTCTCGCTTATACAGCCTTTACCTCAGCCGGTAAAAACCTGTGGATGAGCTATGCAGTGACTGATGAAGAAGGCAAGTCATTGTTGCCGTCTGAGTTAGTACGACATGTGCGGCATCTGTTTCCTAGTCTGGACGAACGTCCGCTGGCTGGATACCCTTTGCCTGGGGATGTTTGGACGACGCAATGGGAGTATGCTTCTCATCCGTCCGAGGCTTTGCCGCAGCTCATTGCGCAATTACGGCATTGGCGACGTGGCGGTGACATTTTATCTCCTTGGTGGGAGGTATATAACTGGTATGCAAGCCAGCAAGGGCGTGAGAAGGACAAGCTGCGTCAGCTGTTGACCTCACTTTTTTATGAGAACCATGCCGAAATGCAGAAGGAAACGAGCCGCCGTCTGTACGGTAGCAAGCTGCGTACCAGCGTATCTCGTATGGAACGTTTTGTGGCATGTCCATTTTCGCACTTTGCCTCTCACGGTCTTCGTTTGAAGGAACGTCAAATGTATCGCCTGAAGGCCCCGGATATCGGACAATTATTCCATGCAGCGCTTGGAGAGATGGCGATCAATCTGCGTAAACGCAATGTCAGCTGGGGCAGTCTCAGCACCGAGGAATGCCGCCAAGAGGCGGAAAGTACAGTGGAGCGTTTGGCTCCTCGTCTGCAAGGCGAGATTTTAATGAGTTCCAAGCGGTATGGCTACATTTTGCGCAAATTGAAAGACATCGTGAGCCGTGCTTCGTTGATCTTAGGTGAACATGCGCGAAGAGGTAGTTTTGAGCCGATTGGGCTGGAGTTGGACTTTGGACCGGGTCAGCAGCTTCCTCCGTTAAGCTTCCGGTTAGATAACGGCGTTGTGATGGAAATTGTTGGACGGATTGACCGTGTAGATGTGGCAGAGGGAGAAAAGGGGTTACTTTTGCGTGTCATCGATTACAAATCCAGCCAAAAGGATCTCAAGCTGCATGAAGTGTACTATGGCCTGTCCTTGCAAATGCTCACCTACCTAGATGTGCTGCTGAATGCGGCGGAGGAATGGTTGGGCGAGACCGCTTATCCAGCGGGTACCCTGTATTTTCACGTCCACAATCCGATGTTGCAGTCGCCTAACGGTCTTAGCGCAGAACAGGCCCGTCAGGAGCTTTTGAAACGATTCAAGATGAAGGGATTATTGCTTGCGGATCGGGATGTAGTTGGACAAATGGATACAGCATTGGACAAGGGATATTCCTCTATTTTACCTGTTGCGGTGAAAGCAGACGGCAGTTTTTATAGCAGTGCTTCGGTTGCTTCGCCGGAACAGTGGGACAGCCTGCTAGCTTCGGTGCGTAATAATATTCGGACGATTGGTACACGGATGACAGAGGGCGATGTGGCCATTGAACCTTATCGTATCCAGCAAGAGACCGCATGTACCTTCTGCTCTTTTAAGCCGGTTTGTCAATTTGACGACAGTCTGGACGGCAGTGGCTACAATCAATGGGGTAAACCCGGTAAGGATCAAATCTGGAATCTGCTGGGTCATACACAGGAAGGGAAAGGAGGAATGGACTAATGATAGGCACGTCAAACACTAAAGGCATGCCGAAGCCGGAAGGCAGTATGTGGAGCGATGACCAGTGGCGTGCCATTTCGGAATCTGGTAACAACATGCTGGTCGCGGCAGCGGCAGGGTCTGGTAAAACAGCGGTGCTCGTAGAGCGTATTATTCGTAAAATCGTCGATCCCCAGCTCGGCTTCAGTGTGGATCGGTTACTGGTAGCGACCTTTACGAAGGCTGCAGCCGCCGAAATGCGTCAACGGATACGCGAAGCGTTGGAACGTGTACTGGAGCAGGAACCGGAAAGTGAGCATGTACGTCGCCAGCTATCGTTGCTGAATCGGGCCTCGATTACGACGCTTCACTCATTTTGTATGGAGGTCATCCGCAGGCATTATCAGGCCATTCCCCTTGATCCTGGTTTTCGGATTATGAATGAGCATGAGACAGAATTGCTGCGTCAGGAGCTTTTAGAAGAACTGTTTGAGGAGAAATATGAGGCTCATGATGAAGGCAGTACATTCCGCAGACTGGTTGACTGGTTTAGTGGAGAACGCACCGATGATGCAATGTACGTGCTTGTTCAGCGGCTGTATGATTTTTCTCAAAGTCATCCTTGGCCAGAACATTGGCTGCGGGATACAGCGGCAGCATTTCGTGTACAGGATGTAGCCGCTTTGGGAGAGACTCCCTGGGTTCGCAGCATTTTGGCGGATGCGGCACTTTCATTGCGCGGAGCAGCGAGCTTGCTGGAACAGGCGCATGAAACAGCTATGCAGCCCGGCGGTCCCGCACCTTATGCCGTGACGCTGCAAGAGGATGCGGCGATGGTGAAGGGATTGCTACAGGAGCTGGAGACACAGCCGTGGGCATCTCTATATGATCATTTTCAGACAGCTTCCTTCGGTAAGCTCAAGCCGGTCAAAAAAGATCAGACTGAGCCTGCATTGCAGGAACGGGTTAAGACGCTGCGCGAAGCAGCCAAAAAAATGATTACAGATATGAAGGCTTTTCTGTTTGGCAGGAGAGCAGAAGCCTATTGGGATGAGCTGCACGCTACGGCTCCGCTGATGGACGAATTGGTAGAAACCGTGATTGTATTCGGGGAACGATTTCAACAACACAAGCAGTCAAAAGGGCTGGTGGACTTCGGGGATTTGGAACATTATTGTCTGAAAATATTACGACATCCCGATTCTACTCCGTACAAGCTACTACCTTCCGACGCTGCGCTCGAATACAAGGCGCAATTCGACGAGGTGCTGTTGGATGAGTATCAGGATACGAATACCGTACAGGAAGATATCGTTAGGTTGGTATCACGGGAGGAACCGGGTAATCGTTTTATGGTGGGCGACGTGAAACAGAGTATTTATCGGTTTCGGCTGGCGGAGCCGGGTCTGTTTTTGAATAAGTACCAACGGTACGGCATGCAGGAGCAGGAAGATGGCTTATTAATTGATCTGGCGCGTAATTTCCGCAGTCGGGAGGAAGTTGTCGATGCGGTCAATTTGGTGTTCCGCCAGATTATGAGTGTGGATGTGGCGGAAATTGAGTACGATGAACGAGCGTGGCTGGTACATGGTGCATCCTATCCCGACCAGTCGGATCAAGACGCCGCATCCGTATACGCACCTGAGCTGCTGTTAGTTGATAAGGGTGGACAGGGTCTTTCCGAGGCTTCAGAGCTGTCCGAAACGGGGGACGAATCTGCTCTACAGGAAAGTGAGCTGGCTGAGCTTGCGGAGCTGGAAACGGCACAGTTAGAGGCTCGTGCGATCGCGCAACGGATTAAAGAACTGACCGGAGACACTGGACAACCACTGTTGATTTACGACAGAGGATTAAAGGCGATGCGTCCGGCAGTCTACGGCGATATCGTCATTTTGCTTCGTTCGGCAAGCGTGTGGGCCCCCCTAATTGTAGAGGAACTGCGGCTTGAGGGCATTCCGGCTTCCGGGGAGCAGACGACAGGCTTTTTTAAAGCAACGGAAGTTGAGGTGATGTTGTCTCTGCTGCACATTATTGATAATCCGCAGCAGGACATCCCGCTTGCATCCGTGCTTCGTTCGCCGATTGTCGGCTTGACCGAAGATGAACTGGCACAAATTCGGTTGGAGAAGCCGGATGGATTATTTTATGACGCATTGCTGGCGGCGGCAGAAGCTGACCCACTGGAAGAAAGTGAAAAAGGGATCTCGGCTGACATCATGGAGTTGGATCTTTTCCCTGAGGACTCTTTATCTTCATCTGACTTTGGTAATAGAAATGACGGGAATACGTTATCTGCCCGACTACGTTCATTTTTGCGTAATTTGGAAGCCTGGCGGCAGGAAGCCCGACAAGGCAGCTTAAGTGCATTGATTTGGAATGTGCTGGAGGAAACAGGATATCTGGATTGGGTCGGTGGACTGCCTGGCGGCTCACAGCGTCAAAACAATTTGCGGGCGCTATATGACCGAGCGAGACAGTATGAGACTTCTACGTCCAACCGAGGATTGTTCCGATTTCTGACCTTCATTTCCCGTCTACGGGAGCGAGGCGGTGATTTAGGATCCATTAGCGGGGGGACTGAACCCGATCAGGCTGTCCGCATTATGACCATTCATAAAAGTAAAGGACTTGAATTCCCTATCGTGTTTATTGCCGGGACAGCAAAAATGTTCAATCAACAGGATCTCAATGCGCCGTTTCTTATGCACAAGGAGTTGGGGTTTGGTCCTAAATATGTGGAGGAACAAAATCGTGTCAGCTACCCTACGCTGCCTAATTTAGCGATCCGCCGACGCTCACAGCTGGAGCTATTGGCTGAGGAAATGCGGGTGTTATACGTGGCGCTTACACGTCCGCGCGAAAAGCTGATTATGACCGGAACTGTGAAGGATCTCGCTTCGCGCGCAGCGGGTTGGGCACGTGCCAAAGAACATACGGAAACGGTCTTACCAGACTATATGCTGGCGGCAGGCCGCAGCTATCTGGACTGGGTAGGTCCCGCTTTGATTCGGCATCCTTCTGCTACTTTGTTAAGGGAAGCGGCAGGTGATCAGGATGGGTACTATCACAGGCTGGAACATATGCCGGGAACAGACTGGTTATTTAAAATCGTGGCCTCGGAAACACTTTCCGGCTCTCGTGTGAACTCGGATCATGAGGAAGAGGTGTCGGGCGAAGAGCGCCAAAAGAAGACAGAAGCACTGAGAAATGCAGAGCTAATCGACTTGAACGAAGAGAGTGAAACGAACATTGAAGCAGCTCTTTCCTGGACCTATCCGTATGAACGGGCCAGCAAGACGGCAGCCAATACATCGGTTACTGAGATGAAAAGATGGCTGGAAATGCAGGAGATGGGTTCGGACGATTGGCTGAATTTATCTACCTCCCTACTAGCAGAGTCACCGGAGGATCGGGAGGATTCTCACGCTGGGGGAAGTCAATTACACTTGCGCAGACCTAAGTTTATGGGGAATCAGCGACTGACTCCAACGGAACGAGGAACAGTCTATCATACGTTGATGCTGCATTTGCCACTAGATGGGGGGATGAGCGCCGAAGTTATTGAGGAAACCAAGGCTCGTTTGCTCAATCAGCGTATGTTACTGGATGTTCATGCAAAGGCGCTAGAGACGGATAAAATATTACGCTTTTTCACTAGTGAGCTGGGTAGCAGAATGCTAGGGGCATCCCATGTTCAACGTGAGCTTCCGTTTACTTATACCATGCGGGCAGCCGATTACTGGAATCACAGCTTACCATCCGTGCTGCCAGGACAAGAAACAGATTCGGAAGCTGGACAGGACGGCGATAAAGTGCTGATGAACGGGATTATTGACTGTCTGTTTGAAACTCCCGAAGGACTCGTGCTGGTGGATTATAAAACAGATCGGATATCTGAATATCGTACACTGTCCCATTTAACAGACCAATATCGTTTTCAATTGGAGCTGTATGCCCGTGTGATCGAAGAGATTACAAGCAAAAAGGTTGCTGAGAAGTGGTTGTATTTTTTAGAAGCTGGAGAGAGTGTACAGCTGTAGTTATATAGATAGGGAGAGGAGGAATAGCATGCGGATTTTGCATACGGGTGATTGGCATTTGGGCCGCACGTTGGAAGGACGCAGCCGTTTGAAGGAGCAGGAGGCGTTTTTGGAAGAGTTAGCGAAAATGGCTGACGATCAGCAGGCCGATTTGATTATGATGGCTGGAGACGTATACGACTCAGTCAATCCCTCGGCCGCAGCCGAGCAATTGTTTTATGAAACGTCTGCCCGTCTTACGGCTGGAGGAAGACCACTAGTCGTCATTGCGGGCAATCATGATCAGCCGGAAAGGGTATCCTCGGTCACACCGCTGGTGAGCGGGCGTGGAATTACATTGCTGGGACTGCCCCATGGGGAAGCGGTACGCATTCGTACACCGCGAACGGGTGAAATGGCATGCATTGCAGCCTTGCCATATCCCTCCGAGTCTCGTCTGAACGAGCTATTGTCTGAAGACGGAGATGAAACAATATTGCGCGAGGCATACAGCCGCCGTGTGGGCTTGCTGATGTCACAACTGGGTACAGCATTTCGGCCTGACACCGTTAATTTGTCGATGAGCCATATTTATGTGCTCGGCGGGCTGGAGTCGGACTCGGAACGCCCGATTCAGGTCGGGGGGGCGTATACCGTAGATCCGTCTGCTTTGAGTATTGGGGCACAGTATACGGCTCTAGGACATTTGCATCGTCCCCAATATGTGAAGGGAGACGGGCTGATGCGTTACAGTGGCTCGCCGCTGGCTTATAGCTTTTCCGAAGCCGGACAAGCCAAATCGGTTACGTTAATTGACGTGGTTGCTGGCAAGCCTGCTCAGGTCGAGGAACTGTATATTACCAGTGGACGCCCATTAGTGAGGTGGCGCGCACGGGGAGGTCTGGAGGAAGTATATCGCTGGCTGGACGAAGGATTGGATGCCGATGCCTTTATTGATCTGGAAATTACGCTGGATGAAGCGATGTCGATGGGAGATATTCAGCGGCTGCGCAAAAGCCGTGAAGGCATCATTCATATTCGCCCAATGTATCCAGAAATGGCTGCCGCACAGCTGGAGCACCAACGATCAGAACTGCCAGTGCATGAGTTGTTCCGGGCATTCTATCAGCGGCAGACAGGTGGAGCACAGCCAGATGACGGATTAGTGCAGTTGTTTCTGGAACTGGTGGAACAGGATGATGCAAGAGACCACGCTGAGGAGGATGACGCATGAAACCAATCCTTCTAAAACTGGCGGGGTTGCAAAGCTACCGGGAGTCGCAGGAAATTCGCTTTGACGATTTGACCGAAACTGGACTGTTCGGGATATTTGGCCCAACGGGTAGTGGAAAATCAACGCTGCTGGATGCCATTACGTTGGCTATGTACGGTAAAGTGGAGCGGGCAGTGAATGGTACACAAGGCATTATGAATCATGCTGAGGATACATTGTCTGTTGCATTTACGTTTGAATTAATGTCAGCTCAAGGGCCTCGTCGTTACCGTGTAGAACGACGTTTCAAACGTGCTGGAGGCGTATCGGTTAATAATACGCTTAGCCGTTTTATTGCGTTAACAGAGGATGGCGAGGAAGTGCTTGCCGATAAGGTGCAGGATGTGACGCGCTGTGTGGAGGAGTATATCGGTCTGAAAATGGACGATTTTACACGAGCTGTCGTGTTGCCGCAGGGAAAGTTTGCGGAATTCTTGTCCTTAAAAGGCAGTGAACGCAGACAGATGCTACAGCGTTTGTTCCATCTGGAGAAGTACGGAGACCAACTTGCACAGAAGCTAAGCCGTCGTGTGAAAGATAACGATACCGCACTGAAAGCGTTAGAGGCGGAGCAGCAAGGGCTGGGGGATGCCAGTGCTGAAGCGCTTGAACATGTAGAGTTGCGTCTCAAAGAGGCGATTGCCAATGCAGAAGCTTCGCGTCGTGAGCTAGAGCGTGTCTCACGTGAATGGGAGGCGCTAAACAAAACCCGTGAGCTGGTTGTCGAGCTCAGCCAAAGATCGAACGAGCTGGAGCAGTTGGCAGCACAGGAGCCAGGCATCGCTTTGCTGGAGCACAAGCTTCGACAAGCATCTGCAGCCGAGGCATTGTTGCCTGCGCTGACGGATTGGAAGGAAGCCATTGCTGAAGCGGAAAAACGGCAAAAGACTGCCGAAGAAATGGAAGTCCTGGCCGCTACCGCGCAGGAGGCTGCGCTTGTGTCTGCGCAAGCAGATGAGCAGGCCCGGCAAGCACTCAGTGCCGAAGAACCGAAGCTATTGCTTCGGATCGACCAACTAGAGCAGGCACTTCAACTGGAGCGTGATACGGAAGCATTGCGTATTGAACGGGAACGTCTGGCGGCCGAGCTTGTGCAAAGCGAACAAACCCTTGCTGAACATGCAGAAGGACTCGCAAAGGAACAAGAGCTACAGACGCGAGGCTTGAAGCGACAGCAAGAGCTTCAACAAGAGCTAAAGCAAAATGAAGTGCGGGCAGATGAGCGGCGTATGCTGCAAGAGGCTGTGCAACGGTTGCAACAGCTGGAAATCGCGAATGAACAATTGCGTGAAGCTGAACTGGAGTACGCCACTCAGGAAAAACGGCTTGCGCAAGCTGACGAACGTCTGAAGCTGACGGACCAGGAGACACAGGAGACGGAGGCACGGCGTTCTGCCCTTGCTACACAGGCAGCTGATGGCATTGAGGCATTGCTGACGTTGGAGGCAGAGATCACCGCCGATATGTCGTCACTGGCCTCCGAGGAAGAACAACTGCGCCACGAGCTCCGTGCCGAGGAGCTGGGCCGTCTCGCTCAGCATCTCGCTGCCGAGTTGCGCGAAGGCGAGCCGTGCGCAGTGTGCGGCTCGCTGCATCACCCCGCGCCTGCCGTCGCCGCGGCGCATAGCGCAGATGCCGCTGCGCCGGATGAGCTGCACCGCCTGCGGCTCGGTTTGCAGGAGCTGCGCCTCACACTGCGCCAGCAGTTGCACGAGCAGCGCAGCTTGCTGGCGCAGCCCGCCACCGCAGACAGCGGCGCTGCCGCCACGGGCGAGCCTTTCACGCCTGCGGCAGCGCCAGCAGAGCCGCGCGGTGCCGCCGCTTGGGCGGAGCGCTGCACGGCGCTGGAGCGTGCTGCGGCAGAACTAGCCGCACGTGCGCATGCGCTGCCTGCCGAGGCACAGGCGCTGCGCGAGGCAGACGCCGCCGGACAGCAGCGGCGTATCCGTGCTGCCGCCGAGCAGGAGGCAGCAGCTGCAGCGCTGACGCAGGCACGCAGCAAGCGCGAGGCATGCACCACGCGCAGCGAGGGGCTGCGCGCCGAATGGGCGGCGCAGCTAACGGATGTCGCTCCGAGCGAAGCTGCGGAGCGTTACCGCGCCATGCAGGAGCGCGACGGGCGTGCAGAAGAGCTGCGGTCCCGGCTGGAGACGAGTGTGACCTTCCTCGAAGGAAAGGCGGCGCGTGTTCAACAGATACAGCAGAGTATCATCGAGGAGGACAAAATCATTATTGCCCGCCGTACAGGGCTCCAAAGTAAAGATGGTTCGCTTCGTGAAAAGCTAGCACAGCTCCGAAAATGGGTTGGAGATGGCCAAGCGGCTTCATTGCTTGAAGAAGCGACCTCGCGACTGTTGGGACTGAAAAACGGAGCCGAAGCCGCGGCACGCCGCCGTACCGAAGCGGAAGAACGCAAGCAGCAAGCTGTTCATGCTTCACTGATTGCCCGGCAGGCCTCCGACTCGGCAGAAGAAAGACGTCAGATGGCAGAGTCCCGTTGGGGTAGCCGTCTGGAAGCCTCCTCCTTCGCTACGGAAGCAGAGGTCATGGAATGCTGTCTGGGACCGGAAGAAGCCGCACGCTATGAGCGTGAAGTGAGTTTGCATCGAGAACGGGAAAAAGAGCTGTCTTCCCGCTTAAAACATGTCGAAGAGCAGCTGAATGGAGCAACGGTAACAGAGGAACAGTGGGAAACGGCCACTGCACAGCTACGTGATTGCCGTGCACGCGACGAAGAGGCGCTTCAGAATCGCGCCAAGGCTGAGCGTGATTTAGAGGACTTGCAGCATCGGCACGTCCGCTGGATGAAGCTGGAGTCCAATCGTATACATTTGCGTAGCGAAGCGGAAAAAATGTCCAAGCTCCAGTCTGTTTTTCGCGGCAATGCCTTTGTTGAATATATTGCCGAGGAGCAGCTCATGCAGGTCAGTCAATCGGCTTCACGCCGCCTGCGTTTTCTGACCAAGCAGCGTTACGCGCTAGAGGTAGATTCCAGCGGTGGTTTTGTCATTAGTGACGATGCCAACGGTGGGGTCAAACGTCCAGTATCGACCTTGTCCGGTGGCGAAACGTTCCTGACCTCCTTGTCGCTTGCGCTTGCGCTTTCGGCTCAAATTCAATTGCGGGGCCAATACCCTCTGCAATTTTTCTTTCTGGATGAAGGCTTTGGAACGTTGGACCCTGAGCTGCTTGACACAGTGATCACCTCACTGGAAAAGCTGCACCACGATCAATTGTCTGTTGGTGTGATTAGTCATGTGCCTGAACTACGGGCCCGTCTTCCGCGCAAGCTAGTTGTTCTTCCAGCAGAGCAGGCTGGAGGCGGCTCACGTGTGGTTATGGAAACTTTTTGAAGTAATGTGATACAGGTCACAGATACAGTTTCAAACTATTGTTATAATACAGCCAAGCCGACAAGTTAATCATACAGCACCCCGGCGGACGTATGCTGCGGAAGAAATCTTCCCGTCATACGTCCGTTCAGAGGGGCTCTGCCAAGAGCTCCCGGGGTGCTTCTTTTTTTTTTGCAAGCCGGAATTTGCCCAATTTGATGTAGCAAATAGCCCGTTTTTGAATAACATACGGTATACATGCAAGAGCCTAGGAGGAAACAACCATGGAAAAAAGCATGACAACCGAAAAAGTTACAGCACCGGAACAGACGGATGCTAAAGCACTATGTCAAAAGCATATGCATCGTTATGTATGCGTATGGGTGAAGGACGGGACAATGTATGACGGCATTGTAGAGCATGTGGATGATGAAAAGATATACTTAGCCGTTCCTATGGGTGGAGACGAGATGGAGAATGTCAATGTTAATCTCCCATATCCACCTAACAATTGTGGCTGCGGCTCCCGTGCTTATGGTGGCTATGCGTCTTATCCTCCGTACCCGTATCCGTACCCGTATCCAGTACCCGCTTATGCATATGGATTCCCATACGGACGCCGTCGCTTTAATCGTTTGATTCTGCCACTTGCAGCGTTGACAGCGATTAGCTTGCTGCCTTATTACTAATCCTAATTCCTTAGTCGCCAGATATAGTGAATTCTCTGCTCTCTCCCGCCTACAGTTCTTGTACAGTACAAGTGACTTTAAGGCGCATCCATACATCATCACCATGCAAGGCTGTTTCTTCCATTATGAAGAAACAGCCTCTTTTTCACGTAAAACATCCCAAATATGATCCAATAATTGAAACTGTATCAGTACAGTTCAATGAAATAAGGTATCCTGTTTATCCATAAACCATGGTAACATCTAGCGTGTAAAGAAACATCAGACGGAATAAGCATGTAATGAAATGAGCATGTATGAGTATGTAAAGAGCAGGTGGGGGGATATTGTGAAAAAATACGTTTCAATTTTATTGGATATAGAACTTAAAATTCGCGAGGGACAATATAAATCAGGTTACAAGCTGCCGTCGGTCCGTGAGGCTTCTGAATTATACAGGTGCAGCAAAAGCACGATTCTGCGGGCATATGCTGAACTTGAAAAGAAACACGCCATCTATTCCATACCGCAAAGTGGATACTATGTAGTGGAAAATGCGGGCGATTTGCACTATAGCCATATTCAAGACTCCGTTGATTTTGCTTCGGCCTCCCCGGATTTAAATGTATTCCCTTATCTGGATTTCCAACATTGTTTGAATCAGGCTATTGACACCTACAAATATCATCTGTTCACTTATGGCGATTCGCAAGGACTGGAAACACTGCGTCATACGTTGGTTTCCCATTTGGCTGATACTCAGGTGTTTGCAAAAATGGATCGGATTATCGTTACTTCGGGTGTTCAGCAGGCATTGGAGATACTCGCTAAAATGCCGTTTCCCAATGGCAAAGAAAAGGTTTTGGTCGAGCAGCCAAGTTACGATATATATTTGCGTTTTCTGGAGGAAGAGAACATACCCGTCAGTACCATCGTCCGGACAGCGGAAGGTATGGATTTTCACGAATTGGAGAATCAATTTAAGAACGAGAGCATCAAGTTTTTTTATACCATGTCAAGATATCATAATCCATTAGGAATCTCATACAACACAGAGGAGCGAAAAACGATAGCTGCCTTAGCCGCCAAATATGATGTGTACATTGTAGAAGATGACTATATGGCAGATTTGGGGGCTGATCATCTGTTTGATCCCATTTATGCATACGACCAGACGGACCATGTTATTTATTTGAAAAGCTTCTCGAAAATCATTTTCCCCGGCTTACGATTAGGAGTTGCGGTATTGCCAGAAGCCCTATTGAAGACGTTTAATGCCTATAAAAGGTATGTCGACACATCTATTTTGTCTCAGGCGGCGCTTGATATTTATATTAAAAATGGAATGTATGAACGCCACAAGCACACGATATGCAAACTGTATTCGGAGCGCGTTCGTGCTCTTAACAAGGCTGTGGAACGATACAATCAGGCTGGATACGTTCAGACTTCAGCTGTAACCTCAGGAGTTTATATGCAGTTTAAACTGCCTCGGACGGTGAATTTGGAACGCTTGGTACAGTGTCTTTCCGCGAGGAACATCCAGGTTGTAGCTGGCAAAGGCTTTTATTTATCAGGCTATAGGGAACAAGAGAAGTTTTTGCGCATAAGTATTTCGCGCGCGCAGTTAGATCAAATTGATGCAGGGGTGAAAGCTATTATAGAGGAAGTTAGTAAGGGAAACTGGTATTAAGACCCTTTTTCCGTTATGATACATATAGAAACATAAGTATAACCAAACATGGCTGTATATGTTTCTGTTCAGTGTGGGAAATACATAACTTTGAATGCCGAGAGCAAGGGCTGTTTGTGTCTATTTGCTTATGATCGGCTCACTGCCAAAGGAGGGTTTTGAATGGACGATCTGTTTTTGAAAATTGTGGATGGAACCATCCCCAGCAAAAAGGTGTTGGAAACCGACAATGTGCTCGCATTTCATGACATCCAGCCTGCGGCGCCAGTACACGTGCTCATTATTCCAAAAAAATATATTCCTTCGATGAACGCTGTGACGGAGGAGGATCTTCCTCTTATCGCGGAGATTCATCGTGTTGCGGTTGAGGTTGCGAAAAAGTTAGGAATCGCTGAGTCTGGCTATCGGTTGATTAACAACTGTGGCCCGGATAGTGGACAAGCGGTGGGACATCTGCATTATCACTTACTGGGCGGCGCCAAATTGGGTGCCTTGACAGGTATTTCGGACTCACATTCTTAAAAAATGACAGAGCTTGTCTTCTCAGTAATACGGAAGTGAATGGAGAAAAACGGCCCTTTAAGTATTCATTTTTTCTTATAGGTTGACACCTGGTTTCCGTTTCACCTATAATAAAATTTGATGAACCGTGTTATTGCTCTTGGACGGTCTGGTCGGAGGGAGGGAAAACTGGTGTCTGAAACTAAAGTTCGCAAAAACGAGACAATTGATGCTGCACTTCGTCGCTTTAAACGTTCCATTGCTAAGGATGGCGTATTGGCTGAGGTGAAGAAACGCAAGCATTATGAAAAGCCAAGCGTAAAGCGCAAGAAAAAGTCCGAGGCTGCTCGTAAGAGAAAGTTCTAGGAGGATCTAAGCAATCATGAATTTGAGCGAACGATTGAACGAAGATATGAAGCAAGCAATGAAGAGTAAGGACAAGTTCAAACTCTCCACCATTCGAATGGTTCGTTCTACGATTAAAAATCTTGAAATAGATTTGAAACGGGATTT
Organism: Paenibacillus sp. F4; assembly: GCF_002894905.1. Lineage (NCBI taxonomy): Bacteria > Bacillati > Bacillota > Bacilli > Caryophanales > Paenibacillaceae > Paenibacillus > Paenibacillus sp. F4. The sequence goes on from NZ_POVS01000017.1 coordinate 511,334, forward strand.
GGACGACAACGAAGTGCTTGATATTCTGAGTCGTGAGATCAAACAGCGAAAAGATGCCCTCCATGAATTTGAAAAAGCCGGTCGTGATGAACTTGCGACAAGCACTAAAGCAGAAATAGAGATCATCGCTCAGTACCTTCCCGAACAACTTTCTGAGGAAGAAATTAAAGTTATTGTACAGCAGACCATCCAGGAAACCGGTGCTTCTTCGAAAGCCGAGATGGGGAAAGTAATGACGGCCTTGATGCCTAAGGTAAAAGGCCGCGCTGACGGTAAGCTCGTGAACCAAGCGGTTCAGCAATTTCTGCAATAAACCTGCGACAAACAGGAAAACACAACACCCTCTGTTTACAGAGGGTGTTATTTCTATATATGCGATGTCTACCATAGAATGTAATGATGAGAAGATTCTTATATGTAAGCGCTATCGTTAATTGTGTGAAACGTGATGTCCGTTGGGTGCGTAAAGTATCTGACAGCCGTCAGGATTAGCAATATACCCAATAATTTCACATTAAATCCTGAAAACTGTATAGTTTGTCTAACAAAGTTTGGTATGCTGTAACATAGAAAGGTCGAAAGGGGGGAGAGAAATGCATAGAGAACATCACCACTCCAGTCGCAAATTGATCTTTTTAACGTTGTGGATTATGGTATCCGTTTTGCTGTTACCCTTAGTTCATTCTGAATCAGCGGCGGCCCAAACTAAAGGTGGAGCTGTGTTTGTTATACCAGTTGATCAGGAAATTGAGCAAGGTCTGGGCAAATTCATGGAACGTGGATTTGCAGAAGCAGCAGATTCCAAAGCAGGTCTGATTTTACTGGATATTAACACTCCCGGTGGACGGGTAGATACAGCGGAGAAGCTGGGCAAACTGATTAAAGACAGTCCAATTCCGACCGTAGCCTATATAAGGGGCGAAGCGGCCTCAGCGGGTAGTTATATTGCGTTGAGCGCAAACAAGATTGTTATGAAACCGGGGAGTATTATCGGAGCAGCAGCGTTAGTAGACGGTAGGGGGCAGGCTATCACAGATCCAAAAACGGTAGCTTGGTGGAAGAGTAGCATGGCATCTGCCGCAGAAGCTGGCGGACGCAACCCGGATATTGCCAGAGGTATGGTTGACTCCAAAACGACCGTATCTATTCCAGAGATGAACTTTAATAAGGAAAATGGTCAGATCATTTCTTTAACCAGTGAGGAAGCGCTGAAGTTGGGTTATGCGGATCACATCGCGTCTTCCGAACAAGAAGTTATCCAGTGGATGGGTTACAGCACGGATGATGTAATTCATGTGGAGCGAACATGGGCTGAAAAAGCAGCCGAGATATTGACCAACCCAATTGTGCAGACGTTGCTTTTATTTATCGGTATCGCGGGTGTCGTTATTGAGCTGCTCGTACCCGGTTTTGGTGTACCGGGAATTTTGGGCATACTCGGATTTGGGTTGTATTTTTTCGGCAATTATATCGCTGGTTTTGCAGGTTCGGAGACGTGGTTGTTGTTTATTATCGGTCTGGCTCTGCTTATACTTGAAATGTTCATCCCAAGCTTTGGTATTTTAGGCATTTTGGGTTCAGTTAGCCTTGTCGCCGGAGTTGTTCGGGCAGCATACAACATGCAGCATGCGTTTATATCTTTGGGCATTGCCTTTGCAGCTGCGGTTGCTGTTGTGGCGATTATCGCGGTTGTATTCAAGGACCGAGGGATATGGAACCGTTTTATACTTAAAGAAAGTTTAACGGCCGAACAAGGCTTTTCTTCAGTTGTGAACCGGGAAATGTTATTAGGTCAACGGGGTGTCAGTCTGACACCACTTCGTCCAGCCGGAACGGTGCTGATCGCTGATGAGCGAGTCGATGTTGTAACGAACGGCGAGTTTATTGCTACAGATATGCCGATTATAGTATCCAAAGTAGAAGGTGGGCGAATTGTGGTCAAGGCAGACACTAGCGTCTAAACAAGTAAACAACAAAGAATTAGATTAATGGAGGATGATGCGAGTGTTCGAATCGGGTATTGTCAGCGTTTTGCTGATTGCCGTTGTAGTGATTATTGTATTGAGCGTATTTTTCAGTTTCTTCCCGGTGATGCTGTGGATTTCAGCATTGGCTTCGGGTGTGCGTATTGGCATCATTACGCTGGTAGCTATGCGGTTACGGCGCGTCACGCCAAGCCGAATTGTCAATCCGCTCATTAAGGCAACCAAGGCGGGTCTGGGCTTGAACATCAACCAGCTGGAAAGCCATTTTCTCGCAGGAGGGAATGTAGACCGAGTGATCAATGCGTTGATTGCTGCGCAGCGAGCTAACATTCCGCTTGAGTTTGAACGTGCGGCAGCGATTGACCTTGCGGGACGGGATGTTCTGCAAGCGGTCCAAATGAGCGTTAATCCGCGTGTTATTGAGACACCTATTGTGGCTGCGGTCGCCAAGGATGGTATCGAAGTAAAGGTTAAAGCTCGTGTTACGGTGCGTGCCAACATTGATCGACTTGTTGGGGGTGCCGGAGAAGAAACGATTATTGCACGGGTTGGTGAAGGTATTGTTACAACCGTAGGTTCCAGTAACTCGCATAAGGACGTATTGGAGAATCCAGATTCAATTTCAAGAACTGTATTGTCCAAAGGTTTGGATGCCGGGACAGCATTTGAAATCTTGTCCATTGATATTGCGGACGTTGATGTAGGTAAAAATATCGGTGCTTTTCTGCAAACAGAGCAGGCGGAAGCCGACAAACGTATTGCGCAGGCAAAAGCGGAAGAGCGGCGTGCGATGGCTGTAGCGCAGGAGCAGGAAATGAAGGCACGTGTTGTAGAAATGAGAGCGCGCGTGGTGGAATCCGAATCCGAAGTGCCGCTGGCAATGGCTGAAGCGCTGCGTGGCGGGAAGCTTGGCGTCATGGACTATATGAATTTGAAAAATATTGAGGCGGATACGCAAATGCGTGGCTCCTTAGGCAAACCGAATGAGAACTCCGGGAATGACAACAAGAACCGGGATTAATAACGGGACATAGCCGATGAATTACGGCAGCTAGGTGGTGAGTAATGAACTTTATCAGCTGGATCTTTGAACATTTGTATATCCTGATCGTGATTGGCTTTGCTTTGGTGTCCTTTTTGGGGAAAAGCATCCAAGGTACAGGGCGGAAATCACCGCCGCGAAAAGGTATGCCTACCTTTGGGGGTGATCATGGTTCTCGCGGGCCTTCGACGTCATCCAGACCCTTCACAACGGAACATGGGCAAGAGCAACGCCAGCAGGATGTTGCTGGTGAGTTGCAACGTCAATTTCCTAATGAACGACGGGCGGTTATAGAAGCTCGCCGTATAGAAGAAGTGGGCGATCGTTCGGAAACGGAAGAACGGATGGACCGGGATTCATTAGATAACGGTTCGACTCTAGAGGATCGGATCCGTGCTATGGAAGAAGAGCGCAGATTGGTTTTAGCCCGTCTCGATCGTATATCCAACGCGAGGGAGTCAGGGGAAATTACAGATGCGCCAGAGATAGCTTCGCAAGACCGTAATACGGTGGATACGGCTGATCTGCGCAGAGGTGTGATTTGGGCAGAAATATTAGGTCCTCCGCGTTCCAAGCGCTACATGGGTGGAGGAAGACGTTAAAATGATAGTGGATCCGCCACGGCTTTGGCTGTGGCGGATCTTTTTTTGTGATGCTTTAGGAATACATAACCATGCTCAGGATAAAAAGTGAATTAACGACAAATGCTCTAATTACCTGACAACGAATGTGATAATTTCTTGTGTGCCCTAGGTTTCTCACATTTGCTGTCATCTAAAATGGTGGCATTTTGTCTAATTTAGGGTCTCATTTATGAAAATATATTCGTGAAAAATGATCAAATGTAACAATATGAATGAAGCTTTCCGAAAGCAGTTTTCATTTTTTCTTTTTTATATATAATGTTCTCAATGATAGATACTTATGAAATTTACTCCAAATTTAGCTAAAATTTGATTTATATCGAGATGACAAAACAAGGTTATAAAAATGAAAAATTAATTTTTAGGAGGATGGAATGGATGGGGAACAGCTTGTTCAGAAAGAAGAGCATTGATCAGTTGGTTGCTGCCACGCGGGGGGAAAAAGCACTCAAAAGGGAACTGGGTGCGTTTGATTTAACGATGCTTGGAATTGGAGCCATTATTGGAACGGGGATTTTTGTGTTGACAGGTACAGGAGCAGTTACAGCTGGTCCAGGCTTGGTTCTTTCTTTTGTCATTGCGGGACTCGCCTGTTTATTCGCAGCATTGGCTTATGCGGAATTTGCATCCACCGTTCCAGTAGCCGGTTCTGTTTACACTTTTACATATGCAACGATGGGGGAACTATTGGCCTTTATTATTGGATGGGATTTGATTTTGGAATACATGCTGGCAGCCAGCGCCGTTTCCGCAGGTTGGTCGGGTTACTTTGTATCATTTTGGAATGGAATTGGCCTTCACATTCCGCTTGAATTCACTGCTGCACCTGGGGCTTTAAAAGACCAAACTACTTATTTTAATCTCCCAGCTTTTTTAATTTTGATGGGTATCACGTTCTTGCTTTATTTTGGGATAAAAGAATCAAAACGGATAAACAACATCATGGTAATCGTAAAAATTGTTGTTATTTTATTATTTATCATCGTTGCTTTTAAATATGTGAAGCCAGATAACTGGACACCGTTTATACCGTTTGGGTTCAGTGGGGTGTTTGGAGCTGCAGCTCTTGTGTTTTTTGCTTTTATTGGTTTTGATGCTGTTTCATCAGCGGCTGAAGAAACCAAAAATCCCGCTCGTGATTTACCGCGAGGCATTATTTTCTCACTTGTTGTTTGTACGTTTTTGTATGTCGTTGTTAGCGCGATTATGACTGGTATAGTACCGTTTATGCAATTTGAAGGTATCTCTCACCCTGTGTCATTGGTATTGCAGGTTGCGGGTCAGAACTGGGTTGCAGGTATTATAGATATAGGAGCTATCTTAGGAATGACAACGGTCATGCTGGTTATGCTCTATGGTCAAACTCGCATTATGTTTGCTATGTCACGTGACGGCTTAGTCCCCAAAGTATTATCCAAGGTTCATTCTAAATATAAAACGCCCTACATTAACACGTTGTTTTTCGGTACTTTATCTGCATTAATGGGTGGGCTGATCCCGCTAGATGAGTTAGCTAGTTTGGTGAACATTGGAACCTTGTCAGCATTTATTCTGATTTCGATCGCCGTCATCGTTATGAGAAAAACACAACCTGATTTGCCAAGGGCCTTCCGATGTCCTGGAGTTCCGTATATTCCAATCCTGGCTATCGTTTCATGTGGGGTGCTTATTCTTAATTTGAATGGTCAGACATTTATTCGCTTTATTATTTGGCTTGTCATTGGTATGGCTGTTTACTTCTTATACTCTAGAAAAAACTCTCTTTTGAATCGAGATACCGAGAAATAACCGTGTCATTTAATGAAAATCAAAAAAAGCCAACCTTGTTTTCGATATGAAAACGAGGTTGGCTTTTTTGGTTGTGAATTTTGAAAGAACCCATCTTTTGCCTCTGCAATATAGTAGCAGCTACGAATTGTAAGTTTAGCCTCATAAATGCGGGGACTGGATCATAAAATGTACAGAACAGATATCTGTGGCGCTGGTGTAATGGTGTTCACTGATAATAAGAATATACGATGAAAAGCCAGCAGCGTAGCTGCCATGAAACATCTATGAGTCCGAATGGCAATAACAGAAGATGAAAAAATAGCAGCGTGCTGTCATCAAAACAACTATGAGCCATTGGATAACAGATGTTTTGATGACGGGAAAGGAGATTTCGCCGTATGAGCAGGATGAGCCGCAAACTGCGAAAGTGGGCCAGCGAGACGCTGGAGCTTCCGCAGGACATTCTATTTGACTTGCCGCGGTTAACCCTCATCGGCAGCCGCCAGCTTTATGTGGAGAATCACCGGGGCGTGGTGGATTTCACGCCGGATCAGCTCGTACTTGCACTTGCGCAAGGCAGGCTGAGGGTGTCCGGCCATGATCTAGTCATTACGTCTATTCTGCCAGAGCAGGTAAGTGTGGAGGGACATATAACGGATATCCAATTGGAAGGAACGGAGGAAGGCTCGTGAAACATCCTGCTTTAGCAAAGCTGCATGGCACGGTTACCCTTGCTGTCAAGGGCGAAAGTGTGGAAGCTTTCATTAATTTACTCACCGATCAACATATACCTGTTTGGAACGTGCGGCCGATGGGTACTAGACATGCAGAAATGAACCTTCTGCTGCCGCACGTCTTCCTCCTACGCCCGCTTTTGAGAAGGACAGGCTGTAAAATGCATGTTCTGAAGCGGCAAGGGCTTCCCTTTACTGTTATACGACTTGCCAAACGTAAATTTTTTCTGGCTGGACTGGCCTTGTTCTGGATAGGTCTCCTGCTGATGTCTTCGCTTATCTGGGATATTGAAGTGAAGGGGAATGATAAGCTCTCGACGGAATCCGTTCTCAAAGCTGCCCGACAGGAGGGTCTGTATCCGTTTCAATGGAGCTTTCGTCTTTCCAGTCAAGACAAGCTTTCCCGTGCGCTCATGCAGAAGCTTCCAGAGGCATCCTGGATCGGTGTGGAAAAACAGGGTACTTTGGTGACGATTCAGGTTGTTGAAGCTTCACAGCCTACCCCTGCGCCGCTCTACAGCCCACGTCATATCATCAGTAAGGCAGACGCGGTAGTCACTGAAATTTTTGCCGAGCAGGGTCGTCCTGTCGTGCATAAAAATACGCGTGTCAAAAAAGGAGCCATTCTCATCTCGGGAACGCTTGGAGATGAGGAGAATCAGCAGCAGGTCGTAGCCAAAGGAGAGGTTAAGGGTCTTGTATGGCATGAATACGAAATTAGCAGTCCCACGGTGCAACGCAGCAGCACGTATACAGGTACAAGTCACGACCGCTTGTATCTGGTGTTAGGCAACCGTGCGATACAATTGTGGGGATATGGGAAAATACCTTATTCTACACATAAAACAACAGTTGAACATGATCCGCTAACATGGCGTTCCTACAAACTTCCAATGGGTTGGATGACCGAAAGTGTGAGGGAGACAAAGATACAAGAGCAGAAGCTTACGGAAGCAGAAGCGAAAATGTCAGGAATAGAAGGCGCGCGAGCTGATATTTTAGCTAAATACGGCAAAGGAACGAAAATAATGAGCCAAAAAATTTTGCATGAGAAGAGAGAGAATGGTAAAGTTTATATGAAAGTGCTTTTTGAAGTGGAGCAGGATATTGCGGAAGAACTTCCGTTAGTTCATAACCAAGGAGAATGAGGCTATTTGGCAGAACAACAACGCAGCATACAAATTGCATTGAACAATGCGGGAGAAGGACAGGCGTTATTTGGCCCGCAGGATTCCTTTTTAAAATTAATCGAAGCCGCTATTCCAGCAAAAATAGCATCTCGTGAGGCAGAAGTTAATGTTTTTGGTAATGCACACGAGGTGGAAGTGCTCGAACAATTGTTCGATGTATTACTTCAGTTAATTCGCAATGGGTATATACTGACCGAAAGAGACGTCCATTATGCGATTGAATTGGCCAAAGATTTGCGCGCTGATCAGCTGCTCGATTTGTTCAAGGGTGAAATTACGACGACGTTCCGGGGTAAACCGATTCGCGTCAAAACGATTGGACAAAAGCACTATGTAACCACGATTAAGAAACGCGATATTGTATTTGGAATTGGCCCGGCGGGTACTGGTAAAACCTATCTGGCTGTAGTGCTGGCCGTAGCTGCCCTGAAGGAAGGTTCAGTCAAGCGAATTGTACTGACTCGTCCTGCGGTGGAAGCAGGTGAAAATTTAGGTTTTTTACCAGGGGATTTACAGGAAAAGGTTGATCCGTATTTACGCCCATTGTATGATGCCCTATACGATGTGATGGGCCCAGAGCAGACTGCAAAGGCACTGGAGCGTGGGTTAATAGAAATTGCACCTTTGGCTTATATGCGGGGACGTACGCTGGATGATTCATTTATTATTTTGGACGAAGCGCAAAACACCACACCCGAGCAAATGAAAATGTTTTTGACTCGACTTGGCTTCGGCTCCAAAATGGTTATTACCGGCGATGTCACGCAAATTGATTTGCCTCGTGGCAAAAAATCCGGTCTGATTGAAGCGAATGCGATTTTACAAGGGATTGAAGAAATAGGCTTTGTCCAGTTTGCAGAAGAGGATGTTGTCCGTCATTCCCTAGTTCAAAAAATCATTGTTGCTTATGACCGTATTGCCGAAAATCATGGATAGCCATTCAATCACGAGTATGGTGTGTACGATCAGAAAAAGTATAAAATGAGCAGTGTAGCTGCCTTGAAAAAGATGATGGAGAGGGATTGTTTTAGATGACCTCGAAGGAATTATCTAAAGGGAAAACGTTCCAGCATAGAATGAATGGATGGAAGTATAGCGTGGCGACACGCTATCTTCTGTTTTTATTTTTGGTGGTTCTTTTTTATGTAGGCTTTGCGTCCAAGCTGCTTCCCGAGCGTTATGATATTCGGGTAAATCAACCGAGTGAAAAGGAAATTGTCGCCCCGATGCAGCTTCCTAACAGTAAGGCGACTTTGAAGGCTCAAGAGGAATCAGCTGAACGTGTGCAGCCCATGTATACCATTGTGCCCGTTCGCAACGATAACCTGATTACTGGTATTTTGGATCGAATTGAACGGCTCAATCAGGATGATCAGGTTTCCAGAGCAGATAAGATTTCGATTTATAAGGATGAGATTCCGCAACGTGCACGAGAATTTGTACAAAATTTTGTGAATAACAGCCGTAATGCGGATGCCTACCCAGATAAGTTGCTGGATGAAGTGCTGGAAAAAACGAAAGAGCAAACGTACCGAATTCCAGAGGAGACATTCATTAAAATTCCCCGCCTTACATCTGAGGATATTGCTGAAATGCGGCCTGTTGCCCGTGAGATTGTGACAGGGTTGATGAATGATCAAATTACGGATGCCCAGACAGCCCGAGCGAAAGTAGCTGAGCGGGTTAGTACAAGCTCGCTTACTAAGCGTACTTCACGGGAGGTTGTTCAGGAACTTGCAAGGCTTGTGATTACCGCCAACAAGTTTTATGATGATACAGCTACGAAGGACGCCAAGGTACAGGCTCGTGAAGATACACCGACAGTTTACATTAAACAGGGTGAAGTACTCGTCAAGAAGGGTGAGATTATTACCCAGGAAATCTATACACTGCTTGATGAAAATGAATTGCTCAAGGATAAAATCAATTATTGGCCACAATTTGGCCTACTGATGTTGTCTATGATGCTGGCATTGGGCCTGTTTATGTATATTCGTCAATTCCAATCACGAACACGAAACTTCAAGTATAATAATGCGCAGTTGCTCATGCTAGTATTAATCTTTGTGATAACAGTTGGAGCAATGATGTTAATTTCCATACTGCAGAATAGTGAACGTTCCTATCTCGGCTATCTGGCGCCTATCGCGCTTGGAGCTATGCTCGTAACGCTGTTGCTTGATATGTCGTTGGCTTTCGTATGTGCCGTTATATTCAGTATATTGGCAAGTGTTATTTTGAATGTCCGTCAGGGACAAATTTTTGACTTTAATTTTGGATTTTTTGCTATTGTGGTCTGTCTGGCAGCGATTTTCTCTACCCATCGAGCCAGCCAGCGTTCAACACTGTTCAAAGGGGCGATCATGGTATGCCTGTTCGGTGCCCTGTCTGTTTTTTCTCTGGCACTGATTGACCAAGGGAATTGGACTCAAACGACGACGCTCTATGGGGTAGCTTTTGCTTTTGCAGGCGGTCTGATAACAGCAATACTTGTTATAGGGCTAATGCCATTTTTTGAGTCTACCTTTGGTATCTTGTCGGCACTGAAGCTTGTTGAGCTGTCGAATCCCAATCATCCATTGCTCCGCAAGCTGCTTACGGAGACACCGGGAACGTATCATCATAGTGTAATGGTGGGTAATCTGTCAGAGGCCGCAGCGGAGGCTATAGGAGCAAACGGCTTGTTGTGCCGGGTTGGTTCGTATTATCATGATATTGGTAAAACCAAGAGGCCTTCGTACTTCATTGAAAATCAAAATGGGTTGGAAAATCCACATGATTCAATAGAGCCCAAGCTTAGCAAATCCATCATTATCGCCCATGCTCGTGACGGCGTGGAAATGCAATTGGATTACAAGCTACCGAAGCCAATTCGCGATATTGCCGAGCAGCATCATGGAACGACATTCTTACACTATTTTTATCACAAGGCGTTGCGTGAGGCTGAAGAGCGGGGGGTGGAGCCTGACTTCACGGAGGATGATTTCCGTTATCCGGGACCGAAGGCTCAGTCTAAAGAGTCTGCTGTGGTGGGAATTGCTGATAGTGTGGAGGCAGCAGTTCGTTCCTTACGGAAGCCGACGGTGGAACAGGTTGAATCCATGATTGAGAAAATTATTAAGAGCCGTCTTGATGATCACCAATTTAACGACTGCGAGCTGACCATGCGGGAGCTTGATATCGTGGCTCAAACCCTCAAGGAATCAGTAATGGGGATTTTCCATTCCCGTATTGAGTATCCAGAGGAAAGGCCCAAGTCTGAAAACGGAAAAGCTTAATATAACTTGTGCATGAAGCACGGGTAGAGCACTAGAATTAAAAGGAGCGGTTGGCATGGGCCTTCAATTAGCTTGGAATAATGAACAAAACGATATGGTAATTAACGAATCTTTAATTACGCTGCTGAACACCTTATTAGAGGAGGCAGGCAGAGTGGAAGGAGTCACAGACGGTGAGGTAGCTCTTACCTTCGTTAATGATGAGCAAATTCATGAGTTGAACAGGGACTATCGGGGAATTGATCGTCCCACTGATGTGTTGTCTTTTGCTATGAAGGAGACACTGGATGAAGAGCTTGAAATTATTTACGAACCGAATGAAGAAAATTCATTGAATGATGTACCGGATGTTCTGGGGGATATTATAATCTCTGTACAGACAGCGCAAGCTCAGAGCGAAGAATACGGACATTCGATTGAGCGTGAAATCGGTTTTTTGTTTGTTCACGGCTTTCTGCATCTGTTAGGCTATGATCATCAGGATGATGTGAGTGAAGCTGAAATGATGGGCAAACAGGAAGCTGTACTGGCTCAAGCGGGGTTGACAAGGTAATGAGACGTCAGCCTTGGAGAATGACCTTTCGCTATGCGGCAGAAGGCGTGATGTATGCTCTGCGTACGCAAGTAAATATGCGGATACATGTGGCCGTGGCGCTCCTTGTCATTGTAGCAGGCTTAACTCTGCACATCTCCCGGCTCGACTGGTTATTCGTCTGCGTGGCTATCGCTATAGTCATTGTGGCCGAACTGTTCAACACCGCTGTTGAAGCAACGGTGGATCTCATCTCACCTGATATTCATCCGCTGGCCAAAGCGGCTAAAGACACCGCCGCCGGAGCCGTGCTCCTGGCAGCGGTTTTTGCTGTAATTATTGGTATATTTGTGTTTTATAGGCCTATGTTGACGTTAATTAGTTCGCTGTTTTAATGGAAAAACCAAAATAAAATAGGTGCTTAATCGCGCTGGAGGAAATGAAATGGCTAAGAAACACTTTAAATCAGGCTTTGTCGCAATTGTTGGCAGACCCAATGTCGGAAAATCAACACTGATGAACCATGTCATTGGGCAGAAGATTGCCATTATGTCAGACAAGCCTCAAACTACACGCAACAAAATTCACGGCGTATTTACTACAGAGGACACACAAATTGTATTTTTGGATACACCGGGGATTCACAAGCGCCAGTCAAAATTGGGCGATTATATGAATCAGACTGCGTTTAATACGTTGGGTGAAGTAGAAGCGGTACTTTTTCTTATTGACGCTGCTGAAGGTCTAGGCGGAGGCGACCGCTTTATTGCGGAACAGCTTAAACAAGTAAAAACGCCAGTTATTTTGGTGTTGAATAAAATTGATCGCATTGAGCCGGAAGCGTTGTTGCCCCTGATTGAGCAGTATCGCAAGTTGTACGACTTTGCAGAAATCGTACCGATCTCGGCCAAAATGGGCAACAATGTAAACACTCTGTTGGATCAGGTGAAAAAATACTTGCCAGAAGGTCCGCAATATTACCCTGATGACCAAATTACCGACCATCCGGAGCAGTTTGTTATTGCCGAGCTGGTACGGGAAAAAATTCTGCATATGACACGTGAGGAAGTACCCCATTCTATTGCGGTTATGATTGAAGACATGAAAGTGCAGGATAATGGGGTAGTGCATATTATGGCTGTTATTTTTGTAGAGCGTGACTCCCAGAAGGGGATCATTATCGGCAAACAGGGAGCCATGCTCAAAGAAGTGGGCAAACAGGCCCGCCAGGATATCCAAAACCTGCTAGGCTCCAAGATTTTCTTGGAACTGTGGGTTAAGGTCAAAAAAGACTGGCGCAACCAGGAACGCGTCCTTCGTGACCTTGGCTTCCACCGCGACGCTTAAAAACAGAACTCGATTCTACGTCACTTTAGTTCAAGGGTTTATTGAGGCTAAAAAAATTGATATTAAATAAATATGTATAGTTGTTGTAAGCATCATAAAAAAGCCGTCCCGATCTCTATGACTGAGATAAGTAACAGTCTTCTGGTCATTCAAAGCGCCGCGCATATGCAGCGCTTAACTCTTGCTCTTTTTACCCTTTTCTTCCAGCGATGAAATAATGGGCCTTTTTTAACGCAATCCATTTATTTCATCGCATACTTCTCCCCTCTTCGCATCATCCTATTTTTGAGATGCAAACGTCATTTCCGAAGAAAGGATGAATACGATTGCGAGATTTTTCGTGGAAGTATTTTGCGATGACTGGAGATGTCGGTGCGTATATGTTATATCGGGAGAGCGCCGGGACAAGGGACCAAGACACGGATGAGGGAGAGTCGGACGAGCATGAAGAAGCCCGTGAATAGTACAAGCCACTGGCTTCTTCGCGAATGTTTGGGGGAAGAGGCATGCTTTACAGGGTGGAAGGAATCGTCATCCGCAGCATGGATTACGGTGAGGGGAACAAAATTATTACGCTTTGCACCGAAAGCGGAGGCAAAGCAGGCGTGCTGGTCAGAGGTGCAAAAAAGTCCAAAAGCCGTCACGCTGCTTTAACGCAGCCGTTTACGTACGGTGAATTCGTTTTTTTTCGAAACACAGGCTTAGGCACGTTGAATGCCGGTGAAATCATCCAATCCCACCATACATTACGCGAGGATATTACTAAGGCTGCTTACGCTTCTTATGCTTGTGAATTACTCGATCGGGTGTTACAGGATGAGGAAACAGGTGCGTTCTGGTTTAAGCAGCTAAAAGCATGTTTGGAGGCGCTGGAGAGTGGCAAAGATCCGCTGATCGTCATGAGTATTTATGAATTTAAAATATTGCAGGCGGCCGGATATGCTCCTCAGCTGGATGCATGTATTTCAAGTGGTCAACAATGTGCTGATGAAGATATGTTTGTCAGTCCGAGGCTAGGCGGAGTTTTGTGCCGAAGCTACAAGCATTTTGATCCAGCTGCATTGAGCGTGACTCCACGTACATTGAAGTTGCTGCGCTTGTTCGCCAGAATGGATTTGAATCGGCTCGGCAACATTGACGTGAAGGACTCCACTAAGCTGGAGATCAAACATGTCATGCGTCAGTTCATGGATATGCAATTGGAGGTCAAGCTGAAATCCCGCAATTTCTTGGATCAGCTCGACAAGTACGATATGTGAAACGCCCTATTCTCTTGACTGTATTGCTGAAAACGTGTAATATCCTACTATATATCTCCTTCGGGAGCAGATGCATTGAACGAGAAAGTAGCGGGATGTATTCTCTGTAATTAGCGAGTTGGGGACGGTGTAAGCCCAGCGGGAATTCTTCGTGAACAAGGCACTCGGGAGCATCTGAATGGACACGGAAAAGAGGATTACGATCTGATTGGTGATGTAGGATCGCAATCAAGTAGGGTGGAACCGCGGGAGTCAGCTCTCGTCCCTACGTCTGTACAGGCGTAGAGGCGGGGGCTTTTTGCTGTCTCTAGCAAGGCTTTTGGGATAAAATCGCCCTGTACATACGAGCTTAATGAGAAGAAATCATCAACATTTGAGGGAAGTAGAAAGGGAGCGTGTACCAATGAATTTTCAGCAGATGATTTTAACGCTGCAACAATTTTGGGCTGAACACAACTGTATTATTGTACAGCCGTATGACACGGAAAAAGGGGCAGGCACGATGAACCCAATGACGTATTTACGTTCGATTGGACCTGAGCCGTGGAATGTAGCTTATGTTGAGCCTTCTCGTCGTCCGTCAGACGGACGTTATGGTGAGAACCCGAATCGCCTGTATCAGCATCATCAGTTCCAAGTAGTTTTGAAGCCTTCACCGGATAACATTCAGGAATTGTATTTGGAGAGTTTGAGCCGTTTGGGCATTAACCCTCTGGAGCATGATATTCGTTTCGTTGAAGACAACTGGGAAGCGCCGACGTTGGGAGCGTGGGGCTTAGGTTGGGAAGTATGGCTGGACGGTATGGAAATTACCCAATTCACGTATTTCCAGCAAGTGGGCGGTATTGATGCCAGTCCGGTTGCCGTAGAAATCACGTATGGTATGGAGCGTCTTGCTTCCTACATCCAGGACAAGGAGAATGTGTTCGATTTGGAGTGGGTCAATGGAATCACGTACGGTGATGTTTTCCACCAGCCTGAATTTGAGCATTCTAAATATACGTTCGAAGTATCTGACGTCAAAATGCTCTTTACTCTTTTTAATATGTACGAAGAAGAGGCAAATAAAGCGATGGCGCAGCATCTTGTATTTCCAGCCTATGATTATGTGCTGAAATGTTCTCATGCGTTCAACTTGCTGGACGCTCGCGGAGCGATCAGTGTGACGGAACGGACTGGGTTTATTATACGAGTGCGTAATTTGGCGCGTCAGGTGGCTGCGACCTATCTGGAGGAGCGCGAGAAGCTGGGCTTCCCGCTGTTGAAGAAAGGAGGTGCGGCAAATGTCTAAGGATTTATTGTTTGAGATCGGGCTGGAAGAAGTCCCTGCACGTTTTATCCCGAATGCGATTCAGCAGTTGAAGCAGCGTATGACGGCGTGGCTTGACAGCTCGCGTATTGCTTATGGTGCTGTAGAGGCTTATGCTACACCTCGCCGTTTGGCGGTACTTGTCAAGGAAGTAGCGGAGAAGCAAGAAGATATTAACGAAGAAGTTAAAGGTCCTTCCCGCAAAATCGCACTCGACGAAGCTGGTAACTGGAGTAAGGCTGCACTAGGCTTTGCTCGTAGCCAAGGTGTTGATCCTGAACAGTTCACGTTCAAGGAGCTTGGAGGCGTGGAATATATTTATGCAACTAAGAGCAGCATAGGTGTACCAACAGCGGAAGTGCTGTCCGAAGGTTTATTGCACATTTTACATGCGATGACATTCCCTAAATTCATGCGCTGGGCAAGTTATGACTTTAAATTTGTTCGTCCGATCCGCTGGTTGATTGCCTTGTTTGGTAACGATATTGTTAATTTGGAGATTGCCGGCGTACAGTCAGGAAATGTGACAAGAGGGCATCGTTTCCTGGGACAGGATGCCGTTGTAGAAAGTCCAGCTGACTATGTTGAAGTACTTCGCAAGCAGCATGTCATTGTGGACATTGAGGAACGTCAAACGCTTATTGTAAAGCAGATTGAAGCGTTGGCAGCCGAAAAAGATTGGACGATTGCAGTCAAGGATGATTTGCTAGAAGAAGTGCTGTATTTGGTGGAAACCCCAACAGTACTGTTCGGAGGTTTTGATCCTGCGTTCCTGAACATTCCGAAGGATGTACTCATTACTTCCATGCGTGAACATCAACGCTATTTCCCAGTGCTGGATCGCACAGGAGAGCTACTGCCATACTTTGTTACGGTACGTAACGGAGGAAGTCAATCGCTGGAAGTCATTGCTAAAGGGAATGAAAAAGTATTGCGTGCGCGGCTGTCTGATGCCAAATTCTTTTATGAAGAAGATCAGAAGCTGGAAATTAAAGATGCACTCTCCAAACTGGAAAGTATCGTTTTCCACGAAGAGCTGGGAACGGTTGGAGACAAAGTGCGCCGGATTCGCCGTATTGCTGATGCTCTGGCAGAGAAGCTTCGCGTTTCCCCAGATACACAGGAATCGGTTAGTCGAGCAGCGGATATTTGTAAATTTGACCTGGTAACACAAATGGTATATGAGTTCCCTGAACTGCAAGGTGTGATGGGTGAGGATTATGCTCGTAAGGCTGGAGAGAAGGAAGAAGTGGCGAGAGCGGTGTTTGAGCATTACCAACCGCGTTATGCAGGAGAAACGGTTCCTTCAACGAATGCTGGAGCGATTGTAAGTATCGCAGACAAGATAGATACCATTACAGGCTGCTTCTCGATCGGTATTATTCCAACAGGTTCACAGGATCCTTACGCGCTTCGTCGCCAGGCAGCAGGTATTGTGCAGATCTTGTTGGATCGTAAGCTTTCGGCTACGTTGTCTGATGTGTTCAATATCGCGCTCGATGTGCACGGCAACCTTGGAAATATGAAACGTTCCGCGGATGAAATACGTAAAGAATTACATGAGTTTTTCGGATTACGCGTGAAGAAGCTATTGTCTGAGACACTTCGCTATGACGTTGTGGATGCTGTGCTTGCAGCTGGATATGACGACGTCACTTCCGTTGTTAACCGCGGAACTGCATTAATGACTGCCGTACAAACAGGTGAGGTATTCAAAGCAACAGTTGAATCCTTTAATCGTGTAGGTAATCTGGCTGCTAAAGCAGTTCATAAGTCAGTTAATACGAGTGAGTTTACGGAGCAAGGCGAAAAAACGCTTTACGAAGCATGGTCTAGCGCTTATGAATCTTATAGCGTAGCTTTACAGGAAGGTGATGCGACACGAGCGTTAGCGCTTGCTTCATCCATTACCCCTGCGGTGACGGCGTTCTTTGATTCCGTTATGGTTATGGCTGAGGATGATGCAGTTCGTAATAATCGTTTGGCATTGCTGGCTGCTATTGACTCAGAACTGAAGCGTTTTGCCGATTTTTCCAAGCTTGTAGTTTAAACGTCAGTTGTGGTAGTATGAACAACTTGAAAAAATGGGTATAAATATACGGAACGGTGTAAGAGTAATCTTGCAGCCGTTCCGTATTTTACTCGAATGCGGATGGAGATGGGGGATGCTCATGGAGGGAACCGGAACTTTACTGGATGTACGGATCGTTGTTGACGGGGACGCTTGTCCTGTTAAAAGTGAAATTGCGGAGATAGCTTCCCGTTTTCATATTGAGGTTATTATGGTATCTTCATATGATCATCTCATTCAGGGCAGCAAAGGCGTAAGCGTCGTTAAAGTAGACCGAAGCGACCAAAGTGCCGATCTCTATATTGCCAATCATATCCGCCGCGGGGATATTGTAACCACCAATGATTATGGTCTTGCTGCACTTGCCTTGGCAAAAGGTTGTGAAGTGATGTCTTTTCGCGGAGCTATGTATCGAAACGATTCGATAGATTTCATGCTTGACCGACGCCATACTTCTGCCAAAGAACGGAAAAAAGGACGTTATGGAAAAGGTCCTAAACCGTTTACATTAGAGGATCGTGAAGTTTTTCAACATAAACTGACAAAACTTTTACTTCGCTTGCAGGAGAATGAGTAACGGTATCGAATTATATTTACGTGCTAAAGAGATGAAGGTGGTTAATATGAGTGCCGGACAAGGTAACATACCAGACGATATCATTGAGTCGGTTTTACAACATCATGATATTGTAGATACGGTAAGCAAGTACGTGCATTTGACCAAGCAGGGGAAATATATGAAAGGCCTCTGTCCTTTTCATTCCGAAAAAACCCCTTCATTCACCGTGACACCGGATCGTCAGATTTTTTACTGCTACGGCTGCGGCGCGGGAGGCAATGCCATCAAATTTATGATGGAAATCGAAGGACTATCCTTTCCCGAAGCTGTCAGGACAATGGCAGAAGAAAGTCATATCCCGCTCGGCGAATGGCAGGGACGTGATTCATCGCATCAGCATCCTGAGTTGGACAGGCTGTTGCAAGCGTATGAGTTAACTTCTAAGATGTACCATTTTTTGCTTAAAAATACGGAGCACGGCAAACCAGCCATGGAATACTTGCGCTCACGGGGATTCAGTGACAAGATCATTGATCAATTTCAAATTGGCTATGCACCCAACCGATGGGATACGATCGTTCAGTTTCTGGAGAAGCGTTCTTTTGATCCCGTGGAGATGGAAAAGGGAGGGCTTATTTCTCCCCGGCATGAGGGTGATGGATATGTGGATCGATTCAGAGATCGTATCATGTTTCCCATTTGGAATCGCAACGGAAAAGTTATTGCCTTTGCAGGCCGTATACTTGGTGAGGGACAGCCGAAGTATTTGAATTCACCGGAGACCAAGCTATTCAACAAGAGCCGAACGCTGTACAATCTCCATCATGCTAAAACCTCAATTCGCAAGCTCCGCCAAAGTGTTCTTTTTGAAGGCTACGGTGATGTTATCTCGGCATGGGAAGCTGGCGTACAAAATGGGGTGGCCGCCATGGGCACTGCTCTAACGGAGCACCATGCCACGATGTTAAAAGGACTGTGCGACGAGGTCATTATTTGTTATGATGGTGACCGGGCAGGCCAAGCTGCTGCGCTTAAAAATTTTCCGCTGTTGGAAAATGCGGGGCTTCACGTGAAAGTAGCGCTGGTCAGTGACGGTATGGACCCGGATGATTTTATCCGGCAATACGGCGGCGAACGATTCCAGCGCCAAATTATCGAAAGTGCTGTTTCAACGGTGAAATTTAAGCTTATATATCTGAAAAAAAACCATATACTGCAAGAGGAAGAAGGAAGAATCGCGTATTCCCGCGAAGCATTAAATGTCATTGCACCTCTGTCATCCCCGACCGAGCGGGAAGTGTATCTGCGCGAAGTATCATCCGAAGTCAAGGTGGATTTTGAAACCTTGAAGCAAGAATGCAATTTACTCCGTCAATCCCTGCAAAAAAAACAGAACTTTGGGGATAATAACGAAAATGGGTGGAATAATGGTAGGCATAAAAAAGGGCAGGTCTCCACACCTAATCTGTTGCCAGCTTACCATGTGGCTGAACGCAGGCTGCTTCACTGGATGATGCAGGATTTAGAAGCTGCAGAGTATGTAGAAAAGCATCTGGGCGACGCCTTTAATATTGAGGATCATGCAGCAATTGCTGCTTATCTATATGCCTATTACGCGCAAGGAAAGTTACCGGATACAAGCCGTTTTATTTCATCTTTGCAAGACGACCGACTGGAGAAGAACGTAAGTTCGATCATGATGATGGATGCTCCAGGCGTATGGGCACCGCACATTTTGGATGATTATATTCATCAAGTGCGAAAATTTCCATTGCAGGAGCAACTGGATTTGAAAAGGGAAGAAATGAGAGCCGCTGAGCGCTTAGGTGACTTTTTGCGCGCAGCACAAATTGCAAGTGAGATTATAGCCCTAGAGAGACAATGAACACACAGAGGTCGGATGTTTCTAGGGAGGAGGGAGTCGAAAGATGGCGAATGATCAGCATACTGAACTGGAGACGGAACTAACACTGGATCAGGTTAAAGATCAACTGATTGAGTTGGGTAAAAAAAGTTCTTCTCTGAACTACAAAGATATCATGGAAAAACTGTCGCCGTTTGATCAGGACCCCGAGCAAATGGATGAGTTTTATGAGCAGCTGGGTGACTTGGGGATTGAGGTTGTGAATGACAACGACGAAGAAGTTACCAGATTGCGTCAAAATGACGACCCGGAAAACAATGATGGGGATGATTTTAATTTCGATGACGATCTGAGCCTGCCTCCCGGTATTAAAATTAATGACCCGGTCCGGATGTACTTGAAGGAAATCGGTCGTGTACCGTTGCTTTCTGCTGATGATGAGGTGGAGCTTGCCAAACGGATCAATAACGGCGATGAAGAAGCTAAGCGTCGGTTGGCAGAAGCGAACTTGCGTCTGGTTGTAAGTATTGCCAAACGTTATGTTGGTCGCGGAATGCTTTTCCTGGATCTGATTCAGGAAGGTAATATGGGTTTGATTAAGGCAGTAGAAAAATTTGATTACGAAAAAGGCTTTAAATTCAGTACGTATGCAACCTGGTGGATTCGTCAGGCCATTACGCGCGCAATAGCCGATCAGGCGAGAACGATCCGTATTCCAGTGCATATGGTGGAAACGATCAACAAGCTGATTCGCGTATCGCGTCAACTGTTGCAAGAGCTGGGGCGCGAACCTACGCCGGAAGAAGTGGCTGCCGAGATGGAGCTGAGCGTGGAAAAAGTACGGGAGATTATGAAAATTGCCCAAGAACCGGTTTCATTGGAAACACCAATTGGTGAAGAGGATGACTCACATCTGGGGGATTTCATTGAGGATCAGGAAGCATTGGCGCCTGCAGATGCGGCTGCCTATGAACTTCTGAAGGAACAGCTTGAAGATGTACTGGATACGTTGACCGAACGGGAAGAGAATGTTTTGCGTCTCCGCTTTGGTTTGGATGACGGAAGAACCAGAACTCTTGAAGAAGTGGGTAAAGTGTTCGGTGTTACACGTGAACGTATTCGTCAGATTGAGGCCAAAGCGCTGCGTAAGTTGCGCCATCCAAGCCGCAGTAAGCGACTGAAGGATTTCCTCGAATAGAAGCGTAACATTGCGGACCTTCTGCGGCTTGAAGCGCGCAGGGGGTCTTTTTTTATCTCATGGCAGCCTTGGTGGAGGGGAAGAAGCTTGGACCAGGAGAAAAAACGGGCAATACTGTTACATGAAATTGAGCATTGGCGGCGAAGTCGGCTGCTCCCTGAGCAATATTGCGATTTTTTGTCTAACCTGTATCGGGAGAACGAAGATCCGTCGCAGAGCCAGAACCGTAACAACACCGGGCTGCTTACATATCTTAGACACGGGCATGGGATCGCCTGGCTTCTTGGTTTTGTCATTATTTCCTGCATTTGTTTGATCGGTTTTTATTTTACCGCTTTTCCGTTGGCAATGCAAATATTCTCGGCAAGTGCAGTTACTACGATTTGCTATGGAGTGGCCGCATTTTGGCGGTCTTCCGAAAAGAGTATGAGTGCGATGTTGAGCACTTTAGGCAGTGCGATTATGCTGGGTTCGGGTGTGTGGATCATTCAGCTCCATCAAGGTGAAGCTAAGGTTTGGTTTCTTTTTCTCGTAGGCCTATGCGGTGTGGTATGGTGTCTTGTGGGATTAACTTTGCGCATCAGCTTGCTTCATTACTGTGGCCTTGTTGGGCTACTTTTAGTGTACGCGATCCTTATAGGCCGCTACTGGCCTACAGCAACTTTAGTGATGCTTGAGGCATTTTGGATTTTACACGCAGTATTGTTGATCTGGTTAAGCTGGTGGGTACATCGCCGCTTTCCGCGTCTCGCTTTGGTTTATTTCGCTATAGGCATGACACTAGCATTCATGGCTGAAGCAGACACGATTATCCTGCGCCATCAAGCGGCGGGAAATGTGGTGTTTTACAGCATACTGAAGTTGGCATTTGTTGTAGGGATTTTATTTTGGACTCGAAAAAAATGGATTACGTGGGTGACGTCATGAAACTTTCTCAACGATTACAATATATTATGGAACAAATTCCTGCCGGGAGCAGACTTGCGGATATTGGCTCGGATCATGGACTACTCCCTGTGGCTGCAGTGCGTAGTGGCAGAGTACCGCAAGCCGTGGCGGGTGAAGTCAACGATGGGCCGTTGCGTGCGGCTCAAAAGCAGGTGGCCGAAGCAGGTCTTACTGATCGCATTGCGGTTAGAAAGGGAGATGGCTTGGCTGTAATTAAGGCCAATGAGGTTGATGTTATTACAATAGCCGGAATGGGTGGTGCCTTGATCGCTTCCATTCTAGAGCAAGGGAAAGACAAGCTTGTTTCAGTAAAACAACTTGTTCTACAGCCTAACGTAGGCGAGGATATTTTACGCCGATGGCTCATCGAACATCAATGGGTACTAACAAGTGAACATATTATGGAAGAAGACAGAAAAATATATGAGATTCTGACGGCAGTACCTGATTCGGTAAGCCCACTGAAACAGGATGAGCTGTATCAACCATGGAAACTTCCCGATAGTTCACTGGTACTGACACAGGATTTGTTGATGCAACTTGGACCGCTATTGGTCAAAGCACCGAATGAAGTCTTTTTTTATAAATGGAAATTGGAGATCCGCAAGCTTGAGGATGTGCTGGCACAAGTGGCACGGTCAGATCAGGAATCCGCACAGCATAAGCGGGAACAATTGCGCAAGCAAATTGAACAGCTAGAGGAGGTACTTGCATGTTTGCCAAAGGACAGACAGTAATTAGCTACATGGAGCAGCTGGCTCCAAAATACTTGGCAGTTCCGGACGATAGAATCGGGCTTCAGCTGGGTAGTCTGCAAAAGGAAATCAAAAGCATATTAGTAGCCCTGGATGTTAATGATGAGGTTGTCGAAGAGGCAATCCGCATAAAAGCTGACCTCATTATTGCGCATCATGCGATTATATTCCGCCCACTTAAAGCTTTGAACACGGATCAGCCTGCGGGCAGATTGTATGAAAAGCTGATCAAGAATGATATTGCTGTCTACATCAGTCATACGAATCTGGATACGGCTGAGGACGGCATGAATGACTGGATGGCAGAAGCACTGGGTATTCAAAGTGAAGGTACGCTGGAGGATGTTCACACTGAGCAATTATTCAAGCTTGTTGTTTTTGTTCCCAAAACACATCATCAACGGGTACTGGATGCTGTACTGGGGGCTGGAGCTGGGCATATTGGCAACTACAGCCATTGCAGCTTTAACATTGATGGCTATGGAACTTTCGTACCAGGTGAGGGAACCCAGCCGTTTTTGGGTGAACCGGGTAAAATGGAACGTAGCGAAGAGGTTCGTATTGAAACCATTGTACCGCAGGCTGTACGCAACAAAGTCATTCAAGCGATGCTGAAGGCTCACCCTTATGAAGAGGTGGCTTATGACCTGTATCACATGGATTTGCAGGGCCGTTCCTTTGGTTTGGGACGGGTGGGCAAGCTTAAGGAAACTCGCACGCTACGGGAGTTTGTCGATGTTGTGAAAAATGGCCTCAACGTGGAGCATGTACGTGTGGTGGGCGACTTGGACCGTATGATCAAAAAGGCAGCCGTGCTTGGGGGCTCAGGCAGCCGCTATGTGAATAAGTCGCTTTTTAAGGGGGCTGACGTATTAGTGACGGGGGATATTGACTATCACACGGCTCAGGATGCCCTTATGGCGGGGATTGCTATTATTGACCCTGGACATAACGCTGAAAAGATTATGAAGCCTAAAACTGCAGAGTGGATGCGTAAACGCTTGGCAGAAGGTCGATACTCAACGGAAGTACATGTATCTCAGGTGGAAACCGAACCTTTTCAATTTTTGTAAAACCTCAACGTCTATGAGAAAATAAAGGTGCTTTCTACTTTTTACAATATTTTCAGGGTTGTAACGTGCGCGCGTTCCCTGTATACTATGTAATGTTGTTCGGAAAGTTTGACAGACAATCGCTGGCGGCGTAAGCCGCGAGAGGAAAGTCCGGGCTCCATAGGGCAGGATGCTGGATAACGTCCAGTCAGCGCGAGTTGAAGGATAGTGCCACAGAAATGGACCGCCGATGGCCGCTTGCGGCACAGGCAAGGATGGAACCGAGGTGTAAGAGACCCCGAGGAACGCTGGTGACTTCGTTCCTGGTAAACCCCATCTGGAGCAAGACCTAATGGGACACAGCTTCTTCGCGAAGCAGCCTTAGCCCGAGGCGTGTCTAGGTTGGTCGCTGGAGCTGAATAGCAATGTTCGGCCTAGATAGATGATTGTCGCTTGTAGTGGGAGGGTAGTTCCCGTCTGTACCACGAATAGCACAGAACCCGGCTTACGGAAAACTTTCCCCACTGCAACACCTTAAAATGTATGAATTTAACTTTTGTAAATGACCTGTTTGCATGAAAGCCTTTAATCCAAATGTATTTATTGAATTAAAAAGGGTGTGTCATATTCCTGTGGGAATCATGGCACACCCTTTTTAACATACCGTATTTACGCAGATATAGTGCATTTTTAGAATGAAGCCCCCAGCGTAATTAATGGGTGCTTTCATTCTAATTTTTACTTCTTTACCGTAAAACCGTGCGAGGATGAGGCACGTAGTCAGCGTAGCAACGCATTTGAATCTACGGAGGGAGGCGTACGTCTTTGTCCCAGATTCCAACATGCTATTCAAATTCCAAACGAATCAGAGGGAACAGCGATCGTAAAATCAAATGATTCGTGAAGCGGCCTCACGTACGTGTCCTGCCAACTCCATCAGCGTACGCTTTTTACCACACTTTCCTCTGTGTACATCTTCAGCGCTCGATCCAATCGGTCAACTGCTTTTGGAAGCAAGGAAGGATCGGTATGTGTGAAGTTAATTCGCATATGGTTGCTGCCGCTTAGGTCAGCATAGAAGACTTGTCCAGGCACAAATGCGACTCCTTCCTGAATTGCGAGTTGCAGCAACCGATCAGAACGGAAGCCCTCGGGTAGGGTAACCCACATAAACATACCGCCAAGTGCATCATTCCAGGTGATTCCTTCCCATTGGCGTTCTTTCATTAGCGACGTGAGACGTAGCATACGAGAATGGTACTCAGCGGACACAGTGCGAATATGTCCGTCCAAGTCAAAAAAGTCCAATAACTCATTCAAAGCACGTTGATCAATACTGCTGGAGTGCAGATCGGCAGATTGTTTGGCATTCGCGACTTTAACGACGATGGCTTGATCGGCTACCAACCATCCAGAGCGAACACCTGGAGCGACAGTTTTAGAGAATGTAGAAGTGTACATTACATGGCTGTCTCCACCTAACTGTTGATCAATTGAGAAAAGGGATGGAAAGTTAAGGTTTTCGTCAAATTTAAGACGTCCGTAAGGATCATCTTCAAAAATCAAAGTGCCGTATTTACGGCATAGTTCAACAACGCCTGTTCTGCGTTCCATACTCCAAACACTTCCTGCCGGGTTGGAGAAGGTGGGGATGACATACACGAATTTAGGCTGATGTTTTTTGATCTTGGCTTCAAGATCTTCTAATCGCATACCGTTAGAGTCTGTATCTACACTTACAATGTTGGCACCATAGGAATTAAATACCTGAAGAGCTGCCAAATAAGTAGGGGACTCCACCAATACAGTATCCTGCGGATCGAGCAACACACGCGAAACCAGATCAATGGTCTGCTGTGAGCCCGTCGTCATGATGATATTATCTCTGGTGACGGAGATGCCTTGGGATGACATGATTGCTGCAAGACGTTCCCGTAGAGGAATGTAGCCCTCGGTTAGGCCGTATTGAAGAGCGGTAGTACCGCCGAGACGAAATACCCGCTCATAGGCTTTAGCAACAGCTTCGATGGGGAAAAAGGCATCGGCCGGAAGGCCACCTGCCAGAGATAACACATCTGTTCCCTGTGTCAGCTTTAAAATGTCCCTTACCATGGACGAGCCCTGAGTACGAGCCATACCCGAAAATTTGTGTTCCAATCCAATCATCTCCTGTGTTCTATACTGTACTATGAAATTTGTTGTATTATATCGATAATGAAGTATAACAGTAAACGTCTAAATGTAACAGTTGATTTTTGGAGGGGACGGTTCCGATGCATATTGATCTCAGCCGCAATAGCAGTGTCAAATTATATTTACAGATTGCTAAAACATTAGCAGATCGCATCCAGTCTGGATTGCTGCCTCAGGGTACAAAGCTTCCTTCTGTCCGTCATCTGTCCAGTCTGCTTGCGGTGAGTCCCGTAACTGTAAGCAAGGCGTATGCTGAGTTGGAGTCTATTCATTTGGTTACCTGTACACAGGGAAAAGGTTGCTATGTAGCGGAGCCTTCGGTAGCTGTTCAACGTGAGGGAGCACAGGATTTGTCATGGCAAATGTCGCTGATCGATTATTTGCCACGCGCACAGTTATGGAGAAACTTTAACCATAGCAGACAGTTTCCTTATTCTTTTCATATAGCAGCAATTCAACCGGAGCTTCTTCCTACACGCGAAATCATTGCTGATACTCAACGTCTATCCTCTGGAAATCCTGATGCAATGGCAGCATATGGGACTTTTGAAGGTGATTTAGCGCTGAGGGAAGTGTTTGTAGATCACTTGAACGAACGCGGTATATGCACAGTGGCAGAACAGCTACTCGTAACCAGTGGTGCCCAACAGGGGATTGACTTGGTTGCACGCACTTTTGTTGGTTCTGGAGATGTTGTCTACATGGAGGCTCCTACATATACGGGGGCCATTGATGTGTTTACCAGTCGTGGTGCCAAAGTAATTATGATTCCGATGGATGAGCAGGGCATGAGGATCGATATCCTCACGCGTCTCTGTGACACTCATCCCCCAAAACTGATCTACACGATACCCACCTTTCATAATCCTACCGGAGTAACTTTAACGATGACCAGACGCACACAATTACTGGATCTAGCTCAAAGTTATCATTGTCTCATTGTTGAAGATGATCCATTTTCCGACCTTTATTATAAAACAAAGCCGCCACTCTCTATCAAGGCGCATGATCAGTCCGGACATGTGATATATATCAAAAGCTTTAGCAAAACCGTTGCTCCCGGCTGCCGTATAGCTTGTGTAGCGGCCACGGGCAGTGTAATGGATCGTTTGGTGGCTGCCAAGTCTACTACAGATTTGGGGAGCCCTCTATTAACGCAAAAAGCGCTACTGCCCTTTATCAAGAACCGACTTGATCAGCACCTTGTTTGGTTGCGGGAACAAATGCGGGATCGGTTGACAGTTGCATTGCACACGCTCCAGCGCTATGCTCCGCCAGAGGTCAGCTGGTATGCTCCCGAAGGCGGCCTAAATGTGTGGATTAAGCTTCCTCCTAATGTTGATATTCCAGAATTGGAGCGGCTGGCTGACCGAGAAGGCGTTTCCTTTTTACCTGGGGCAGTATGCTATGCTGGTGGTATGGACAGTAATCATATCCGTATTTCTTTTTCGTATGCGGACAAGGAAACACTTAAAACAGGTCTTCACAAACTGTGCCGTTTGTTGGGCGAACTGCTTGATCGTTCGGTCATTGTTGAACGGAAGCCTATTTTATAAGGGATATTTGTATTAGGGGGTAAACATCCAAGCACAGCACCCGCCTTCATAATATGCTGTACTAATTCACCGAAAGGAGTTGCACATTATGAGTCATTGCCCTTACGACCCGATCGTGTGCCCGCCGATCCAATTTGTAAATCATCAATTTTTCCCACAAGTCGTGCCTGTGGTTCATCCGATTGAAATTGTTAATCAGACGCACATTGTACCTGTACCTCATCACGTATTTCCGGTGAGTATAAAGGACCCTGGAGAACCTTGCTGTCATACTCGCAGCCATGGCAAGCGTCCTGTTCGCAGTAGTTCCAAGCGTTAATAAAGCCCAAAAAAGCAGCCATGGAGCAACATGGCTGCTTTTTTCCAATAAGGAATCTTACGTTTCCAGTTTCTTTAATATTGATTTTAACTTGTCACTTAAATGCTGTGGATAGAATTGCAAAGGAACATATGGACGTTGTGCTGCTTTCAACGCTTTATACACGTCAATTTGACCATATCCGAAATATTTGTCATGCCCGGGTGTGCCCAAGTCAATTACGCTGCTTCTCATTAAATCCATAACCTCTTTGTTGGTCAGATCGGGGTTAATGGATCGAATCAGTGCAGCAAGCGCTGATACATGGGGACTGGCCATTGAAGTACCCGACAGTGCAGCATATTGGTTCCCTGGGTACGTACTGGCAATACTTGCACCTGGAGCCATGACGTCTACATAATCTCCATAGTTAGAAAAGGATGCACGGTGCATAGAAGAATCTGTAGCGGAAACGGCAAATACTTCTGGATACGCTGCTGGATAGCCAGGTCGTTCCGTATTGTCATTACCTGTGGCTGCAACTAATACGACATCTTTATCATAGGCGTATTTGATCGCATCATGCAAAAATTCAGCTTGTGCGTAATTGCCGAGACTCAAATTAATGACCTTGGCGCCATGATCAGCTGCCCATATAATACCTTCTGCAACCGAGTAAGTCGTACCGGAGCCGGATTGGTCAAGTACCTTAATCGGCATGACTTTGTTGTACCATGTCATGCCAGCGACCCCCTCACCATTATTCACGAGGGCAGAAATGATGCCAGCGACGTGCGTTCCGTGACCGACGTCATCATAAGGCTTTTCAGACGGATTTACCACGTTATGACCTGAAAGGATTTGACCTTTTAGGTCAGGGTGATCCAAATCTACTCCCGTATCTATGACAGCGACAATTACGTCCTTGCTGCCTTTGCTTAATTTCCAACCCCGGTTGGTTTCAGTAGCCGGCAGATTCCATTGATAGCGGGAAAAGAGCAAATCATTGGGGATAGAGCTGTCCGCTTTGATAGGTGTTTTCTCATTGGTTAGATACATATAGTGAGGCTCAGTATAAAGCGGGTTCCACTTTCTTGAAAAATATTGCTTTAGCTCCTTGAAGTTCATCTTATCCGAATGAAATACATAGGTATAACCAAGCTTGCGGCCTGGCGCACAGTGTAAATCTGCTGCAATTTCCTGCAGTTGTCGAGAATCAGGGTTGTGACGGAAGCGAACGACAATTTCGTTTTCAAAATAATGACTTGCATTTTCGTTGTCGTGGCCCGTCTTGACAGTAATATCGTGCAATGTGTCGGGATGTACGGATTCGATTTTGTAGCTGCCTTCTTTTGGATAGGGAATCAAACGCAAATTCTTCCGCTGATGCTTCTCCACGTCTCGCAATACTTGCTGACTGACCAGGGCAGCAACGCCACATGTTCCGTCAGCCGATGGTTCTGCCATGACAAAATATTTACCGCCTTCAGCCTGAAATGCAGCAGATTCGTAGGATTTATTTTGCATGACGGAACGACGAGCCGCGGCCAAGCTGCTTTTAATTTGAGGATGACTCAGCAGACGAGTTTGTGATTTACTGCCCGTATAGGTGTTCGTGTTCCCGTCGCGTGTGTGAATCCACAGTAACGTATGAAGATGACTGTGCGATTGCTGGAGCGTGCGGGTAAACTGCCTTTTCTGATCAGTAGTTTTACCATCAAGCTCCCGCATCACGTATTGAATATCCTGCCTTGCATCCATGCGTGTGAGGGTATCCGTAGCAGACAGGTCCAAAGCCAACATTCCTTTTTTGAGCTGCTTCTCTTGCTGTGGTACCATCTTGGCCGTATATTCGGGCTGAGGTGTATGGCGGTGATCACGGGAAGGCAGCATCAGTGTGATGAGAAGCACCCCGGCAGCTGCTCCGAGCAGGGGTTTTAACCATTTTCGCCGAGACATAGGACCGTCCTCCTTGAGTATTCATAAATTTATGGTTTAGCGTGAGGAGGTTGGCATGTTTTTATACCTTTCAATGCTCATTTGTGGTAGGATAAATACTGAAAATTACAGCTCTTTCGGTTAGAAGGGACTATTTTCGGGTAACCAAATTGATGAACAAGCAACAAATAAGGGGGAGCTGCCTTGATGTCAGCAGTCAACGTACAAAAATTATGTGAGTCGGCGCAGGAGAGACTGAAAACTGCCGTGAAACGGGTGGAAACATTCCTCAATGAGCATGCTCTGCCGCAACTTGCTGCAGATGGCAATGAGGAGTCCGTGCTTTTTTACAAAGGCTTTTTGTCGGATCTCCGTCATGTCCTTGTTTTTTCCGAAGTATCTTATGAAAAGCTGGGTGTGGCTTTACGCCGTGCCAATTTTGACGTCGATTTTGCGGAAAAGGCATTGTATAACGTTTACCATGACTGCGTGAACAGCTTTTTTTATCCCAAAAATGAATCTTACGCAGAGGATGGACGCTATGCGTATACGGGACAAGATGCTATTCGCTTCCGTAAAACGCCAGTGCCAGCCGCTCGCGAAGTGATCATGGACATTACGAAAAATTTTGAAGAATTGCGTGATGATCTGACTTATTATGAAAGTGACTATTTGACTCAGCGCCGGATGCAGACTCGACGTACTCATGCCTAAAGCATTCAACGGGGAAGATCATTTCTAATCAAAAACTAAAACAAGACAAGCAAGCCGTTTTCTACTTGCTTCCTGCCATTTTGGAGGAGGTGAAGGAAGCGGCTTTTTTCGTATGTCACCAACTGCCATATACCATAAACGCATAGGTGCAGGGTAGCGGGGGGACAATGAATTCGAGGTGATGATCATGAGCCAAGAGGCCAAGCCAATCGTTAAGTGTAGCGTAGCCAATTGCCATTATTGGGGAGAAAACAATTTGTGCAAGGCAGATTTGATCATGATTGAAGTTGATGGTCATGCCGGTAAGAAATTTAAAGAAGAATATGCGGGAGAAAGCTTCAGTTCAGAAGAACGTGATAAGGCTGCCACGTCAGCCGCAACCTGTTGCCACACTTTTAAGCCGAAGTCCGTGTAAATTTTATTACGTGATTCATTTCGCATTTGGAGGTGCAGTTTATTATGGAAGATCATGAAAATGACAAGCATCAGAGTAAAGAGCATGTTAGCCGCGAACGTGTAGATTACCCCCGTCACATTCATGAACGATCTGCCAAGCGCCGTAATGATCGTGAAGAATATGCAGCAGAGGTTGCTCCCGGCTCAGCTGTAACTCGACATGAGGTCAAGGGTGAAGAGCAGGTTATAAACAATAGTGGCCGTATTTCTGGCTATATTGGTCTGGCTGCAGGAATTGCCTCATTGTTTATGTGGTCAATTGTGCTGGGACCTATTGCTGCAGTTTTAGGTTTTTTTGCTTATGTGAATGGCAGCAAAACGACCGGCATTTGGTCGATTGGTCTTGGGGCGCTGGCGACATTGAGTTATTTTGCTTTTATCCCGTTCGTTCGTTGACCCTACTGGAGGAACAAGCTCAGTTTTCTTTTGTATATCCGAGAAAATTCATCTTAGTGATATAATTACATTAAAGCTGATCTATAAAGCTCCGCTGTCTTTTCGACAGAAACGGAGCTTTTTTTCATTAAAAGGTATGGAAGTACATAGTAAAAAGTTGTATCATAGCAGTAATGACAAGCTATTTGGGATATAACAACTATAGAAAGTTGGGAACACCACATGCAAATTGATCCGCGCGTGTCCAAGTCCATGTTAGACATGCAGCTGTTAAATAATATGAGTGCTACAACCCAGACGGGTACAACTGACGCTTTTTCCGGATTACTGGAACAAGTAGGTCAGTTGGAAACAGATGGTGCTGTGACACGAGAAAATTCAAGTGATGTTACCAGAGACGAAAACGGTTTGCTATGGCTTCAATTGGGACCTTCGAGGGGGACGGCTTCGTCATTGTACCCCGCTCCTTCCAGCACAGCAACAGACGGACCCACAACACCTACAGCATATGATGATTTAATTAACGAGGCTAGCCAGAAATACGGCGTTCCAGTAGCGTTGATTAAAGCGGTTATTGATACGGAATCTTCGTTTAATCCGTCGGTCACTTCTTCGGCCGGAGCCAAAGGGCTTATGCAACTTATGGATGCTACGGCTCAAGGCCTGGGAGTCAGCGACCCATATGATCCTGTTCAAAATATTGATGCCGGTGTTCGTTATTTGTCCTACCAGATTAAACGGTTTAACGGACAAGAAAATATGGCGCTGGCTGCATATAATGCAGGTCCCGGACGGGTGCAGCGGCTTGGTGTAAGTAGTGATGAACAGTTAATGGCTGTACTGGACAAGCTTCCGGTAGAAACGCAAAGATATATTACCAAAATTCAAAATGCACGTGAAAAATATACGATCTAAGCCCTATAGCTTACAACGAAAAAAGTGCGTAATTTCAATTAGATTAGGTCCGCAGACAGGATCAATATGGGGAAAGGGTGTCGCTATAATGTAGTAGCGGCCTTTCCCTGTTTTGGTCTTTTTTTGTTGCAGCAGTTATAGGGCGGAAAAGGGGAGTGCAATGAAATATTTTGATTATGCCGCGACAACTCCGCCTTTTGAAGAGGTGATTACAACAGTTGCCGAGGTCATGAGACGCCACTACGGGAATCCATCCTCGATGCATCGATATGGAGAGGACGCGGATAAGTTGCTTAAGCGTTCGCGCGAAGTATGTGCTGCGGCTTTGGGAGTGTATCCATCAGAGATTGTCTTCACATCTGGGGCAACGGAAAGCAACAATCTTGCTATTAAGGGAGCAGCTTTGCAGTATCAGACCAGAGGTAAGCATATTGTTACTGTATCGACAGAGCACCCGTCTGTGTACGAAGCTTGTAGACAACTGACAAATCTGGGCTTTGAGGTTACATTTTTACCTGTCGATGCGGAAGGGCATGTGAGCGCCGAACAGGTTTGTGCCGCTGTCCGTAAAGATACGATTTTAGTCAGTATTATGCATGTCAATAATGAGACGGGAAGGGTGCAACCGTTACATGATATCGGAGCCGCGCTGAAGAAACAGTTCCCTCGCGTTCTATTTCATATTGACGGTGTACAGGGGTTTGGAAAGCTACCGGTTGATATCCGGGGATGGCAGGCTGATCTGTACAGCCTCTCTGCGCATAAGTTGCGTGGACCCAAAGGTGCTGGACTACTATTCGTTCGGGAAGGTATAGAGCTTTTCCCACTGCATAGTGGCGGCTCTCAGGAGCAGGGGCTTCGTGCAGGTACGGAAAATGTACCGCTGCTTGTCGGTATGTCTAAGGCGGTACGGCTGGCGGGCGAACGACAAGCAGAGACAGCACGCCGTATGACCGAATGGAGAGAACGGGTGGTCGAAGAAGTGAAGACAATCCCTCAACTGCGGCTGAACAGCGGAGGAGAAGCGCCGCATATTGTCCACTTTTCGTATCCGGGCATGAAGGCCGAGGTACTGCTGCATACGCTGGAGCAATTGGGCGTGGTAGTATCCACCAAATCGGCTTGCTCTTCGAAATTGGCCGAGCCCAGCCGAGTGCTGCTGGCGATGGGCCGCAATGAGGCAGAAGCTTCTGGCGGCATTCGCATCAGCTTCGGTGATGAACATACGGAACAGGATATCGATGAGCTTATACTTGCACTGCGAAAGGCTGTAGCCAAGCTGGAATCCCTTGAAAGGTGGAAACGTTAAAATGCACTATGATATGCTGTTACTTCGCTTCGGTGAATTTACATTAAAAGGGAAGAATCGGACTCGTTTTGAAAAGGCAGTACTGAATCACGTGAAGCTGCTGCTCAAACCGTTTCCCGGCGCTTCTTTGCGGAAGGAATTTGGACGGATTTATGTGGTTCTCGGAGGAGAGCCTTATGAACAGATCATTCAGGTGTTACAAAAAGTGTTTGGCATCACGACAATAAGTCCTGTCAAAATGGCTCCTGTCGAGCTGGGTGCTATCATTGAAACCGCTGTAGCTTTGATGCGTGAGCTGAATGTGACCGAGGGAACGACGTTCAAGGTAAATGCCCGCAGAGTATGGAAGGAGTTTGCTCATTCCTCACAAGAGATGAATCATTTAATTGGTTCTCCTATATTGCGAGAGTTTCAAGCGTTGAGGGTCGATGTACATCAACCAGATATTGAGTTACGTGTGGAGGTTAGAGAACAGGCGGCCTATATATTCAGCGATGTTATTATGGCTGTAGGGGGCTTTCCGTTAGGAACGAACGGTAAAGCTATGCTGCTGCTGTCTGGTGGAATTGACAGCCCGGTAGCAGGATGGTCTTCCATGCGTAGAGGATTGGAAATTGAATGTGTACATTTTTATAGCTATCCGTTTACAAGTGAGCGTGCGAAAGAAAAGGTCATTGAATTGGCAAGGGTATTAGCAGGCTATGCGGGGCGGATCAAAATCCACCTTGTACCGTTTACAGAGGTGCAGACGGCCTTTACGCGCACTGGACAGGACAATCTGATTATTACGTTAATGAGACGGTCTATGCTGCGAATTGCAACGATGCTGGCTGAGCGTGAAGGAGCACTGGCACTCGTGACGGGCGACAGTCTGGGTCAAGTCGCTAGTCAAACGTTATCCAGCATGAATGTGATTGGCCGTTCGACAGAATTACCGTTGCTGCGACCTCTCGTCATGATGGATAAACAGGAGATCACGGAAATCGCAAAGCAGATTGGCACCTACGATCTATCGATCCTCCCCTATGAGGATTGCTGCACATTGTTTGTTCCTAAATCCCCAACGACCAATCCAAATTTGTGGGTTGTTCAAAAGATTGAAGCCTCTATTCGGGATTTAAATGTGTTGATTGAACAGGCCGTGGCTACAACGGAGACGCTTGTCCTGGAGGCAGGCGGAGCTATAGAGGGGCGCAAAGAGGAAGTTATACAGGAAGATTGGTTTTAAACAAAAAGGCAGACCCGCCAGCTATTTTGGGTCTGCCTTTTTATTTTAGTTAAAACAGTTTTTGAAGCATTTTAGACGGCTTTTTCTCGACTGGACACTGCTCTGCGATTTTGAAGATATCCTGTGAGCAAAATACCTGCCATGACTGCGGCAATAAACAAGATACGCAGTGCAGGGTGCTCAGTAAAGTAGGGTTCCAGCTTACGTTCTTCAGTAATCATATTAGAGGCTGTATAACCAAGCACAGCCGATCCTAAATAGATAATCCAAGGGAATTTATTGATCAACTTGATAAAAAGAGTGCTTCCCCATACAACGATCGGTACGCTGATTAACAGTCCCAGCACTACAAGTAGCAAATGCTGCTGGGCCGCGCCAGCAACAGCAATCACGTTGTCCAGACCCATAGCCGCATCGGCTATAACAATCGTGCGGATAGCACCCCATAACGTTGTTTCCGCTTTGATTTCGGTATGGTCCTCCTGATCTACGAGCAACTTATAAGCGATCCAGACTAACATGACACCCCCGATGAGTAACAACCATGGTACTTGAAGCAGCCAGAGTACCACAATGGTGGCTGCTATGCGAATGAGAAGGGCACCACCGGTACCGTACAGTATCGCTTTTTTTTGCGTTGCAGGAGGCAGCTTTCTGGCGGCAAGTCCAATTACAATCGCATTATCTCCTGCGAGCAGAAGGTCAATAAATATCACATTAAGCAGTAGCCAAAAGAACTGAAATCCGGACATATCAATCGTTCTCATCTCCCTGATTAAACATCCTAAAATCATTGTATGTTGTTTATTTTAATACCCGTTTTTCGGAAATACGATTCATTATATTGCTGTTTGTTATTGATTTCAAGGTCTTTGCTCAACAAATTTGACATCAATTTTTAATAAATGATGACTTATTTGACAAGGCTTATAAGCATAGCCTCGTCCTATTTCGCATACAAGTAGGATGGGGGTGTTTGTACACATGGAGCATATCATTTTGCTGTTGAAAATATTAATGATTAATTTGGTGTTAAGCGGTGATAATGCAGTTGTTATAGCCATGGCGAGCAAAAACTTGCCTGCAAGGCAGCGGAGTCAAGCTATATGGTGGGGGGCAGTCGGTGCAGTCCTCCTGCGCTGTGTTTTGACTTTTGTAGCTGTCATTTTGCTGGGCATACCCTTTATTCAGGCGGCAGGCGGTCTACTTCTGTTATGGATTGCGTTTAAGCTGCTTTATGAGAATGAGGATCATGTGGGAGTAAGAGCAGAAACAACCATATGGAAGGCTATACAGGTGATTCTGGTAGCGGACTTTGTGATGAGTCTAGATAACGTATTAGCTATTGCAGCCCTAGCAGATGGGGATATCGCCATTATTGTCATTGGTATTGCGATTAGCATTCCAATTGTCGTCTGGGGCAGCAACGTGATTGCGATCTGGCTTCATCGGTTCCCTGTACTTGTTTTGCTCGGATCTGCAATCCTGGCTTTTACGGCAGGAGAAATGCTACTGCGTGATCCCCGATTGGGTGTATGGTTAGCAGGTACGGGAGAGCTTATACATGCATGGTTACCGGGACTCTTGGCAACAGCAGTTGTCGTTGCAGGTATATATCGTCAGTTACGAGCTCGCCATATTTGAACGTAGTTTTTTTGGAAAACATCGGCTAAAATAGACATAGAGTTTTGCGAATGCCAGGTTTACTCGGTTTTTGTAAAGACTCTATATTCACAAAAATATACTTAAAAACAATCACATTAAGAGACCTAAAAACAAATTCAGCAAACAAAGGAGACCACGATGAATTCCGGAAAAGAGCGTATGATCGGAGTGGGCATTGTTGCCGTAGGACTGATTATTTTGTTGGGGAAACTGGGGGCGTTCTCCTTTTTGGGACGAAACTTTTGGCCTTTGCTGTTTTTAATACCTGGAATCGTACTGCATGCAATGTACATGAAGCGTAAAGTTTCACCCTTTATGTTGCTGCCGGCAGGGATTTTGTCGGTTTACGGCTTCTTATTTTTGCTCTGCAATATTTGGGGCTGGCATTTAATGGCCTATTTATGGCCTTTGTTACTTCTAGGTGTGGCGATTGGATTATGGGAGTATGCCATTAATGATATTTCGCTTTCTCGCAATGTATATACAGGGGGCGTAATATTGGGCTTGGTATCGGTGCTTTTATTGGTTATTACCTCCCTAAGAACGGGTATCATATATGTTATTGCAGTTTTACTGATTGGCGCTGGAATCTGGTTGGTCCTAAACAACCGTGGCAAACGCAAAAGGTAAAACGACAAGCTGTGAGATTTTATGGCGGTAAATTACGGAACAGGCAATAATGTCTTGCTTTATGACATATTTCAACTATAATATAATGGATATGATAAGAGCGTCGGAATGATTTCTGACGCTTATTTTAAGGTTTTCACGCGAATCGGAGAGAGAAGCTGTCTGTACAAAGCCTGAAACATATAGAAGGCTGGCAGGGAGTGGGCCTAAAGAACGATTGTTAGCCTTGAATCAGCACTGCTTCAGGATAGAGACACTATTTTGATATACGGAAAGGATATGGATACAAACCATGCATGCTAGAGAAAACATTCGCAATATTGCGATTATTGCCCACGTCGACCACGGAAAAACGACGCTTGTCGACAAGCTGCTTCAACAGTCCGGAACATTTAGAGAACACGAGGCTGTTCAGGAGCGCGCCATGGACTCCAACGATCTGGAGCGTGAACGCGGTATTACGATTTTGGCTAAAAATACAGCTATCACTTACAAAGATTATCTGATTAACATTGTAGATACACCGGGACACGCCGACTTTGGTGGCGAAGTGGAACGGATTATGAAAATGGTTGACGGTGTTTTGCTCGTCGTTGATGCTTACGAAGGTTGCATGCCGCAAACGAAATTCGTACTGCGTAAAGCGCTGGAGCAAAATCTGACGCCAATCGTTGTAGTAAACAAAATTGACCGTCCGGCAGCTCGTCCGGCAGAAGTTATTGACGAAGTACTGGATCTGTTCATCGAGCTGGGTGCGAATGACGAGCAATTGGAATTCCCTGTTGTGTACGCTTCGGCGCTGAACGGAACATCCAGCATGGATGCTGAAAAGCAAGACGATAACATGCAAGCATTGTACGAAACAGTTGTAGAGCACATACCGGCTCCAACTGAGAAAGTAGATGAGCCTCTTCAATTCCTCGTAACACTGATGGACTATAACGAATACCTTGGCCGAATTGCAGTAGGTCGTGTAAACCGCGGTATCATTAAACAGGGGCAAGCAGTCACAGTTATGCAGCGTGATGGTAGCAGTAAATCAGCACGTATTGAGAAGCTGTTCGGCTTCCAAGGTCTGAAACGTATTGAAACTGACCAAGCGGGCGCTGGTGACATTGTGGCGATTGCGGGAATTAAGGATATCAACATTGGTGAAACCATTGCTGATCCAAATCATCCTGAAGCGCTGCCTGTACTGAAGATTGATGAGCCGACACTGCAAATGACCTTCCTGGTTAACAACAGCCCATTCGCAGGTCGCGATGGTAAGTGGGTAACATCCCGTAAATTGCGTGAGCGTCTTCTGAAAGAACTCGAAACGGATGTCAGCTTACGTGTTGATGAAACTGATAGCCCGGACGCCTTTATTGTATCCGGACGTGGTGAGTTGCATCTGGGTATCCTGATTGAAAACATGCGTCGTGAAGGTTACGAACTGCAAGTGTCCAAACCGGAAGTTATCGTCAAGGAAATTGATGGTAAGAAAATGGAGCCTATCGAACGTCTCCTTATTGATATTCCGGAAGAAAGCATGGGCGCGGTTATGGAAAGTTTGGGCTCCCGTAAAGCCGAAATGGTTAACATGATTAATAACGGCACCGGACAGGTTCGCTTAGAATTCTTGATCCCTGCACGTGGTCTGATCGGCTACACTACAAACTTCCTGACTTTGACTCGTGGTTATGGCGTAATGAACCATGCGTTTGACAGCTATGGACCTTTTGTTGGCGGTCAAGTAGGTGGACGTCATCAGGGTGTACTCGTGTCAACGGAAAACGGCAGCTCTACTTTTTATGGTATGCTGGGCGTGGAAGACCGCGGTATTTTGTTCCTGGAGCCAGGTACTGAAATCTATGAGGGTATGATCGTTGGGGAGCACACACGTGATAACGACATCGTCGTTAACATTTGTAAAGAAAAACAACTGACAAACGTTCGTTCAGCAACAAAAGACGATACAGTTAAACTGAAAACACCTGTTATCTTCTCTTTGGAACAGGCGCTCGAATACTTGAATGATGATGAGTATTGCGAAATTACACCTAACGCTATCCGTTTGCGTAAAAAGATCTTGAACAAAGGTGAACGCGAGCGTGCGGAGAAACAACGTAAAACAGCACAAGCAAATATGTAATTGATTGGATTGGTCTTTGGCCACAGCGGCGACGCCCGGGAACGGGATGCGCCGCTGTGTGTGTTTTAGGATTGTAAACTTGGAGAAAGCTATATTTCTCAAAACGCAGGAAAAGGTGTTGAAGCATGAGTAATCTTTCGAACGGATTGCCTCCCCGGACACAAAGCGGGAAAAAATCCGCCA
Organism: Paenibacillus sp. F4; assembly: GCF_002894905.1. Lineage (NCBI taxonomy): Bacteria > Bacillati > Bacillota > Bacilli > Caryophanales > Paenibacillaceae > Paenibacillus > Paenibacillus sp. F4. Next base: position 550,486 of record NZ_POVS01000017.1, read on the forward strand.
AACCGAAAAAAACGAAAAAGAAAAAAAGCTTTTTCAGATCGTTTATGAAGTTTGTCTTGTTTCTGCTTATTATAGGTATTTTGGCAGCAGGTGGTTATACCTACTATCTTTACAATCAGGTAGAGGAAGTTTTGGATACGGGGATCAACACGGAAGTACCCAAAACACAATTGGCAGAAGCTAAGCCTTTGACTATCTTATTGCTAGGAACCGATTACCGCCCTGATCATCCGACTTATTTGTCCGACGTTATTATGGTAGCTACATTGAACCCCAATACTAAATCGTCTACCATCGTGTCCTTACCGCGCGATACGCGTCTAGAAATGGATGGATATAAACCTCGCAAGTTGAATGAGTATTATCCGGTGTTTAAGGCTAGAGAGAAAGAATCTGGCGAAGTTGCTGAAGAACAAATGAAGAAGATGATTGGCAAATATTTAAACATTGATATTGATTATGTGACGGTTATTAACTTCCAGGGCTTTAGAGATGTAGTAGATAATTTGGGTGGCGTAGATGTGACGGTTGATAAAAACATGTGTTATCGTGACCGTGCAGATGGTACCGATATTAACCTGACAGTTGGAGCCAAGCATTTGAACGGTGATCAGGCTCTTGATTTTGTTCGCTACCGCAAATCGAATTGCCGTCCGAGAACAGCTGAATCTGACGATTTTGATCGTAATCGTCGACAAAATCAGGTGCTTCATTCCCTAATTGACCAAATGCAATCCTTTAACGCTTTGACCAAGTTTAGTGCAATTATTAAATCGGTTGATAAGAATATGATGACAGATATCGAGTCACAGCAAATGAAAAATATCGTACAAACCTATTGGAATATTTCTAAACAAAATGTGAAATACAATCCGGTGGCGGGAACGTGGCGTAGCCCGTATGTGTACATTGATGAGCAACAGCTCGATTTGGCCAAACAAGCGCTACAAGAGGAATTAGCTAAAAAAGCAAGCGATAATACTGCAGCTTCTTCCAATTCCTGAGTGTGTATCTTTCTCCCCTATTATGTTATAATCGCAGCGAGTAAAGCTCTTATATAACATAAGGGGGTTGAGGTATGTCTAAAGTTATAGTGAACCCAGTCTAGGTCCAGTGAGCAATCACTGGGCCTTTTGTGTCTAATTTAAAAATGTACAGGCTCAGAGGCTATCTTCACTACAACTTTTCGTTGCTTTATGCTGCTTTGGGGTTCTTTTTTCAGGGAATCAGCAAGTATTGGGTACCCGGTGAATAGGTATAGGTATGAAACACGAGATTGTCCACGCCGCTTTGGAGGGGATTTAATGAAGAAAATTTTTGTGCTGGATACGAATGTGCTGCTGCATGATCCGAAAGCCATTTTTACCTTCAAAGAACATGAAGTTGTCATTCCAGCTGTTGTTCTGGAAGAAATCGACTCCAAAAAACGCAACGCGGATGAGATTGGACGGAATGCCCGCAATGTATCGCGACTGTTGGACGGGTTGAGAGAAGTAGGTCATCTGCACAGTGGCGTTCCACTTCCCCAAGGTGGGAGGCTTAAAGTTGAGTTAAACCACCGAAGTTTTTTGAAAGTTCAGGAGATGTTCGGGGAGGTTTCGAACGATAACCGGATTTTGGCGGTCGCCTTGAATTATCATCTGGAAGAGCAGGAGCAGCCTGAACCACGTTCGGTCGTTTTGGTCAGTAAAGACGTGCTGGTCAGGATCAAGGCAGATGTATTGGGACTACTGACTGAAGACTACCTATCCGATAGAACAGGCGATCTGAGTGAGCTATATCCCGGATACTCGGCAATACAGGTGCACCCGTCCATCATAGATGAATTTTACTCTAACCGTTTTTTACCAATCAAGCCACTGGAACTACCTTATACGCTGTATCCACATGAATTTGTCATTCTGAAAGATGAAATGGGAACAGGAAAATCAGCTTTGCTGAAAGTAAATCAGGAGGCAGAGAGATTAGAGCCGCTGTACTTAAGTAACGAATCGGTGTGGGGAATCAGCGCGCGTAATGCTCAACAGCGGATGGCATTGGAGCTTTTGCTTAATGACGATATCCCCCTCGTGACCATTACAGGAAAAGCGGGTACGGGCAAAACGTTGCTGGCGCTGGCGGCAGGTTTGCTTAAGGTAGAGGATGAACATCGCTTCAAGAAACTGCTGATTGCTCGGCCTGTTGTTCCTATGGGTAAGGATATTGGTTATTTACCGGGAGAAAAGGATGAAAAGCTTCGCCCGTGGATGCAACCAATCTACGACAATCTAGAGTATCTGTTTGATGCCAAAAAATCAGGTGATATCGACAAAATTTTGATGGGCTTGGGCAGTATTCAGGTGGAGGCACTTACTTATATTCGCGGGCGTTCGATACCTGGGCAATTTATTATAGTCGATGAGGCGCAAAACTTATCCCGACATGAGATCAAAACGATTGTGTCCCGGGTGGGTGAGGGGAGCAAGATCATTTTGATGGGAGATCCAGAGCAGATTGATCACCCTTATCTGGATGCAGCCAGTAACGGTCTAACCTATGTGGTGGAGCGGTTTAAGCAAGAAGGGATTAGCGGGCATATTATGTTGGAAAAAGGAGAACGCTCCAAGCTCGCGCAGTTGGCAGCCGATCTGCTATAAAATTCCTATCGTTATTACAATAATAAAGACCTCGGGAATATCCCGGGGTCTCTTGTTTTGTACACGTAAAAATTCAGAACAATAAAAGTGAGCAAAAGCTTACTTAAAGTTTAATTCGAGCTTAACTTCAAGCATTCCTGCTAAAGTGCGTACTTCTGTGGCTTTGACATAGGAAATAAGCTGCTGTGGGTAGAAACCCAGATCAAAATCCTTTTCCAGTTTGTTGCGGGTCGTATCAGGTAGTTCTAGACCATTAAATACCAATCGATCTACATGAAATAAAATTGCATTTTTCGGTTCATTTTCTACCGTGTAGTGACCTTCTACTCTTAATTTCATCGTTCCCTGCTGACCTTCTACCATAATTCGATCCTGCGCAAATGTAAAGCTGAAGTGATTAAACAATTCATTTTCTGACTTTAAAAAACGGTTAAAGTCCTCTTCGCGAATGCTTATCGTAATCACTTTTCCATTTGTAACCATGGCACCTTGTTGTTGTTGAATGAATTGCGGTAAATCCTGCATAGCTTGAGCTAATGCTTTAAAGTGCTTATTTACCTCGTAGACACCTACATTCTCCCAATAAGCTGTCATTTCGCCAATAAGCTTGCGTAGGGTATCCGGGTCATTACTGGCGTTAACGCCGTCATTTACACGCGACTGAAGCAGGATAATGCGTTTACGTTGTGCCAGTAAGTTTGTTTTGACTGTCTCCAATTCCATTGAAGCTTGGGTGACTTGTTGTTCTGTTTTTCGCATAGATTGATAATTGGATTCGTATTCTTGAAGCACATCCTGATCGTGACTAATCAATAATAAGTAGTAATCGTACAGAGAGAGAAGTTGCCTTATACTTTTCGCCCCTAGCACCACGCTCAACAGCTTGTCCCTTTCACCCATATAATAAGATCGCAGCACAGAACCTGCACGCTTCCGTTGTATGGTCATTTGCTCTTGCTGAACGGTGAGATTACTTCGCAGTTCCTGCTGACGGTGCAAAAGAGTCTGCTGCTCCTGACTGATTCGCTCAATTTCATGGTCTATCTCTACAATCGACAGGCTATCTTGTAAAATCTGATTTTCTTCATGGGTGGGAGCGGCCAGAGTAGGACGTACATATATGAAAGTTAGCATCATAATGGTGGTCAGCAGGGTGCTGATTGTGATTTTTATTCGTTTGTTCATTTGGTTTCCCCTTTTATGTATTCCCGAAAAAAACTAATAGTAATGTATATGATCCTTTCTGTTTCTTTAACCATTCATTTTATTGTACAGCAGTCTGAGCATGCTTGAAACCCGAAACTGTTTACGTTCACGTATGAGTTCTTGCAGAAATGGAAATACAATTTAGTATCAAATAGATTCTATGAACTCTACGAGAGGCATAGGAATGAATAAACAGCTTTTATACCCTATTCAAATACCGGCAAGATCGGTTCATGAAGACGGTTATTTCAGGATGTTGTTAGGAGGGCTAGAGGCATGACTGCAATAAGACAAGATGCATGGAGTGTGGAAGATGACTTGATATTGGCGGAGGTGACATTGCGGCATATCCGTGAAGGTGGAACGCAGCTCGCTGCGTTTGAGGAGGTTGGACAAAAAATCGGAAGAACCTCTGCAGCATGTGGTTTTCGTTGGAACAGCTGCGTGCGCAAACGTTATGATGAAGCGATTAGCATTGCCAAAGCACAGCGCCAGAAGCGCAGTTATATCCGTAAGCAGAACCCAGTAGGTGTATCACAGGTTGCGGCTTTTGCCTCACTTGATACAGTCGAAGGTGGGTACAGAACGGATGGTACGAGTGAGGATACGTTATCTATTGATGCAGTAATTCGCTTCTTGCGTCAATGGAAGGGATCCGTCCAGGAAACGAATCGGCAGATTAAGATGCTGGAGAAAGATTTACGGGAAAAGGAAGAAGAATTGAATCAGCTTCGCTCCATTAATGACCGATTGTCCAAAGAAGTGAATGAGGTGCAAACCGACTATCGTGTTGTGAATGATGATTATAAAGCTCTGATTCAGATTATGGACCGGGCTCGGCGCTTGGCTTTAATCACTGATGAAGAGGAAGAGCTTAAATCCAGATTCAAAATGGACGCGAATGGGAATCTGGAGCGCATTGAGTAACAAGATTACTTCTACAATATTGAAATAAAACGTCAACTAGCGCTTTGCCGGAGTTGGCGTTTTTTGTATTTCTTTAGAGTGCATATGATATAGTAGAAAAAAAGATGGAAGCGAGACGATACAAAGGTGATTGATATTATTGGAGCGGGTTCGCTGGGATTGTTGTTTGCCGGGAGGTTGTCTGCCTCAGGTACAAAAGTAAGGCTGTGGACGCGTACACTTGAGCAGGCACGCGTCATTGCTCGTGAAGGGATTACTGTGTTTGATAAAGAGGGACAGACGGCAGTACATGTGTCCGGGAATAAATTGAAGGTAGCGCCATTGGCAGATTGGCAACGGTTAAATTCACAGGCTCCGGCACGATGGATCATGCTTATGACCAAACAGGGGGCGATTGAGGAAGTATTAGAACAGATCCAGCCTGCAGCTCAAATGGATAGAGATACAGGAATTGTTTGCTTGCAGAATGGAATCGGCCATATAGAACGCATTAGAAAGGCTTGGCCTAAAGCTGTGGTATACCCTGCTGTGACGACTGAAGGAGCCAAGAGGCAGGGAGTAGCATCTATTGTACATGCAGGATCGGGTGTTACTGAAATAGGATGTTCGGAGGAAGAGGAGGAGTCGAAGAACAATAATTTTAATCAATGTGTGCTAAATCGGCTGCTTGCAGCAGGATTTGACGCTTTCTTGTCGAAAGAAATCGAGAACGGTATGTATCGCAAGTTGTTGATCAATGCTGTGATCAATCCGCTGACGGCGTTATGGCGAGTTCGTAATGGCGAGCTACTTTCGGACCCTATTCGAATACATATGATGCGCAGGCTGTACGATGAAGGCATTCAAGTGTATGAAGCTCATGGTATCCACTGGGAAAACGCATGGTGGGAGCAAATTATGAATGTATGCCGGGCAACGGCAGAGAATCACTCGTCCATGCTAGCTGATGTACTTGCACAGTCCATGACGGAAGTTGCTTCGATTAACGGACAACTGGTGCAGATGGCAGATCGGGCTGGAGTTACTGCATCAACTCATGAGTTATTGTGGCAATTAATTGAAGGCATGCGGCTAAAAGAGGGGTGATTAGTTGAGTCTTATACAAGGTACTATTATCACTTTCAGTATTCTTCCCTTTTTTCCGTTTTTGATCGTGTTTGCGGTTTGTCGCTACATTCTTAAAATGGAAAAAAAGAAATCGTTACTTACTTCTATGGATATTACCACGTTTTTTCTGATATTTTCCGTCGCAGCACTCTTTAACGTCATTTTTACATCTCGATTCGGTTTTTATTTGATTCTACTGCTCCTATTACTGGCCTTGGGTTTAATTGGAGGAGCTCAAAATCGAATAAAAGGGAAGGTTGATGGTAAAAGATTATGTAGAGCGGTCTGGAGATTAACTTTTATGGCGATGACATTGGCGTATATTTTGTTGACTGTTGTTGGTATATTTAAGAATATATTCAACATCATGTGATATAAGATGACATCGAAAGGTGAAAAAATATGAATTAATCATGTTTTTTTGAAAAAAAAGCTCAATTTGAAGAAATGTAATGTAGATTTTTTTGACCGCTGGTTGTATAATCTATAAACATATACCACTTTAGAACTAGGGGGAAAACGCTAGATGAAAAGGAAAAGCTTTTTAGTCCTTTTGACACTCATTCTTGCAGTTGGCGCACTGCTCGCAGGTTGCGGCGGCAAGAACGATACCAATGGTAAGGGCGCACAAGAAAACACCTCGACTACGCCGGCTGCGGCCGACAAGCAAATTTTGCGCATTAACCTTGCATCCGAGCCGCCAACGTTCGATCCGGCACAAGCTCAGGATAGTCAAACTAACACGGTTCTGAAAACTTTGTATGAAGGTCTCGTACGTATGGGTCCTGACGGCAAAGAAATCCCTGGCGTAGCTGAATCTTGGAAAATTTCCGATGACGGCAAAACCTATACGTTCAAGCTTCGTGATACTGCAAAATGGAGTAATGGCGATCCAGTCAAAGCAAGCGACTTCGTATTTGCTTGGCAACGGGTATTGGATCCTTCCACGGCTCCTGCACCTCCATATGCTTACCAATTGTACTATATCAAAAATGCTGAGGGTTACAACCTGAGCACTTCGAAATCTTTTAAAGGCACTAAAGTTACAGACTTTAAAGATGTAGGTGTTAAAGCTGTTGACGATCATACATTGCAAGTAGAGCTGGAGCACCCAACTCCTTACTTCTTGGGATTGACTTCTTTCTACACTTTCTATCCTGTAAATCCTTCTGTTAAAGGTAATGACAAGTGGGCTGTTAAGAAAGATAGCATGATCACTAACGGACCTTACACATTAACGACTTGGGACAGCGGTCAAAAGATCGAAGTAACCAAGAGTGAAAACTATTGGGGTAAAGACGAAATCAAGCTGAACAAAATTACGATGTCCCTTGTAAATAGCGGTGCAACAGAGCTGGCTTCTTATAGAAGTGGACAACTCGATTACGCAGGTATGCCAAACGGTGAAATTCCTACCGACCAAATTCCGGCTGTGAAAAAAGAATTGCCTAACGAATTTAAGGCAAAAGGGATTGCAAGTACGTACTACTATCTGTTTAATGTAACTGAAAAACCATTTAACAATGTTAAAATCCGTAAAGCGTTTGCGATGGCTATTCAACGCCAACCAATCGTTGAAAGAGTGACATTGGGCGGTCAAATTCCTGCATACGGCTTTGTACCTCCAGGTATCAAAGGAGTATCTCAAGAATTCCGTACTGAGAATAAAGATGATTACTTCAAAGAAGACTTCACTGAAGCGAAAAAATTGCTTCAAGAAGGTATGAAGGAAGAAGGCGTAACTACACTTCCTCCGGTAACATTGCTGTATAACTCCAGTGAGAGTCACCAAAAGATAGCTTTGGCAGTTGCTGATATGTGGAAGAAAAACCTTGGTGTGGACATCAAAACCCAAAACCAAGAGTGGGGCGTATTTATCCAAACACGTAATAAGCTGAATTTCCAAATTGCTCGTGGTGGATGGTCTGCTGACTATAATGATCCAATGACATTCCTGGATATGTGGACAACAGGCAATGGCAATAACAATGCAGGTTATGCTAACCCAGCATATGATGCTTTGATTGAAGCAGCTAAGAAAGAAACTGATCCAGCAAAACGCATGGAAGATTTTGCGAAAGCGGAGAAAATTCTGGTTCAAGATGATATGGTAATGCTTCCGATCTACTACTACTCAAATGTTTCTTTAACAAAACCGAATGTAAAAGACATTGGGCTTGACTTTAGTGGAGCAGTTGATTTCACAAGAGCGTATATTACACAGTAACTGAAGCTCGATTCTGAAGTTTGATAGTTACTTCGGGATATATATGTGGATAGAACCATATATATCCCGTTTTTTTTGTGTGTCATGGTCTTTTCCATCATCATGTAACCATGCAAATAAGTAGATTGGACAGTCCAATTCTATTTCGATAAAATCGAATGGTGTCGAAAAAAATTTATGGGGGGTGTAAACGGGCAATGACGCGTTATTTGATCAGTAAATTTTTCTACATGCTGCTATCTTTGTTCATTCTGATCTCTGCGACGTTTTTTCTCATGAAAGCAATTCCGGGTAACCCCTTCATGAGTGAAAAAGCGACTTCTCCTGAGATTCAAGCCCGGTTAATGGAGCAATATGGGCTGGATAAGCCTGTATATGTCCAATATTTTAAATACTTAGGTGATATTGCTTCAGGTGATTTTGGTATTTCTATGAAAAAGCTGAATCAAAGTGTAACTGACATTATCGGACAAACTTTTACGGTTTCCCTCAAACTGGGTTTTGTTGCCATAATCGTGTCGATAATTGTCGGTCTCTTGCTAGGTATGCTAGCAGCTTTGTATCATCGTAGGCTAATAGATAACGTTGCAATGGTATTAGCTATCATGGGGATTGCGGTTCCCAGCTTCGTTCTGGCATCGTTGATTCAATTTTTCTTCGCTCAACAGTTAGGTTGGTTTAATGTTATGGGCTTTGACGGTCCGATGGACTACGTTCTGCCTGTTGCAGCTCTATCTGCTTCCCCTATTGCGTTTATCGCTCGACTAACGCGTTCTAGCATGCTGGAAGTGCTTCATGCGGATTACATTAAGACTGCCAAGGCTAAAGGCTTGAAATCCATTACTATTATGTTCAAACACGTTGTACGTAATGCTATTCTGCCGGTTGTTACCTATGTGGGACCAATGACGGCCAATATTATTACGGGTTCAGTTGTTATTGAACGTATCTTCGGGATTGGCGGTATTGGTAAGGTATTCGTAGATAGTATTACAACCCGCGATTATACCATGATTATGGGAGTTACTATTTTTTACGGTATTTTGCTGATGGTGGCGCGTTTTATTACAGATATTGCATATGGATTTATTGATCCGCGGATTAAGCTTACTGGCGGGAAGGAGGGATAACTTTATGTCTGTTAAAGATAATGCTGTGAACTTGGATAAGCTTCAGGTGAAACCGGAAGATTTCCAGAAGGTCGGGGCGGATGAAAAGCAGTCTGAAGTTATTCAGCGCGAAAGCTTATCCGCTTGGCGAGATGCTTGGGAGCGACTTCGTAAAAATAAACTGGCTATGACAAGCTTGAGTGTTTTGGTTCTCATTGTGCTTGCTTCAATCGTTGGCCCGATGCTGTCCCCATACGATGACCGCACGAATGATTTGTTGAGCACCAATCTTCCTCCTTCGGCGGAACATTGGTTCGGAACAGATGATCTGGGGCGTGATATGTTTGTACGTACTTGGATGGGCGCTCGGATTTCCTTGATTATTGGTTTGGCTGCTGCAATGATTGACTTGATGATTGGAGTTATTTATGGTGGAATTATGGGTTACTTTGGTGGCCGCGTTGATGAAATCATGAATAAATTTTCTGAAATCTTGTACTCCATTCCTTACTTGCTTGTTACGATCCTGTTGCTGGTTGTACTGGAGCCAAGTATCACTACAATTATTATTGCGCTCTGTGTAACGGGGTGGATTAACATGTCGTGGATTGTACGTGGTGAGATGTTACAACTTAAAAACCGAGAATTCGTACTCGCTTCCCGTTCAATGGGTGCAGGTGCTGGTCGTTTGCTGTTCCGTCACTTGTTGCCTAATGCGGTAGGACCGATCATTGTCACACTGACTTTGACAGTTCCAAGTGCTATTTTCTCTGAGGCATTCCTGAGCTTCCTTGGATTAGGGGTACAGGCTCCTCAGGCGTCGCTGGGTTCAATGATTGAATCAGCTCTGACCGGGTGGATGTATTACCCGTGGCGGATGCTTTTCCCAGCAGGTTTGATCAGTTTGATTATGCTTGCGTTCAACCTTTTTGGCGACGGCTTGCGTGATGCGCTTGATCCGAAGTTGAAGAAATAGGAGGTGAGATCATGGTGAGTAGCAACAATTTAATTGAGGTTGAAGGTCTTAAAAAGTATTTTAATGTTGGCAAAAACCGTGTGCTCAAAGCGGTGGACAACCTGAATTTCTATATTCGCGAGGGTGAAACGCTGGGTATGGTTGGCGAATCCGGCTGTGGTAAGTCTACAGCGGGTCGTACGATTTTGCGCTTGTATGAACCTACAGCAGGTAGCGTACGTTTTAACGGTACGGATATTTACAAATTATCACCAAGTAAAATGAAAGCAATGCGTCGTGATATGCAGATGATCTTTCAAGATCCGTATGCATCATTGAACCCGCGTTTTACCGTTTCTGATATTATTGGTGAGGCACTGGATATTCACAATATGGCGGGTAGCCGTGCAGAACGTAAGAAACGGATTGAAGAGTTACTTGATCTGGTTGGTTTGAACCCTGACCATGCAACACGCTATCCGCATGAGTTTTCTGGTGGCCAACGTCAACGGATCGGTATTGCACGTGCACTGGCTGTTAATCCTAAATTCATCATCTGTGATGAGCCGATTTCAGCTCTTGACGTATCTATTCAGGCTCAGGTTGTCAACCTGTTAAAAGAGCTTCAAGAACGTTTGGGTCTGACATACCTGTTCATTGCGCATGATCTGTCGATGGTCAAGCACATCAGTGATCGGGTAGCTGTAATGTATATGGGTAGAATGGTTGAGCTTGCAGAAAGTGCTGAGTTGTATGCAAACCCGATCCATCCTTATACGAAAATGCTTTTGTCGGCGATCCCACTTCCTGATCCAGAAGTAGAAGCCAACAAAAAACGGATTATTATGCCAGGCGACCAAGCAGGCCCGATTCATGATGCATCTGGCAGTAAGACAGGGGCTTATAACCTGGAAAATGCCACGCTCATCGAAGTGTCTAAAGGACATTTTGTAGCTGAGCCTTACGCCTGATCTTGTTTTATGCACCAACCGCCGAGTTATTCGGCGGTTTTTTTTGTAGGAAGCTTTGACGTGGACAGAGGCTTTCGGTACAATCAAGCAGTAAGGTTTTGGTGGAGACAGGAGGCAGACCCATGAAAATAATTCCGGAAACGCTTCGCGGAGGGTCGGCTTTGGCAGAAGATTATATACAGGGTACAGGACGCGCAAGCGACTTGTATGAATATAATGTGCTGCACGCCGATGCTTATGCCCAACGGGCGAAGTGGCTGGATAAGACGGGGCATCTGCGATTAAACCGTAAGGATGTCGTAGCATGTCTTCGTATATACAATGAGAAATACAATTCGTATGAGGCGGTTGGTGCTTCATTGGACCGTCTGGAAAGTCCAGATGCTCTGGTAGTAGCTGGCGGGCAGCAAAGCGGACTGTTCACAGGTCCGATGTTGGTCATTTACAAAGCCGCTACCCTTATTAAGGCGGCGAGAGAAGCAGAGGAACGGCTTGGACGTCCGGTTATTCCTATCTTCTGGATTGCTGGCGAAGATCATGACTGGGACGAGGTCAATCATACATACGTAATGGCAAATGACCCACAAGCCGTCAAAATCAAGCTGAATAAGCAACCTGAACGCCGTTCTTCGGTTAGTGCCATTAAAGTTGACGCTCTTGAATGGAAGCAAGCGATAGCGGATATAGAGCAAAGCTTGCCAGATTCAGAACATAAGGCTGATATAATGCGCATGATTGAGAACGGGATAACGGATTCATATGGACTGAGTGAAGCCTTTGCCAAGTTGCTGGGCCTTTTGTTCGGCACCTATGGATTAGTACTTTTGGATTCAGCAGATCCTTCGCTACGCAAACTGGAAGCATCCATTTTTAAGCGGCTGGTTCAGCACAATGATGAGTTGGAGCATGCTTACCGGACGGCTGCCACGCGGATCGTAGATTATGGCTATCAGTTACAAGCCGATGTGCATGAAGGTGGCGCGAATCTCTTTTATATCCATGAAGATGAACGCTTGCTGCTTTTCAAAAAAGCTGGACTATTCACGGATCGACACGGTCTGGTGGCGTTTACTGTGGATGAACTGCTTGAAGAGATAGATAGACATCCCGAACGTTTTAGTAACAATGTGCTAACTCGTCCTATAATGCAGGATTCACTGTTTCCGGTGCTGGCATCTGTGCTGGGTTTAGGAGAAATTGCTTACTGGGCGATTACACGGGATGCTTTCGGGGTGTTGAAGATGCAGATGCCGATACTGCTGCCACGAATGTCTTTTACGTTGGTAGAGCCAGGTGTGGAGAAGCATATGCTTAAGTATGAATTAAGTTTTGGTCAAGTTAGAGACGGACTTGAGGAACGGAAAAAGCAATGGATCGCCACTCAAGATCAGCTTGGAATGCAGGATCAGTTTTCCGGGGCTAAGGAAGCTTTTGTCCGCATGTACGAACCGCTTGTGCAACAGACAGGTTTGATTGAAAAAGGTTTGCTACGGCTCGGAGAAACCAACCGCGACAAGATTCTGTCACAGATCGCCTATCTGGAGGCAAAAGTTCAGGAAGCGTTGCTTCGGCAAAATGAAACAGCACTTCGCCAGTGGGATCGTATTGAATGGTCGCTTTTTCCATTTGGACAGCCGCAGGAGCGGGCGTATACGATCTATCATTTTCTAAACCGTCATGGTCTCAGCCTGATTGATATGATTATGAATGTACCATTGGATCTGATGGGTACGCATCGTGTTATCTATGTATGATTAATTATTTTATATAGGATTTATCATGGAGCAAATTTAACCAATATGAAGGAGGAAACAAAGTATGACTTCCCATTCTCTACAAAATAGCATAGTTCACGATCTTAAATTGGCCCCTGAAGGTCATTTGAAAATTGATTGGGTAGAAGCCCATATGCCGGTATTGAACCGTATACGTCAACAATTTGAGCAAGAGCAGCCTTTTGCTGGTCTGAAGGTAACCATCTGTCTACATCTGGAGGCCAAAACGGCTTACCTGGCTAAAGTGGTACAAGCAGGTGGAGCGCAGGTAACTATTACGGGTAGTAATCCATTGTCCACACAAGATGATGTTTGCGCCGCATTAGTTGAAGATGGGGTTACGGTATTAGCTAAATACAATCCGGACCCAGAAGAATTCAAAAATTTGCAAATCAAGGCACTGGAAACAAAGCCGGATCTCATTATAGATGATGGTGGTGACTTGGTTACTCTGTTGCAATCCGAACGGCCTGATCTGATTTCTACGATCCGTGGGGGAGCAGAGGAGACAACTACTGGTATCATTCGTTTGAAGGCATTGGAAAAAGAAGGGCAACTTCACTTTCCGATGGTGGCTGTTAATGATGCTTACTGCAAATATTTGTTTGATAACCGCTATGGTACAGGACAGTCAGCTTTCGACGGCATTATTCGTACGACTAATCTGGTTGTGGCAGGGAGTACAGTGGTTGTGGTAGGTTATGGCTGGTGTGGCAAAGGGGTTGCAATGCGTGCGAAAGGGCTGGGAGCCAACGTTGTTGTAACCGAAGTTGATCCAATCAAGGCAGTAGAAGCTCATATGGATGGTTTCCATGTGTTGCCGATGGTAGAAGCTGCCAAACTGGGTGACTTCTTTATTACAGTAACTGGAAACAAAGCTGTAATTACAGGGGAACACTTTGATGTTATGAAGGATGGAGCTGTGCTGTGTAACGCAGGGCATTTTGATGTGGAGGTTAGTAAGCCTGAGCTTGCTAAACGCTCCGAATCCATTCGCACGGTGCGTCGCAATATCGAGGAATATCGCTTTAAAGATGGACGTAAAATGTATTTGCTGGCAGAAGGACGCCTCGTGAATCTGGCTGCTGCTGATGGACATCCTGCGGAAATTATGGATACGACATTTGCGCTTCAGGCGCTTGGCTTGAAATATGTGAATGATCGTTACAATGAGCTAGGCAAAGCCGTTATTAATGTACCTTATGAAATTGATGAGCAGGTAGCTCGATTCAAGCTTGATAGTCTGGGAATCCAAATTGACACGTTAACCGAAGACCAAAAGATCTATTTGGACAGCTGGAACGCGTAATCGGATTTTTTCGTCACGATGTCCGCTGCAAAAGTGTTGCGTTTTTAATGCAAGTATTTGTTTAGGTCGACATAATGGGCAGAGAGTAAGCCCTTTATTCCGTGTTGTTTCGAAACCTGATGCATATTGTCGGGGGCCGGCTTCATGGGATAAGGGGCTTTTTTGCATCTTGTGACGCGGGGCTACAATAACAGACATAATGGTATGGATCCGGCTTCTATCACTTTTTGGTAATGAAAAAGAGGTCTTTGATTTTTTAAAGCGAATCTATTATGCTTAGGTGGTGGAAAGTGGGCCAAAGTGGGAGAATGGGGTAAGGGGTGACGAAACCAATGTTTATGGGGGAGTTCCAACATAGCATTGATGAGAAGGGTCGGCTTACTGTACCGGCCAAGTTTCGTGAACTTCTCGGTGCCTCGTTCGTGGTTACCCGCGGGCTGGACCAATGCCTCTTCGTGTATCCCATGGATGAGTGGGCTGTCATGGAGAAAAAACTTAAAGCACTGCCTCTGATGAAGGCCGATGCGCGAGCGTTTACCCGTTTTTTTTTCTCGGGGGCGACTGAATGCGAATTGGACAAACAGGGCAGGGTAAATTTACCGGGGAATTTGTGCGAATACGCCAAGCTCACTAAAGAGTGCGTCGTATTGGGAGTGTCCACCCGTGTAGAGATTTGGAGCAAGCACACTTGGGAGCAATATTTCAACCAATCAGAAGAAGCATTTAACGACATTGCTGAGAAATTGGTTGATTTCAACTTTGAATTGTAATTTAGGAGGTCAGCCGTTTGTTTCACCACATTACCGTACTCAAAGAAGAAGCAACACAGGCACTAAACATCAGGCAGGACGGGATTTATGTGGACTGCACGTTGGGAGGGGCAGGACACAGTTCAGTCATTGCATCACAGCTTGGCCCTGAGGGAAGGCTCATTGCCTTTGATCAGGACGACTGGGCATTGAACAATGCGCGAGAGAAGCTGTCAGCCTATGAAGGCAAGATTTCATTAGTGAAATCCAACTTCCGTCACTTGCAGGACAAGCTGACCGAATTGGGATTGCCCGAGAAAGACGGCGTCCCGCAGGTCCAGGGTATTTTGTTCGATCTGGGTGTGTCCTCGCCCCAGTTCGATGAGGGGGAACGGGGATTTAGCTACAATCATGATGCGCCGCTTGATATGCGGATGGATCAGAGTAGCTCGCTTACGGCTTACGAAATTGTCAATGAATGGTCAGAAGCAGAGATTGCGCGTATTTTGTTTCATTACGGAGAAGAGAAGTTTTCACGGCGGATCGCAAAGATCATGATTGAACGTCGATTGAACAAGCCTATTCACACAACAGGGGAACTTGTCGATATTATCAAAGAAGGAATTCCGGCTGCAGCACGCAGAACCGGGGGACATCCGGCTAAACGCAGTTTCCAGGCTTTGCGGATTGCTGTGAATGATGAGTTGGGTGCACTGGAAGATACTTTGCATCAGGCAGTAAGATGTCTGGCTCCAGGAGGCAGAATTTCGGTCATTACATTCCATTCTCTGGAGGATCGGATATGCAAGCATATTTTCAAGGAGTATTTGGCGAAAAGCATCTATCCGTCTGATTTGCCTATTTTGGAGGACAAAATGGAAGGCGATCTGAAGCTGGTGAATCGTAAACCGATTGTGGCGTCAGAGCAGGAACTAGAGATGAATCCACGGTCCCGGTCAGCTAAGCTTAGAGTTGCCGAGAAATTGTAAATTTAATGGAGAAGGAGAGGCGACATGGCTTATACACGCGGTAATTTGGCTGTAAAAGAAAGAGCCCGTCAGGAACAGGTTCAGCAACAACGGTATCGTGAGACTACCAAAGTCGTTACACGCCGCAGAGAGCTGCCGATTCGAGAAAAGCTGCTGTATCTATTGACACTTGTAGCGTGCATTGTCATTGCTGGTATGTTGATTAGCAGGTACGCTCACATTTATCAAATCAATTATTCGATTAATACGGCAAGCAAGGACATTTCCAAATTACAGACCAATATCGCCCAACTGAAGATTCAAAAGGAGCGTCTGGAAAATCAGATCGTGCCGACTGCAAAGCAACAGGGATATATCGAACCAACAAGAGAGCCCATTCGTGTGGAAAAGCAGGCTGCCAAATAGTTAAGGGCATAGCATCAAGCTATGCTCTGACGTACATTTTTTTGCAGAGAGGTTTGAGCTATGGTCAAAAGAATAAAGCTTCGCACACTGCTAATAGGGGGATGTATTACCCTCTTTTTTCTTGTTCTGCTACTTAAAGTATTTTGGATTCAAGTTGTGAGCGGGGAATACTGGCATAACCTGGTAGTTAATCAAGTAGAAAGAGATCAGGTGATTCAGCCCAAGCGTGGAACCATTACGGACCGTAAAGGAAACGTATTGGCTACGGATGCACCGGCTTATACGGTAGTTGTCAATCCTAGCATCATTCAGGAGTATGATTTGGAGAATGAGGTTGTAGCTAAGCTGCACCAGTTACTCAAAACGCCTGAGGATGAGCTGAGAGGACATCTTTCTGCAAAGGATAAAAAGGGGAACTACTTAAAAAATCGCGAGATTCGTAATGGGGGCTGGAA
Organism: Paenibacillus sp. F4; assembly: GCF_002894905.1. Lineage (NCBI taxonomy): Bacteria > Bacillati > Bacillota > Bacilli > Caryophanales > Paenibacillaceae > Paenibacillus > Paenibacillus sp. F4. The sequence continues at coordinate 567,306 of NZ_POVS01000017.1, forward strand.
GGTAGATCCTGAGGTCAAGGCACAAGTGGATACGTTCAAAGAGTATTTGAAGGATAAGTATGAAGTAATTGGAGCTGTGGACACCGTTCAAGAATCCAAACGCTATTATCCGGAAAATAAGCTGGCTTCCCATGTTCTTGGCTATCAAAGAAAAGATGGCACAGCAGGTATGGGGTTGGAAGCTTATTATAATAAAGAGCTCTCGGGCACGGCTGGAAAGCTTCTGTATCAGCGGGATCGGAAGGGAGTTCCTCTTCAAGGATCGGAAAGTGTCTATGAGCCGGCACAAAATGGTAAAAATTTAAAGCTGACGATTGACGATACGATTCAGTATTATATAGAGGATGCCATGCAGGAAGCTATTGCAAATTATAATCCGAAAACGATGACTGTGGTAGCGGCTGATCCTAAAACGATGGATGTTCTCGGTATGGCGACTTACCCGAATTTTAATCCCAATACATATGGGAGTACACCTTTGGAATATTTCCGTAATAATGCTACTCAGTCTATCTACGAGCCAGGCTCCACGTTTAAGATTGTAACCTTGGCAGCTGCGGTTCAAGAAAAGGTGTTCAATCCAAATGAATCTTACCAATCTGGTATGATTCGGGTCGGAGGCTGGGATATTCGTGATGTAAGCCGCAACTGGGGAACGTTAACCTATCTTCAGGGAGTCAAGCGCTCAAGTAACGTTGGTTTCGTCCATCTGGGACTGGATAAGTTGGGTGGCGGGAGACTGAAGAAATATATTAATAACTTTGGATTCGGCGTGAAAACGGGCATTGATCTTCCGAGTGAGTCTACCGGAGCTATTACATTCCATACCCAGTACAAATCCGAGGTCGCAACCGCTTCATATGGACACGGACGTGTTCAGGTGACGCCAATCCAGCAGGTAGCTGCCATCTCGGCAATTGCTAACGGGGGGAAGCTGATGCAGCCTCATCTGGTGAAGGAAATCATCAACCCAGATACAGGCGAAGTTCAGACGATTCAACCGAAGGAAGTCCGCCAAGTGATTACTCGGGAATCGGCAGTCCAGACAAGCAGCTATCTAGAGCAGGTCGTATCTGACCAAGAAATTGGTACGGGACGCCTTGCTTATATTGACGGATATCGTGTAGCTGGTAAAACAGGTACAGCGACGAAGGTCGTCGGAAAAGTATATGACCATTCGAAGGATGTCGTGTCCTTTATAGGTTTTGCACCGGTAAATGATCCGAAAATAGCTGTTTTGGTTGTTATGGACGAACCTAACAAATCGGTAGGCGGCGGTACAGCAGCAGCACCTGTATTTAAAAAAATTGTATCCCAATCGTTGCAATATATGGGGGTTCCAAAAACGGGAACTAAAACGAATAAATCAGGTGGCGCTGTTGTAAAAACAGTGAATTTGCCAACGGTACCAACATTAACTGGTCAGGTGAAGAAGGATGCGCAAAATGCATTGCTCAAACAGGGAATTGCCTATGAAACGGTAGGCAAAGGCTCCAAAATTGTTCGCCAGTATCCTGAAGCAGGCGTCAAAATGAAACCCGGACAACGCATTTACTTGCTGACTGAGGATAGTGCCAACATGACTATTCCTGACTTTACAGGTGTTTCGTTGCGTGACACACTTCAAGTTCTGACGCTTATGAAGGTTGGTGTGCAGGTAAGCGGCGAAGGTTATGTTGTCTCTCAAAAGGCGCAAATGGTAAATGGAAAGCGAATCGTCAGCGTGACGCTTCAGCCGGCCAAAGAAACGGTGACCGGAGTGAAACCGGAGGAAACACAGGACTCGACCAATGGAGTTGCAGCTAACCAGACCGGCAGCGCAATTAAAACGGAGGCCGATACTAAAACCGAATCCGGTACTACTGCCGAAGCTGGAATAGACGTGGGAGCTCCTAAGGGAGGAATATCGGCTGTTGCAGATGAGCAAAGTGCTGCTGCGATTAAAGGCGAGGATAACTGATAGCTTGTTCTAATGTTCGTTCTTTTGAATATTCATGAGGTAAGACATGTCATGAGTATTTGAGGAACGGAGGGAGCGCGTTTGAAAAAATCTAACGTGACCATGCGGCGAAGGCTGGTATGGGGGCTAATGGGATTATTTGTACTGTTTGCGGCCTTGTCGATCCGGCTCGCCTATGTTCAATTGGGTAAAGGAGGCGAGCTCTCGGCCAAGGCTGAGGATTCGTGGCGCCGCAATATTCCTTTTGCAGCCAAGCGTGGCGAAATTTTGGATCGGCAGGGCACGGCGCTGACCTATAATGTCAGTTCGCCGACAGTCATGGCGATACCAGTCCAAATTAAGGAGCCGGAAGAAACGGCACGCAGGCTGGCGCCCTTGCTGGATATGAGTGAGGATAAAGTGCTCAAGCTGATTACCAAACGAACAGCAAGCCAAAAACTTCAGCCCGGCGGACGAAAAATTACGATGGAGAAAGCGCAGCAAATTCGTGATTTGAAGCTGCCGGGTATCGTTGTTGCTGAAGACAACAAACGTTATTATCCTTATGGTGATCTAGCGGCTCATATTCTTGGGTTTACAGGAATTGATAATCAAGGGCTGACAGGCGTAGAGAAGCAGCAAAACAGTAAGCTTCGGGGAATCGACGGAAGCATTGCGTATTTATCGGATGCAGGTGGTCGTCTAATGCCTGGTTCTTCTGAGAAATACATTGAACCGAAGGATGGACTGAATTTACAATTAACCATTGATAAGTCTGTGCAGTCCATTATGGAACGGGAGCTTGACCAAGCCATGGTCAAATTTCAGGCGAAGTCCGCGTTGTCTATAGCTATGAACCCTAAGACGGGTGAAATATTAGGCATGGCTGGACGACCAAGCTATGAACCAGCACTATACAAGCAATATGCGCCTGAAATCTATAATCGAAATCTGCCTATCTGGATGACATATGAACCTGGGTCTACTTTCAAAATTATTACACTGGCGGCTGCCTTGGAAGAAAAGAAGGTCAATCTCAAAAATGACCGTTTTTTTGATCCGGGATATATTGAAGTCGGTGGAGCACGCCTGCGTTGCTGGAAGAAAGGCGGACATGGAAGCCAAACTTTCCTTCAAGTGGTGGAGAATTCTTGCAACCCCGGTTTTGTAACATTGGGGCAGCGATTAGGTAAAGAAACACTGTTCAAGTACATTCGCAATTTCGGATTCGGCAGCAAAACAGGGGTCGACATGATTGGTGAGGGCAACGGCATTTTGTTCAAGCTACCTCAGGTCGGTCCTGTAGAGCTGGCGACAACCGCTTTTGGTCAAGGGGTGTCTGTCACTCCGATCCAGCAGGTTACAGCTGTATCAGCGGCAATCAATGGCGGTAATCTTTATAAGCCTCACATTACAAAAGGTTGGGTTCAGCCGGGAACCGGAAAAGTGCTGGAAAAAATAGAACCAGAACTGGTACGTAGGGTTATTTCAGAGGAAACCTCCCGACAGGTAAGGGAAGCGCTGGAAAGCGTCGTTGCTAAAGGTACAGGTCGTCCTGCATTTATTGAAGGCTACCGGGTGGGAGGTAAAACGGGGACAGCACAAAAGGTCATTAACGGGCGTTATTCTTCCTCGGAGCATATTGTATCCTTTATTGGTTTTGCGCCGGCGGATGATCCGCAAATCGTCGTCTATACCGCTGTCGATAACCCGAAGGGCATTCAATTCGGCGGGGTGGTTGCTGCGCCAATCGTGCAAAATATCTTAAAGGACGCGCTGATTGCCTTGAAAATACCGCCTCGCACCAATCAAATTGCCAAAGAGTACAAGTATGGAGAAAATCCAATCGAAACGGTACCTGATCTGGTAGGTGCTACTGCAGCTGATTTGTACGAAGATATGAATATGAACTTTATGCTCGTGAAATCTGGGTCAGGCAAGACGGTCGTGAGTCAGGCGCCGAAGCCGGGCTCCAGATTGGAGCGGGGATCAACGATCCGTATTTACATGGGGGATTGATAGGTTCTTTTTATACCATACTATGAATAACGAGAGAGCAATGGAGGAATGAAAGATGCAGCTTCAACAATTGGCTTCACTGCTGGCCGTCTCCCGTATGGTAGGTGACGGTACAGTGGATTGCCGAGGAATCGGGGCGGATTCACGTCGAGTGCAACCAGGAGATTTATTTCTGTGTTTGCCAGGTCTTACAGTGGACGGACATGACTATGCTGAGCAGGCAATTGCGTCCGGGGCGGCAGCTTTGGTCGTTGAACGGGAACTGGATGTACCTGTTCCGCAGCTTGTAGTTAAGGATGCACGACATGCCATGGCGGTTTTGGCGGATTATATGTTTGATTCACCGAGCCGACGCATGCGCATGATCGGCATAACCGGAACCAACGGTAAAACAACGATAACTTATCTGATTGAAAAGATCATGAAGGATGCCGGGGTGAACACCGGACTGATTGGTACGATTCAAATGCGTTACGGAGGTCAGTCTTACCCAATGTCTGGCACTACGCCCGAAGCGGTGGAACTGCAACGTTATCTCGGAAATATGGCAGAGCAGGGGGTTCAATGCTGTGTCATGGAAGTATCCTCACATGCGTTGGAGCAAGGCCGCGTCAAAGGAACTGATTTTCGCACCGCTATATTTACAAACCTGACGCAGGACCACCTAGACTACCACAACACAATGGAGGAGTACCGCGCTGCAAAAGGACTTTTGTTCTCTAGGTTGGGAAATGCTTTCTCGCGGGATGCATCAGATAGCAAATATGCTGTTCTGAATGCAGACGATCCGGCTTCTTCCTATTTGCAGGCTCAAACTGCGGCCCAAGTGATTACATACGGCGTGGAAAAGGAGTCTGATGTGCAGGCATCTCGTATCACTATAGGTTCCAAGGGAACCTCCTTCCATGTGTCTACTTTTAAAGGAGATACCGATATTGAGCTTCGAATGGTGGGCAAGTTCAATGTGTACAACGCACTGGCGGCCATAACCGCTGCTTTGCTGGAAGGAATCTCGCTGGTGGATATCAAGCGCAGTCTAGAGTCTATCGCAGGCGTAGATGGGCGGGTAGAGCCTGTAGATGCGGGTCAGCCCTTTGCTGTTATTGTAGATTATGCCCATACACCGGACGGATTGGAAAATGTCCTTCGAACCGTAAAGGAATTTGCGGTCGGTAAAGTATGGTGTGTATTTGGATGCGGCGGTGACCGGGATCGTACGAAACGTCCGTTGATGGGGAAAATTGCTGCGCGTTACAGCGATCATTCGTTTATTACTTCCGATAATCCGCGAACAGAGGACCCGAAAGTGATTTTGGAAGACATCGAACAAGGGCTGATTGACGAAGGTATACCCCCAGAACGATACGAATTGATCGTGGATCGCAGAACTGCAATTCATAAAGCTGTTGAAATGGCAAGCCCTGACGATGTAGTATTGATTGCGGGAAAAGGTCATGAGACTTACCAGTTGATCGGAAAAACGGTGCATGAATTCGATGACCGCATCGTAGCCAAAGAAGCGATAAGGGGTTTATCCAAGTGATGAAAAGAACAATCGGTCAGATTGCATCTATGTGTGGGGGAACACTTCACGGAGAAGCGGACGCCGAACGGATGGTCGAAGGCGTTTTTACAGATTCTCGCAGGCCGCAGAGCCAAGGGTTGTTTGTTCCACTCGTGGGCGAACGGTTTGATGGGCATAATTATGTGCAGCAGATCGTAAGCGAGGCAAGTGCAGCTGCATTTTTATGGCAAAAGGATCATGGAGCACCTCCGGCTGAGAACGCTATTGAGGTAGAGGATACGTTAGAAGCCCTTCAGCATCTAGCAGCTGTATACTTACGCGAAACCGGCGTTTCTGTCGTGGGGATCACGGGAAGCAACGGCAAGACGACAACGAAAGACATCGTAAACGCTCTGCTGGGCACGACTTTTAAAGTACACAAAACCGAAGGAAATTATAACAATCATATCGGTTTGCCTTTAACTGTACTTTCCATGCCGCAGGATACAGATATTCTCATTCTGGAGATGGGCATGAGTGGGCGCGGAGAGATTCGTCTGCTGGCTAATATCGCCCAACCAGATGTAGCTATCATAACGAACATAGGCGAATCGCATTTACTTCAGCTTGGTTCTCGTGCAGAAATCGCTCGTGCAAAGTTGGAGATCACAAGTGGCCTTAAGCCTGGTGGTTTGCTGATCTACAACGGGGATGAACCACTGCTTTCACAAGTGTTGGCGGAGTCTGAAACGGTCAAGCCTGAAGGTTTAAAATTGTTTACGTTCGGGCTAGCTACAGGCAACGATGACTATCCGACTGAAATCACTTCGGATGGAGAAGGTAGCTTATTCATAACAGCCCAATCTGGCAAAGAGGCTTTCCGGCTTCCCTTGCTTGGACAGCACAATGTTGTAAATGGTTTGGCAGCACTGGCGGTAGCGCGTCATTTCAATGTCGATGCAGACCATATACGTAAAGGGTTGTCGTCTTTAAAACTGACGGGCATGCGCATTGAGGTCGTGAACTGTCCTAATGGACTTACCGTGCTAAACGACGCTTATAATGCCAGCCCGGCTTCAATGAAGGCTGCAATTCAGACGTTGTCTGCGTATAAAACGGACGGACGTAAAGTCGCCGTGCTTGGTGACATGCTGGAGCTGGGACCTGAGGAAAAGCAATTCCATGAGGAAATTGGAATTTTCGCGGCAAAGCACGACGTAGAGGTACTGTTTACCTACGGTGCGTTAGGCACTTCGATTGCGCAGGGTGCGCAAGGGTTGATGCCAACTGCTAACGTGCACACTTATACAGATAAGCAAGAGCTGATCCAGCATTTGCAGATTCATCTCCACGGCAATGATATTGTGCTGGTTAAGGCATCCAGAGGGATGCGACTAGAAGAAATTGTGGATGCGCTGAAAAACGGTCCGCTACAGAACTGATGTTGACGAGAGGGAGACTCCCATGGATATTCAATTATTACTGCTGACGATCGTCGTATCGTTTATACTGGCGGTCATTGCCGCTCCACTGCTCATTCCGCTGCTGCGGCGAATGAAATTCGGCCAGCAGGTCCGGGATGACGGGCCACAAAGCCATCTTAAAAAGATAGGTACGCCTACAATGGGCGGTATCGTGATTCTGGTGGCTTTTACGCTGACCTTTCTTAAGTTTTCAGCTATCAAAAATACGGACTTTTACGTTCTGCTGGTTGCTACGCTCGGTTTTGGGCTGATCGGCTTTTTGGACGACTATATCAAAATTGTATTCAAACGCTCGTTAGGTCTGACGGCGCGTCAAAAGCTGTTTGGGCAATTATTGTTTGGAGCAATTATGTGCTGGCTTCTGCTTAGCAATGATCATAGTACCGCTATCGGCATCCCTGGAACATCATGGTCATTTGATTGGGGCGGCTGGTTTTATTATCCGTTCATCATTATCATGATGCTGGCGATTAGCAATGCTGTCAATTTCACGGATGGGCTGGACGGGCTACTGTCCGGTACAAGTGCCATTGCCTTTGCTGCTTATGCCATTGTCGCGATTCAGGCAACCTCGCTTCCGGCAGCAGTATGCTCAGCGGCTATGATTGGCGCTGTACTCGGATTTCTTGTATATAATGCTCATCCTGCCAAGGTGTTTATGGGTGACACAGGCTCGCTGGGAATCGGCGGCGCCATAGGTGCCATTGCCATCGTTACGAAAAGCGAAATTTTGTTCCTCATTATCGGTGGTGTATTCGTAATTGAAATGCTGTCCGTAGTCTTGCAAGTAGCTTCCTTTAAAACACGTGGCAAGCGTATTTTCAAAATGAGCCCGATTCATCATCATTTCGAGCTGTCCGGCTGGTCCGAATGGCGCGTAGTTATTACATTCTGGGCTGTAGGACTGCTGTTGGCAGGACTCGGACTTTATCTCAACAAGGGGTTGTAGACAAATGAACCATCCAGACGCATACAGAGATCAGGAAGTCGTCATTATCGGTCTGGCTAAAAGCGGCGTGCAAGTTGCCAAGGTGCTGCACCAGGCCGGAGCCAAGCTGACAGTCAATGATAAAAAAGATAGGGAACAATGTCCCGAAGCTTCTGAATTAGAGGCTTTGGGAATTTCCGTTTTATGCGGGGGTCACCCAGAGGGGCTAATTCATCCTGGAGTGAAGCTGGTTGTCAAAAATCCAGGGATTCCTTATACGGCCCCTCCCGTACAGAAAGCTGTCGAGCTCGGCATTGAGGTCGTGACCGAGGTTGAGGTCGCCTACCATCTATGTAAAGCTCCGATCATCGGAATTACTGGCTCCAACGGAAAGACGACCACGACCACTTGGGTAGGCAAGCTGTTGGAGGCATCCGGCATGAATCCAATCGTGGCTGGTAATATCGGTACGCCCGTATGTGAGGCGGCTGTGGATGCCAAGTCGGACGAGTGGATGGTTGTGGAGCTGAGCAGCTTTCAGTTAAAAGGAACAAAAGATTTCAAGCCCACTGTGGCCTGCTTGCTCAATGTAGCTGAGACCCATTTGGACTACCACGGAGGCATGGAGGACTACGTTGCATCCAAGGCGCGTCTATTTGCCAATCAAACGGCGGCGGATACTGCGGTGGTGAACTGGGATGACCCCGTCTGCCGGGAACTCGTACCCTATATAAAAGCGAAGCTGCTTCCGTTCTCTATGACAGAACGTTTGCAGGAAGGGTTGTTCGCTGACCCGCCATACATACCGGATGTGACGGACGATATTGAACGTAGCATTGTATACCGCGATGGAAATGGTGTGTTGCATCCCATTATAGGCGTAGCTGAGATTGGACTTCCGGGTCGTTTTAACGTAGAAAATGCTCTTGCTGCTTGCGCAATCGCCATTGCTGCAGGCGCAGAACCAGCGAATTTGGCGGAGCCATTAAGTACTTTTCGCGGCGTCGAACATCGGCTTGAATATGTTTTAGAACACGCTGGTGTAGCTTATTACAATAACTCCAAAGCAACCAATTCGAAAGCAACAATGATGGCCTTATCTTCCTTTAAGCAACCCATTGTACTCATTGCCGGAGGATTGGATCGCGGTTCTGATTATACAGAGCTCGTACCTTCCTTGCAGGAAGGTGTAAAAGCCGTTGTGCTCTTGGGTGAGACACGGCATAAGTTGGCTGAGCGGGCCCAGCAGGCCGGAATAGAGCATGTCAAGGTCGTCGATAATGGGGAGGATGCCGCCGCTACGCTCGTGGAGGCTGTGAACAAGGCTGCTGAATTTGCTGAGACGGGAGATGTAGTATTACTCTCACCCGCCTGTGCAAGCTGGGATATGTTCCGATCCTATGAAGAGCGTGGACGTATTTTTAAAGAGGCGGCGCATAAATTGTAAGTAGGGGGGTTGGATAAGCCCCTACTTTTATGCAAGGGGTGGCCTCCTGATGAAGCAATCTCGTCCAGCGCCGGATCTATGGCTTTTCGTTTGTATCATAAGCTTATTAGCCATCGGCATGGTTATGGTATACAGTGCGGGCGCCGTCCTCGCTTTTCACGAGTACGGGGACTCCTACTATTTTGTAAAGCGGCAATTGCTGTTTGCAGGGCTCGGCCTTGTAGCGATGTACTTTACTGCCAGAACGGACTACCGGATCTGGCAGAAATATGCCAAGGTCGTGTTGTTGATCTGTCTAGCGTTGCTGGTTGCCGTATTAATTCCCGGCATTGGTGTAGTAAGAGGCGGGGCACGAAGCTGGCTCGGTATTAGCTCTTTCGGCATTCAGCCTTCCGAGTTTATGAAGCTGGGTATGATTCTTTTTCTCGCTCGTTGGCTCAGTCGTCCTGACTATGATATTAGCTCTTTTACGCGCGGCCTGTTGCCCCCGCTTGGACTCATGGGACTGGCTTTTGGGCTTATTATGCTCCAGCCCGATTTGGGCACAGGCACGGTAATGATGGGAGCGTCCATGCTCATCGTATTTACGGCAGGCGCGCGTATGAAGCATCTCGGTCTGCTGGCTCTGTCGGGAGCAGCAGGGTTTGCTGCACTGATTGCAGCTGCGCCTTATCGACTCCAGCGCATCACCGCTTTTCTGGACCCTTGGTCTGATCCGCTTGGCGCAGGCTATCAAATTATTCAATCGCTATATGCGATTGGTCCTGGCGGGCTGGCGGGCTTGGGACTCGGCATGAGTCGACAAAAATATAGCTACGTTCCTGAGCCGCAGACTGATTTTATTTTTTCCATTTTGGCGGAGGAGCTTGGCTTTATCGGTGGAATGACGGTGCTGGGGCTCTTTTTGGTTCTCGTGTGGAGAGGAATGCGTGTCGCTATAACCATTCCGGATACCTATGGCAGTTTGCTTGCGGTGGGTATTGTCGCAATGGTCGCCGTACAGGTCGTCATTAATATTGGTGTCGTTATCGGTTTAATGCCGGTGACAGGAATAACACTGCCCTTAATCAGCTATGGAGGTTCTTCTCTGACCTTAATGCTAACTGCTCTGGGCATTTTACTAAATTTATCACGTTATGCGAGGTGAACGTTTATGCGCGTCGTGTTGAGCGGCGGCGGCACCGGAGGGCATATTTATCCGGCGCTGGCCGTAGCCAGACAGTGCGAAGAGATTGATCCGGACTCTGAATTTTTATACATTGGCGGTCAACGAGGACTCGAAAGCAAGTTGGTTCCTCAGGAAAAAATTCCATTTGAGGCTATTGATATCACAGGATTTCGCCGCAGCTTGTCTGTGGAAAATATAAAAACGATCATGCGCTTTTTCAAAGGGGTTCGCAGATCCAAAGCATTATTAAAGAAATTTAAGCCAGATGTCGTTATTGGCACTGGGGGATATGTATGCGGCCCCGTCGTTTATGCAGCTTCCAAGTTGGGAATTCCCAGCATTATTCATGAGCAAAATGCAATTCCAGGGTTGACTAATACATTTCTGAGTCGCTATGTGGATACAGTGGCTGTTAGCTTTGAAGGCTCAGAAGGAGCATTCCCCAAAGCTAAAAATGTACTGTACACTGGGAACCCGCGTGCTACAACAGTTCGTTTGGCTAACCGGGATCGGGGATTTGCTACTATTGGGGTTCCGATGAACAGTTCGGTCGTCCTTGTGGTCGGTGGCAGCAGGGGAGCGAAGGCCATTAATGACGCCATGATTGCAATGGCTCCGCAACTTTCGCAACTGAAAGACGTCCATTTTGTATATGTAACCGGTGAATCTTATTATGAGCAAACGCTGGATAGCATACGGAATCAGATCGGTTCATTGCCCAATCATCTACACGTGCTTCCCTATATTCACAATATGCCAGAGGTGCTGGCTTGTACCTCATTAATTGTTAATCGCGCAGGTGCGTCCTTCTTGGCAGAGATCACATCGCTCGGCATTCCGTCCATTCTGATCCCATCACCTAATGTGACGAATAACCATCAGGAGGCTAATGCTCGTACACTTGAAAAGGCAGGCGCATCCGTCATGATTGTAGAAAAGGAACTGAGTGGCCCGACCCTGTTTCAATCTATAGCGGGGATTATGAAGGATGAGGCATGGCGGAGTCGCATGGCAGAGTCGGCGTCTGCGCTCGGCAAGCCTGACTCAGCAGACATTTTAGTAAAAGAAATGGAACGTCTTGCCCATAAAAGGTAGTCTGCAGCGCAGAATTGGGCGGTTGTCACACACCGGATGGTATTTACATAGGATACCCTATAGATTGTGACCATCACTCAGGCTGCCGGTTGTCAGGTGAGAGCCTTACAACCATGCGGGGCAAGCAACAAGGAGGTTTCAGTACAATGCAGCAATGGATGCCATTATTAGCGGAGCATGATATCGGAAAAGTGCTGGAGCATGAGCCGCTGTCCAAATATACGACATGGAAGATTGGAGGCCCTGCGGATGCACTTGTCATCCCGGATACCAAAGAGCAGCTGGCAAGAGTTTTGAAGCTGGCTAGCGAGCACGGAATTCCCTGGATGCAGTTGGGGCGGGGCTCCAACATGCTCGTCTCTGACAAAGGGATACGGGGCCTTGTGATCAAGCTGGGGCCAGGATTTGATTATGTTCATTTTGAGAATGAACAGATCGTTGCTGGAGGAGGCGTTTCACTGGTCAAACTGTGCGTTATGGCCAGCAAGCAGGGCCTGTCCGGCCTTGAATTTGCTGGTGGTATCCCAGGATCAGTCGGTGGGGCTGTCTACATGAACGCCGGTGCCCATGGGTCTGATGTGTCACAAATATTCCAGTCCGCTGAGATTGTGCTGGATACAGGGGAATTGGCTGTGTACGATGCCGAGAACATGCATTTCAGCTATCGTCACTCCGTGTTACATGAGCAACGTGGAATGGTGACAGAGGCAGTGTTTCGGATGAAGCGGGGCGATCGCGAGGAAATTTCATCAGCGCTTGCGGCTTTTAAAGACCGCCGCCGGCTGACCCAGCCGCTACAGTTAGCTTGTGCAGGAAGCGTGTTCCGTAATCCTCCAGGAGACTATGCTGCTCGTCTTATTGAAAGCGCAGGTCTCAAGGGCTTGAAGGCGGGAGGCGCAGAGGTATCTGTACAGCATGCCAATTTCATTGTAAATACCGGTCAAGCGACAGCAGAGGACGTGCTTACCCTAATGAAGCATATTCAAAGTACAATATCATCTCAAACCGGCATCAAGCTAGTTCCGGAGGTTTTCGTAGTGGGTGAGCGGTAAACTCGGAGGTGATACATTGGACAAATTGGTGATTGAGGGAGGCCGTCCCCTGTCAGGCACCATACGTATCCATGGGGCAAAAAATGCGGCACTACCTATTCTTGCAGCGAGCTTACTTGCACAAGGTAAGGTAGAAATTCGGAATGTGCCCCATCTTTTAGACATTAAGGTCATGCTGCACATCCTTGAAAGACTCGGCTGTACATGCCGACATGAAGAGGAAACGGTATACGTGGATACGTCGTCCGTCCGAACGTTCCAAATTCCGGAAGATTTGATGAAGCAAATGCGCTCATCTATCTTTCTGATGGGACCGCTGCTCGCCAGATATGGAGAGGTTTCCATTTACCAGCCCGGAGGCTGCGCCATAGGCGAGCGCAAAATTGATCTTCACCTAGAGGGCTTAAAAGCTCTTGGCGCAGAGATAGAGGAAAAAGACGAGCAAATTACGTTTCGAGCCCACAAGCTAATCGGCTCGGACATCCACATGGATTTCCCGAGTGTAGGTGCAACGGAAAATATTATGATGGCTGCTGCGTTGGCTGAAGGACGAACAACGATCACCAATGCAGCGAGGGAACCGGAGATTCAGGATCTACAAAACTTCTTGAATGCCATGGGAGCCCGCATTATCGGTGCTGGAACCGACACGATTACAATCACGGGGGTCAGTCGCCTCAATCCGTGTACGTATGAGGTCATTCCTGACCGCATAGTAGCTGGAACGGTTATGATTGCAGCTGCAGCAACGCGAGGCAGTGTGTCGCTGACCCACTGCAATCCATCCCACTTGTCTGCTTTGATTCACGTCCTCAGGCGGGCTGGTGTTCAAATCGGCATCTTGAATGATATAATGACCGTAAGTTGTATGAGTCGTCCCAAAGCAGTGGAGAGGATCGTTACCTCCCCTTACCCGTCTTTTCCGACGGATTTGCAATCTCAGGTCATGGTTCTGCTTTCTTTGGCGGACGGATTCAGTGTCATGAAAGAGACCGTCTTCGAAAGCCGATTCAAACATGTGGATGAACTAAATGTAATGGGTGCTGATATTACGGTTGATGCAAATGCTGCTTTTATAAGAGGAGTTTCTCGTCTGTACGGGGCTACGGTAGAGGCTACCGATCTGCGGGCAGGGGCTGCGCTGGTCATAGCGGGTCTAGCGGCTCAAGGACGTACCATTGTCGAGCAGGTTCATCATATTGACAGAGGTTATGACCGAATCGAACGTCTTTTCCAGGGACTGGGTGCCCGAATGAGCCGTCAGTCTCCGGTGCCGGAGCACCTGGATTTCGTAAATTAATGCCTGTAATGTCCCTCCGTTAACGGGGGGACAAAAGGCTTTTGTGGAGAGAAGCTATGCCAAATGCTCAAATACCTGTTCTTAAAAAGAACAGGACGAAAAAAAGAACAAGCCGGAAGATTGCTATTCTTCTCATTTTGTTGTTTATCGTACTGCTCGCTGTTCTCTTTTTCCGTTCTTCGTTGAGTCGGGTTTCTGAAATTCGTTTTGATGGTAATGTATTTTCGACCCGAGATCAGCTTCTTAATCGAAGCGGTCTGGCTGTTGGAGACCAGTATTTCGGAGTCAGTTCATCCGACATCTCTGAGAAGCTGCGGGAAATTCAATCGATACAGCAAGTCACAGTGGACAAGCAGTTTCCGGGTATTATTGCTATTCACATTAAAGAGTTTGCTACGGTCGCTTACGAGTTGCAGAGTGACGGGAGCCTTCGTGCTATTCTAGCGAATGGGACAAGCGTGAGCGTGGGGAGTAGCGGAATAGCCGTTGAGAAGCCTATTTTGACCAAATGGAGATCTGATGATCCGTACAAAGCGAAGCTGTGTGATGCTTTATCACGCATTCCGGGGGAATGGACAGCCGATATTTCGGAAATCATTCCCGCGCCGATTCCTTCTTTTCCGGACCGCATCAAAATGTACACACGTTCCCAGTTTGAGGTTATTACAACCGTTTCTCTACTGAATTCTAAAATCAGCTATTTGAACCAGGTGCTAGAAACAGAAGATCCAGGTTTGATCACCATGTTGGAGGCGGATTCCTACGTTCCGTTCAAACCGGATACGAGTGAAGAGGGCCAAGAAAAAGATACTACTCAGTGATGTGAAAAAATGCTAGAATTGATTTTATGGGTAATAGACTTGCCTCCTTCTTTTTTCTTCAAATTTTTATGTGACTGCAACCATAAATTGGCTTCTAAAAAATTTGTAGAAAAAAGAGGGAAAGCATGGAGTTTGTTGAATATGTACAGAGTGTGTTTAAAGAACGAAATTCATTTTGGAGTCAGGAGGTGCCACAGACTTGAGCAACAATGACATCATTGTTAGTTTGGACATCGGTACATCCAAAGTTCGGGCTATTATTGGGGAAATGAATAATGGAACCTTTAATATTATTGGAGTTGGATCTGCCGACTCGGAAGGGATTCGCAAAGGTGCAATTGTAGACATTGATCAAACCGTGCAATCAATCCGTAACGCCGTGGATCACGCAGAACGCATGGTTGGTATTCAAATAACAGAAGTGTATGTGGGGATTTCAGGCAATCATATTGGCCTGCAAAATAGTCATGGCGTAGTAGCCGTGTCCAACGAGGACCGTGAAATCGGTGAGGAGGACATTGAGCGTGTACTGAAGGCAGCTGAGGTTATTGCCGTACCACCGGAAAGAGAAATTATTGACGTGGTAGCCAAGCAGTATGTCGTGGATGGCCTTGAAGGCATTCAGGACCCTCGCGGTATGATTGGAGTTCGTCTCGAAGTAGAGGCTACGATTGTTACTGGAGGCAAGACCCCGATACATAATCTGTTGCGCTGCGTTGAGAAAGCCGGCTTGAGGATTAAAGATCTGGTCTTGCTACCTCTTGGAGCCGGACAATTGTCTCTTTCGAAGGATGAAAAGGTGATGGGTTCAGTGCTGGTGGATATTGGTGCAGGATCTACGAATGTTGCCATTTTCCAGGAAGGAACGATTGTTGCCACATCAACACTTCCGATTGGTGGAGAATTTGTAACCAATGATATTGCCTACGGACTGAGAACCCTTACCGATCAAGCCGAAAAAGTAAAGCTTAAATACGGCTGCGCATGGTATGATGATGCGGCAGCCGATGTCGTCTTTAAAGTGACGCGTATCGGTAGTAATGTGGACAAGGAGTTCAACCAGCAGGATTTGGCTGCTATTATTGAGCCGAGAGTGCAGGAAATTTTTCAACTCATTCAGGCAGAAGTTAAGCGCTTGGGTTACACAGAGCTTCCGGGAGGTTATATACTTACCGGAGGCACCGTCTCCATGCCTGGTGTACTTCAGGTGGCACAAAGCGAACTGGCCGCTTCCGTAAGGATCGCCGTACCTGATTTTATCGGTGTAAGGGATCCGGGCTACACGAGCGGAGTTGGAATCTTGCATAATGCCATTCGTTACTATCGCGGAAGATCGACTAGCGTTAGCAACAGTGGCGGAAGTACCAAGAAGCCGACTAACCGAACCAAAAGCAGTAGTCCCGCTGCGGAAGGCGAGCAAAAGCAGGGGTTGATTGAACGCTTAAAAAATATGTTCAGTGAATTTATATAACGTTCATTGCTAATTATGCCAATCATGGACGGGCCATCCATGCACATTGAGGGGGAGATGGAATAGTATGTTGGAATTTGATTTTGAAATGGAGAGCTTGGCTCAAATTAAAGTGATCGGCGTCGGAGGCGGCGGCAGCAATGCGGTTAACCGAATGATCGAAAATGGTGTTCAGGGTGTGGAGTTCATTACAGTCAATACAGATGCCCAGGCACTTCATTTAGCGAAGTCTGAGCATAAGCTTCAAATTGGGGATAAGCTGACCCGCGGTCTGGGTGCCGGCGCTAACCCCGATGTGGGTAAAAAAGCGGCTGAAGAGTCGCGTGAGCTCATTATGAATACGCTCAAAGGTGCGGATATGGTATTCGTAACGGCGGGAATGGGTGGCGGTACTGGAACCGGAGCGGCTCCTGTCATTGCTGAAATTGCCAAGGAATGCGGCGCGCTGACTGTAGGCGTGGTAACCCGACCATTCACGTTTGAAGGGCGTAAGCGTTCCAATCAAGCTGAACTTGGTATTGAGGGATTAAAAGAAAAAGTAGACACTTTGATTGTAATCCCGAATGACCGTTTGCTTGAAATTGTGGACAAGAAAACCCCAATGTTGGAAGCATTCCGTGAAGCAGACAATGTTCTGCGTCAGGCGGTACAAGGTATTTCAGATTTGATCGCTGTACCGGGTCTAATCAACCTCGACTTTGCTGACGTTAAGACGATCATGACGGAGCGTGGCTCCGCTTTGATGGGGATTGGCGAAGCAACTGGTGAAAATCGTGCGGCTGAAGCAGCACGCAAGGCTATCATGAGCCCGTTGTTGGAGACATCCATTGAAGGTGCTCGTGGTGTGATTATGAACATCACTGGTGGCAACAACCTGTCTCTGTATGAGGTTAATGAGGCGGCTGAAATTGTAACATCGGCTTCCGATCCGGAAGTAAACATGATTTTTGGTGCTATCATTGACGAAGAGTTGAAAGAAGAGATTAAGGTAACCGTCATTGCCACTGGCTTTGAAGGCAAGCCAAGTCAACCGGCACCGGGACGTAAACCGGCAGCCAACCCAGCTACTTCCGAATCGGCGGAAAAAGGCTCTCCTAACTTGCGTCCATTTGGTAACACTCAAAGCAGTGACCAATTAGACATTCCTACATTCTTACGTAACCGTTCGCGCAATAATAATAACGATAACTAGTTTCAATTCGGATTGCCCGCATTCTCCCTGGAGATGCGGGCTTCTTTCTGTTTTCCGTATCCTGCAGTTCAGGCGCTTCTCCTCTTTCCGACAAAATTAGTCGGTCACCGTCCCCACCGTTAGACAGACTTTGAACAGCATGACTACTATACTTAATCCTATCCTGCAAACGCTGGGCGGGTGAAGCCTTGGTTGTTTATATCGACTTGATTTTTTTGGCCAATTTGTTCATTGATGCTGTGTTGCTGATGGTCACCGCCTGGATGAGAAAAATCCGTCCAGTGTGGTGGAGGTTGATGACTTCAGCTGGAATCGGCGCAATGTATGTGGTCATGATGTTTGTGCCGGAACTGTCCTTTTTATTTACGTTCCTGATCAAACTGGCATTATCGGTCATAATGCTGCTGGTGGCTTTTGGATTTGGCAGCATGCAAAAGTATCTTCGTACAATGGGTGCTTTTTACATGATCAATTTTGTAGCTGCAGGTGGCATTTTGGGGATGCATTATTTTCTCCAAAATACGGGGGAATTGTTTAATGGTATCTGGTACACCGCTTCGGGAGGAATGTCCTTTGAACTGAAAATCGCATTCTGGTTTATTTTATGCGCATTTGGCGGAGTGATGCTTTTCTTTCGTATTGTGCAGTCCTCAAAGCAGCGCACAGAAAGGATGAGTGGGTTTTTGGGACAAGTGCAGGTGTGGATTGGGCGGGATCATATTGAGTGTACAGGCTTGTTGGATACAGGTAACCAGCTCTATGATCCTTTGACCCGAACCCCGGTAATGGTCATGGAGGCGGCCTTGTGGGAATCGTATTTGCCCGCCTCCTGGCTCCGAAAATGTTCTGAGGGTAATGCTGACCAACTGGTGATGGAACTGGGGGACGAATCGTTTAGCTGGCAGGATCGTGTTCGTCTCGTTCCCTATCGTGGAATTAACCGTAGTCATTCCTTTATGCTGGCCCTTAAACCAGACCGGGTAGAGGTGGTGATGAATGGGGTTCATTTTGTACATCATCGAGTGTTGATTGGCTTGGACGGGGGAACATTGTCAGCAGAGGGTAAGTATCGCGCCATCATCCATCCGGATGTGACGGCACAAGAAGAGGGCAGTGCTGATATCAACCAGAAACGAGATGCACATTTGGGTGAGCATTTTACAGAATCAGGATGATGGAGCATAAACACAAAATGATGTTTGAAGGCGACGAGGAATATCCAATGGTGAAATGGGCGGAGCACAGCTGTAATTGCACTATTTTCAAAAGGGGGAGAATGGTATGCGGGAACAGATGAAATTGAAGATGAAAATTAGGTTAGCGTTGCAATTGCAATATTATCGTATTTTATTTTTATTTGGGCTGAAAAGTGAAGAAATTTATTATATTGGCGGCAGCGAGGCGCTCCCCCCACCGCTGACGAGAGACGAAGAAGAATATTTGCTGGGAAAACTTTCTTCTGGAGATGCAGCAGTAAGGTCGATGCTAATCGAAAGAAATTTGCGGTTAGTCGTATATATTGCACGTAAATTTGAGAATACGGGAATCAACATTGAGGATCTCGTATCCATCGGTGCTATTGGACTAATCAAAGCGGTTAACACTTTTGATCCAGAGAAGAAAATCAAACTTGCCACATATGCGTCTCGATGCATTGAGAATGAGATTTTGATGTATTTACGTCGCAATAGTAAAACGAGAACGGAAGTTTCTTTTGATGAGCCTCTGAATATAGATTGGGACGGTAATGAATTGTTACTTTCCGATGTGATGGGTACGGAAAATGATACCATTTACCGTAATATTGAGGAGCAGGTGGACCGTAAATTACTGCATAAGGCACTGGATAAGTTGACCGATCGAGAGCGTTTGATTATGGAGCTGCGCTTCGGCTTACAAGACGGAGAAGAGAAGACACAGAAGGATGTTGCTGACCTGTTGGGTATCTCGCAATCGTATATTTCGCGTCTGGAAAAGCGAATTATAAAGCGCTTACGAAAAGAATTTAATAAAATGGTATAATGCATGGGTATATCCGGAAGCGATGGAAACGGCGAATAAAAAAATGCCCTCAGGAGATAATGTACATTAATGTTGCTCCTTGGGAGGTAAGACTCGATGACCCGAAATAAAGTGGAAATTTGCGGTGTGGATACCGCCAAACTGCCGGTATTAACCAATGCAGAAATGCGCGAGTTGTTCACATCACTTCAGCAAAATAATGAACGATCAGCCAGAGAAAAATTGGTCAACGGCAATCTCCGGCTCGTCCTGAGTGTGATTCAACGATTTAACAATCGGGGAGAGTTTGTGGACGATTTGTTTCAGGTAGGATGTATCGGCCTAATGAAGGCGATTGATAATTTTGACCTTTCGCAAAACGTAAAGTTCTCCACTTATGCGGTGCCGATGATTATCGGAGAGATCCGCCGTTATTTGCGGGATAACAATCCGATCCGTGTGTCTCGTTCGTTACGGGATATTGCATATAAGGCGCTTCAGGTGCGGGACAGTCTGACGAATCTGAACTCGCGAGAACCAACGATTTTTGAAATTTCAGAGGCACTGAATGTGCCTAAAGAAGACGTTGTGTTCGCGTTGGATGCGATTCAGGATCCGGTTTCGCTGTTCGAGCCGATATATCACGACGGGGGCGACCCAATCTATGTGATGGATCAGATCAGTGATGACAGAAATAAAGACGTCTCATGGATTGAGGAAATCGCTCTGCGGGAAGCGATGCATCGCCTGGGCCAGCGTGAAAAGATGATATTGTCTATGCGTTTTTATGAAGGAAAGACGCAAATGGAGGTTGCCGACGAAATCGGTATCTCTCAAGCCCAGGTTTCAAGATTAGAGAAGTCGGCTATACAGCAAATGCAAAAACATGTAAAGTCCTAATGAAATGAATGCTTGAATGATCCAGCGATAAAAACGATCCTACTCGGATCGTTTTTGCGTTTACAGGACATTTTTTGGGCTCTTCCGCTCATATAGTGAAATAAAGGATGTGATGCGTGTGAGTGCACCGGAAACGTCAGTAAGAGCAATGAAAATTTCCGAGTTTCAAACCAAGGATGTCATTAACATTGTAGATGGACGACGTCTGGGACAAATCAGTGATTTGGAGATTGACGTGCGGCAGGGGAAAATTGAAGCCATTGTGGTTCCAGGCAGCAGTCGTTTTATGGGCTGGTTTGGAGGCGGAAGCGAGTTGGTCATTCCGTGGCGTAACATTGTGAAAATTGGTTCGGATGTTGTGCTTGTACGTCTGGAAGGATTGCATGAGCCGCCGGGTGAAGGGGAGGAAAAGTTGTATATCGAACGTCAAGAGCGGAGTGAACGGCGGGGCTTTTGAACAGTGGGTCCACGTATTTTAGTGTGTTGTGAAGACATGGCGGCGGCTTTTTGGTACACTGGGCAGTAGAGGTGAGGATGAATGGAACCATTTGTAGTGAATACCGAGGCTACGGGGGCTACGCTAATGCAAGATGGCGGACGTCCCGTACCGGAGTTGTTATATATTCAATCTTGGGAGCGGCAGGTTCAGGGATTAACAGCGGGTTTTACAGGTCGTCATGGCGGTGTCAGTGAGGTGCCCTACGCTAGTCTGAACTGTGCGTTTCATGTAGGGGATGACCCCGAGCAAGTTATTCGTAACCGTCGGCTCATTGCTGAGCAGCTTGGCTTTGCTGCTGAAGCGTGGACGTGCGGTGAACAGGTTCATGGTCATCATGTTGCTGTGGTCAAGGCTACTGATCGCGGGCGGGGCTTTATGGATCGTGCATCCGCTTTTCAGGACACAGATGGACTTTTGACGAATGTACCTGGCATTTTGCTGACGTCCTTTTATGCAGACTGTGTACCATTATATTTTTGTGATCCAGTGCGCCGTGTGATTGGGTTGGCGCATGCAGGCTGGAAGGGAACCGTTGCGGAAATCGCATTGAAAATGGTACAGACCATGCAAAACGAATATGGATCTCAACCGTCTGATATACTAGCAGCTATTGGTCCTTCCATTGGTTCTGAATCCTATGAGGTGGATGAGCATGTGATGAGCCAAATTCGGGTTTTGGAGCATGATTGCCCGGGTAATGATAAATGGGAAGGTTCCGTTTACTTCCCCTTAACCGACGGAAAAACACTACTTGACTTGAAACAATGCAATCGACACATTATGATGAAAGCAGGAATATTGCCGAGCCATATCGAATGTACTACCTTATGCACGAGTAGCCGTAGCGATTTGTTTTTTTCATATCGCAAAGAAGGCGGCGTCACAGGAAGAATGGCGAGTTGGATTGGTCTGGAAGAGAGGTGAGTCCTCCCGTGTCTTTGGAGGAACGAATTAAAGAAGTGAATGCCCGTGTAGAAGCGGCATGTGCCCGAAGCGGACGTTCGCGTGATGAAGTTAATGTGATCGCTGTCACGAAATATGTTTCGGCGGCGACAATGACATCGGTATTGGATAGCGACTTAGAGCATGTGGGCGAAAATCGCTGGCAGGATGCTGCGGATAAATGGAGCAAGTTGGGTGACCGGGGAACGTGGCATTTTATTGGTCATCTCCAAACGAATAAGGTTAAAGATGTGATTGGAAAATTTAAATTTATACATTCGCTTGACCGCTTATCGCTCGCTCAGGAATTGGACAAAAAGGCAGCCGCTCTGGGACTGCGAGTTAAAGCTTTTGTGCAAGTCAATATTTCTGGGGAAATATCCAAATATGGCTTGTCCTCTGAGGCGGTTGTCCCCTTTTTGGAACAAATTCGCGAGTTGGAGCATGTGGACGTGATTGGCTTGATGACGATGGCTCCTCATGAGGAAGACCCGGAAAAAACTCGGCCTGTGTTTCGGGGATTACGTGAATTACGGGATAGGTTAAATGGACAAGCCTTGACCAGAGAACCCATCGTTCACTTGTCTATGGGGATGTCCAATGATTTTGAAGTGGCGGTTGAAGAGGGAGCGACCTGGCTGCGGCTTGGTTCCGTACTGGTCGGACGAGAGGAGGATTTCCATTGGGCGTAATGAATAAGTTCATGAACTTTCTGGGGCTTCAGGAAGAAGAGGAAGTTATAGAGCGAGAGGTTATGAATACGCCGGAAGATCAAGAAATTGAAACCCCAAGCTTTGATAAACGTAAGAACCAGAAGGGCACTAATGTTGTCAGCATCCATTCACAGAAAAATGTGAAAGTTGTCCTATATGAGCCGCGTTCTTATGATGAAGCACAGGAAATTGCCGACCATATCCGTTCCCATCGCACCGTTGTAGTTAATTTGCAACGAATTCGCAAGGATCAGGCGCTGCGCATTATTGATTTTTTGAGTGGTACTGTGTATGCACTGGGCGGTGGTATTTCCAAGGTCGGGAACAATATTTTTCTGTGTACACCAGATACGGTTGAGATTCAAGGCTCTATTACGGAAATACTGGCTGACACTGAACAAGAACTTAACAGAATGAGGTGAACTTTTCTTGATCGAGGTAATTTACTGGCTATTTCAGATTTATTCGTACATGATCATTGCATATGTTCTGCTGTCATGGCTTCCTAATGCCAGAGAGAGTGTAATTGGTGATTTACTTGCCAAGTTTGTGGAGCCGTATTTGTCTCCTTTTCGCAGGTTTATACCGCCAATCTTCGGGATGATTGATATTTCACCCATCGTTGCGCTGATTGCTCTGCGTTTTGCGTCGTACGGTTTGATTTCTTTAATTGGTAATTTCGTCTAGGAGGAGTTATGCGAACTGAGATTTATGAGCATTTTCACCCGGATGAACGGGATTATGTGGATCGCGCTTCCGAATGGATCAGTCATGCGGGAGCTTATCATGAGCAGAAGCTGACTGATTTTTTGGACCCGCGCCAACAGTACATATTGGAGACCCTTGCTTCGAAGGAAGACAAGGTCACGATTAGGGTAGATGGCGGATATATGGCTTCGGAACGAAAGCGGGCGCTTATTGCGCCCGATTATTCGTATTTGGACGGTGAGGAGATGGGGATTCAGGTCCTTTCCATCACATCTGACGATCATAAAATAGGTACCCTTGAGCACGGTGATTATCTAGGTGCCCTACTGGGACTTGGAATCAAACGTGGGAAAATCGGGGACATTCATGTACTGGATGATGGGTGCCATGTATTGGTAGCTTCAGAGATCGGTGATTTTATGACGATGCATTTGCAGCAGGTACATCGTGTTCATGTATGGACAGAACTGTTGCCTGTAGCGAGTCTGCGAACGAAGGAAGTTGCATTAGAGGCGCTAGATCTGACGGTCGCGTCTTTGCGCCTGGACGGTATTGCCAGCGATGTGTACAAGCTAAGCCGCAGTAAAATATTAACACCGATTCGGGCGGGACGGTGCCGGGTAAATTGGAAGGTGGAGGAGAATCCATCCACTCCACTTAAAGCTGGGGACGTTATTTCCATGCAGGGTTTTGGGCGTTTCAAAGTGCTTGAAACAGACGGGATGACAAAAAAGGGAAGATTCCGTGTCAAAATTGGTAAGTTTGTATAGCAGTAGGCAGGAATCACGAGCTTTCTGTCGAAAGAATTAAGCTATAGCGAAGAACTGGAACGATTTTGCTCTGTACAGTATTCACAAAACGGGGTATGATGACCGATAGATGATAGTGAGCGTCGTGACGCGGAAAATGTATTTTTTGTCAATCTTATAGGAGGTGGACGGCATGCCATTAACGCCATTGGATATACATAACAAGGAATTTGCCCGCCGGCTTCGCGGTTATGATGAGGATCAGGTTAATGAATTTTTGGATCAGGTGATCAAAGATTACGAGGGCGTTATTCGTGAAAATAAAGAACTGAGCACCGAGTTGTTGAACGTACAGGAGAAGCTCGATCATTTCGCGACGATTGAGGATACGCTGAGTAAGACGATTATCGTGGCGCAGGAAGCGGCTGATGAAGTTCGTAACAACGCCAAGAAAGAATCCCAACTGATCGTGAAGGAAGCGGAAAAAAATGCGGACCGTATTGTGAACGAAGCATTGTCCAAATCCCGCAAGATCGCGTTGGAGGTTGAAGAACTGAAGAAGCAGGCATCGATTTACCGAGCACGGTTTCGTACACTGGTGGAAGCACAGCTTGACTTGTTAAGCCAAGACGGCTGGGAAGCACTTGAAAACCGGGAACGCGAAGTACTGGAGCGCGAGCGTGAGATGAAAGAAATTTACTAATTTCATTTCTGACAAGCTTTTATCAGGTTTTGTTAGGGTTGACTTTTATCTTTAAACAGGCTATAACTGTAAATACTATACTGAATTCAATGATTATCCGTCTGTCGGCTGATGGTTGTTATTCAAGGCAACGATGTTGCTGATTTAATATTCGATGAATTTAACATGTTTAATTCGTTGATGGGAACGAGTACGTCATGATTTGTCCCTCAGAGAGTTGGCCTTCCGGTGCAAGCCAACGTTCAGAACATGACCGAAGATCCTCCCGGAGAAGTGAGCTGAAGCGCTTAAGATTTATGGCGTGTGTAAGCAATCACCGTTTGCCATGCGTTATAATGGCGCCCTGCTGTAGTTGAGTGGGGCTCAGAGAGCCGTGATGAGACTGTATTTTTAAAATGGTCTGTTTTTACGGAATCAGGGTGGTAACGCGAGCACAGTCTCGTCCCTTTACAGGGATGGGGCTTTTTTTGTTGCTTTTTTTAGTAAATGCTAGGGAAATCAATGATGAGCAGAGAGGGAGTATGACAGTATGAACAGAGTGGATGTTAAAGAAAAAGCACGGTCCCGTGACCTGCGTATCCTGAGCAAATGGAAACAGGAGGACACATTCCGTAAATCTATCACAAATCGTGAAGGGAAGCCCAATTTTGTGTTTTATGAGGGTCCACCAACAGCTAACGGTAAACCGCATATCGGTCACATGCTGGGTCGTGTAATTAAGGATTTCGTCGGTCGCTATCAGACGATGAAGGGATACCGCGTCGTACGTAAGGCAGGCTGGGACACGCATGGCTTGCCGGTAGAATTGGGTGTACAAAAGCAGCTGGGAATCTCCCATAAACCTGAAATTGAAGAATATGGCGTTGAAAAGTTTATTAAAAAATGTAAGGCGAGCGTGTTTGAGTACGAGCAACAATGGCGTGATCTAACCGAAGCGATCGGATACTGGACAGACCTCGATAACCCGTACATTACATTGGATAATAACTATATCGAGAGCGTGTGGAACATTTTGGCGACAATTCATGAAAAAGATCTGCTGTATCGTGGTCATCGTGTGAGTCCGTATTGCCCGGATTGTCAGACGACGCTAAGTTCTCATGAAGTAGCGCAGGGCTACAAAGATGTGAAGGATCTGAGTGCCACGGCCAAATTCAAGTTGCATAGCAGTGGTGAATATGTACTGGCTTGGACCACAACACCTTGGACCTTGCCGAGTCACGTGGCGCTCGCCGTCAACCCTGAACTGGAATATGCACGTGTGAAGCAGGAAGACGGTGTATACATCGTTGCTAAAAATCTGGTTGAGGACGTAATTAAAGGCGATCATGAAGTGATTGGCACACTATCCGGTTCAGAACTGGTTGGCCAAACGTATACCCCGCCATTTACGTATTTTCAGGTTGAGAAGGGTAATCAGATTCTGGGTGCGAAGTTCGTAACAGACTCCAGCGGTACAGGTATCGTTCATATGGCTCCGGCGCATGGTGAGGATGATTACCGGGTATGTCGTGAAAATGGTGTTGAGTTCATCAACGTGGTGGATCTTCAAGGTAACTATGTAGAGGAAATCACTGATTTTGCAGGCCGTTTTGTAAAAGACTGTGATGTAGATATTGTTAAAATGCTGTCCGAAAAAGGCTTGCTGTACAGCAAGGAAAAATACGAGCATAGCTATCCGTTCTGCTGGCGCTGCGATACTCCATTATTGTACTATGCTATGGACAGCTGGTTTATCAAAACAACTGCGATCAAGGATCAATTGATTGCCAACAACAGCGAAGTCGAATGGTACCCGGGGCATATACGTGAAGGACGTTTTGGCAAGTTTTTGGAAGAATTGGTGGATTGGAACATCAGTCGCGATCGCTATTGGGGTACACCGCTAAACATCTGGGTTTGTGAGGAAACTGGAGAACAGTTCGCTCCACATAGTATTGCTGAATTGAGGGAACGTGCGATTGGCGATGTACCAGCGGACATCGAGCTGCACAAACCATATGTAGATGATATTAAGGTTCGTAGTCAATGCGGTAAATACGAAATGACTCGTACACCGGAAGTAATCGACGTATGGTTCGATAGTGGCTCCATGCCGTTTGCACAGCATCATTATCCTTTTGAAAATAATGAAACGTTCGAGCAGCAATTTCCGGCAGATATGATCTGTGAAGGGATTGACCAGACTCGTGGCTGGTTCTATAGCTTGCTTGCGGTTTCGACTATGCTGACTGGCAAAGCTCCTTATAAAGCTGTCATGGCGACAGGCCATGTACTGGATGAGCAGGGGCAGAAAATGTCCAAATCCAAGGGTAATGTTATTGATCCGTGGGAAGTGATTGACGAGTACGGTACAGATGCTTTCCGCTGGGCATTACTGTCAGATAGTGCACCATGGAATAGCAAACGTTTTTCCAAAGGCATTGTAGGTGAGGCTAAATCGAAGCTGGTGGATACGCTTGTCAATACACACGCTTTTCTGACCTTGTATGCGGATATCGACGGATTTGATCCGGCACAGCATCCGTTCAAACCATCGGCTCATAAGTTGGATCGTTGGATTTTGTCCCGTCTGAACAGCCTGATTTTGGTAGTGGACAAAGCGCTGGCTGTAAATGACTTCCTGAACTCATCCAAAGCGATTGAGTCGTTTGTGGATGAGCTGAGCAACTGGTATATCCGTCGTTCACGCGACCGATTCTGGGGCAATGGTCTTACAGAAGATAAGCTGGATGCATACCGTACACTGACCGAAGTGCTGTTAACGACTGCCAAACTACTTGCGCCGTTTACACCACTGCTTGCAGAGGATATTTACCTCAACCTGAGCAACGGGGAAAGTGTTCATCTGGATGATTATCCGACTGCCAATGAGTCCTTGATCGATTTGGAACTGGAACGAGATATGGAAACGGCACGCCGTGTCGTCGAATTGGCGCGTAACGTCCGCAACGAAACGGGTTTGAAAACGCGTCAACCGTTGTCCGAGTTGATTCTGTCCATGGATCAGGATTTTGAACTGAGTGGCTATGAGGAAATCATCAAAGATGAGATTAACGTGAAGCATATTCATGTTGAGACGGACGATAGCGGCTTTGTAGATTTTACACTGAAACTGAATTTGAAAGTAGCAGGCAAGAAATACGGCAAAAATGTCGGTTTCCTACAAAACTTTTTCAAAGGAATGTCTGCTGAGGATACCCGTTCTGTTGTAGAAAAAGGAGTGTTAAACGTCGCTTCTCCAGAAGGTGAAGAGCTGCAAGTTACGGCCGAAGAACTGCTGGTGGAGAAAAAAGCGAAAGAAGGCTTCGCTTCTGCTTCCGGTTATGGCTTAACGGTAGCGTTGAACACAGACATTACGCCGGAGCTGGAGCAAGAGGGCTGGGTACGTGAAGTGGTTCGTGCGGTACAGGATTATCGTAAAAAACTGGATCTGCCGATTGAAAAATATGTGGCGTTGACGTTGGATGTAGATAACGAGCTGCGTCAGGCCATCGAAAGCTTTGACTCTGTGTTGCGTGAGAACGTATTGGTTACTACTGTGACATTTGGTCAAGCCGAACCGGCAGAACATGTGGAAGTGAACGGTAAAACCATCGGCGTTCATATTGGGGAATAATTACAAGCCCCCTGTCCCATAATACAATAACAGGCAGCATATAAAAACGAGCCTAAGCATCGGAAACGGGTTTTCTCCGTTACGTGCTTCGGCTCGTTTGCTGCGTTCAGGGCAGCCATGGGAAAAGGGGGATTGTGCATATGACGGCACGATCAAGACGTAGACAGGGAAGGAGTCTCCGAGGGGGCAACGGAGAAGGGGCTGCCATAGCCGCAGATAAAAGCAAAACAGGTAATCAGGCAGAGCAATTAAGTCGTGTTGAAAAGCTGATACGTGCTGTGTCAGAGCAGATGGAACGGACACGTATTGCAGATTATGCTTTACTGCTGAATAAGCCTTGGCGATTGCTCTGGCTAAATCTAATATCAGGCGTTTCCCGGGGAATCGGCATCGCGCTAGGTTTTACTTTTTTTGCCGCTACCATTATTTATGTGCTGCAAGTGCTCGGAGCGTTGAATTTGCCGATTATCGGTGATTATATCGCTGATATTGTACGGATCGTACAACGACAATTGGAGCTTACTACCTATTAGGAAGCGATTTCCACCTTGAAGTTCACGATTCGTCTTCGTGCGTATCCGGCTCCAGTAGACCTTCGCCCTCGCCATCTTCGATATAACGCTGATAAATGGAGCTGCGAATAACAGATACATTTTGTCCATAAATGTCAGTAGCAATAAAGCTTTCGTATGGCTCTACGAAGCCCATATTATCATCGCCTGCTTCAATTTCCATATCATCATAACTGTGGATTTCTCCACTTTCGGCCATAGCTGGTGTGTTTGAGGTACCCCAATTTTCGACGATCTGCCAGGCATCTTCACCGTCGAAGCCGTTTTGATCATCACGCTCATCCAGACTCGTTCTGCCGAACGAGGGAGCGAGAAATTCTTCCTCCACCGGGCGGCGGTTAGACACTTCTGTTTCGGGACTGTACTCTTTACAGTAAATGGTATAGGGAACAGCCAGCAGGCGCTCATAGGGAATGGGTTTACCGCTGGCGGCACAAATGCCATACGTCCCTTTTTCCATGGCCATCAGAGCTGATTCGATGCGTTCTAATTGGAATTCGTCGTGCTCCAGTAAGGAAATATCCTTGGCTCGCTCGTAGGTTTCGGTAGCCAGATCTCCTGGGTGGTTATCAATAGGAGAAAGCTCGCCGGTTTGGTCGCGTTGGGAATCGCCGAGTCCGTAATGGTCGTTGTCTTGCAAACGATGCTCAATTTCTTTTTTGCGTTCCAGCAGTTCGTTACGCAAGCCCTGCAATTGTTGCTCCGTCAATGGGGACATGGAATCCTCTCCTTGTTCTAGGTTTACATGCGCATGCGTTGTGTTGAGTATGCTCCATGTAGTTTGCACCGGGAAGACCTCTTTTACATAGGAAATTCTAATCAAATGCGAAGGAGTTCATTTTATGGATGATCTGAGCTTGATAGCTTGCGGGTTTCGTGGACGATCTGAGAACGCTTATGCTACAATAAATGGGTTCAACAACGGATATAAGCGGATCGGAGTGACGAAGGACAGTGATTTATTTTGGTATTGCGCTAATTATTTTTTTGATTGATCAGGGAGTCAAATATTTGGTGGCTACGCGGATGGAATTGTACGAGCAAATACCAGTCATCGGCGATTTCTTTTTAATCACATCCCATCGTAATCGTGGAGCCGCTTTTGGGATTTTGGAAGGTCAACGTTGGCTTTTTATCGTGATTACAATTGTAGTGGTGATCGGTATCGTCTGGTACCTGCGAAAAACAGTCAAGGCTGGACAAAAGCTACTTCCTGTTGCGCTAAGTTTGGTGCTTGGGGGAGCAGTCGGTAACTTTTTGGATCGAGCTATTTCAGGGGAAGTAGTTGATTTTGCACAATTTAATTTTGGAAGCTATACGTTCCCCATTTTTAATGTGGCAGATTCGGCGATTGTCATCGGTGTAGCACTGATTATTTTGGATACATTGCTGGAATCGC
Source organism: Paenibacillus sp. F4 (assembly GCF_002894905.1). NCBI lineage: Bacteria > Bacillati > Bacillota > Bacilli > Caryophanales > Paenibacillaceae > Paenibacillus > Paenibacillus sp. F4. Next base: position 597,531 of record NZ_POVS01000017.1, read on the forward strand.
GTCGGGAAAAGGGAAATGGCAATGGCAATGATAGCATTGAAGGGAAGTCATAGCATGAGCGAAGTGAATGAAAACGGCGAAGCCGCAGGTCTGTCTTATGAGGACGAACTAGAGGGTGAATCTCTGGAATGGACGGCCGATTCCGGGGATGCCAAAACGCGTATAGACAAATATATCGCCGAAGAAATGAAGGAAGTGTCACGTTCTCAGATACAGATGTGGATCGGAAATGGTCGCGTGCTGGTGAACGGTACGGCGATCAAGGCGAACTACAAGCTGGCTGAAGGAGATCGTATTGTATTATCGGTACCGGAGCCAGAAAGTGTAGATATTGTACCGGAAAATATTCCGTTGGATGTCGTTTACGAGGACTCGGACGTTATTGTTATTAACAAGCAACGTGGTCTGGTCGTGCATCCTGCACCGGGACACTCTTCGGGAACATTGGTTAACGCACTGATGTACCACTGTCACGATCTTTCCGGCATCAACGGGGAATTACGTCCTGGTATTGTTCACCGTATTGATAAGGATACATCAGGACTGCTGATGGCGGCTAAAAATGATCAGGCTCACGCGTCACTTGCAGCACAGCTTAAGGACCATAGTGTAACTCGGAAATATATAGCCTTAGTTCACGGTCATTTGAGCCACGATCAGGGAACGGTAGATGCTCCGATTGGCCGCGATTCCGGTGATCGCAAATTGTTCACAGTGACGGAACGTAACAGCAAGCACGCAGTCACCCATTTTCTCGTCATTGAACGGTTGGGGGATTATACCCTGCTTGAACTTCAATTGGAGACAGGGCGCACACATCAAATTCGTGTTCACATGAAATTTATTGGACACCCATTGGTTGGCGACCCTATGTATGGGCGCAGCAAAGGGGTTCGTATGGATGGTCAGGCGCTGCATGCGGCGGTACTGGGCTTTAAGCATCCCTCCACTGGAGAGTACATGGAATTCAACAGACCAATCCCTCCTGATATGGAGGATGTGCTAGCATCCTTGCGTAGTCGCTAAAACAATGACAATTTGCATTCCTATTCACAAACCTGAATAAATTATTATGTAAAACCGCCTAAATGGCGGTTTTTTTATTGTGGGATAAGGTATGGGTAAAAACAACTATGGATAATTATACAATGAAGTTGTATAATTATTAGAGTGCTTCCGGTGGTTCCGGTTGAACGGGTGTTGACACACGATTTTCAATCTGTCATACTTCTTGTAGTTGCGATGAACTTTGTCCAAGAGATGGCTAACCATCTCACACTATGAGAAGCAGGACAAAGGAAATCCTGAATAGCACCTTTAAATCAGTCCCGTGAGGCTGGCAAGGTAACGTGAATGGATCACTGATCAGTGCATCCGCTGCGGCGGTATGTCTTCAGTGTGTCCGAGAGATCGGAGAACAGTAGAAAACTGTTCACACGAGACTCCTTGCCAAACTTGGGCAAGGAGTCTTTTTTGTATCCGAACACGGGACCAGGTCTGAAGGGAATATCACCTGAGGAGGCTGGAAGCATGAGTAATGAAACACATGTACTGATGGATGAAATTGCGATTCGTCGGGCATTGACACGGATTGCACATGAAATTTTAGAGAAAAACAAAGGTATTGACGATTGTGTGCTAGTAGGTATTCGAACACGAGGAGTTCATCTGGCGCAGCGCTTGGCTGAAAAAATTGCTGAGATTGAAGGCGCACCAATTCCATGGGGAGAGCTGGATGTCACAGCCTACCGGGATGACCGGAGTAGCGTAGCCGAAGCTAAAGGAAATGGAAAAGAGCTTTTGATGAATCCTGCTGACGTATCGGTTCATGATAAGAAAGTCATTCTCTTTGACGATGTGCTGTACACAGGCCGCACCATCCGCGCGGCGATGGATGCATTGATGCACTGCGGACGACCGCAAATGATTCAGCTGGCAGTGCTAGCGGATCGCGGACACCGTGAGCTTCCGATTCGTCCAGATTACATCGGCAAGAACATCCCGACCTCCAAATCTGAGGAAATCGTAGTAGCCCTTCAAGAGACGGACGGTAAGGACGAAGTGACAATCATTCAGAACCGGGGGGAACAGCTATGATCACAACAGCCAGTCAACTTAAAGAACGTAGCCTGCTCGGGTTAAAGGAACTTAGCCGAAATGAAATCGAGTCCATTCTGGATCGCGCTCATTATTGGGAATCTCAACCAGAAAAACTGGTTCCAGTACTGCAATCACGCTTTGCGGCCAACATGTTTTTTGAAAACAGCACTCGCACCCGCTTTTCTTTTGAAATGGCAGAGAAGCGGCTGGGCGCTCAGGTTTTGAACTTTTCCGCTGCGGCTTCCAGTGTGGAAAAAGGGGAGTCTATTTACGATACAGTACGTACGCTCGAATCCATGGGCATTGATGCAGGAGTCATCCGGTTAAAGCCAGCCGGGGTGCTGCAAGAGCTCGCTGAGAAGGTCAATGTTCCACTGGTTAATGCAGGGGACGGCAACAATGAGCATCCAACACAGGCTCTGCTGGACCTGTACACCATGCGCAAAACTTTCGGTGAGCTTAAAGGCTTGAGAGTATCCATTATAGGAGACATTCTGCACAGCCGTGTCGCTCGCTCGAATCTATGGGCCTTGCAAAAGTTCGGAGCCAAGGTTAGCTTCTGCGCTCCTGAAAATATGCAAGCACCTGATCTTGCGGCGTACGCGCCTTATGTTTCGATGCAAGAGGCACTACAGGCGGACGTGGTCATGATGCTTCGGGTACAGCTGGAACGGCATGCCGAAGGGATGTTGCGCTCAGCGGATGAGTACCGAGAGCAGTACGGTTTGACAGAGAAAAGAGCAGCGAACCTGAAGCCCGGAACAATTATCATGCATCCAGCTCCAGTGAATCGGGATGTGGAAATTGATAGTGCAGTTGTGGAAAGCGAACAATCACGAATTTTTCCGCAAATGGCAAACGGGGTTCCGATCCGCATGGCGGTTATGGAACGGGCAATGAAGCTGTAGAAGCTGTCAGTAGGATCGTAGGAAAAAGTTGCAGAAAACTGAGCGGAGGAATATTTCAGATGAAACAATTAATAATGAATGCAAGCGTATTGAACGAGCAGGGCGAGGCTGAATTGAAATCCATCCTAATCGCCGACGGAAAAATTTTGGCTATCGCAAATGCAGATGCTGGAGTCAGCCTACTTATAGAAGAAGGGGCATCTGAGCAGGAGCGCGAAGTTGAAAAAATTGACGCCCAGGGAAAACTGGTCATCCCCGGTTTAATCGACATGCATGTGCATCTGAGAGAACCTGGCTTTGAATATAAAGAAACGATTGAAACGGGCAGCCGCGCGGCGGTGAAAGGCGGATTTACGACGATTGCCTGCATGCCAAACACACGTCCAGTGACTGACAATGTGGACACAGTCCAGCTGGTATTGAAAAAGGGACAGGAAGCCGGGCTTGCCAAGGTTCTTCCTTACGCAGCCATTACGAAAAACGAACTGGGTCGTGAGCTGACAGATTTTGAAGCGCTCAAAGCAGCAGGTACAATCGGCTTTACTGACGATGGTGTCGGGGTGCAAAGCGCGCAAATGATGAAGGACGCTATGGCGCGGGCCAAGGCACTGGATATGCCGGTTATTGCACACTGTGAAGATAACACGCTTGTTGAAGGAGCGGCAGTGACGGACGGCGAATTTGCCAAGCGCCACGGACTTAAAGGCATTCCGAACGAATCCGAAGCCATTCATGTCGGACGAGACATTTTGTTATCCGAGGCAACCGGGGCACACTATCATGTATGCCATGTCAGCACGGAGCAGTCAGTGCGGTTAATCCGCCACGCGAAATCTTTTGGCATCAAGGTAACGGCTGAGGTATGCCCGCACCACTTGGTATTGTCAGATGAGGACATCCCTGGGCTGGATGCGAACTGGAAAATGAATCCTCCGCTACGCTCCCCACGTGATGTGCAGGCATGCATCGAGGGACTGGAAGACGGTACGATTGACATCGTCGTAACCGACCATGCAGCGCACAGTGAGGAAGAGAAGGCAAGAGGGATGGAGCTGGCGCCATTTGGGATCGTTGGATTTGAGACGGCCTTCCCGCTGTTGTACACGAAATTCGTAGCTACCGGACAGTGGACGCTGGACTTTCTGGTGCGTCGTATGACTGCTGATCCAGCGCGTGTCTTCCGCCTTGATACGGGACGCCTGGAAGAAGGAGCTCCAGCTGACCTGACCATGATTGATCTGGAGCAGGAGCAGGCAGTTGATCCGCAAACGTTTGCCAGCAAAGGACGCAACACTCCTTTTACAGGCTGGAAGCTCAAAGGCTGGCCCGTGAAAACTTGGGTAGACGGCAAACTGGTATGGTCTGCTGACGAAGCAAAATAAATAGAAACCACTAAAAAAATAGAACCTAATAGCAGGAAACAATATAGAGGAGTGAGACGGGATGCAGGCAAGATTGTTACTTCAGGACGGCACGCTGTTTACAGGCACATCATTTGGTGCGGAAGGTGAAAAAACAGGCGAGGTCGTTTTCAACACAGGGATTACAGGCTATCAAGAGGTGCTGACTGATCCCTCTTACTGCGGACAAATCGTAACGATGACTTACCCGCTGATTGGCAATTACGGAATTACTCGGGATGACTTTGAATCGGTACGGCCTTATGTCCATGGCTTTGCTGTTCGACATTACGAGCCGGCGCCAAGTAACTGGCGTGCTCAATACAGCGTGGGCGATTTGCTGAAGGAATATGGCATCATTGGCATTAGCGACATCGACACCCGCATGCTTACCCGGATTATTCGCCATCACGGCACGATGAAGGGCATTTTGACGACTGGTTCCCAGCCGCTGGAAGAACTGAAAGAAATGATGTCTGACTTGACCATTGAAGAACTGCGCAATCAGGTTCCTATGACTTCCACACCTCATCCGTACAGCAGTCCTGGCAACGGAGAGCGGATCGTGTTGATTGACTACGGTGCAAAAAGTGGCATTTTGCGCGAACTGAATAAACGGGATTGCGATGTAGTTGTCGTTCCACATGATACGACGGCTGAGGAAATTCGCCGCTTGGACCCGGACGGTATCCAGCTGTCTAACGGCCCTGGAGATCCAAAAGACGTACCCCATGCCGTTCGTACGGTAGCTGAACTGTTAGGGGAATATCCGATTTTCGGAATTTGCTTGGGACACCAGTTGTTCGCTTTAGCTTCGGGAGCGGATACGGAAAAGCTGAAATTCGGACATCGCGGTGGTAACCATCCGGTGAAAGAACTGGAGAGCGGACGCTGCTTTATCACATCACAAAATCACGGCTACACGGTGAATGAGGATTCGATTCAAGGAACTGAGCTTGAAGTGACGCATATTAATAACAACGATAAAACGATAGAAGGTCTTAAACATACAAAGTATCCCGCGTTTTCGGTGCAATATCATCCAGAGGCTGCACCAGGACCTTACGATAATGGCTACCTGTTTGACCGCTTTCTGAACATGATCCGTGAGCACAAAAGAAATCATCCAAAGCAACCGCGTCAGGCTGCTATCGCCGCCGCAGTGAGAGGAGAGCGCTAATATGCCGAAAAATACAGAACTTAAAAAAATACTTGTGATCGGTTCCGGTCCTATCGTCATTGGTCAGGCAGCGGAATTTGATTACGCTGGTACACAAGCTTGTCAAGCGCTCAAAGAAGAAGGCGTCGAGGTAGTACTGATCAACAGTAATCCGGCAACCATCATGACAGACACCAACATGGCAGACAAAGTATACATCGAGCCGATTACACTTGATTTTGTAACACAGATTATCCGTCAAGAGCGTCCAGATGGTCTGCTTCCTACGCTGGGAGGACAGACAGGTCTGAATATGGCAGTGGAACTGGCTCGCGCGGGAGTGCTGGAGCGTGAAAACGTCAAGCTGCTGGGAACTCAACTGAATTCGATAGAAAAAGCCGAAGATCGTGATCTGTTCCGTGATTTGATGCGCGAGTTGGAACAGCCTGTACCGGAAAGTGTCATTGTAACAACCTTGGAAGAATCGTTAGAATTTGCTAACGAAATCGGTTATCCAATTATCGTTCGCCCGGCTTATACGCTAGGGGGAACAGGCGGTGGTATCTGCTCCACAGAAGAAGAACTGCGTGAAACCGTCAGCTCTGGCTTGAGATACAGTCCAATCGGACAATGTTTGGTGGAAAAAAGTATCGCAGGTATGAAGGAAGTCGAGTATGAGGTCATGCGTGACGGCAATGATAACTGCATCGTTGTCTGTAATATGGAGAACTTTGATCCAGTCGGCGTGCATACTGGCGACAGTATCGTCGTAGCTCCGAGTCAGACGCTGTCCGATCGCGAATACCAGATGCTGCGCTCCGCTTCTTTGAAAATTATCCGCGCCCTCAATATCGAAGGCGGCTGTAATGTACAGTTTGCGCTTGATCCGCACAGCTATCAATACTATGTAATTGAAGTAAACCCGCGCGTAAGCCGCTCCTCGGCGCTGGCTTCCAAGGCAACCGGATATCCGATTGCTAAAATGGCTGCCAAAATTGCACTGGGCTACACGCTGGATGAAATTGTGAACCCGGTAACGGGACAAACGTATGCTTGCTTTGAGCCAACACTGGATTACATCGTGAGCAAAATACCACGCTGGCCATTTGATAAATTCATTTCTGCCAACCGTAAGCTGGGTACGCAAATGAAAGCAACGGGTGAAGTCATGGCCATCGGACGCACATTCGAAGAGTCCATCCATAAAGCGGTACGGTCTTTGGAAATTGGCGTACACCGTCTGCATCTTAAGGGAGCCGATCAGCTGTCTGATGACGTGCTCAAGGATCGCCTGATTAAAGCAGATGATGAGCGTTTGTTCTTGGTAGCTGAAGCATTCCGTCGCGGTTGGAAGCAGCAGGAAATTCAGGATTTGTCGAAAATCGACTGGTGGTTCCTCGATAAGGTAGAGGGAATCGTCAAGTTCGAAGCCATCATCGCTGGAGAGTCTGAGCTGACCTACGAAACACTCTATCAGGCCAAACGTAAAGGCTTTACCGACCGCTCTATCGCCGAGATTCGCAGTATGGGCCAAAACGACAGTATGACAACCGAGCGTGAGGTACGTGAATTCCGTCTAGCTCAAAACCTGCGTCCGGTCTACAAAATGGTAGACACATGCGCAGCCGAGTTTGAAGCCACAACTCCGTACTACTACTCCTCTTACGAGGTGGAAAATGAAGTGATTCCATCTAGCAAAGAGAAAGTTATCGTACTCGGCTCCGGACCGATTCGGATCGGGCAAGGGATTGAATTTGATTACTCCACCGTACATGCGGTATGGGCTATTCAAAAAGCGGGCTACGAAGCAGTGATTATCAATAACAACCCGGAGACGGTATCTACGGACTTTAACACATCCGACCGCCTCTACTTTGAACCGCTCTTCTTCGAAGATGTAATGAATGTCATCGAGCAGGAAAAACCGATTGGGGTTATCGTCCAGTTCGGTGGTCAAACGGCCATTAATCTCGCAGCTCCGCTGAGTGCGGCAGGCGTGAATATTTTGGGCACGAGTCTGGAAAGTATCGATGAAGCGGAAGACCGGAAAAAGTTCGAGCAACTTTTGTCTCGTCTGGCTATCGCACAGCCTAAAGGCAACACGGTCACATCGGTAGATGAAGCAGTAGGAACCGCACAGGCGCTAGGCTATCCGGTCCTGGTACGTCCATCCTACGTTCTGGGCGGGCGCGCTATGGAAATCGTGTACTCCGATACGGAACTGCTGCGGTACATGGAAGAAGCGGTTAAAATCAATCCAGAGCATCCAGTGCTCATCGACCGTTATATGCTGGGTAAAGAAGTTGAGGTCGACGCCATCTGCGACGGCGAGACAGTATTGGTACCAGGCATTATGGAGCATGTAGAACGGGCCGGGGTTCACTCAGGTGACTCTATCGCAGTGTATCCACCACAGCACTTGTCTGCCGAGCTGAAACAAAAAATTGTGGAAATCACAATCAGCATCGCCAAGGAATTGAAAACGATCGGCCTGGTAAATATCCAGTTTGTTATTCATCAAGACGAGGTGTACGTGATCGAGGTTAATCCTCGCTCCTCGCGGACAGTTCCTTTCTTGAGTAAAGTAACGAATATCCCGATGGCGAATCTGGCCACTCAGGCTATTTTGGGCGGTAAGCTTAAAGATGCAGGTTATTCAGAAGGTCTTTGGCCTGAAAGTAATTATGTCTCGGTTAAGGTTCCGGTATTCTCCTTTGCCAAACTGCGCCGTGTAGAGCCGACACTGGGCCCGGAAATGAAATCGACAGGTGAAGTCATGGGACGCGATATTCAGTATGCCAAAGCACTGTACAAAGGACTTGTGGGGGCTGGCATGAAAATCCCATCCACTGGAGCGATCATCATTACAGTGGCAGATAAGGACAAAGAAGAAGCTGTCGAGTTGATGCAGGGCTTTTACAGACTGGGCTATAAAATTATTGCAACAGGTGGAACAGCGGCTGCTATGGAGCAAGCCAACATTCCAGTGAACACGATCAACAAGCTGAGCGAAGGGAACCCGAATATCCTGGATATGATCCGTACGGGTGAAGCCAACTTTGTCTTCAATACGCTGACCAAAGGCAAAACGCCAGAACGTGATGGATTCCGTATCCGCCGCGAAGCGGTTGAGAATGGCATCGTCTGCATGACCTCACTGGATACAGTACGCGCTTTGCTAAGAATGCTGGAAACGATCAATTTCACATCCGAATCCATGCCGGTCCTGAGCAACTAATGCGTTACGAATAGATGTGAGGAAATAAGTAGCACAGGGAAGGACATTCATCAGCTTCGGCTGACGGATGTCCTTTATCACGGGCAAATGTACCCGAATTGACGTAAAAAGGGGATGTAGAACGGTGAATGGAGCATTTCATCAGATGGCAGGACGGCTGATGGTTGCGTTAGATTATCCCAATGCACAGCAGGCTGAGCAGTTAATTCGGCAGCTAGAGGGGATTCCCTGTTATATAAAAGTAGGTATGCAACTGTTTTATAGTGCAGGGCCAGCTTTTGTAGAACAGCTAAAGTCCAGAGGATACTCCGTATTTCTGGATTTGAAAATGCATGATATCCCTAACACGGTGCGGGGAGGGGCAGAGAGCATTACCCGCCTAGGTGTGGATATGTTCAACGTACATGCCGCTGGGGGCAGCAGTATGATGTCAGCCGCTAAAGCTGGTGCAGAAGCAGCTATTTCCGCAGACAGTTCGCTTTCCATGCCGCTCATTATTGCAGTCACACAGCTGACCAGCACGGATCAGACGACCATGAATAAGGAGTTGGGTATTCCTGGTACGGTACAGGATGCAGTCGTTCGCTACGCACAATTGACCCGTGAGGCGGGACTGGATGGTGTGGTAGCTTCTCCTTTGGAAGTGCCTGCCATTCGTGCTGTATGTGGATCAGAATTTAAGACGATAACTCCTGGCATACGCCCGACAGGTAGTGCTGCAGGCGATCAGTCGCGTGTGCTTACACCTGGGCAAGCCATTGCCCAAGGCAGCAGCTACATTGTTGTTGGACGTCCTATCACCGCAGCAGCAGACCCACGTGCCGCAGCGGAACACATTATTGAGGAGATGATACAAGTATGACCACATTCAATAGTATCCCCGAGCAAATCGCATCCCATCTGTTACGTATTCAGGCGGTGGCATTGCGCCCACAACAGCCTTTTACATGGACATCCGGCATTAAATCGCCAATTTACTGCGACAATCGCCTGACCATGTCCTACCCGGAGGTGCGCGAGCTGATCGCAGCCTCATTTGCAGCCCTCATTCGTGAGCAATATCCCGAAACCGAAGTCATTGCAGGGACAGCTACAGCAGGGATTCCTCATGCGGCCTGGGTGGCGCAAAAGCTAAATCTGCCAATGGCCTATGTAAGGGACAAAGCCAAAGGACATGGGAAAGAGAACCAAATTGAAGGCCGCATCAGCGCAGGACAAAAGGTTATGATCATCGAGGATCTCATTTCTACAGGAGGCAGTTCCATTAAAGCAGCGCAGGCTGTAGCACAAGCAGGCGCTCAGCCGTTAGCGGTACTAGCTATTTTCAGCTACCAGCTAGACAAAGCGACTCAAGCTTTTGAAGAAGCAGGTGTGGAGCTGCATAGCTTGTCCAATTATACAGCCCTGATGAATGTTGCCTTGCGTGAAGGAACCATTCAGGAAGAAGAGATGGAACTACTGCGTTCTTGGCGTCAGGACCCGGCTTCCTTTGGAAAATAAGATGAGCTATAGGGGCCAACAGAGCTAATGATTAGAACGATTCGTACTCGTTGCTAACCATTGTAGATTGTTATGGCTGAGGCCGTGTAAATCGAATTCGATCCGGTTACACTACTCCTACCATCATGTGAAAAGAGGGAGCTCGGATGTATTGGATTTACTATGGCAGACTGTACACGACTAAATTTCAGGCAGGATGTCTGGCAAAAAGGTTGGAGCACGACGGCTGGATGTATGGCTACAATGATCCCCGCGCAGTGGAGGTGTACCGCTCGCGCAAAGGTCGTTATGGTGTCCGATTTATTCCGTAAGTCCACAAAAATAATTTTATAAAAGAAAATTTTCGAAAGACTATTGACGAAACACAAGAAAATGTTGTATATTAATTAACGTTGCTGTTATGAATGTATAACGTGAATATACAAATTTTTTTGAGGGCCCTTAGCTCAGTTGGTTAGAGCGGTCGGCTCATAACCGATTGGTCGGGGGTTCGAGTCCCTCAGGGCCCATTTCCTCAAAATCCCTTGCGTAGCAAGGGTTTTTTTGTTGTTTATAGAGGGCGAGAAAATGGAGGGAAGTAGCATTTATAAGGGGGCGATTATGACAATGCCGCCAGCAGGAACAGTATGCCATTCCGATAACTTATCGGTTTCCCAATCATACCTTTGATAACGGACAGCTTTCAGAAATCATTTTGCTGATCGTTATATCGTCTTTTTTCGATGCCTGATTTGACTATATTGTATGGGCGGAAGAGTCTATATTGCGGGTAGAATGACGGGATAGGGAGCAGAAGGTTATTATGCCTACAGGAGATGGGAAGCGCTACTTTAGAAAATATTAGGGACTAGTGAGTTTACTTTTAGATCTAAAAGAGGACTCCACTGACTGAAAGCTGGTGTGAGTCCCAGTGTATTTCCTTAGATGACTTTAAACGTGAGCTTTTCAATAGAGATGATTAACTAAGGCAGCTGTCCTGCTCCGAGGTACTTATTCTTTGAAGCACTCCATGAATACGTCGCTATAGCTAAATCCCATCCTCCCTCAGGTCTGTACTTTTTCCAATATTGTTTAACGGTTCCCTTTATATCAACTTGTACTCCCTGATCGCCCATAATGGAAAGTTTATTAAATAATGTACCGTTTTTATATTGATAAGCATAAAACTGTGTATTTGATGGTCCATATTCAAAGGTTATTGCTATGTGCTTTTCTTTTTTAGATACTTGATAAATCTGGATAGTAGGCTGTTCAAAAAATTCATCACTTATTATATTTGTGTTAATTAATACAACTGCCCCTTTAGAATTAACAAGAAAAAAATTACCCGCTTCAGTAAGTAGGAAGTATTCCTTTTTACCATCTCCGTTTAAATCCGTAGATTTGCTCAGTGTTACAATTTCCCGAGGATATTTTTTCTTAAGGATTTCTTTGGCATTGATTTCTGCAGCAAATGTTGGAAATTGGAGGAAGGCAGAAACAATGATTACTGAGAAGAATACTAATATAAATTTCTTCATTTTTATGGCTCCTTATCAATTTAACTTTCAAAACACAAAATTAGTCTATCAGAACTAGGAATATTTTTCTAGGTTGGTTCATTTTGTTTAGATCAACTCCGGTAATTCACGTACAGTTGTCACACTTAAATGTAGAAGAGTGCTACAGTAGGCACAAGGATGGGAGTGGTATTTTGAAAATAGATCAAGTTTTTGAACATGACATAAGTGAAGAGTTAGCAGCCAGTATACAAGCATTATTAATCGACAGTTTTTCAGAAATCTACCCTAAGGATAGAATTTATTTCAAGCAACTTCCACATTTTAGACTTCTAGCTTTTAACCATGAATATCAACTTATAGGGCATGTTGGATTAGATTATAGGATAATGAATCTAAACGGAGAATCCATAAAAGTACTGGGTTTAATTGATTTGTGTGTTTCAAAAAATGTCCGATCACAGGGAATAGCTTCAGCACTGCTTTTAGAAATTGAAAAGTTTCCGTTACAGGAAATATTGATTTTATACTTTTATTTGCTGATAATATGAACTTGTATTTAAGAAATGGATATAAGCCTGTAAAGAACAAAATTAAATGGTTAAAAATTGATAATGAAAAAAATATTACAAATGGAATAGGCTTTGAGAAAATTGATGGAATAATGATTAAAGAAGTAGGAAAGATAGATTGGAGTGAGGGAGACTTAGATTTTTTGGGGTATCTTTATTGATTTCACGAAAGTTTAGAAAAGAGGACGTTCGAGCATTTGGCACGCAATTTGAGGAGTATTTAAATAAAACTTCTTAAGAGTCGGTTAATAGAGTTCAATGAAAACAAATAAAGGGTTTCGCTGATAAAAAAGCTAATATGAGTTCTTTTCGTTCCATAAAAGTAGCACTGTCCCAATAAACGGACAGTGCTATTTTTACCGTTTTTAACTTAAGATACCTTAACAGTGTATACCATTCTCAATTTACCGTTACCGCCGTAAATCTCAACTTTTGCATTCGTTGCAGTAGTGGTGGTTACCACCCCGGAAGCGGAGACGGTGACATTTCCGCTCGCCACTTTATAAGTATCCCCTGGGTAATTTGACAACGCATAGGAATAATTACGTGGCAACGTAGCCGTTCTGTAGTATACTCCGTTAACTTCTACGACAGGCGTAATTACCGGAGAAGGGCCTACAGATGCGGACGCGCTAGGGACGATAATGCTCCCAATAAGTCCCAGAGACATAGCTGTTGATAATAATATTTTCTTAGTTTCATAAAAAAATCCTCCTTATGTATGATTCAATCTCCTAAAATATACCATGTAAAGTTATGGATTTCACTTCATTCGACAAATGTTGTCAAAATAATACAATAAAACGATTCTAAAGTCCTATAAAATACAAAAGAATTAAAATATAACAATTAAATAATTTTAATTTAAGTTACTGTACTTTTGAACTATTCTCCTAGCTGTATAGTCTTCGATCACACGGAATAAAAAACGGACGTCAGAGTGATTAGCTCCAAGTCCGTTTTTCGTGTATATTTCTATTTAGTTATTGATATCAGTTGACAAGTTGGTGCGCAAGCCTCTCACCGCTGTCTGGATTCTTTTCTACCATACGTTGTTTTAATGCGGACAGTTCCGTACATTGACGAATTGCTTCTGCTACAAGCTGAGCAATCTGTCTTGCTCCTTCGTCAGAAAAATGGGTATTATCCGTTACACCAGCGGGGTAATTAGGATGTGTTTTTTCAGGCAAATACATAAATAGCTGCTGGGACTCTTTTTCACCCATTGAACGATAAAGCTGCTGAGAAGCTTCAAAAATATCGAGCAGGGGTGTTTTGGTTTCCGCGGCTACTTGTCTCATGGCAGCAGGATAGGCTCCTACAGCCAGCGGATCAGGTTCACCGTTTGCGGTGAATCGGCGGCGGCTTACAGAGGTCAATAAGACTGGAATTCCACCACGCTCCCTAGCGGACTGAATGTATTGAATTAAGTTTTGACGATACTCTCCATCAGGATCGGTGTAGCGAGTGGGGTCTTCTTTTTTTTCATCGTTGTGTCCAAATTGAATAAACAGATAGTCTCCAGCTTGAATATCTTTTTCAATATCAGCTAATCGGCCTTCTGCTATAAAAGATTTGGTGCTTCGCCCATTGACAGCACGATTGTCCACATGAACAGACGGTGCCAAATAGCTTTGCAAGTGTTCGCCCCAGCCTGTCATCGGTTTTTCGGTAGCCCCTTTTTGAGCTGCAGTGGAGTCCCCAGCGATAAACAGTCGAGTTGTCATCTGTTGCCTTGCCTGAGCATATCCATGTTTTTGAAGCCAAGTTTCCGCCAGATTAAGCCATTGATGGCATTCATGGTTGTCCTCTGACAGTCCCAATCCGTGTCGCCCTTCCTCAAATACATGCAGTTCAAACGGAATATGTTCTCTGGATAATGAAAAAGCGAACAACAGACTATTTTCTACTGGTACAGCGCCATCATTAGCTGTAGTCCATATCAAAGTTGGAGGTGTCTGTGAAGTTACTTGCTGATCGGATGAAAAGGCTTGAAGCTGCTCCAGCGTCGGCTGTTCCCCTAAAAAATGTGTGCGGCTTCCGATATGTGTATAAGGCTCATGAAATGAAATTACAGGGTATCCCAACAACAGAAGATCTGGCTTTACTGTCCCTATCATGGAGACAATGGAGGCCAAGTGACCGCCTGCAGAAAAACCGATGAGCCCCACTTGATCAGGAATGACTAGCCAGTCATGCGGTGTTTGGCGAATCCATTGCAGAGCATGTTCTACATCCTCCAACAAGGAATTAATCTCGAAATCGCCGACTTGATACTCCAGCACACCCGCATGAATACCTAGATCATTCAACCACCGGGCTATAGGCTCTCCTTCATGTGAGGCCAAATGCTCGTAGCCACCGCCAGGCAATACCAATATAAAAGGACGAGCTTCACGAACTGCTACGGGATAGAGGGAGAGAAAAGAAGTGTCTGACGGAAATTCTTCTTTTATAATCGGTTGTTTAGGACTAACAACATGTAACATAAGTAACTCCTCCAAATTTCTTTTTAACTGCCGCAAACCAAACAAAATCGACTTAAATTGGAATGATACGGATGTAAAAAATAATGCACACGTGAAAAAAATGATTTAAACCTTGTTATGAAAGCGCTATAATTTTGTTGTGATGCAAAGAGCCAGAGGGGGAGCGCAATGAAAAAAGGAAGAATGTTCTATACTATTTTTATTACGATTCTGGTTTTGGGAGTAGGATTGGTGGCCAGTTTTGGCAGCTACATCTATTTTACAACAATTAGCTCCGTTGTGGAGAGAGTTTCCAATACCAAGCAAAGCTACATGGCACAGATCAGAAATAGTCTGGAGCAGAAAATTCAAACGATTGAATATGCTTTTAATACGTATAGCACGACCAGTTCCTTTAATGATGTTGTGAAAAATCCCATTACAGAAAAAGATTTTATAGCGTATCGGAATGTGAATACTCAGCTCAATTATATTGCTACGATGGGATTAGAGGGAACGGAATATTCACTAATCAGTCTAAATCAGAATTGGAGAATCTCCAATGGAAGCCTGTCCTATTTGACTAAAACGGAACGAGAAAAGCTGATTAGTACCTATATCGACCACCAAGAGAAGGGACTATTCTGGGTTAAAACAGATAAAGGAATTCGTTTTGTGAATACCTTACCTGTATTCTCTAAGAAGAAGCAAGCCATTGCCCTGTCGGATATTTCGCTGCAAACGTTAAATCATACGATTCAAACCGAGGATCATATGGCTGTTTTTATTTTGAATAAACAAGGCGATTTAATGTATGAAACCCAGCCTGCTGAACAATTATTGTCCACCCAACAGCTTCAGCACATTTCAGAAGCTGCAGTGAAGCCGAACAACACAGGTATGTTAACTTTGGAGAAAACGGATCAGCAGCCTGCACGACAAGTTATTTATGCTAAATCTGCCTATAATAATTGGACTTACTTAACGGTATTAGATAAGAAAGAAATTGCGGATGCCTTTCAAACGACCAAATTTGGGATCATCATGATGGGACTTGTATTAACGCTTTTAATGGTGGTAGTGGCATACTTCATTGCCATTTACTTTACAAAGCCATTTCAGCAAATAAAACGCAGCTTGCCTAAAAATCCTAATTTCGCTTTCAAAAATGAACCTTCTAAAAATGAAATTGAATGGATTATTAATTCCATCGATAACATTGTAACCGAGAAGGAAAGCTTGGAAAGTCTCATTCAGTCCGAAATGCCACAGTTGGAAACCCAATTGATTCTCAATCTGTTTCGCAAACGTATTTCTGCAGAGGAATTGGCACGAAAAATGCCACGCTTGGGTTATCCGCAGATCGAGAATCAAATGTATATTACCTTGTTAGTCCAACTGGATAATCTGGGAGATCGAGAGCCATCGGATAAAGACGTTTTGCTGCTGGCTATTAACAAGATCGTAGAAGAAACGATTCCAGAGCAGCAGCGAATGCTCCCCATCATTTTGAACGATAACACTCAGGCCACCATATTAATTTTGACAGGGTTGAGCGAACAGGAAATGAGAAAGCAAGTTCTGGATGATGCGACCCTTTTGGTTCGAAACGTAAAAGAGTATTTGAATGTATCCATCAGCATCGGCATTAGTACAGCGTATGATAACTTATTAGAAAGTAAAGAAGCCTGTGAGATGAGCAAGCAAGCTTTGCATCACCGTTTAAATTTAGGCAAAGAGTCGATTATTTTTTATGAAGATATTTCCATGGTCATTTCAGGTCCGGTGCTGCTTCATTATCCTACGGAATTGGAATCGAAACTGTTTGATGCCATCCGAATAGGGGACGAAGAGCAGGTATATCATACCGTGCACTCTTTATTGGAGGAAATGATGATAAAAAATAATCATTCCATGAACTTTGAAGTACTGTTGGTACGGTTTGTGAATAACCTCATCCAATTGGAGCAGCTATTAGGGATTGAAGTGCTGCTGACGCAAGACAATCATGCCTTGTATCATCGTTTGCTGGACATCCGTAACCCGGAAGAGATAGAACGTATGCTGATAGAGCAAGTTATTTTCCCCATGGTAAAAAGCATGAAAGAGAAGACCAACCAGCAATTCCGTTGTCTCTCGGAGAAAATTGCTGCTATTATCCGTGCTGAATATGACCAGGAATTATCATTAGAACTCATTGGAGACCGACTTCATTACAATCCGAATTATTTAAGCAGTATTTTCAAAAAAGAATACGGAACGACGTTTAGTGAATATCTGATGGGCTATCGGCTGCAAATGGGCAAGAAGTGGCTCATTGAGACAGATATGACGATTAAAGAAATCGCCGAGCGACTGCAATATCATAATTCACAAAACTTTATCCGCTCTTTTCGGAAAAAGGAACAGGTTACACCGGGAGCTTACCGAAAGATGAAGCAAGCCAATTAGCCTTTAACCGCGCCTAACAAAGCTCCTTTGACAAAGTGCTTTTGCACAAATGGATATACGATTAACATCGGAACGGTCGCAATGACAATGACTGCCATCTTAATGGTCTGCGCAGGCGGGATGACATCTACAGCAGTTCCTTCTGCCTGCATACCACTGGAAACGATTACAATTTGACGTAGCAAGACCTGAATCGGCCATTTGGCAGAATCATTAATATAGAGAATGGCGTGCATATACGTATTCCAGTAGGCAACAGCGTAGAATAGAGAGATGGTTGCAATAGAAGGCAGGGCTAATGGCAACATAATTTTAAAGAAGATACCAAAATCGTTGCACCCGTCCATCTTGGCTGATTCCTCCAGATCATCTGGCAGCGCCTGAAAGAAGTTACGCATGATAATCAGGTTAAACGCATTAATGGCCACGGGAAGAATCAAGGACCAATACGAATTGATAAGCCCCATGCTTTTTACAACCAGGAATGTTGGAATCATCCCCCCACTAAACAACATAGAAAACACTACAATGAAGTTAATCGTATTGCGTCCTAGTAGATATCTTCGGGATAATCCATAAGCCATAAAAGCAGTAAATATCATACTCACAACTGTACCGACGATCGTTACTCCGACCGAAACCCCGAGACCTCTAAAAATGGTGGGAGTCGACAGAATATAACGGTAGGCATCCAAGGAAAAAGTAACTGGGAATAAAATGAACTTCTTGGCTATTACTTCTTCGGTTGAGGCAAAAGAGCTGGCGATGATATTCAAAAAAGGTAAGAGACAAGTGAGGGCAATGAGAATCAATAGTGTACTGTTTACAATGTTGAAAATACGACTGCCCAGCGATTCTTTTTTTCGTAATTTTTGTTTTCGTAATGGCTGTGTCAATGTGGTTGACCTCCTCGTAATCGTTTACATGTCAACCTTATCAAGAGGAAAGAATTCCGTATATAATCAAATCTTGAGGTGTTCTCTAATCATGGAAAAAAGCGGATGCTCATTAGGTTGTGTAGTAATCATTAGCTAAGGTGAAAAGGTTGAAAAGTAGGCTGCACACCCAATTTTGTAAACGCTATCATTTGATGATTATATGCGGAATGCTGAAAATCGCGTACTCTTGAAAACGTATACAGGATCGTTTGAAGGAGGTCGAACTAATGAAAGTTTCAAGTGTCCCCGCACCAAACATGAAAATGAAAAAGAACAAAAGAACGACGGAAAGCCTTTTACGAATGCAGAAACACAAGTTGCTCTATTTAATGGTTTTGCCTGGACTGGTGTACTTCATTATTTTTAAGTACTTTCCTATGGGGGGATTGGTGATTGCATTTCAGGATTATCAAGCTTTTCAGGGAATCACAGGTAGTCCATGGGTAGGAATGAAGCATTTTATTCGTTTATTTACCGAGCCCACGTTTTTTATGCTGCTTCGCAATACGCTGGTTTTGTTTGCATTGAACATTGTAATCTTTTTTCCATTGCCCATCATTTTGGCACTCATGCTGAACGAGGTTAGGAAGATGTTTTTTAAAAACATTATTCAAACCATTATCTACATCCCGCACTTTATGTCATGGGTTATCATTGTTTCGATTTCTTATGTATTCCTAACCGTAGACGGCGGGGTGCTGAATGAAATGATTGCTGCGCTGGGCGGTGAGAAGATCAGCTTCTTAACTTCTCCGCAATGGCTACGAACGGTCTACATCGGGCAAGTGATTTGGAAGGAACTCGGCTGGTCTACCATCATTTATCTTTCTGCGATTACAGTGGTAGATACGCAATTGTATGAGGCAGCAGAGATGGACGGAGCTGGACGCCTGAGAAAGACATGGCACGTTACCTTGCCTGCGATTCGCCCAGTCATTATTACATTGTTAATTTTGAAAATCGGTAGCACGTTGGATTTGGGCTTTGAGCATATGTATCTGCTATTGAACTCCTTAAACCGCGAGGTTGCCGAAATCTTTGACACCTACATTTATACTGCGGGCTTAAAGAATGGACAATTAAGTTTCAGTACGACGGTAGGACTTTTTAAAGGTGTGGTAGGTTTAATCCTGATTATGGGCTCCAATCGACTGGCCAAGAAATTTGGTGAAGACGGCGTTTACTAATGACGACGGGAAGGATGCAAAATGGTACGGTTTGTAGAAAACATGAACAAATGGTGCATGCGCCTGCTACGCTTGGTCTATCTTAACTTGCTTTGGACGGTTGCGACGATTCTGGGCTTGGGTTTTATAGGCGTTGGGCCTGCAACCGTCGCTATGCTTAGTATTTTAAGACAGTGGATTCGGGGCAATGAGGAAGTCGCCATTTTCTCGACGTTTGTACGTTACTTTAGAGAAAGCTTTAAAGAAGCAGCCATCATTGGCGGGCTTTACAGCCTTGTGGGTTACGTGCTCTACGTAGATATAGTCAACGTCTCGTCCTGGTATGTTCGTGTGGTGACGCTTATTGGAGCCTTTTTGTATCTCATCTCTTTGGCCTACATTTTCCCGCTGCTGGCTCACTATGATTGGAAAGGTATCAGACTGAAGGTCAAAATGTCGATAGTGATTGGGTTTTCGTATTTACAATATACGCTTGTTCTTTTTGTAGCCATTGTCGTGCTTTTTGCATTGATTCTAGGCTTGTACCCAGGAATTCTAACTTTTGCCGGAGCAAGTATTATGGGTTATCTCGTGATGTGGATGACGCATCAGGTGTTCAGCAAAATAGAGCGAGAGGTTCTGGTGAAAGAGGAAGATATGGCATAAATATATAAACAGAAAAGGAGCAAATACGATGAAAAAGGGAATCACGACGAAAAAGGGAGTATCGGGCCTTCTTGCTGTACTAATGGTCATGAGTGTTTTTTTAGCTGCTTGCGGTGACAAGGGAGCTGAGGATCAAAGCGGCCAAACCTATGATCCGAAGTCCAAACTGGAATTTACCTGGTTAAACGTATTGCATACAGCTTCTCCGCCTACAGAAACGATCAAAAGCAAAATTGAAGAATACACCAATTCTAAAATCACGTTCAATTGGGTGCCTGACGCTTCTAAAGAAGAGAGAATCACTACTGCGCTTGCTTCTGGCGAATTGGCCGATATGGTGACGCTGACAATGATGACAAATTCTTCAGTGCGTAGTTCATTGAAATCAGGACTATTCTGGGATGTAGGAAAGTATTTAGATGATTATGAAAATTTGAAAAAAATCCCGCCTGAAGTTCGGGAAGCCGCATCCATTGAAGGGGTACTGTATGGCGTTCCGTTCCAGAAGAATCTGGCTCGGGCGGGTCTGGTCATTCGCCAGGATTGGCTGGATCGCTTAGGACTGAAGGTGCCGACGACACTGGATGAGTTGTATGAAGTTGCGAGAGCGTTTACAGAAGATGATCCGGATGGAAATGGAAAAAATGATACGACTGGGTTTGTTGACAGATCGGATCTACGCTACAGCAGCTTCAAAACTTTAAGTTCCTACTTTGGCACACCTAATGGCTGGAAAGTAGATGAAAGCGGAAAATTTACGCCGGAATTTGATACTCCTCAATATTTGGAGACCTTAAAGTATTCCAATAAATTATACAAAAATGGATATCTTTCTAAAGACTTTGCTGTAACCGCTAAAACGGACCAGCAGCAACAATTTGCACAAGGTAAAGCAGGTATTTATACAGGCATGATCGATATCTCTAACCTCAGAACCTTGTCCCAAGGCTTACAAAAGGGGCTGAAGCTGGTACCGGTTAACAAGATTTCGAATGGAGATGGCAAATACCACGTATGGTCTGAGGGAAGCGGGGTAGGAGGTTTGCTGGCATTTCCGAAATCCGAAGTAAAAACAGAAGCTGAGTTGAAGAGACTGCTGCAATTTGTAGATGATTTAATTGACAAAGATGTATATATGTATATGACCGGCGGTATTGAAGGCACTCATTATAAGATCGAAAAAGATGGAGCCTTCAAAATTACGAATACAGATTTGTGGCAAGCAGATGTTCAGCCGTTTTCAAGCTCCAGACCAAGTGAAGTGACCTACAACTTAAAAGATGCCAATCCAGAGAAGGAACTGGCTAATGAATTAGTCCGAGAAAATAATGAATTTGCTGTTCTGGACCCGACCGTGCCACTGGATTCAGTCACCGCTAATGAGCAAGGAACAGAGCTGGAGAAAATCATTACCGACGCCTCCTTCAAATTTATTATGGGTGAGCTTGACGAAGCCGGGTTTAAAGCAGCCGTAGAAAACTGGAAAAACTCTGGTGGATCACGGATTACCGCTGAGTATGAGGAAGCGTATAAGAAAACGAAAAAATAATAGCTGAGCATGGCTGTTGCCCCCTGACTCCTTGAATGATTTCTTGGATGTTGAAATCCGGGGGGCAGCTTATGCTTTCCCAATACAAAATGGATCTAACATTCACAAAATATAAAGACAGGAGAGAACGAAATGCAATTGTATAACATTGTAGATTATGGAGCAGTTCAGGATGGCACGACGCTGGCTACGGGAGCAATTGCGGCTGCCATTGAAGCGGCCAGCAATGCTGGAGGAGGAACCGTTTTTGTTCCGTCTGGGACGTATCTGACAGGTGCTATCTTTCTGAAAAGTAACATTGAGCTGCATGTAAGCCCTGGTGCAACTCTGTCCTTCAGTACGGAACTGGCTGATTACCCTGTAGTAGAATCCAGATGGGAGGGCGTTCAGCGGGAAGTGCATGCGTCATGCATTTATGGACAGAACCTTGAGAATATTTCAGTTACAGGTAGCGGAACGTTGGACGGAAATGGTCAGCCGTGGTGGGAAAAGCACCGCAATCATCCAGAGGAATTACAGTATCCGAGACCCAAATTAATCAGCTTTGACCGTTGTCAGCGGGTTACCATTAAAGATGTTATGTTAAAAAATTCCCCCAGTTGGACGGTAAACCCCATCGCTTGCTATAACGTTACGATTGATAATTTGTCCATTCTTAACCCGGCGGACTCCCCCAATACGGACGGTATTAATCCTGAATCCTGTTCCAATGTTCGTATTAGCAACTGCAATATAGATGTGGGCGATGATTGTATTGCGATCAAAGCAGGAACCGAAGATACACAAGAGCGAATTCCATGTGAAAATATTACGATTACAAATTGTACGATGGTGCATGGACATGGCGCAGTCGTACTGGGAAGCGAAATGAGTGGTGATATTCGTAATGTTACGATCAGCAATTGCGTGTTCAAGCAAACAGATCGGGGCATACGTCTGAAGTCCAGACGAGGACGTGGCGGAACCATTGAGGATATTCGAGTCAGCAACATTGTGATGGAAGATGTCATTTGTCCATTTATTCTGAACCTTTATTATTTCTGCGGACCTCGGGGCAAAGACAAATATGTGTGGGACAAAAATCCTTATCCGATTACCGATGAAACCCCGTGCTTCAGACGAATCCATTTTTCCGATATTACGGCACGACAGGTTCATGCGGCTGCTGGATTCTTATACGGACTTGCAGAGCAATATATTGCTGAAATTACATTTTCCAATATTGATATTTCTATGGCTAAAAATGCAATTCCCGGTCGTCCGGCGATGATGACAGGGATTGAAGATATGAACAACCGTGGTTTTTATCTAGGTAATGTGAAGGATATTCGTTTTCAACAGGTGACGATTGAGAATCATGAAGGTCCTGCCTTTTACATTGAAAATGGAGAAGATGTTGAAATCAATCGTTGCCATTCGAAGAATACAGCTCAGCCCGAAAAGCTGATAGAACAAGTAACGATACAACCTTCTGAACGAAATATGATGAATTAGGAGGGCATGAAAGGAGGTACAACGTGGATAAGTTGCAAGCATTGTTGGGAGACCTTCCGGCAGATCGCCCTGTAACGGCAACTCTGCTGAATCAAGAAGAGCGTGAGGGATATCGACTGGAGTGTCTCCTGCTGGATTTGAACGGGATCGAGCCTGTCCCAGCGTATGTAGCTATACCCTTACAAGGAGAAGGTCCGTTTCCGTTGGTTGTTTTTAACCATTCGCATGGGGGCAACTATACAAACGGGCGCAAGGAGCTGATCCATAGCAGCTCTTACTTGCAGCAGCCCTCGTTCGCTACAACCCTGACAGACATGGGGTACTGCGTGTGCTGTATTGACATGTGGGGTTTCAACGAACGTGGGGGCAAAACTGAGAGCGAGCTGGTAAAAGAAATGCTCTGGCAGGGCCAGGTGCTGTGGGGCATGATGCTGTATGATAATCGTCGTTTGGTGGATTATATGTGCCAGCGTGAAGACATTGATGCTTCCCGTATCGCAACGATCGGTATGTCGATGGGTGGACTCATGGCATGGTGGATGGCTGCGTTAGATGAACGGATACAGGTAACGGTTGATATCTGTGGACAGGTAGATGCCCATACGCTAATCGCCAAAAGGGGATTGGATCATCATGGCTTTTATTCCTATGTCCCCGGCCTGCTGAAGCATTTTACCACACTGGATATTCAAAAGCGGATCGTACCTCGTCCACGGATGAGTATAACAGGTCAAAATGACCGGATGTGTCCTATTGAAGGAGTCGAGCATTTGGCAAAAGGTCTGCTGGAAGCTTACCAGGAAGCAGGTCGTCCTGAGCATTGGCAGCCTGTAATCGCGGGCGGTGGACATATGGAGACGTTGGAAATGCGAACGGCGTGGCAGTCATTTTTAGCCGAACACCTGTAAATCAAATGAAGGGATCGGGGTAACCATGCTAGTTGGAAAAGAATCCTTTTGTGATTTCCATACGATTCAGGAGGCGATTGCTGTATTGGAGCAGTCGGCTTCCAATAAAATGGAAACACTAACTATTTTATCAGGTACTTATGAGGAAGAGGTACGGATTTACCGTTCATATCTTCATATTATAGGCATCGGACAGGTAGAGATTCGAATGGATCGGTATGCCAAGGAGCGGGATGAAGCGGGTGAGGAAATAGGGACCTTTGCGACACCTACTTTATTTTTAGGCGGTAGCCACCTGATTTTGGAAAATCTAACGATTTCCAACACAGCGGGCCAGGGAGAAGCCGTTGGGCAGGCCGTTGCGGTATACGCTCATTGTGATGAAACGGTTTTTAGAAACTGTACCTTTAAAGGGCACCAGGATACTTTATTTACAGGCCCTCTACCTCCTGCACCGAAAGAACGACTCCAGTTTGGTGGAATCCATTTGAAGGAGCATCATAGGCACTATCGGCAGCTTTATCAGCATTGTTATATAGAGGGTACGGTGGACTTTATTTTTGGTGGGGCTACCGCGTATTTTGAAGATTGCGAGATTCGCAGTTTACGCCATCATGAAAACCAAACGAGCTACGTTACAGCCGCCTCTACGCCGCAAGGACAATCGTACGGTTATGTATTCAACCATTGCTATTTAACCGCAGAAGCTGATATTACCCCGGTTTTTTTGGGGCGTCCGTGGCGGGAGTATGCCAAGACCGTATTTGTCAATTGTAAAATGGGCGATCATATTGACCCACGTGGCTGGGACAATTGGAACAATGTTGCGAACGAGAAAACCGTCTGTTATCAGGAATATAACGGACACGATGAAGTTGCTACGTTACGTAAGCAGCGTGTTCCGTGGGCGGATTGTTTTGAAGCGGGAACAAAAGCATGGAGCAAGGAAAAGGTTTTTGATGAAGTCACATTTTGGAAGTAAGGAGAAGTGAGGTCTCATGATGATCCAAAATCCCATATTAAAAGGCTTTAATCCCGATCCGTGTATTACACGAGTCGAGGATACTTACTATATTGTGGTGTCATCGTTTGAGTGGCTGCCTGGAGTACGGGTGTACCAGTCCAAAGATTTGGCCCATTGGGAGCACTGCACAGATATTTTGACCGATCAGGTTGATTTAAGAGGAAACCCGAAAAATTGCAGCATTTGGGCACCGCAGCTTAGCTATGCAGATGACCTTTTTTATCTGCTCTATACGGATGTGAAAAGCACCAAGCGTCCGTTCAAGGACGTTCATAATTTTGTGATGACGGCGCCTACGATCCAAGGACCATGGTCGGAACCCGTCTATCTTAACAGTAGTGGATTTGATCCGTCTTTATTTCATGATGAGGACGGACGCAAATGGCTATTGAACGCATTGTGGGATTACCGCATGTTGGAAAGTAATAAATCTTCCGGCATAGTCATGCAGGAGTATGACAGCAAGCAACAACAGCTCATTGGCGAGCCTGTTAAAATCTTTGATTGTACTCCTTTGAAGAAAACAGAAGCGCCTCACATCTATAAGCAAAATGGATATTACTATCTTGTTACAGCGGAAGGCGGAACGGGTACGGGGCATGCCGTTACCGTAGCACGGTCGAAGCAGATATCCGGGCCATATGAAGTAGACCCGCACAACCCCATGCTTACGTCACGTGATCGGCTGGATTTCCCGTTACAATGTGCAGGACATGGCAGTCTTGTACAGACACCGGACGGCGAATGGTACATGGCTCATTTATGCACGCGTCCAGTAGAGGGGAAATATGCCATTTTAGGACGGGAAACAGCCTTGCAGCAAGTGTACTGGAATGATGAAGGCTGGCTGCGATTAACCGCCGGGGGCCATACACCTCAATTGGAGGTACCCGCACCTCAAGGGATGTTCTCGGTTAAGCAAGAGCAGCAGAGTTATATTTTCGAGGATTTTTTCGAGGGCCCCACATTAAACAAAACGTGGAACACATTGCGTATCCTGGCAGACGATAGCTGGTGTTCATTAAGCCAGCGCCCAGGTTACCTTCGGATTCTGGCTGGAGAATCCATTCAAAGTCTGTTCCAGCATCACGTGCTTGCCATTCGGCAAACGGATCATCATTTCCGGGTAGAAACAGCATTAGAGTATCAGCCAACAAGCTATTTACAAATGGCGGGGCTACTACTGTACCTTAATGAAGAAGATTATTTGTACGCCTATGTTAGCTATGAGGAGGGACAAGGGAAGGTACTGCGCATGATGCGATGTGAAGCCAACACATTTACCTTAGTTCCCCAAGCGATTACGCTTCAGGACGATCTTCCTATACATTTAGCTGTGGAAGTCCATGCATCCCATGGGCAATTTTATTATGGAGTCGGAGATAAACCTGCTTGGAAGCGGCTTTTTGAAATGCAGGATATCAGCTTTTTATCCGGTGGTTTTACAGGGAATTTTGTAGGTGTTGCTGCTCATGATATGCAACAGTTCCAAGGAAGCTACGCTGATTTTTCTCATTTCTTATATCATGGAAAGGATCATCTTTCCTCATAAAAAAACATGATAGTGATTATGTTGAAAGCACCTTGATGGGTGCTTTTTTCGTTGGTTTTGCACGTTAACTTTTCACATTATAACTTCGCAAAATCTCCAAAAAAGCGGTGCATGCTTTCGTTTCAAATGTCGAAGAAGGGGTTAGAAAGGAAAATTTCCGAATGACCGGAAGATTACGAATATCCAGTACTTTTAATGTGCCCAGAGCAAGTTCCTTCTGAATGACCCATTGGGACAGCAAAGAAATCCCCAAGCCTGCTTCTACAGACTCTTTGATGATCTGTGTACTGCCAAAATTCATCATATGAGAAGGGGAGAACTGAAGCCGTGCAAACATCTTTTCAGCCGCTTCCCGGGTTCCAGAACCTTCTTCCCGCAGAATCCAGACGTCCTCTTGCAGCTCACTTACATCCACTTGAGATTTACCAGCCAAACTGTGATTTTGCGGAACGACGATATACATTCTATCATCAGCAAATGATTCAATGTGTAAATGGTCATGCTGAAATTCTCCTTCGATAATGCCTACATCCAGTTGATTATGGATCATGAGTTTTTCAATTTCCTGGGTGTTGCCGATGGTAATCGAGGGCTGAATGAGTGGATAATGGATTCTCATTTGCGCAATCACATGCGGCAGCACATATTCGCCATATGTGTAGCTTGCGCCGATCGACAGGTTTCCTTTTGCCGTATGTATCAGCTCGTCCACCAAGTATTGCATCCGTGTATGGAGACGGATAATCTCCTGAGCATGATGATACACAATTTCACCTGCTTTGGTTAAGCGCACATATTTATTACTACGCTCCAGGAGGCGGGTCCCTACGCTACGTTCCAGCGTTTGAATATATTGACTTACCGCAGGTTGGGTCATGTGTAACACCTCGGCAGCTCGTGTGAAGTTTTGTTTCTCCGCGACCCTAACAAATACGATTAAAGATTGGTCCAAAGCCCATTCCTCCAAATCCATCATATCTATTTACTTATTATCATTATTATAATGATTTATTTTTCTTATGACAAAAAACATATTAAGCTTGATGCATGTAGAATTGGAGGGGTTCACCATGAACAGTCATACACAACACACCAAATTATTTTCGAACAGAGGACGATTATTCCAGCGTATACTTGGTATTATCCTCACGATGTTATTTGCTTTGGCAGGCTACAGCCTGAACGAATTGCCAGGTTTTCATTATGTAGGTCCATTGGCTTGTGCCATGTTTCTCGCTATTCTGTACCGACAGTTGTGGGGATACCCTGAAGCTGTGCGCTCGGGGGTTGAGTTTTCAGCAAAGAAAATACTACGTGGAGCGATTGTGTTATTTGGGCTGAAGCTGAACATGGATGTTGTCATTCATCATGGGTTAGGTTTACTTTTGCGTGATGTGGGCACCGTTGTATTTTCCATCTTTTTTACGGTTTGGCTGGCAAAACGTTTCAAGGCAGATGCTTCGCTTTCGCTTCTTCTTGGTATTGGGACTGGAGTTTGCGGTGCAGCAGCGATTGCAGCGGTTTCTCCCTTGTTAAAATCCAAAGATGAGGATACAGCCATAGGAGTAGGACTCATTGCCTTGGTTGGAACGGTATTTGCCATTTTGTTTACTGTGCTTCGGCCCTGGCTTCCTTTGACGGATATGCAATATGGAATCTGGTCGGGCATCAGTTTACATGAAATTGCACATGTGGCCTTAGCTGCAGCGCCTGCCGGACAGGATGCTCTTGCAATGGGCTTATTAGCCAAACTGGGGCGTGTTTTCTTACTCATACCGCTCAGCTTTGTTTTAATGGTTTGGATGAAACGAACTGGAAAAATTCGTACAGACGCTAAAGTGGAGTTTCCCTGGTTCCTCATCGGCTTTATGGCTACAAGTATTATGGGCAGCTATGTTTTTGGAAAATATATTGAAGTTCCATCTAGTCTGACGAACGGAATTTCTCAAGTCACCACCTTTATGTTAACGATGGCTATGGTAGGCATGGGGCTGAATGTGAGCTTTAAGGCTTTACGGAAGAAAGCAATGCTTCCCTTACTGGTACTATCTGTCACCTCGATCATTCTTATAGGGTTAACATTTTTAACAGTGTGAACATGAAGTATTCGTTTGGTGATAAGATTGCTAGTAAACTAGATTAATAAAACTGGAAAAAGCTCTGCTTGCTGTATAGCTGGCAGAGTTTTTTAGTACTTTTGTATGATAAGACTGAAATATGTACTGAATCAATCGTAACTTTTACCATATGATTCGCGTCTATCAAAATAGAGGTCCTGAGAATCATAGCGTGCAAGAATTTCATAAGCGAAAATATAGAGATTGGTAGGGTACATAATGAAGAAAATTTGTTTATTTGCTTTTTTGTTTCTGTTTCTACTAGCATTTCCAAGAGAAAGTCATGCTGCATCTTCGAGTTCACATCTTCAGTTGGATGGTAAAGATATAAGTGTTGGCAAAGGTGTTCAGATTCAAGAAGTAAAGGGGAACGTACTGGTTCCACTCCGTCTCATTGTAGAGGAATTGGGTTATAGTGTGAATTGGGAGTCCAAGACAGGGACCATAACTATACATAAGCAAAATCTTAACCTCAGTCTTCAGGTCAACAATCCCATAGCCTCTGTCAATGATCATCAAATGGGATTGGCTGTAGCTCCTTTGCTTAAAGAGGGGACGACTTATGTTCCGCTTCGCTTTGTATCGGAACAGACAGGAATGAATGTGACCTGGAACAACGAGCTTAAAACCGTGTTCCTGACGACTCCTCCTACTTCAAGCGGCAATAGCGAGTCCACTCATGATCATTCTGCTACTCCAGCTGTAAGTAGT
The DNA here is from genome assembly GCF_002894905.1 of Paenibacillus sp. F4. NCBI lineage: Bacteria > Bacillati > Bacillota > Bacilli > Caryophanales > Paenibacillaceae > Paenibacillus > Paenibacillus sp. F4. The sequence continues at coordinate 626,951 of NZ_POVS01000017.1, forward strand.
CCTAAAGAGAGTGCGCGCACGGCTATAAACCAAATTAGCTTCACTAATCACCAATTAACTATAACTGTTAATGGAAAAGTAACCCCCAAAGTAACCACGTTGACTCATACAGATCGTATTGTTGTAGACATACCGGATACAAAGTTTGCTGAGGAATTTCCAGCATCGCAATCATTTAACAATGGTGGACAAGGAAGTTTTCCAGTCACAGAAGATCCAGATGTTTCCCAAGTAAGATACTCCATGTTTAGTACAACCCCCGCATCGGTACGTATTGTGGTTGATCTTAATCAGAGTACACCCTTTCATGTACTCCATGGGGATGATGGTAAGGTGGTTATAGCGTTGGATCAGGAAACGGAGAAGCCATCAACTACCGAGGATGTTATACCTACCATACCTGTTGCACCTGCGATTTCTTCCGACGGACACGCGCAAGGGATTGATGTCTCCCACCATAATGGCAATATTGATTGGCAGCAAGTGGCGGCGGCAGGCAAGACATTTGCTTTTATTAAAGCTACAGAGGGCACAAAATATCAAGATAATCAATTTTTAGTAAATGTACAGGGGGCCAGAGATGCTAACATCCTGGTTGGCGCTTACCACTTTTTGAACGCAACTACCGCGGATGGGGCTCGTCAGGAAGCTGCCAATTTTGCCAGAGCTATAGATTCAGCAGGAGGCAGGCTGGATCTGCCCCCTGTGATGGACTATGAAAATAACCCCAAAGGTCTTACTCCTGCACAAATTAGTGAAGTGGCTCATGCCTTTTTGGATGAAATGGAGAGGCTTACCGGGCGTCAGCCGATCGTATACACGGGCAATGTTTTTGCTTCCAAGTTTGATCCTACATTTTCTATGTATAAACTGTGGGTAGCCCGATACAGTACTACGCAAAAGCCGACCGCGGTTCCAGCTTGGAATAACTGGTGGGCTTGGCAGTACAGTAGCACAGGCAGTGTTCCGGGTATTCAAGGCCAAGTCGATTTGGATGAATACAACGGAACGATAGATGAACTCCGGGCTTCACTGGCAGGAGAGCTTGATTAGCATAATCAACGTTATAATCAATCCTCGCGAATCCGGAACAGGATTTGCGAGGATTTTTAATGTCTGATTTGTTTAGTTGGGCATGATCCATACGATTTCGCTGATTCGAACAAAGAATTTTTTTCCGTATACATCTAAAATAACATGGTCGGGCTTACAATCGACTACGCATCCATCAATTCTGCCACGTGTGGTCTCAAGTACAACGTACTTGCCGATCACCGATTTTAATGTTTCTACGACGTATGGATCTACAGGGTGCACCACGACATGGTGAGAGGTAGGATGGTGGGGGAAAGGTTGATTAACGTTGTAATTGAGCATTTGATTTGAATTCAATTGCTTCACTCCTTCAAGATTAGTTGTGTTATCCTATGCTCCTGCCTAGGAAAGGTGTAGGCTAATGCCCATCAGCAAAACATTCATAACATTGCCGAAAAGCCCGGTCCGTAGGAAAGCTCAATACATAAGCTATGTTGTACCTTGAATTGAAGGAGGCAATGACCATGAGTGAATGTGAAAGAGGTTGTGGTGGCGGTTCAGTAGGGGGCTACCCAGGAGTATGGACATCGACAGGAGCTATTCTGGTACTGTTCATTCTGCTCGTTATCATTACGAAGTCTTTATGGGTTTAAATTGAACTGAGTAGCTTAACCCCCCATTGGTATATAACCGATGGGGGGTTAAGTGTTTTAGAGGATGGAGCGTATGATAAAACACCTCAAATAACAGCGTACAAGCCCTACACAAACTGTGCCGGGCTGGGCGCTGTCATTTGAGGTACATTGGCATCTATAGACAGGAACGGGCAATGGATCAGGGATTAAATTAACGCAATCGCCAGCAGGGTGAACAGGCTCAAAGTTAAGATTTGATTCCCATACCCGTAGCCAGGATAAAAGGCAGACGTTTGTACACGTCCGTTCCGTTCTGTTTTTAAGTACACATTATTACGATCCACATCCATAATGGTTCCTTCGTACTGTTTTCCGTCAATGGTGAGAATACGCACCTTTTTATTCATGCAGTTCAAACAGTTGTAGTAAGCGTCCATTCCATCACCCCCTCTTATACATTGGCATTTTATGAGAGGGACGGTCTTATGGTAACGGCGAACATACAGGAAAAAGGTATTCCCTCCAACTTAAGACCTGACTAGAGTTAGCCTATTCCTGATAGGGATTAAAAGAGAAGCCAGGATATCCGTTAGTATAGGCGTAATCTCTTTGGGGGACGACCTGATGGTGTGATGAAGCGTCAGCAAGCCTTACATGTATCCCGGGCTTTCGGGGGGGCTGCTGCTTGCAGTCATTGGGAGGACCGATGATGACAGGTTTTTTAATAGGGGCGAGCGCTTCCTGAACCTTATTCTCATCCAGGCAGTAAGTATGAGCCAGAATGTTATTTGGCGTTAGGCGCAAAACGTCAGATCCCAGTATGAATTCAGGGGTCGGGGCATCAAAAATCGTCAACAAATGAGTGTTATCCATCGTGGCGACCAGATAATGCCACCATCCTTGAGGGACGTTAGCCACTTGGCCAGGTGTGATCGGAAAATGTCGTAACTCGCGGGTAAAGGGGTTAATCAGTGACACGGTTACTGCTCCAGAGATGCAGTAGACCAGTTCTGTGGCATTTTGGTGATAGTGAGGCTCCACAACATTAGCAGTGCTGAGGCGAATATCCAGCAGCGATACATTTGCCAATGTATTCAGCTGCTGGATCGACAGCTCGTTGATCGAATTTTGAGCATCCTTCTGAAACAAAACATTGTCGCTTAAATCATAGGTGAATTGTACAGTAGGAGAGGTGTAATCCATATATGAATTCACGCGTCGTTTCCAGCCTTTCTGTTAATCAAGATTTGATGATCGTACGCTACCCTATGCATACGCCCATATATGTGTGCGCGCAAATGTGATTTGGATTAGTAGAAATCAGGCTCCGGTCCCGGGCAAGTAGAAGCGAAAAATAGCGAAAAAAGTCACGTATTCAAGTGTGGTCAGAACATGATCCATTGCTTTTAATACACGTCATCCCTTTAGGGATGACGTTTTATTTGCTTGGGTAGTCTTAGGACCAGAGCCGGATGATACGTAAATGCGGCTTGTGGTATACTGCAACGGACGTGTGAAAGTATGATTGTCCCATTCCGTATGTAGCCACGCGTCATTTCTGCAGCTAGGCATAAGTTATGTCATAAGAAACATCATCGGATAAACGTCCCTGAGTTGTACAGGCCGGAATGGTTGCACCGGACAGAACATGAAAGAGGAGGTTGTCTGGAAAATGAAAAAATTATCTATTTTAATCCTGTCCTGCGCATGTATGTTAGGTACTGTATTGTCAGTCGCACCAGGACAAGCACAAGCACAAACGTCAGCTTTGAAGAAAGGGATTCAAAGCGAACGGGTACTGGAGCTTCAACAGCAGCTTCATTCGCTCGGTTATTTCAAGGCTGGGTTTACTGGGTACTATGGTTCTCTGACCAGTAAAGCGGTGGCTCGTTTTCAACGAGATAACGGTCTGACACCTGATGGAGTAGCCGGAGCGGCAACACAAGCCAAGCTGGAATCCTTCGGAAAGGTGCGCGTAACCGCGCTGGATCAACTGGCTCGTATCATTTATTCTGAGGCGCGCGGAGAATCGTTTGAAGGTCAAGTGGCTGTCGGCGCTGTCGTATTAAACCGTGTTCAGTCCGGCGAGTTTCCAAGCTCGATCCCGGACGTTATTTTGCAGCCTGGCCAATTCACCGCTGTACAGGATGGTCAATACCGCCTGAAACCAAACAAGACGGCATACCGTGCAGCCAGACAGGCACTTAACGGTGCTGATCCGACTAATGGATCCTTGTTTTATTACAACCCGGCCATTGCCACAGCCAAATGGAGTAAAAGTCGCCCGGCTGTCATCTCACTCGGTCGCCATACGTTTACGAATTAATTGCACATGAGAATACGCAAATTTCTAGCCGTCAGTTGCTTCTTCTAGGAGCAGTGGCGGTTTTTTATATTCACAAATTTGTAATATTTTAGTGGTGATTTATCTGATTTAATATTAAAAATTCTACCTATTATTCCGATACTCTTAATAGACAAAAAAATGAAATCAAAGGAGTCTTTCTAAATGAGTCAACATCCTTACACTATCGAAGTAGATCAAGCCATGAAAACGGTACATATGGCGGTGAATGGAGTTTTTAGCCAGGAGGAGTATGATAGCTTTGTAAAAGAATATGTAGCCAAAACTTCATCCATTCAGGCGCCCAGCTTTACACTCAAGGTAGATTGTACCCAGATGGCACTTTTGGGTCCGGGAGAAGTGGAAAAATTGAAGGGCTCATTTGTACGTTATAAAGAAACTGGATTTGCCAAAGTAATCTTTGGCATCAGCCTTCAACAAACCATTATTAAAATGCAGCTTGGTCGAGTAGCACGCGAAGCAGGATTAAACAACGTAGATATTGTTGTACAATAATGCGCTGACGTATGTGTAAGGGGGAAGCCTGATGAGCCATATCAAAATAAAAGCACTGGGTGTGTACCATCCGCCCCATTCGTTGGATAACGAATACTATGTTCGCCATTTTGACGAGCGGGGCAGAGATATTCGACGCTTCATGGAGCATATGGGTAGAAAACAGCGTTATATCATTGATGATCCTAACGAAAACGGTCTAACAATGGGAATTGCAGCTGCGCAAAAAGCACTGGAACAGGCCGGTATGACAGGCCGTGATGTGGATATGATCGTGTTCTCCACTCAAGTTCCTGAGTCACTGTTTCCGATGAATGCCTTGTTTGTTCACCAGGCGATTGGGGCCAGACATGATGTGGCCGTGATGGATTCCAACGCGAATTGTGCAGGGATGACAGTCGCTGTCGATCAAGCCAGTCGGTCGATGCTATCTAATCCTGACGTGCGGACAGCGCTTATTATCGGTTCAGATTATAATTCACTCATTTCCGGTCCGGAGGATGAGATTACTTATGCGAACTATGGAGATGCTGCATGTGCGGCTATTTTGGAGCGTACAGAAGAAGACACCGGTTTCATAGATTCGATGTATTTTACGGACCCAGTCAATATAGATAAAATTTTGTACCCGGCTCAGGGGTTAGCGGCAACACTCCAAAGGAACGCCCCCGGAAAATATATTCAGTGGCTTCCGTTCGATGCCAATATGGCCTTGCCTCCAACATTTGATCTGCTTGAACGCATTTTAAAAAAGAACGGGCTGACGCCTCAAGATGTACGGGCTTATTGTCTGTCTCAGTTCTCGTTAGCAAATGTATTGAAGATTCAGGATCACTTGAAGCTAGAGGATGCCCAAATGATTTATGTGGGTGATCGATATGGTTACACAGGTACCAGTAGCCCGTTCATTGCGCTATATGAAGGTATTGAATCGGGTCGTATCCGGCGCGGTGATTATGTGCTGTTCTGGACGATTGGAGCTGGATATCAGCTGGTTGCTATGTTGTTTAAATATTAGTTATGCGAAGACCTTGCAGCTGCAAGGTCTTTTTTGTGTGTCACACAATGACAATTGTAATGATTTGGTTGTGCTATGTTTGATTATTTTGTAAAATTTAAACATTGAATTAAAAGGGAGAGCTTATATTGCGGACATCGGATAGCATGACAATTATGACGGAAAACATGGCACACAATTCATAATAGGAGCTGAAGAGTCATTAAGATCGAAAATTTATTTTATGGGGAACGAATAAAACTGGCCGCAGTCAGGGAAGAAGATGCCGAAGTGATGTTCAAATGGGGTGAGGATGCGAAGTATCTGCGAAATGTAGATACGGATTTGGCGCTCCCTTACACGTTGAAACAGATGGAGTCAGAAGGATCACCCCGCTCTAACGAGGTCTATTTTCGATTAAGAACATTGGCAGATGATGTCTTGATCGGATTTGTTGCTATCCACGGGATTGAGTGGAATAATCGCTGCGGACAGCTGGCAATAGGTATAGGTAATACGGACTACCGCGGCAAGGGCTTTGGGGCAGAAGCGGTACGGCTCATTCTTCGTTATGCGTTTTATGAGCTCAATTTGAATCGGGTCGGCTTGGATGTGATTGAGTACAATACACAAGCGATCCGAACTTATGAGAAGGCGGGGTTCCAGCTTGAGGGTAGAGTTCGTTCCGCTGTTCTTCGCGATGGTAACAGTTATGATCGTATCATGATGGGTATCCTGTATTCTGAATGGAGCTCGACTGTTCAAATATAATAGATACACAATTTGTTCATAAAATATTCCATAATAAGCCTTTTAATAACGTGAAAAGAGGTTTATAGTTAAGGGGTCACATGCCCAAATCATTATTAATTTGAGTATGAGTCAAAGCTGAGGAGGAATTTACATGGCAAACGTTGTAAGGTCCGTCACTTCACCCAAGAAATTTATTTCTGGACAAAATCTACTCTCGTCGTTAAATGACTATATTAAGGATTATGGCGATAAAGCCTTTGTCATTTGTGATGAATTCATACTTGAAAGGGCCCAAAAGGAGGCAGGTGCTTCGATTGAAGCAGCTGGTAACCAGGTGGTCTTCGAGAAATTTCAATATGAATGTACAAAAGAAGAGATTGAGCGTAACCGCGAATTGGTGCGTAAACATGGTTCGAACATTATCATAGGGATTGGCGGGGGAAAAACATTGGATACCGCCAAGGCAACCGCTTATTATGAAAAGCTGCCTGTTGTTATTTTCCCAACGATTGCTTCTACAGATGCTCCTTGTACCGCGCTTGCGGTTATATACAAAAAAGATGGCTCTTTTGATGAATATCTGTTCCTGCCTACTAACCCAGACGTTGTACTGGCAGATACAGGCATCCTGGCAGCAGCGCCTGCACGTTTCTTTGCAGCTGGAATCGGTGATGCACTGGCCACTTATTTTGAAGCTCGTGCCTGCTATCAGGCCAATGGGGATAACCTGGTTTTGAACAAGCCTTCCACTACAGGACTGGGACTTGCTCGTCTTTGTTATGATACGCTGCTGGAAAATGCTGTGAAGGCCAAACGTGCTGTGGATCGTAAAGTATATACTCGTGCGGTTGAGGATACGATTGAAGCTACCATTTATCTGAGCGGTGTTGGTGCAGAATCAGGTGGGTTGGCAGCAGCACACGCCATTCATAATGGCATGACGGCTGTTCCTTCGCTTCATAAAGCACAGCATGGTGAGAAAGTCACATTCGGTTTGTTAACCCAGCTAGTGCTGGAAAATGCGCCGAAAGAGGAACTGGAAACCGTGATTAAACTGGTGAAGGATGTAGGCCTTCCATTGACGCTTCGTGACTTGGGTGTAGAGGAATTTATTGAGGCTGAATGGCGCCAAGTGGCTGAAGCTGCTTGTGCATCGAATGATACAATGGTCAACATGCCGTTCCCGGTTAGTCCTGCTGACGTGTACAATGCAATCATTGCAGCGAATGCAATAGCAGAATCCTATCAAGAATAGTTTCTTCCTAAATCACGAAAATGGGTTTACAAAAACGGGTCTGTCACATCACTGGCAGACCCGTTTCGTGTACGTGCACTAACTTGTGAAACGAAAGAAGGGTACCAGGGACTTATATCCTATCTTGTTCTGACCGATATACATGTAACAGGGAAATTAGGTTGGTTACACAGCAGGAGGAGATCTGATGTTGGTGCATGGTAAAACACGTAGGGGCAACTTGTACATCCATATGTCCAGCGGTTTTCACAAAATTGGAGATTATCGGGAAGAATATTCTGTAGCACCGGGTGATCGGCTGATGTCTAGACTGTCCAAGCGGATCTACACCATTGTATCCGTACATCTTGGTGAAGAGGCGTATGCCGATATTGATCTAGAAGAGGTTATCAGAAATAGTTAGAGAACTTTATTTGGATTTAGTATAAAAAAAGCTTCCACTTTGCTCCTAGAGCGAAGTGGAAGCTTTTTTCCATCAGCGCAGAGACTCATGAAGAAGGTCTCGTGTGATGATATTATTTTGGTTCATAAAATGTCTGATTGCTGCTTGTGAATTGGTTGCCGACAGCTCCTTTCCCCACGTCATGGCATAGGCCCAGGCTGGTTGGTTTTGCAGCACCTTCGCACTCGGCAGAATATCACTTTCTCCGATTCCCATAGGCTTGCCCTGCGCAAGCTTTAGCAATTCGGTGTAGTAGGAGGATTTGTAATCATTATTATAGATATCAGCTGCAAGAATATCTACCCGGTTAATACCTGGGAAGAACAGATTATAGGGAGTGCTGTATGCGTTTGGGGCATTGGGACTCCACACCCACAACAGGTTATCCAGATGATGGACATGAGTGAACCGATCATACATTAGATTCCACAATTTAGTGTAATTTTGCTTGTTCCCCCACCAAAACCAGTTGCCGTTCATTTCATGATACGGCCTCCATAAAACAGGTACATCCGCGTCTCGTAAAGTCTTAAGGGACAGAGCCACCTCATCCAGATCGGCGATCAGTTGTTTATATTGCAGGGTACCCGGCGTGATGTATCGATCAAATTCAGCTTGAGTAATTTTTGCTTGTACGTTTTTCCATGTTTTGGGTGTGCCCGGTAGTGCCTGATGGAAGGTAACAGCTACGATTCCGCCGTCCTGACTCCATTGGATAGCACTATTCACAACATGCTGACGTTGCTCTCGTAAGGCCGTACGGGACTGATTAGCCAATCCTCCAAACTCATAGCCGTGAAGTCCTGCGTATTGTCCGCTGATTTGTTGTAGCTTGTTATTTTGTTCATCCGGTGCCTCTAAGTAATCATGCTGCCCGGAAATTAGCATATCATCCGGTACATTAGATAGGTAGGCAAGTAATTGCTTGGCTTTGGCAGAGGCCTGAACATTAATTGGCGGGGCGGCATCGGCAACAATGAACGATTGCTGAGAGCCGCTGAAGAGTAAAACAAGCATTAGCAGTAGCACCCTCTGTAACCAAAAGCGTGTTGAGTGAGATTTCATGGCGCTCCTCCTTTGATGCATGGTAATGGGATTAGTATTTTTCTTTTTGCTTTTTAAGTTGTATATAGGCGCTAATAATAATCACCAGCAGACTAAACGTGGCCCATCCATTGAATTCCTGTGAGTGTATCCAGTTGTCCCATACAAGGAAGCCTAAAATTACAACGAGCAAACCCATTGCAAGATACATTTTGGTTTTTGCTGGACGTTGGGTGCGTTTTGAAATCCAATGTATGATGCCGAAAACGATGGCTGTCTGAAATAAAAATATGCCCATTATCATTAAACTTGCTATAAAGATTGGGGACATCGGTATCCTCCTCCTAGGTTTACAAACAGAAAATGCAGGTTGTAACCGGGATGTGGATTCTTGGATGTAAATTTAATTACAAGTTGAGTAAACAATTGAGCGCTGGTACGATCTTGAACAAGTTGACTAAATTATACCATAACTACCGTCCTGCAATGAAAGACGTCTAAATACCCACTCTACCTTGATTCGACATCATACTTTATATTCAGCGAAATATTGCCATATAGATGTACACTTCACATAAATGAAGATGCAATCAGAAATATGTGGTAAGTATATGCATAAAAGCACCGCGAAATCGACGGAAAAGTTTGGTATGATTAAAGTGGATTGAAAAGGAGGTACTCTTATGAATGAAGAAAACAGACCATTCTCTAGATCAGCAGATGCTGAAGGAGCCAAAGCGAACTTTGATGCCAATCAGCGGAAGCTTCACTCCGAGGGAGTGCCTAGCTTATGGCGTCAGGTTAGCAACCTGCTGATTTTGGTTGGCGTGATTGCATTGATTATCCTTTTAGGTCGAGTGCTCTGAATGAGATATCCCAAAAAAGCCGAAAAGAATTTGAAGAATTAGGGATGTGAAATGGTGTTAAAGGCAGCTTTACTTTTTATATTGGCTGGCATCGCTGAAATTGGAGGAGGATATTTGATTTGGCAGTGGCTGCGTGAAGGGAAGACATGGTATGTCGGACTTTGTGGCGGAGTAATTTTGGCTGTGTATGGAATCATCGCTACCTTTCAGGTTTTTTCCTCCTTTGGGCGTGTATATGCAGCATACGGAGGTGTCTTTATTGTTCTTTCCATCGCATGGGGCTGGTGGATTGATAAAAAGACACCCGACTTGTACGATTTCATTGGTGGATTGATTTGTTTGGTCGGTATAGCTGTAATCCTGTTTCCGCGACCAGGATGATAGGACGAAAAACCCTATTTTATTTTTGAAAATATGACTATAGGTCTACAAAAATAAGCTTCATATTCCGAAATAGAACTTAAGGAGGGGGTTCTATGAACTGGAATCAAATGAAGCTTAGATTAAAGTTTGGCAGTACTATGCCGAAGAATGAAGGTAATTTCTCTTTTGGTATCATGTGTGGACTCTTAATCAGCATCGTGCTGTGGATATCAATCATTGGCTGGATCATGCTGATCTTTAAGTGATTTTACGAAATCACTGTACATATCAAAACAAATGAATTAAGGACTGCTCACAAACCTGTGTCCTATTACCCATGCTTTATTTTGTAAAATCGTTACGTAACTTGTCTATCCCGCGACCTATGGCTTCATCAATCATATCAGTAGCAGCAGGTGTATCTTCATCGGCGTCAGGAATGCGATTAAATCCTGGCTCGCGCTTGTCCAGGGATTGTTTATGTTCGATATGATCGTCAGTACGATTCTTTTCAGAGTTATTATCTCTCATAGCACATCACAGCTCCTTTTATTAGGTACATTCAGCTTCTATACTTTACATAAACGCTTGTGCTCCAGACTAAACGTTGATAAAAATAAAACCGGGGGGAGTAAATCCCGCCCGGCACTTCCCAAACAACTAGCGATGCTCAATCAGATCAATCGCTCCCAGAACAACATGAGCCAGTCCGAAACCGAGAATGCCTGTAGCTGCAAGTTTGTACTTACTGCTCAGCAACACAGCGCCTGAAGCCGATACTACCGTTCCAAGAACAGCTGGAATCATACCTTCACGCATTCGTAACACCCCTTCTGGTAGTTTGGAAAGACGTTTATTAGTGTAATTCAAATGTGCACAAGTTATACAAAAAAGAGAATTTTATTATTTTTTTAAAAAAACACTTTACAATTCGATAAAATTATCGTATTATATGTTGGTGCCCAATTGAACGACATTTACATAATGAAAACACTTCTTAATTAGATGGGTGTTTCTCAGGTACTTGTAAGACAAGTAAGTGTAAAGATTGGCGTTCCTAAATTTATGCCGGGGTGGCGGAATTGGCAGACGCACAGGACTTAAAATCCTGCGGTAGGTGACTACCGTACCGGTTCGATCCCGGTCCTCGGCACTATGGTTTTTCTCTTGAATCCCTTGATTATCAAGGGATTTTTTATTTTTAGTGATTGAAATCATGACTTCCATATCACAGGGAGCGAGCGCCTTTTTCGCTCTTGGGGACGGATTGGGGACGAACTTTTGGATCGAAGACATCGAGGTGTGCTGTTGTTTTACGACTAAGCTTCTTGGTGACGTGAGCATAGGTGTCTGAAGTCACTTGAGATGTGGAATGTCGCAATCGATGCTGAATCTCCTTGATAGGATGCTCCCTAGCCAAGCAAATACGTTGCATTTGTATGGCGGAGACCATGAAGTGATACATTACGGAAGCCGTGCCGCTCACACCAGTTTTTCCACTGCTGGGACGGCGTTGTATGGTAATAGGGTTTCCCTGTACCTGAATGAAAAACAAAGTTGCGATCCCCGCCTTTCCATGTCCCATTTGCCTTTGCCTCAACCTTAGTTTACGCATGCCTTTAACATGGACGGCCAGTTCCTCCATATATCATTGCGGCATATCTACATAATTGTTAGATGCTTCATTCTTGGTATCTGTAATGTCCGCCTGGCCATTTTTGGTGCTGTCAACCGAACACTGGATTTTGTCACCATCGACTATGGACGGGGCGCAACAAGGAAGGTGAAATTGGACTCAGGATACCAGAAGTAAATTAGACCGTAAGGGCTTAAGCCTTTGCGGTCTTTATTGTAGGTGTCTAAAGTTCTAGACTGAAAAATAAAGTAATAGTCTGAATGAGAAATTATCTAAGTTCAATGAACATTGGTCTCCGAAAGTCATTGGTGAAATGAATGACTATCAATTTAAATTGGTCAAGATAGATGGTGATTTTGTATGGCACGATCATCAAGATACCGACGAGGTGTTTATCGTGCTCGAAGGGGAGATGTTCATTGATTTCCGCGATGGCCAAGTAATGATTTCCCAAGGAGAGATGTTTATTGTACCAAGGGTGTCGAACACAAAACTTTCGCTAACCAGGAGTGTCATATCATGTTGGTAGAGCCCAGGGGCGTAGTAAACACTGGCGAGACTGAGTCAGAATTAACAGCAGTCAATGATATTTGGATCTAATGCATTTAGCTTCAGTTCGATTACATCGTTAAAGTAACGGGACACGATAGTTCAACTTCACTTGCTGCTAAGACGAAAACCGGATTCCCCTGTAAGGGTCCGGTTTTTTCTGCAACGCACTGCTTAGAATACGATTTTTTCCGTTTCGTGAGGTGACCCCTATATCGTGAGTACCATCGGGAAATTCTCCAGCTACACGATATTCTTCATTCGCGCCATTTCTATTGCTTCTTCACGGTTGTTAACGCCGAGTTTCGAGTAGAGAATCGAGCAGTAATTGCGGATCGTCCCCTCCGATAAAAATAGCTTGGCGGCGATCGATTTGTAGCGCAGTCCGCTCGACAGATGCTCCAGAATCTCCATCTCGCGTTTCGTAAGCCCGTACGGGTAGTTTCCCTGACTTGAACCGATTTTCTCCAACTGCTCACGTTGACGCTTCATCTCTTCGAAAACTCGTGTAGCGACCGATTGGTCGATCCAGGTTCCTCCATTATAAATAAGTTTCAAGGCTTCCTTCATCTCCCGCGGATGAATCGACTTCAGCATGTAGCCTTCTGCCCCGCGCTCCAATGCAGTTGCTGCCTGCAAGGAATCCTTAAACGTTGTCATGAACACAACCATACTATCCACACATAGGTTCTTCGACTGCTGTCAAGCCGATAGTTATCACGAGTAAAACAAAAGACCAAAGCAATCCCGGGGCTGCGTAGGCTAAATAAAGATAAAAAAGCCCGTTACCGTGACTGCAGTGCACCCCTTAGAATAGACATTGGAATAAACCCCTGGTTTATCCGATGAAATCTAA
>NZ_POVS01000018.1:0-68265 GCF_002894905.1 Paenibacillus sp. F4
CCCGCTCGACTTGCATGTATTAGGCACGCCGCCAGCGTTCGTCCTGAGCCAGGATCAAACTCTCCATTAAAGACCAACCGAAGTTGGTTTATAGAAAGAGCGATAAGCTCATGTTGAAACTGACGAGATAAAAATATCTCTTGTTTGATTTTGCAAGCAAAATCGTTTTACTCACTCGTTGTTCAGTTTTCAAAGATCAAACATCCAATGTCCGCCTCGGCGTTTCTTTCAACCCCTCAGCAACTCTTATAGAGTATCATATTTTCTAGAGTTATGTCAACACTTTTTTTTTCAAAAGTGTTTTTCGCTCTTTCTGATAACACTTGAAGCGACAAGAAATAATATATCATACTTTCTTTATATTGTGCAACTGTTTTTTTAAAAATACTTAGTTAAGTAACAATACACTCGATATAAAGCTCTCTTTGCAGCATTAAGTTAATGATTTCCCCATCTACTTGAATCAACGGACGAGTCGGATGATCTCGATCAGCAAATATAATTTCCCCTGTACGGTTATCATTGAGGCGCACCTTGGTTCCATTATTGAATTGGGTTAACTTATGAATAAAAACTTGTACGACACTTGGGTCCAGCTTTCCAAATGATTCTGACTTGATTTGCTCTAGAACTAGATACGGTGATTGGGCAGGCCGGTATGTTTTCCCTAGAGTCATAGCATGGAATACATCAGCCACTCCAACGATTTTAGCATAAATGTGGATTTGTTCTCCTTTAAGACGCAGTGGATATCCAGTACCGTCCACTTTCTCATGATGCTGAAGAGCTGCCAAACGCACACCTTCGTTAATGGCTTTCACATTTTTAAGCAACTGGTATCCTAGTGATGTATGACTACGTATTTCTTCTTGCTCTTCCCACGTTAGTTTGGAGGGCTTGTACAGAATGACCGGGTCCATTTTAGCGTTCCCTATGTCATGAAGCAATCCAGCAAAAGCCACCTGCATCCAATCCTTTTGAGGTAATCCGATCCATTGTGCAATGGAGTAGGAAGTAAGGGAGGTTAGCACGGCGTTGTGAAAAATATAGTCCACTTCGATCATGGCGGGCGGAGTATAGGTCATTACATTATAGTGCTGAATGTGCACCAGTAAGGACTCCAATTGTCCTCGCAGTTCATATATAGATAAATTAGAGACGAGTACCGATTGAAATGCGTTCTTAACGAGCATCACCATTTTGTCATACTCATCCTGAAATTGTTCAGATTCATCTCGCCCATCTAACGAAGGTCCTTGCGATTCAGATATTCCAGATCGAACAGTCGTAGACTCGCTACTGGATTTTGCAAGATCATCCGTCCCTACCTCAACTTGCTGGATCAGGAACGCCTGTAAAATCTCCAAGTCACGCGGTAGTAGAATGCGCCCTTTCGGTAGCAGCAAGCTGCCCATTTCTGTAAATACATCGCTTTGCAATCTAAGTCCTGCTTTTAATTCGGATACGGGTACAGTTGTCATGGTCAACCTCTCTGTTCTCACAACAGCTGCTCCAGCTGCCAGTTATGATGTCATTATATTACTTGGGAATGATCCTGTACATTCATTTTATGCCATTTAAAGCATACTTGTCTGAATTGGTTAGCCAGAAAAAGAAAAAGACTCCCCGACCAAATAGTCAGAGAGTCTCTTCCATCTAAAATTTAATAACTACTGTTGTTTCCATATTCAGGCTCTTATTCGCCCTCAGAAGATTCTGGGTCGTTACCTTCCGCACCTTCTGTATTCGTTTCGAGAGTTGGTTCAACAGATGATAGAGATGAGCCTTCTCGAGCTTCCCCATCCTCTAATAATTCTTCAAGCAGTTCATCCTGCTCCTCATTCTTGTTCGCTCGACAAACAGTTGCAACCGAATCATCATCGCGAATATTAATCAGCCTTACCCCTTGTGTATTCCGACCCATCGTGGAGATTTCCCCCATGCTAGTCCGAATCAAGGTGCCACTAGCTGTAATGATCATCAGATCCTCTTCGGTTTTTACAACCTTGAGACCGACAACCGGACCATTTTTATCCGTAACATTAATCGTCTTGATCCCCTTACCTCCACGGCTTTGGATACGATAATCCACAACAGGGGTACGCTTGCCATAACCTTTGGCCGTTACAATCAGGATATCCAGGCTGGTATCTACGATGTCCATACCAATTACAGCATCACTCTCATCAAGGTTGATCCCTTTAACCCCTGTAGCGCTACGGCCCATAGACCGTACATCACTTTCAGGGAAACGGATAGACATGCCTTGTGCTGTACCAATAATCATTTCCTGCTGTCCGTCCGTCAGCTTCACTTCGATCAGGGCGTCATCTTCACGCAAGTTAATGGCAATCAAGCCACCTTTGCGGATATTTGCATAGTCGTCAAGTGGTGTCTTTTTAATGATTCCATGCTGGGTCGCAAAGAATAGATAGCTATCCTCCACAAATTCCTCGATTGGAATTACCGCATTAATCGACTCACCCTGTTCAATCTGAATCAGGTTAATAATCGGTGTCCCCCGGGCTGTCCGGCTAAGGTCAGGAATCTCATAGGCCTTAATCCGATATACCTTGCCCTTGTCGGTAAAGAATAACAAATGATGATGTGAATTCGTAATGAACAGATGCTCTACGAAATCCTCATCTTTGGTATCCATACCTACTACACCACGACCACCGCGTTTTTGACTGCGATAGGTAGTAACAGGAAGGCGTTTGATATATCCCGTATGGGTTACAGTAATAATAACATCTTCACGCGGAATGAGGTCCTCATCCAGAATACTCTCTTCACCCACTGTAATTTCAGTGCGACGGTCATCAGCGAAACGTTCCTTAAGTTCATTCAGCTCTTCGCTAATGATGTTGAGTACCAGATGCTCATTCGCCAAAATCTCACGGTATTCCGCAATCTTTTGTATTAGCTCGTTATATTCGTTCTCGATCTTCTCACGTTCCAAACCGGTTAAGCGCTGCAGACGCATATCGAGAATAGCCTGAGACTGCTCAAGAGTGAGCGAGAAACGCTCAATCAGTCCTTCACGAGCTGCTTCTGCAGTTTGGGAAGAACGAATCAAGGCAATAACTTCGTCCAGATGGTCAAGAGCAATGCGCAAGCCTTCCAGAATGTGTGCTCTAGCTTCGGCTTTTTTTAGGTCAAATTCTGTCCGGCGACGAATAACTTCGACCTGATGTTTGAGATAATGATACAAGACATCCTTCAGGTTCAAAATCTTCGGTTCGTTGTTTACAATGGCAAGCATATTAATACCGAAATTCGACTGCATGGCCGTATGTTTAAACAAATTATTCAGAACGACATTCGGGTTCACGTCTCTACGCAACTCGATAACGACACGCATACCCGTACGGTCCGATTCATCCCGAAGATCCGTAATGCCTTCAATACGTTTGTCACGTACTAATTCGGCAATTTTCTCGACTAGACGAGCCTTATTCACTTGGTAAGGCAGCTCATGCACGATAATCCGTGCTTTATTGCCAATCTCTTCTATGGTGGTCTTCGCACGCATGGTCACAGATCCGCGACCAGTCTGGTACGCCTGACGAATACCAGAGCGTCCTAAAATATAACCTGCTGTCGGGAAATCGGGCCCTTGAATATAATCCATAAGTTCCATCGGCGTAATGTCAGGGTTTTCGATCAGTGCTTGTACACCATCGATAACCTCTCCCAAGTTATGCGGAGGAATATTAGTGGCCATCCCGACTGCAATTCCGCCGACGCCATTCACCAGCAAGTTAGGATAACGTGCAGGTAATACGACGGGCTCGCTCTCTTCACCATCGTAGTTCGGCATAAAATCAACGGTCTCTTTGTTCAAATCACGTAGCATTTCCATGGCAATCTTGGACAACCGTGCTTCGGTGTAACGCATCGCAGCCGCCATATCTCCATCCACGGAGCCAAAGTTACCGTGTCCATCCACCAACATATAACGCAAGGAAAAATCCTGCGCCATCCGCACCATCGTATCATATACAGCCGTATCACCATGAGGGTGATATTTACCGATAACTTCGCCGACGATTCTTGCCGATTTTTTGTAAGGCTTATCTGGCGACATGCCTAGCTCGGACATCGCGTACAAAATACGACGGTGTACCGGCTTCAGTCCGTCCCGCACATCAGGCAAGGCACGGCTAACAATAATACTCATGGCATAATCCATAAAGGATTCGCGCATTTCCACTCCGATATCCCTATTGATGATTTGCGAGTTATTTTGATCCGCCATGCTGGTCCTCCTTCTTATCCTTCAATACAATGCTCTCTATGTGAAAAGCCTAACAAGATACTGCCTATACACTCCGCTCTCTGCGCAGGATTTTGGCTGAAATCCTCATCTGTGTAATTATATTACTTTCACAAAAAGAGCACAATTAAACGCATCTGTCCTCTTTACAGCGTAAATCCCTCGTCATTCTCTTTCTGCGTGTAGCAGATTGCTATCTCTTGTACAACTCACAAGCCCTGATTATAACAAATTCCCCAGAGCTGGGGATTAGCCCCCACCCTAAGGGCCTTTTCCACATACAATACGTATACGGTCAGGGTTCACTTAGCAAAATTCCGAAAAACGCCGTATTTCTCTATTATATCATTGTTTTACGCGCTTGTCCTTTAGTTTCCCTTGTTTTGTCAAACTGTTGCGGATTCCAAGTACATGACTCATATTTCGAAAAGAAAGGGATGAGATTACTTGTCTATTCAGCGAGTATCCAGTAAGTGGACCAAAACAAATGCCATTCTCCCCAATCCGACATTGGCGGCTTATGTACCAGAAACACGGTTGTACACATTTGATCACTTGAACGAAATGTTGGCCGTGTATGGTACTGTCTATATTAAGCCGGATAACGGTACTTATGGAAAAGGGGTTATGCGGGCAGAGAGGCTGACAGAGCCGCTTCCGCCGACAGAAGAAGGAATTATCGAAGAGAGAACTTGGTATGTGCTTCGCTATGAAGTAGATACCTTCACCTTCGAAAGTCTAGAAGATCTGCATAAAGTGGTTTCTTCCCGCATACGAAAACGTCCATATCTGATCCAGCGTGGAATTCCACTTCTTCAGCATGAAGCACGCCCTTTCGATCTGAGGGTATTAACCCAGATGAATTTGAGACACCAATGGGAAACAACGCTTATTGTAGGACGCGTAGCTGCTCCTGACAAAGTCGTCACCAATCATCACAGCGGTGGAACAACGCGCTTTTTCAATGAGCTGGTCGCTCCATACATGGATGTAAAGGAAGCTGTACGACTGGAGCAAAAATTATCAAAAATGGGCGAACGGGTAGCCTGGCAGTTGCAAAAAAGATACCCACGTTTAAGGGAAATTGGATTAGATGTGGGACTGGATCAGCAAAATTATCCGTGGATTCTGGAGGTTAATACGAGACCAGCAATTAAGGTGTTCTCTTCCCTTCCAAACAAAAGCCTCTATCATAAAATATTCAGATATGCAGTAGGCTACGGCCGGTACTCTTCATCCACGGGTAAAACCATACGCTCTAAGAAAAAAGCCTAAAACAATGAGTTCAAATATTCAAATACACCCGGGCTGGTTAATGAGAAGAAAAGGGACGCCCATTTGGGCGCCCCTTGTGAACTCTTACAAAACACTACCTAATGAGCACGTAATACAGCCACTAGGAAGGAACATCACACATTAAAAATCAAGATTTTTCACGTACTTCGCATGTTCTTGGATAAAGTCACGACGAGGTTCTACATTATCACCCATCAAGGTATTGAACAGTGTATCAGCCAACATCGCGTCACTGACAGTTACCTGAAGCATAGTACGACTCTCAGGGTCCATCGTAGTTTCCCAAAGTTGGGTCGCATTCATCTCACCCAAGCCTTTATAGCGCTGTACATTGTATTTCGCGTTTTCTCCAAATTCCCTGATGATCTCATCACGTTCCGCCTCGGAGTTCGCATAACGTACAACTTTGTTACGCTCCACTTTGAATAGTGGTGGCTGAGCAATATAAATATAGCCTGCATCAATGATTTTACGCATG
The DNA here is from genome assembly GCF_002894905.1 of Paenibacillus sp. F4. Lineage (NCBI taxonomy): Bacteria > Bacillati > Bacillota > Bacilli > Caryophanales > Paenibacillaceae > Paenibacillus > Paenibacillus sp. F4. Next base: position 6,054 of record NZ_POVS01000018.1, read on the forward strand.
TACCGATAGAAGAACGTCAGCAACAACGTACGAATATGGGCACCATCGACATCCGCATCTGTCATGATAATGACCTTGTGATAACGGGCTTTGGCGATGTCAAAGTCGTCTCCGATCCCTGTACCCATTGCTGTTACCATCGACCGGATTTCATCACTGGACAAAATACGGTCCAAGCGTGCCTTTTCAACATTCAGGATTTTACCGCGAATCGGCAAAATAGCTTGAAAGTGACGATCACGACCCTGCTTGGCAGATCCTCCTGCTGAGTCACCTTCGACGATGTACAGCTCACTAATCGAAGCATCCTTAGAGGAGCAATCCGCCAGCTTGCCTGGGAGCGAACTGATTTCCAGCGCACTTTTACGACGTGTAAGCTCACGCGCTTTACGCGCTGCTTCCCGGGCACGTGCTGCTTGTAAGGATTTATCAACCACCCGGCGGGAAACAGACGGATTTTCCTCTAGGAATTCCTGGAGTTTCTCTGCGAATAGGGATTCGACAATCCCTCGCACCTCACTGTTACCAAGCTTTGTCTTGGTCTGACCCTCAAACTGTGGTTCTGGAATTTTGACGGAGATAATCGCCGTCAATCCTTCACGCACATCGTCACCGGTCAAGTTGGCGTTGTTGTCCTTAATCAAGCCATTTTTACGTGCATAATCGTTAATAATACGGGTTAATGCACTCTTGAAACCTGATTCGTGAGTTCCGCCCTCATGGGTGTTGATGTTGTTGGCAAAAGAATAAATATTCTCGGTATAGCTGTCGTTATATTGCAATGCCACTTCGACTTGAATCATATCACGCGAGCCTTCGACATAAATCGGCTGTTCATGCAGCGCTTCTCTTTTTTGATTCAAAAATTGCACATATTCACTGATTCCGCCCTCGTAGTGAAATGTATCGCTGGCGCCCGTCCGTTCATCAGTCAAGCTGATTGCAATACCTTTGTTCAGGAAAGCCAACTCACGAATCCGCGTCTGGAGCGTATCATAGTCATATACGGTCGTTTCTGTAAAGATTTGATCGTCAGGATAAAAAGTCGTTTGGGTACCCGTCTCGTCTGTGTCACCGATGACTCTGACATCATACTGCGGAGCACCACGATGATATTCCTGCTCATACAGATGTCCGTCCCGTTTAACATGAACGATCATTTTGCTGGAGAGGGCATTTACTACGGATACACCAACCCCGTGCAGACCACCGGATACCTTGTACCCTCCGCCTCCAAATTTACCACCTGCGTGAAGCACGGTCATAACGACTTCCAGCGCAGATTTTTTCATTTTGGCGTGTTCACTTACTGGAATACCGCGACCGTTATCTGTAACGGTAATGCTATTGTCTTCGTGAACGACAACTTGAATGCTGTCACAGTAACCCGCCAGCGCTTCGTCAATGCTGTTGTCCACAACTTCCCAGACCAAATGATGGAGACCTTTGGCGCTCGTGGAGCCAATATACATCCCGGGACGTTTCCGAACCGCTTCCAGGCCCTCAAGGACCTGAATCTCGCCCGCATCATAAGACGGTTGATTCATAGACATGCCTTTCACCTACTTCTATAAGATTCTATGGTTAAGCATTGGCAACAAACTGGTTTGCCCGCTTTTTGAGTGTTGTTGAGGAGATGGGGGAATAATACACCGTATTCTGAGTCACTACGATGGACTTGGCTTCCTCTTCGCCAATCATCTCGACATGCTTCTGCTGTTGGGCGTGGTTCACGTATTGCTTGGAGATTTTAGAGGATTTTTCAATCGAGATATCGAAAATAGCCACAAGCTCTGAAGAGCGGATGATTTTTTCTCCACCCAGATGAATATACATAGCGGTCACTCACTCCTTAGTGTTCCACATGCCCGTCGTGGACGTGATAAATATTGGCATTCTTGAGTCGTTCTGCGTTCAAAGTCTCAACCCCGGTTGCCGTGATAAAGGTCTGTACCTTGCTTTGGAAAGTCTCGATCAGCTGAGTCTGACGATAGGGGTCCAGCTCGGACAAAACATCATCCAGCAGCAGGACAGGATATTCACCAATTTCTTCATGAATTAACTCTATTTCGGCCAGCTTCAAGGACAGGGCCGTCGTCCGCTGCTGCCCCTGCGAGCCATACGTATGCACTTCTCTGCCGTTAATGGCAAAGGCCAAATCATCACGATGGGGTCCCGCCAAAGTCATGCCACGGCGGATTTCCTGTTCCCTCATTTGGGATAACTTTATCATAAATCGCTCCAATAAGACAGCTTCATCTTCTTCCTCTGGCTCACTGAAGGAGGGAACATAGGTTAATTTTAACTCTTCTGTCCCACCTGCAATCCCTTCATGAATGGCCTGAGCCCACTTTTGTAGCTTTGTTATAAATTGTTTCCGCTTTTTAACAATTTTAACACCATGCTCAACAAGTTGCTCATTCCATACCTCCAGCATCAGCTGCACTGACGCCATATCCTTACCCCAAGCTTGCTTGAGCAGGTTATTTCGCTGCACCAATACTTTCTGGTATTGCTGCAAATGATACAGATATCCTGGCGCAACCTGTCCAATTTCCATGTCAAGAAACCGGCGGCGAACCCCCGGTGTTCCTTTGACGATTTCGAGATCCTCAGGTGCAAACATGACCACATTTAACGAACCGATAAAATCGCTCAGTTTTCGCTGCTCCAGTCCGTTGATCTTTGCTTTTTTGCCTTGTGTGGATAACGCGAGATCCAGTCTGATTTTCCCGTATTTTTTATCCACATCCGCAGCTAGGTGAGTGGAAGTAGCCCCGAAAGAGATTAACTCCTTGTCGCGGGACGTTCGATGACTTTTGGTTAAAGCCAGTACAAAAATCGCCTCTACCAGATTCGTTTTGCCCTGCGCATTTTGTCCGATCAGCAAATTAACGGGCCCAAATTCATTCAGCTCCAGCTGTTCATAGTTCCGGTACTGCTGCAAAACAATGTTGTTCACAAACACATAGGGTCCCCCTTGTTACTCCGTACCTAAAAGGAGTCCTTGCCACCCAGGCGATCATGCTCCTGCTGTAACTTCGAAACTTCCGTTGTCCTCTACTTCTACGGTATCACCCGGGTACAGTTTTCTTCCACGACGTTCTTCCGGTTCACCATTCACACGGACTTGTCCCTCTTGCAGCAGGGCTTTAGCCATGCCTCCTGTGGATACACAATCGGCTAATTTTAAAAATTGATCGAGCTTGATGTATTCGGTCTGTATAGATATCTGTTTCAAGGCTTGTTCATCCTTTCGCTTGTCCTCGGGTGGTTAACGCTAAACGTCAGTTGGTTGTGCGATATGGCAGGATGATATACAGCGCATTGCTGGAATCTGCCGGTTTTAAAATAATGGGACTCATAATGCCGGTAAAAGCAATTGTCAGCTGCTCGCTGTCAATCACCTTGAGCACGTCGAGCATGTATTTGGAGTTGAACGAGATTTTGAGCGGCTCTCCCTCAAATTTGGACACCGTTACTTCCTCACGCACTTTGCCAAGCTCAGAGGAACTAGAGGAAATTTCCAAACCTCCATTTTCCAGCGACTGCATTTTTACAATATTCGTTTTTTCCTCACGGGACAGCAAATAAGCACGGTCAATAGACTCACTTAAACTTTTTGTATCCACAATCAGTTCTGTTTTGTAGGAGGTCGGAATAATTCTAGAAGTATCCGGATAGGTGCCGTCCAAGATGCGGGAATAAAATAGCACACGATCTACTTTGAATAATACCTGATTGTCCGCTACTACGATATCCACAAGCATATTTTGATCCGGAATAATTCTGCTCAGCTCATTCAGCGTTTTGCCCGCAATGACAACATTGCTAAAGCGCAAGCCTTCAGACGTCTCCAAATGAGCGCTGCGGGTGGCAAGGCGGTGGCGGTCCGTTGCCACAAACTTTAGTTCTCCCTCAGCCAGATTCCACAACACGCCGGTTAAAATCGGTGTCGTTTCGTGGGTGGAAATGGAGAACACCGTCTGTTTAATCATATTTTTAAGTAAATCTCCTGGCACAGAGATGACTTGATTTTCTTCAATGTTGGGAAGCACCGGGAATTCTTCAGGGTCCAAGCCAACAATCTGAATTTCAGTTGCACCGGACGAGATAAAGGTTTGGAATTGGTCTTTTACCTCCATACGGATCTCCTGCGACGGCAACTTTTTGATAATTTCGACAAAGAATTTGGCAGGCAGCACAACACTACCGGGTTGTTCGACCTGAACGACAGTTTGGTCACCATCCTCCATCGGAATAAAGGATTGAATGGAGATGTCTGTATCGCTGGCGGTCAGCGTTACTCCCTGGTGATTCACATCCAGCTTAATACCACTCAGAATTGGAATCGTAGTCCGACTTGATATCGCTTTGGATACATGTTGTATAGCCTCGTTCAAAACGTTTTTCAGAATGCTGATCTTCATAAGTTCCTCCTACGGGTTTTAATCCTTCAAGCACGCGTTGACGCGGGCCTTATTTAGGTGATGTATATCTTTAAAATATATTAGTAATAGTAATAGGCGCACTGAATATGTGGATAAGTCACTGTAAACCTAATAAAATCAAGCCTATCCACATGTGTATAAATTGTGTATAGGCTCTGAACTTGTTCAGGTTGGATTTTTGATTTTTTCTATTAGGTTGTTGATAACTTTAAACAGATCCTGATCCACTTGAATGGATTTGGAGATTTTTTCGTGCGCATGAATGACAGTCGTATGATCACGCCCACCGAAAGCTTCGCCGATTTTCGGCAAAGAATAGTCGGTTAGCTCACGAGACAGGTACATGGCAATTTGTCGTGGAAAAGCTACAGCCTTCGTCCGCTTACGCGCTTTAAAATCCTCCAGCCGTAGATTGTAAAATTCCCCGACTTGATGCTGTATATCCTGAATCGTGATCATTTTTGGACGGCTGGACGGGATAATGTCCTTCAACGCTTCAGCCGCAAGATGACTTGTTACATCCTGATTTGTTAAGGAAGAATAGGCGACAACGCGTATTAGCGCCCCTTCCAGCTCACGGATGTTCGTATCAATTTGATTAGCGATATACATCATGGCCTCATTGGGAATATCCAGGTTTTCCGCACGTGCCTTTTTCCGAAGAATAGCAATTCTTGTCTCCAGATCCGGCGGCTGAATATCCGTAATAAGTCCCCACTCGAAGCGAGAGCGCAGCCGTTCTTCCAGCGTTGGAATTTCTTTAGGCGGCCGATCGCTTGAGATTATAATCTGCTTGCGTTCCTCATGAAGCGCGTTGAACGTGTGGAAAAATTCCTCCTGCGTCGATTCCTTGCCCGCAATGAATTGAATATCATCAATGAGCAAAATATCAATGTTGCGATATTTATTCCGGAAACTTTCCCCGCGGTTGTCCCGGATGGCATTAATGAATTCATTCGTAAACTTCTCCGACGATAAATAAACGACCTTGCTGGTCGGATTGTGCTCCAAAATATAGTGCCCGATAGCGTGCATCAGATGCGTTTTTCCCAGCCCCACACCACCGTATAAAAACAGCGGATTGTAAGCTTTGGCCGGCGCCTCGGCGACGGCCAGCGATGCCGCATGGGCAAAACGGTTCCCCGATCCGATGACGAATGTATCGAATGTATATTTGGGATTCAGCATATGGGACACAGCTTCTTCATGAACGACCGGCTGCTGCTGAGGTTGTTGCTGAAGGTCGACCTCGGCGGGCTTGTTCTCTTCAATAACGAACTTGACCTCTAGCTGTTTGCCCAAAATTTCATAAACCGTTGCTCCGACTAGCTTGGTATAGCGGCTTTCAAGCCATTCCACGGCAAAAGTTGTCGGTGCAGAAATCACAATGGAGTGGTCATTTAGTTTCGCTGCCTTGGTAGCCTTAAACCAAGTGTCGTAACTCGGCTTACTCAGCTTGGTTTGTATAATGGATAGAATTTGCTGCCATAGTTCAGAGGTATGGCTGTCCACAGACGTCACTCCTTTTAAATCCTGACATTTTACCGAATTAAGCTGCAGAGAGCTGCTCTCGGCGCTTCGGCAAAACGCCTAAAATCCCAAAAATGTTGTTGAAGGCCATAAAAAGACATACCGCCGCCTAAATCATGCGGCAGTGTGGTGAGAGAACGCAGCACAAAATGACCCTGAAAAATAGCTAATGGAAATTCCGCTGCTGATCAGCAGAAGAGAGGCGATATTTCTCAGGAGGGAATGTGCGGCACGATCCGTTCTCTTGATCCCGCAGGCCAAAACGGGACTGCAATATGTCGAAATCAAATGAAAAATGTAGAATATATCCCCAGAATCCCAAATCCGCACAAAAATAAAAAGATGGATAAATTGAACTTGTTCACAACTTTATCCACAGGGTGTTGATAATATGGAGGGTAAAACAACATATTCACATTCAAAAGTAATATCATCATAGCAAAAGAAGCCTTGTATTTCAATGACTGGTGGTTATTTATCCACAAATTCAATCTGTTGTGTACAATTTTTATTCACAACACAAGATATTGTTTATAATTTGTTCAGTTTTCGACAATAACTCTTTTTTACTCTAAAATGTTATGCACAGGTTATGACCATTTAAATCACAATTCAGTTCTTTTTGTGGATCTGTGTATAACAGCTGTTGCCTTTTGGTCACAGAGACTTATTTTTCTGTTGAAAATTTCCGGTAACGTTTCCGACATTATTTTTGAACGAACCTGATAACGTCGATCTGATAAATAGGATGGACTCAAGTTGAAGAATGAATAAATGTAAAAAGAGCAGTTTTTGGAGGAGTGATAACTACAAATAGAATGCTGATGATGGAGGAGAGGCGTAAGAATTTTTATGAAATAAGGGAATAAAAGAGTGAAGTGAGTGAGCGGGGTGAAGGAGAGGAGGATTCCTGAATGTGAAAAAGAGGGAGAGGATTCACAAGTACATTGACTTTAGCCGCTATTTGTGGTTAAATGTACAAAGGTGTTTTTTGTGGAGATTGCTACGTTAGGTATATTCCATATAAAACGTATTCCTTGTAAGGAGGTGCAGCACAATGAGACCGACTTTCAGACCGAATGTCAGCAAACGTAAAAAAGTTCACGGCTTCCGTAAAAGAATGAGCACGAAGAATGGCCGTAAAGTTTTGGCAGCTCGTCGCCAAAAAGGTAGAAAAGTATTGAGTGCGTAATGCGTGCATAAAGACCACTACGGTGGTCTTTTTTTTCATAATTGAGGTATTCAGGGATCGGATCCCTTCTTCTATTGTTGTAAAAATGTAGTGAAAGAAGTGGGAGAAGTCCAGCATCCTGTCCTATATAAGATGAAGCTTTTGAAAACGGATATAAAATAAGCGAGATTACCATGTTGGAATGTTGTCCATACTTCGTACTATATAAAAGGTATAGGTTAGCTTACCGACATGTGTAAAAGAGATGAGCAAGGAGAAGCGCCGTGCAAAAAAAATTGCGTCTACGAAACCGGGCGGACTTTGGGCGCGTATACCGCCATGGCAAATCTTTTGCCAACCATCAGTTTGTGGTGTACTGGTTCCGCCGCAGAGAGGTAGAGCAGTTCCGCGTCGGAATTTCGGCCAGCAAGAAGATCGGCAATGCAGTAGTTCGCAACCGGATGCGTAGAATCGTTAAGGAAATTGTGCGCCATCATGAGCATGAATTGGTGGAGCAGATTGACCTGATTTTTATCGTTCGTAAGGGTGCGGTTACAATGTCGTATCAAGAGCTGGAGAAAAGCGTGCTGCACGTTCTACGCAAAGCCTCGCTGCTCAAGTCTTCACGCCGATAGTCAGTATCTTTGTCCTACAGGATATGGTATGATTTACGTTGGAATGGATTGGTTAAGAAAGGGGTTATGAAGTGTCGCGTTTGAAGACTCAACGGGGAAAATGGTTCCTCCTGATTGCCTTATTGGCACTTGTTGCTGTGCTGTCCGGATGTGCCCAGACGGCCCACAATTCTTACACGACGGCAGACTTGGCCAATGGATCGTTTTGGCAAAGATATGTCGTTTACTGGTTTTCGTATGCGTTAGATACATTTGCCCAATGGTTCTCTGGAGAGTATGGCCTGGCCGTACTGATTCTGGTGATTATCGTGCGAACCATTATTTTGCCGCTTACACTCAAGCAAGTACGTAGTTCCAAAGCTATGCAGGCCATTCAGCCGCAATTAAAAGAAATCCAAGCGAAGTACAAGGATACGCCTGAAAAAGTCCAGCAAGAGACGATGAAGTTGTTCCAGGAAAATAAGGTCAACCCGATGGCTGGCTGTCTTCCTTTGGTAGTACAGATGCCAATTTTCATCGCGCTTTATAATGCCATTTATTATAACTCGGCATTGCGGGATCATGACTTCTTGTGGCTCCAGTTAGGTAAACCGGATCACTTGTTTATCCTGCCGATTTTGGCAGCGATTACGACATTTGTCCAAACCTGGATGATGATGAAAATGAATCCGACGCCGCAGCAGGGACCAATGCAATTTTTGCTGTACGTCTACCCGGTGCTGATTCTGTTCATGTCGTACAACTTCCCATCCGCTTTGCCGTTGTACTGGTTCTACAGTAATATTTACACGATCATTCAAAACTATTTCCTTTATCGGAATAAGGATAAAGAAGCAGCACTGGCGAATGTGAAAACAGCCAGTCTCGCGAAAACTGGTTCCTCCAATAGTAAGAAAAAAGGTGGTAAAAACACGAAGGGGGCTAAAAAGTCGAGATGACCAAAGTCGTGACATCAGGAAAAACCGTTGAAGATGCTGTAAGACAAGGACTCTCCCAGCTGGGAGTAAGCCGTGAACGGGTAACCGTAAGCGTGTTGGAACAGCCGTCAAAAGGATTCCTGGGGTGGCTCGGGGTCAAGAAGGCGAAGGTGGAGCTTACGCTGCTCTCTGAGCCGTCTCCTGAAACCACACACGCGGTTGAACCTCATGTATCGGCTCAAGCACCTTCTAGCGTGGGACAGGCTTTATCAGAAGAAACTGGGCCTGTTGCACAGGAAACACAGATGAACATGGAAGCACCCTCGGGACATATAGGTCCTTATGAAGAGGCGGTGCGTTTCATCCGTGAAACAGCAGTAGGAATGGGACTGGACGTTAAAGTTGATGTCCGCCACCGCAAGGATGAAAGTACACTGGATATCTCCGGTCCGTCACTCGGTATGTTGATCGGCCGCAGAGGACAGACATTGGATGCATTACAGTACCTGACGAATATCGTTGCCAACCGTCATTCTGACAAATTCATCCGAATTGTGCTGGATGCCGAGCAATTTCGTGCACGTCGGCAAAAAACGCTGGAGGATTTGGCAGATCGGTTAGCGAACCAGGCTATTCGTTATGGCAAGGAAGTGGTACTGGAGCCAATGCCGTCACAGGAGCGGAAGCTGATTCATGCCAAGCTCCAACAGCATGCGCTGGTTAGAACATACAGCAAGGGGGACGAGCCCAATCGGCGCGTCGTCATTGCTAAAAAATAATCCGACGCAATGGCTCTCTGCAAGATGCAGAAGCCATTGCTTTTTTTCTTATATTTCTCGCTGAAACGGCTGCCGTCCTTGATGAAGGACGGCAATGTCGTTTCTACTTGATAGGAGGTAGAAACTTTATGCTGAGCGATACTATAGCTGCCATTGCAACGGCTGTCGGCGAGGGCGGCATTGCGGTTGTACGGGTCAGCGGTCCAGAAGCGGTCACGGAAGTGGAGGCTTTGTTCCGTAGTAAAACGCCTCTAAGCAAGGCTCCAACTCACACAGTACATTATGGACATATTATAGATCCTCAAAGCCAGGAAAAGGTGGAGGAAGTTTTAGTTACAGTGATGCGGGCGCCACGCTCTTTTACGACAGAAGATGTCGTGGAAATCAGCACTCATGGTGGGGTCGTAGCCGTCAAACGGGTGATGGATTTACTATTGCAGCAAAATATACGTCTGGCTGAGCCAGGTGAATTTACGAAACGTGCTTTTCTGAATGGTCGTATTGACCTGAGTCAGGCGGAGGGTGTTATTGACTTAATTCGCTCCAAATCAGATAAAGCCTTTTCGGTGGCTTTGAAGCAGGTGGATGGACAACTATCCCAGAATATTCGTCGCTTGCGTCATGTTTTGGTGGAGACACTTGCTCATATTGAAGTGAACATTGATTATCCTGAGCATGATGTTGAATCTTTTACATCTGACTTAATCAAGGATAAAAGCAGTCAGGTCATGACGGAAATTGATCGGCTGTTGCATACGGCGGAGCAGGGAAAGATTTTGCGTGAAGGGCTGACTACAGCGATTGTTGGAAGGCCAAATGTGGGCAAATCGTCACTGCTGAACACATTGGCTCAGGGTGAGCGGGCAATTGTGACCGATATTCCGGGCACAACCCGTGATGTTATTGAGGAATATGTGACGATTAATAGTATTCCGCTCAAGCTGCTGGATACAGCTGGGATTCGTGAAACGATGGACGTAGTGGAACGGATCGGAGTAGAACGTTCGAGAACGGCGGTTAGTGAAGCGGATCTGTTGCTCATCGTCATTAACGCCAACGAACCACTGCATGAGGATGAAATGGCATTAATGGAACAAATCCGCGGTAGACAAGCGATTGTCATTATGAATAAAATGGACTTACCGGCTCAAGTAGACCGGGATTTGTTGCTGCGTTATGTTCCCGAAGAGCTTATCGTACCGATGTCTGTGAAGGAAAATGAGGGAGCGGACCGACTGGAGCAGGCTATATCAAATTTATTCTTTAGCGGTAAGCTGGAATCAGCGGATATGACATATGTCAGCAACGTACGGCATATTGCTTTGTTGAAGAAGGCGCGCCAATCGCTGGTAGATGCCTATGAAGCCGCTGATCAATTTGTTCCGATCGACATGATCCAGATTGATGTAAGGCTGGCATGGGAGCATTTGGGTGAGATTGTAGGCGATACTGCGCATGATGCGCTAATAGATCAAATATTTTCACAATTTTGTCTAGGCAAATAGAGCTTTCAAGCATGGCTGATATAAGCCTGCTATCGTTATAAATATACAAGAGCATATTCGGCGTGAAGTCCGGAATGTATAAGGAGGTAAGAAAGGTATGGGTTACCAAGGAGGCGACTATGACGTAATTGTCGTAGGTGCGGGCCATGCGGGCGTAGAATCAGCCTTGGCAGCAGCACGGATGGGCTGTCGCACGTTGATGATCACAATTAACCTAGATATGGTCGCGTTCATGCCCTGCAACCCGTCTATTGGCGGTCCTGCAAAAGGGCATGTGGTGCGAGAAATTGATGCACTGGGCGGCGAAATGGGTCGAAATATCGATAAGACGTTTATCCAAATGAGAATGTTGAATACTGGTAAAGGCCCGGCGGTTCATGCATTGCGTGCACAAGCAGACAAGTTTTCTTATCAGCATGCGATGAAGGAAACGATGGAAAAGGAACCGAATCTGACCTTACGCCAAGGTATGGTTGAAGAGTTGATTATGGAAGACGGCCATTGCGTAGGTGTAATTACGAAGACGGGCACAGAGTATCGAAGTAAAGCAGTTGTCCTGACCACAGGTACTTATCTGCGCGGAAAAATCATTATGGGCGAGCTGATGTATGAGAGTGGTCCGAACAATCAACAGCCCTCGTTGAGATTGTCTGAGCATTTGAGAGAGCTGGGTTTTGATCTGGTTCGATTTAAGACAGGAACGCCGCCACGCGTGCACAAGGACACGATTGATTTTAGTAAAACGGAAATACAACCGGGTGATGACCAACCGAAGTTCTTTTCTTATGAAACGAAGTCTTCGGATAATGAACAGCTTCCTTGCTGGCTGACATATACTTCAGTAGAAACACATCAGATTATTAATGATAACTTGCACCGTGCGCCCATGTTCTCTGGTCTGATTGAAGGAACGGGACCACGTTATTGCCCATCTATTGAAGATAAAGTGGTACGTTTCAGTGATAAGCCTAAGCACCAAATCTTTTTGGAGCCTGAAGGTAAAAACACATCTGAATACTATGTCCAGGGCTTGTCGACCAGCTTGCCAGAGGATGTGCAATTAGCTGTGCTGCGTTCGATTCCGGGGATGGAAAAGGTAGAGATGATGCGCAATGGCTATGCTATTGAATATGATGCAATGGTGCCTACACAGTTATGGCCTACTTTGGAAACGAAGAAAGTCCCAGGCTTGTTCACAGCAGGTCAGATTAACGGTACCTCCGGTTACGAAGAAGCTGCGGGTCAAGGGATTATGGCAGGGATTAATGCAGCTCGCAAGGTGCAGGGCAAAGAGCCCGTCGTGCTGGACCGTTCGCAAGGCTACATTGGGGTTCTGATTGATGATCTGGTGACGAAGGGGACGAATGAGCCTTATCGTCTGCTGACGTCGCGTGCAGAATACCGTCTGTTATTGCGTCATGATAACGCGGACCTGCGATTGACTCCGATTGGGCATGATATTGGCCTAATTACGGATGAACGATACGAGCGCTTTTTGGATAAAAAGCAAAAGGTAGAGCAAGAGATTGAACGTTTGCGCTTGGCGAAGGTTCGTCCGGTTGATATAAATGAGATGCTGGAGCAAGGCGGATCTGCACCAATACAGGATGGCAGTAATTTGTTAACGGTGCTGCGTCGACCAGAGATCAGTTATGCGCAAGTAGCACAAATCTCACCTTCACCTATAGCTCTTACTGAGGAAGAACAGGAGCAGGTGGAAATCCAAATTAAGTATGCGGGCTACATTGAAAAGCAATTGATGCATGTTGAGCGTCTGCAAAAGATGGAGAAGAAGAAGCTCCCAGAGGATATTGTATACAATGAAGTTCAAGGACTGGCCATTGAAGCCAAGCAGAAACTTGAAAAGATCCGTCCGATGTCGATTGGCCAAGCATCCCGTATTTCGGGTGTAACTCCTGCGGATATTTCCATTTTGCTGGTTTATCTGGAGCATTATAACCGCGTAACGGCAGCAAGGGGATCATAATGGACGCGATACAACAGCAATTTAAGCAGCGGCTGGCAGAGCATAGTATTGTGATTAATGACAGTCAGTTAGAGCAGTTTGAAACATATTACCGTGTGCTGGTTGAGTGGAATGAAAAAATGAACCTGACGGGTATTACTGAGCGCGATGCAGTGTACACCAAGCATTTTTATGATTCTCTTTCCCTGGCCTTTTATGTTCCGTTAAATGATGTGGGAAGCCTGGCTGATATTGGGTCAGGTGCAGGTTTCCCGGGCATTCCTTTGAAAATATGCTTCCCACAGATTCAGTTGACTATTGTAGACTCGTTGAACAAACGTATACAATTCTTGGCACATGTGGTAGAACAGTTGGGTTTGGAAGATGTTGAACTGATTCATAGCAGGGCAGAGGAATTGGGGCGTAAACCAGGATACCGCGATAGCTATGATCTAGTGACAGCCAGAGCTGTTGCTCGTCTCGCAGTATTGAATGAATTTTGTTTGCCGTTTGTCCGTGAAGGAGGACACTTTGCCGCGATGAAGGGCAGTGATCCTACAGAGGAAATCAAGGAAGCTTCCTACAGCTTGAAAGAGCTAAAGGGAAAAATCAAACATGTTCAGGCCTTCCAGCTACCTGTTGAAGATGCAGCCAGACATATGATTATTATTGAGAAAAGAGCGGCGACACCACGAAAATATCCACGTAAGCCGGGTACTCCTTTGAAGTCGCCGTTAGTGTAAATGTTTGAAAGAAAGTGAATGTTTCACGTGAAACATTCACTTTTTTTATGGCTGATAGACCCTTTACATAAAAGGCTCTTTGCTAACCTGCGTTCTTGTTTACATTTGGGGAGGAAGATGGATATTTAGTTATCAAAGAGGATGCATAATTTATTCTCTGATCCTTCCGAAAAGCTGGTAGAGACGATAGGATTATGGCTGGAAAAGTGATAGAATAGAGATAATCGTTTTAATGTAAGTTGACTGCTCCTGTACCCATGAATTCAGATATACATATAGGGGAGTGGGACAACAATTGTCAGGGGAGTACGTGGAGTGTACCCGCTTACGGCGCTGTTTCATATAAAAGGGTCTACGATCCGCGTAAGGAACTGTTTTTCACGAAGCGCTGTTAGTATGGTGCTATTATGAAATTAGGTGGTATTATACGGAATGAAAGAACAATTTTCCAAGCTATTTGGTTTGACGGAGCGATCTACTGGGGACGAAATAAAACAAATTCCAGTTCGGGATATTGTCAGCAGTCCTTATCAGCCCCGCACCATATTTGACGACGAGAAGATTGATGAGCTATGCCAGACCATTAAGACGCATGGTGTAATTCAACCGATTGTCGTTCGTTTCCGTAATGGACAATATGAGATTATAGCAGGGGAACGTCGTTGGAGAGCTGTCACCAAGCTGGGTATGGAAACTATTCCAGCCATTGTTCGTGAGTTTAATGATTCACAAGCTGCATCCATCGCGTTGATTGAGAATCTTCAACGGGAAGGGTTAACTGCGATTGAAGAGGCTGTAGCTTACCAAAAGCTGATTGATCTACACCAGCTCACCCAGGAAAGCCTCGCTCAACGACTTGGCAAAAGCCAATCCACTATTGCTAACAAGATACGGCTGCTTCATCTGCCGGAGAGAGTGAAAGAGGCTCTAATGGAACGGAAGGTGTCCGAGCGTCATGCTCGTGCATTATTGTCATTAGAGACCGAAGAACTACAGTACAAGGTTTTAGATGAAGTGATTGCCAAGGAACTCAATGTGAAGCAGACAGAGGCAAGAGTTGCCTTTTATAAACAAGTATCCACCAATAAGAAATCGAAGCGGATTTCCTTTACCAAGGATGTCCGGCTTGCGCTGAATACGATTCGTCAATCCATTGATATGGTGTCTGGCTCAGGCTTGGATATCAAAACCAAGGAATCTGATCATGAGGATCACTATGAGATTGTCATTCAAATTCCCAAACGTAAGTAAGGGATGAAGCGTACAGGCGGCAGCAATTGCCGCTTTTTCTGTCTAACGCCGAATAAAACCGCAGCATACTCAATTCTATTCTGAAATTGCCGTTATCCGTAAGTTAAGGACTAAGTAACGTCTCCATAGAGCGTTTTGTAGTTATGGAGTGTAGCAGGATTCCGATTAAATTATGAGGTGAATGAAGTGTCAAAAATAATAGCCGTAGCCAATCAAAAGGGCGGAGTAGGCAAAACAACTACTTCCGTTAATTTGGGCGCCGGACTTGCTTCCCTCGGCAAAAGGGTATTGCTCGTGGATATCGACCCGCAAGGTAATACAACCAGCGGTGTGGGTATCAATAAGGCGGACGTGGCAAATTGCATTTATGATGTACTCATTAACGAGGTTGATCCTAGCGAAGCTATTATGAGTACACAGGTTGAGGGATTGGATATTATTCCGGCAACCATTCAGTTAGCAGGCGCGGAAATTGAACTGGTGCCGACCATTTCTCGCGAATTGAGATTAAAAAGATCGCTTCAACTCGTTAAGCATAATTATGATTATATATTAATTGATTGCCCGCCATCGCTGGGTATTTTGACGCTTAATTCATTGACGGCTTCCGATTCAGTTATTATTCCAATCCAGTGTGAATATTACGCATTGGAAGGATTAAGTCAATTGTTGAATACCGTGCGATTAGTGCAAAAACATCTGAACACCTCATTGCAAATTGAAGGTGTGTTGTTAACCATGTTTGATGCCCGCACGAACTTGGGTATTCAGGTGATTGAAGAAGTGAAAAAGTATTTTCAAAGCAAGGTTTATCAGACGATTATTCCACGCAATGTGAGACTCAGCGAAGCACCATCACATGGCCAGTCCATTATTACGTATGATCCCCGTTCTCGTGGGGCAGAGGTATATATTGAGTTGGCAAAGGAAGTGGTATCTTATGAGTAAACGGTTGGGAAAAGGACTTGATGCACTCATTCCCTCCCTTACAGTCAATGAAGAGGATAAGGTTGTTGACATTCCGCTCAGCCAGTTGCGTGCGAATCCGTACCAGCCTCGAAAAACGTTTGATGAAGAGTCCATTAAGGAATTAGCCGAATCCATTCGTCAGCACGGTGTTATCCAACCTATTATTGCACGTAGTGTATTGCGAGGATATGAAATCATAGCCGGGGAAAGGCGGTTTCGGGCGTCTCAATTTTGTGGGAATCCGACTATACCTGTGGTTGTTCGCAATTTTACGGATCAGCAGGTGATGGAGATTGCCCTGATTGAGAATTTGCAGCGTGAGAATTTGAATGCAATGGAAGTGGCAGTAGCTTATCAGGGATTAATGGATCAATTTTCTTTAACTCAGGAAGAGTTGTCCATGAAAGTGGGAAAATCACGTTCTCATATTGCTAATTTCCTTCGTTTGCTCGCATTGCCTGAAGAAGTTAAAGATCATGTTTCACGTGGAACATTGTCTATGGGACACGCTAGAGCTATTGTTGGGCTCAAAGATCCAGACATGGTGAAACAGTTAGCACAGCAATGTATTGAACAGCAGTGGAGTGTTCGCGAACTGGAGGAAGCTGTACAGCAGTTGGATCATAAGCCTGGTGAGGCGAAAGCCAAAACAAAGGTACGAAAAAAGGACCCCTATATTGACCATATGGAAGAGTCCCTGCGTGAACGCTTTAAAACAACTGTAAAGATCAAGCACAATAAGGATAAAGGCAAAATTGAATTGAATTATTACAGCCAGCAGGATTTGGAAAGATTACTGGAGCTATTACAGTAGTTTGTTGAAATATGGACATGTCTCCTTGAGCAAAATGGAAAGTGAGATATGTCTTTGCTTTGTCTGGAATTGCAGGAATTAGAATGGTTTTGATGGATAAACTAATAGCCTTGTGTTATTTGTTTCGCTGTTCTCAAACATATAAAATATAAGTATGCAGTAACATGATTTTTGAGGTAGAGGAGTAGAAGCAAGCATATGGCTGAATTGAATGGACTAATCATGGAACAGCTTGCCGGAATCGTTGCAGGGATCGTGCTTATTTTGCTCATCCTGTTGATTGTTATTATCGTGCAGGGTGCAAAGCTGAAGAAGATGCGGCGAAAGTATGAAACCATGATGGCAGGCAGCGGTGTCGAGAATTTGGAAACGCTGCTGATTGATTTGAAGGTACAGATGGATACGATTGAGGATGAGCAGGAAACCCATCGTGCAAGTATGAAATCACTACGCAGCAAACTGACTGGCTTGAAGGGACATATAGGCATTAAACGCTATAATGCCTTTGGTGAGAGAGGAAGCGATTTAAGCTTTTCTCTGGCTATTGTAGACGACAATCAGGATGGGATGGTATTAACCGGCATTTATAACCGAGATGGTTCATATGTGTATGCCAAGCCTCTGGAGGCGGGAAAATCCACCTATTCCTTATCACCTGAAGAAAAAGAAGCCGTTACTCTTGCGCAGCAAGCAGGACAGAACGGTAATGCCACTCCTTAATCGCGGAGTATAGGCTGCCAGCAATAATATCTGATAATTTCATTACCAAATTTAGTCTCGTATTTTGCAGCACGAAGTATTCCATGAAGCCGCCGACGTTAACGATACCAGTCAAATGGATATCGCCGACCGGCGGTAATTCTTTATTTACACCTGCTCCCGGCTTGAGAGGGCCTTCTGAAACCTGAATGCATCCAACACTGGAGGTTTGTCCAAGACATGCATCTATGCCAATGATATAAGGCTGTTCATATCGGTCTTGTATGCCGTTCAGCGTCGTTTGCAGGTTCATGGCATGTACAGGCTCCTCTAATGTACCGTATAGGTTAAACAGAGGGCTTTTGTAACGTGATAAATGCGTACCTACGAGCGGGCCCAGGCAATCTCCAGTGGAACGGTCGGTGCCGATGCAAATAATGACGATATTTTGCAGACTCGGCGCCTGGTGCAGATGGAACAGCAGACGATGGATGATGGCTGATTGGATCCCGGGGTCTGTGTGTGATATTTTTAAGCTTAGGGGTTCTTGCCCCGGAATGAAGTCAGATGGATGAGTCATGGAATCTTCCTTTCGTTCTGTAATGGAGTGTGCGGGTTATGCTCGCTGTACCTTGGAGAATAACAATTAGCCTGCGGGTAACATTTATGCTCAAGATAGTAGCTAGTATATGGATAAACTTATGCTTTTATACTCGAAGGAAGTAGATTATTCATAGCCATATGTTTGAAGTCAGTAGATAAGCTTATATAGTAGGAAATAGAATTCGGGAAGCAGGAAGAGTAGTTCCCTTGTTTAAGGAGGAGTACAGCATGACCTTTATACATTGGTTAACCGGTAATGTAGGTACGGATGACGTAGTGAAAGATGCGATTCACTGGAAGGATGCTGTATGGAAATGGCTTACTGATAGTGCGATGTGGTCAACCCTTTTGTTTGTGATTTTGAAAATAGCGATTATTTTTATCATCACACGTATCTTTATTCGAGTTATTAATAAAATTATAGATAAGTCGATGCAACAAAAAGGAGATAACGGCAGGTTCCGATTGAATACAAGGCGGTTAACGACTGTTGGGGAACTACTGAAAAATGTAACCAATATTGTATTTAATTTTATCTTAATTATGCTGGTGCTATCTCAAATGGGTATTAATCTTGGCCCTCTGATTGCTGGAGCTGGAGTGCTTGGATTGGCCGTTGGTTTTGGGGCACAGAGCTTGGTTAAGGATGTAATTACCGGATTCTTTATTATTTTTGAGGATCAATTTGCCGTAGGAGACGTCATTCAGACAGGTACTTTCAAGGGTACAGTGGAAATGATCGGGCTGCGTACAACCAGACTGGTGAGCTGGAAAGGTGAGGTGTACATTTTACCAAACGGCTCAATTACAACGGTAACGAACTTCTCCATGTCCAACGCACTGGCAGTAGTGGATGTGCCAATGAAGGCCGAGCGGAGCCTGGAGGAAGCAGTTGGTCTGGTAAAACAGGCAATCGAAGGCATTGAGGAGTCCAATGTACAGATACTTAATATACCAGATGTGTTAGGGGTTCAGTCCATGACTACCTCAGAGTATATTGTGCGTGTTGTGGCAGAATGTATGCCAAACACAGGGGCCGTGGTAGAGCGTGATATTCAGAATAACATCAAGAAGGCCCTAGAGGATGAGGAACATCGTCAGGCCGCCTTGGAGACGGCGATAACCCTAGAAAAAGAAGATGAACAAGGAAGAAAAGGGGGAGAGAAGGGTGGAGCGTAAGTCATTTGAACTAGGGGACATTGTACAGATGAAGAAGCCTCATCCGTGTGGAACGAATGAAATGGAAATTATCCGCATGGGGATGGATATTCGAATCAAATGTGTCGGTTGCCAGCATAGTGTGCTAATTCCACGTGCCAAGTTCGAAAAGAATATGAAGAAGGTGTTGCGCTCAAAGGCTAACGCCGACGAGCAGAATATGGAGACGAATTAAGCCAAGAAAAATGAATGGTGATGAACAAGAATCAGCTTGCGTCGGAGTTGCAATGATGATATAATTATCCTTGCTGCGGAAAGGTACCCAAGAGGTCTAAGGGGGCTGACTCGAAATCAGTTAGGCGTCGCAAGGCGTGCGTGGGTTCGACTCCCACTCTTTCCGCCACTAACTTCATTAAATAAACCAATCTCTTACGTCTGTGACGTAAGGGATTTTTTGGTATATGGAAATAAACGATCATAAGACTATGATAAAGTGAACCTCTTGTGGATATGGGACAACCATGAGAGAGAAGAGGTAACCCCTTTATTTAACGATATTGAAGAAACGATTACAAATCTATTGGGGGATGAATAAGGCGTTATAGCAGAAAAATGCTCCTGACAGCGGGGAAATTATTGCCGTTAGGAGCACTCTTTTGTTATAGCTGGTTAGGCGGGTAATGATAGCGTTTTGTTTTTTTTGAGCCAGAGATCATCAGAAGGATCGCTGCAATCAAATGGAGAGCCCAGCCTACAAAGGGTATCCAGGCCAGCAAAGAAGTGAGTACTCCCCATACGGATCCGTAGATCGCCTCCTGATTGCGTAACGACAGAATAAGTGTTACTGCGTGCAGGACAAGCATAAATCCCAGAGCCGAGTAGCCGGTCCCCATGACAATAGCTCCCCCCACAATCGGTACGGCAAGCACCAATTCGAATATACCTGATATCCACTTTAATATTCGAGAATAACTCATCTTTAAACCTCCGTAGATAGTAGGTCTTTGTACTTGGATATATTCTAGCAGAAGGAGCTGAATTAATCTGCATTTTACCAGGATATGCAAAAAGTCCGATAATGCAACAAAGGAGGACCACAAAGGTCCTCCATCGTAGGCGATACATTTTTAACAGGATACGATCTGTCCAATCACATCATGAAACTCGGTGTACTGACAAGCAATACCGTGTTGAAAAGACAGTGTCCTTTTACACAAACCTAACGCTTCTAATGCCCGGAATGGATCTCCTAACAGTTTGTCCGGCTACGTCGTCCAACGGAACCACACCTCTCTGTTGTATCGCCTAATCATAATATGGCCAGGATTCCGAGGAAATATACATTAGTGGACACGAGCTTTCGTTTTTTTCTTCCATTTGCGATTATGGTTGGCGGTCTCCGGAAAAGAATCGCCTCTTTCCAGCGTTACTTGCTGCGGATTTTGGATTTCAGTATGGAAGCTCTTTTCTCCGACCTCCATGTATACGCCGTCGTTTGGGACCTTATCCCCTGGTTCGAACTCCGTCTTTTCACCCATACGGTGGTGCCTCCTTAGATAAATGAATTTGAACTGCAACGGTTATTGTGCGCTGTCTTGAACAGAAACATGCGAAACCGGGTATACAGATACTGAGTGAATCAAATGATTTCCTTTATATATGCGAAATTTTTGATGTTTTATAAAATTGTATACAGCTAATGATATGCAGTGTATTTAGCCGTATTAGGCTTGTGTATTGAATTTGTAGGTTGCATTCAGTTGCTCGATTTGGTAAACTGTTTTAGTGCGAGCTTAGGCTCGTTCCTTGCTCTCAACTGAGATTGAGGGCCTTATGTCCATAAGGAGGTGTAAAGAATGCGCAAATATGAAGCGATGTATATTATTCGTCCTGACATTGAACAAGAAGCTGTTCAAGCGACAGTCGATAAATTCCAAGGTATCATCTCTAACGGCGGTGGCGAAATTACGAGTCACGATGTAACTAAACGCCGTCTTGCGTATGAGATCAAGAAATTCCGTGATGGTTCTTTCGTTCTGGTAAACTTCACAGCAGAACCTGCTGTTGTTACTGAGCTTGAGCGTATCATGAAAATTTCTGACGAAGTAATTCGTTATCTCATTACGAACGACGTAGCTTAATTATTGTACGTGATTATGTAATGAACAACGCTCAAAGGAGGGGATTGGATTGTTGAACCGTGTCATTCTGATCGGTCGTTTGACCAAAGATCCAGAGCTGCGCTATACACCGTCTGGTGTAGCAGTAACCCAGTTCACCCTGGCTGTAGACCGTCCGTTTACGAGTCAAGGCGGTGAACGGGAAGCGGATTTCTTGCCGATCGTAACCTGGCGTCAGCTTGCTGAAACATGCGCTAACTATCTTCGCAAAGGTCGTTTAACGGCTGTTGAAGGCCGTGTTCAGGTGCGTAATTATGAGAACAATGAAGGAAAACGTGTATACGTGACTGAAATTGTAGCTGATAATGTGCGTTTCTTGGAATCTAACCGCGATGGCGGTAACGGTGGCGGCAATAGCGGTGGAGCTGCGCGTGAGGAGTCTCCTTTCGGAGGCGGTAACAGCAATAGTGGACGCGGGAATAATAACTCGCGAAACAATCAGGATCCTTTTTCCGATGACGGAAAACCGATCGATATTTCGGATGATGATTTACCATTTTAATTGGGAAAGGACTGACAAAGAATGGGCTTCAGACAAAGAGAAGGCGGAGACGATAACAAAAGACCAGCTCGTCGTGGTGGTCGCAACAAACGTCGTAAAGTATGTTTCTTCACTGTGAACAAAATTACTCACATTGACTATAAAGATACAGACCTGCTTAAAAAATTCATCAGCGAACGTGGAAAAATTCTTCCTCGTCGTGTGACTGGAACAAGCGCGAAATATCAACGTATGTTGACAATCGCTGTTAAACGTTCCCGTCAAATCGCATTGCTTCCTTACACTACTGAATAGTAGTGGGTGGAAAAAAAAAGACGTTCCCGATCCCGGGAATGTCTTTTTTTGTGATCTTTTATATTGACAACAAGTGCCATCTATTGTAACTTACTAATAATACAATCCATGTTTACCCATAAACCATAGTATACCTTTTAATGGCTTGTGAAATTGCAAGCTCCTCAACTCGCCAGAGTAAACAATTTAGCCTTCCGAAATGTTATTTTATATTACATGGAATTCTGTTTTTTATCATTTCCCACAAGTGAAATTCATAAACTTTACATAAATAGATGTTTTGCATTTTTATATTACATAAAAAAAGATATTGACGTGATATTATTTTACACTTAAGATAAACCTTAATAAAAATGTAATGGTTGTTAACGCACAAAATTGACCAGAGGTCTAAAACACGTGTTTACGCTATTAAGACAGTAAGGAGGATGTGCAAACTTCATTTTCAAACCTCAAGCTTTAACGAATCACCGCAGGAATGAGACAGGCTGTTAAATAAAGAACCGACTAAGGGGGATTAACAGGATGATGCAGACGAAGAAATGGGTTTCTTTGCTTATGATGCTTACGATCGTTGGTGTTCTGTTTGCAGGATGTAGCGGAGGTGCCAATGAGGCACAGCCACAGCAAGGCAATGCGGACAAAAAAACAGAGGGAAATGAAGGAAGTGCACCTGTTACGGAGGGCGTTATTAAAGCAACTGATCTGTCGCAAAATCCTCCGGGAGCGACTAATCGGAAAGATAACATTGTAGTAGGTATGACATCACCTAAAGGGGTATTTAACCCGCTATTCTGGCAAACGACTTACGATTTATATGTAGTCAGAACAGTATTTGATTCCTTCTTACAGGTGAAGGCGGATGGTACATATGAAAATAGCTTGGCTGACAAGGTTGATGTATCGCCAGATGGTCTAAAATATACATTCCATCTGAAACCAGGCGTGAAGTATAGTGACGGTACCCCAGTAACAGTGAAGGATTATGCCTTTGTTCTTAAGGTGCTGCATGATCCGAATTATGATGGAGAAACGGATGTATTGTCTTTTAAGATTAAAGGCGGTAAAGAGTATCACGATGGCAAAGCAAATGATATCTCGGGGATCAAGGTCATTGATGATAATACAGTAGAGGTCACCGTTACAGAAGCAACAGCGTATACAAAGGATTTTCTGGGTGAGCAATACTTCATGCCAGAAGCTTATTATGGAAAAGGGTTCAAAAAGGGTAACCTTGACAGCATCAAGGCGCTTAATAATAAGCCGATCGGCTCTGGTCAGTATGTACTGAAGAGCTTCTCCCCAGGTCAACAAGTCGTTCTTGAAGCGAATCCAAACTACTTTAAGGGCGCACCAAAGGTGAAATCAGTTATTTTTAAAACAACAACAGAAGAAACGAACCTGTCTATGCTGCAAACAGGTGAAACGGACATGGATAACATCACAGTTACGGAAGACAATGTAGAGGAATTAAAGGCGTTGGGCTTCTTGGACGTGAATATTATGCCGACAAACGGCTATGGATATATTGCGTTTAATCACAAGGAAAAGAAATTTCAGGACCCTAAAGTACGTCAGGCTCTAACAATTGGCTTAAACCGTAAGGAGATTGTGCAGGGCGTGTATGGTCCATATGCGAATGTTATTAACATTCCACAATCTACAGAATCTTGGTCTTATACGGATGAAGGTATCAACAAATATGAATTTGATACAGCTAAGGCGAAGGCTTTGCTGGATGAGGCAGGCTGGAAGGTTGGTGCTGACGGAATCCGTGAGAAGGACGGCGAAAAGCTGACCATTAACTTCTCTGCAACTGCTGATAATCCAGTAGTAGAGGCCTTACTGCCGATCATGTCCAATAACTATAAGGAGCTAGGCATCAAGCTGACTTCCGAAACTTTAGATTTTAACGCCATTATGGATAAAAAGGATACGGGCAAGTTTGATATGTTCTTCGCGGCTTGGGGCTTAACTCCAGACCCGGATACAACGACTTTTATTACGAATGGTGCACAAAATGATATCGGCTATTCTAATAAGAAGGTCGATGAACTAACGCTTGCTGGTAAGCATGAGCTGGATCAAGAAAAACGCAAACAGATTTACAAACAGCTCTATCAAGAGCTAAACAAAGATCTGCCAACTATTTTTATGTACCAACGCAGAGATATGTGGCCAGTTAATGGACGTGTAACCGGCTTGGAAATTACACCATACAAAGATTTTGAGTTCACTCTGCATAACGCTCAGATCGCTCAATAAGGGTTGCCAATCGTATGCTCAGCTCTCACGAGCTGGGCATATCACTTTATTCGTCTGGAGGAATGAATATGAAGCAGTACATTATTCGAAGACTGCTGCAACTCATCCCCACACTTATTGGCATATCCATTATCGTATTTGCGATTTCAGCCATGGTGCCGGGTGATTATATTACAGCCAAGCAGAACCCGAATATGACGGCCGAAAAGGCGCAGCAGCTACGACATATCTACGGGCTGGATAAACCGGAATACCAACGCTATTTTATATGGGCCGGTAATATGTTAAAGGGGAATATGGGGGATTCATTACAGCATAAGCAGCCGGTAACGAAGGTCATTGGCAATTATGTATGGAACTCATTTATTATCGCTTTTTTTAGTCTTATTTTTAGCTGGTTGATTGCGGTTATTGCAGGGGTATTTTCAGCCAAGTTCCAATATTCGTTATTCGATAAGTTTGTCACATTATTCATTTTCTTATGTATGTCGCTGCCTTCATTTTTTATTGGTCTATTGGTCATCAAAATATTTGCCCTGGAGTGGGGAATTCTCCCGGTTGGGGGCATGACCACAGCAGGGATGGAGCCAGGCTCGTGGGCTTATATGGTGGATGTTCTCAAGCATATGTTCCTGCCGACACTCGTACTTACGATGCTGAGCACAGGAAGCCTGACCCGGTATTTCCGTACAGGCATGCTTGAGGTCATCCGTCAGGATTATATTCGTACCGCACGCGCCAAAGGCCTGAAGGAGCGTACGGTTATTTTCAAGCACGCACTGCGCAATGCACTGATTCCAGCCATCACACTACTCGGCTTCGAGCTTCCGGCCTTATTTGGTGGGGCGATGATTCTGGAGAAGGTATTTGTGTGGCCTGGTGTGGGCCAGGTCTATCTGGAGTCGATCAGTATGCGTGATTATCCGTTTATGTTGGGCTTTACGATTTTCTTAGCGGTACTTACGCTTATCGGTAATTTGCTCTCTGATGTATTGTATGGCATGGCAGATCCAAGAATTCGCTTGAAGTAGGAGGGATACTATTGTCCGCAGAAACAGTCACGATTGAAACGAATCAAAAGGCGGCGATCCGTCCTGAAGCGTCTCCATGGAGAATCGCCGTTCGCCGTTTTAACCAAAACCGTCTGGCTTTGGCTGGTCTCGTTATATTAATTCTGATGGTTACCATTTGTATATTTGGACCGATGATTTCACCTTATCATTTAGATGATTACAAGCTAGCTGACAAAAATTTATCGCCTAATGCTAAGTACTGGCTTGGTACGGATAAGTTTGGTAGAGATATTTTGCTGCGTACGATGCTGGCCGGCCGTATTTCCTTGACGGTGGGACTGGTCGCTACGTTTATTTCGGTCATGATCGGAGCGACGTTGGGTGCGCTGGCAGGATTTTATCGTAAAGGCGTGGATACGGTTATTATGCGGATTGCCGATATTTTCATGGCACTCCCTACATTACCACTGCTTATTATTTTAGGTGCTGTTCTGTCGGATTTGAAGGTCGATCCGTCGAATCGCATTTATTTTCTGATGCTCATTATCGGGGTCCTGAGCTGGACTAGCTTGTCCCGTCTGGTCAGGGGGCAGATTCTTACGCTGCGTGAACAGGAGTTCATGCAAGCGACGGAAGCGCTAGGCTTGAGAGACCGCCGCAAAATATTCCGACATTTGCTGCCGAACACGATTCCTACCATTATTGTCACGGCTACGCTTGGAGTAGCGGGTGCGATTATTACAGAATCTGCGCTCAGTTACTTGGGAATCGGCGTTGTGCCGCCCACACCTTCGTGGGGGAACATGATATCGGCTGCGAATAACCTAATTGACTTCCGCAAACGGCCTTGGATATGGGTCCCACCGGGAATGTGTATTCTCATTACAGTTGTAGCGATTAACCTGATTGGCGACGGTTTGCGTGACGCGCTGGACCCTAAAATGAAGAAGTAGGAGACGAACGTTTATGGAAAATGCTTTGATTGAATTTCGTAACCTGAAAACCCACTTTCATACCTCTAACGGAACTGTCAAAGCGGTCAATGACGTCAGTTTTAAAATTCGTGAGGGTGAAACGCTCTGTGTGGTAGGAGAATCAGGCTGCGGTAAGAGTGTAACAGCGATGACGATGATGCGGTTGATTGATTCTCCCCACACCTCAGACGGACAAATCTGGTTTGAGGGCAAGGACCTCCTAAAACTCAATAAAGGTCAAATGCAGCAGATTCGCGGCAATGACATCTCGATTATTTTTCAGGAGCCGATGTCTTCTCTGAATCCCGTGCTTACGATTGGGGAACAGATCACGGAGCCGTTGCTGATGCACACATTAATGAGTAAAAAAGAAGCACATGCTCGGGCAATTGAGCTAATTAATTTGGTGGGGATTTCGCGGTCGGAAGAAATATTCCATTCCTATCCTCATGAATTGAGTGGCGGTATGCGCCAGCGGATCATGATTGCCATCGCATTAAGCTGTAATCCGAAGCTATTGATTGCAGATGAACCGACAACGGCACTGGATGTTACGATTCAGGCACAGATTCTGGATTTAATGCGGGATTTGAAGGATAAGCTTAAAACGTCCATTATGCTCATTACGCACGACTTGGGCGTCGTGGCAGAAATGGCTGATTATGTGGTCGTTATGTATGCTGGAAACGTCATTGAAGAGGCACCTGTCATTGAGCTGTTTAAAAATCCGCAGCATCCATATACTCAAGGCTTATTAAAGGCGAAGCCCGTCATTAATCAGAAAATGGATCGACTCTATTCCATCCCAGGACAGGTTCCAAACCCGATTGAGCTGGGAGAAAATTGCCATTTTCATGATCGGTGCTCCCATTGTATGCAAATTTGCAAGGATCAGGCTCCTCCTTTGAATGAAAAGGAGAATGGTCATAAGGTTGCCTGCTGGCTATATGAGAAAGAAGGAGGGCAACGGATATGAGCGAGCCTTTGATTCAAGTGGAAGGGCTGAAAAAGTATTTCCCGATCACAGGCGGGATTTTTCAGCGTACTGTCGGACATGTGAAAGCAGTCGATGATGTATCCTTTAACATTCATAAGGGTGAATCCTTCGGTCTGGTAGGAGAATCGGGTTGCGGCAAAAGTACGATTGGACGTACGATTCTCAGATTGATGGATAAGACAGAGGGATCGGTACGATATAAAGGCGAGGATTTGCACGCGTTAAACAAAGAGCAGATCCGTGCGCTTCGTCCGAAGTTGCAAATCGTCTTTCAGGACCCTTTTAGCTCACTGAATCCGAGAATTAAGGTCGGTGAAGCCATTGGAGAGGCATTGCTGGATCATGGGTTGATTGATCGTAGTGAGCTGCGGAAGAAGGTCAATGAAACGCTGAACATTTGCGGGCTGTCCTCGTATCATTATGATCGGTATCCGCATGAGTTCTCTGGCGGCCAGCGTCAGCGGATCGGGATTGCACGGGCTTTGATTTTGAATCCTGATTTTATTGTGGCTGATGAGCCGGTATCTGCTCTAGATGTGTCTATTCAGGCCCAGATTATTAACTTATTAAGTGATTTGCAGCAGGAACGCCAATTGACCTATCTGTTCATCTCGCATGATCTAAGTGTAGTCGAGCATCTGTGTAGCCGGATTGGCGTGATGTATCTGGGTTCAATGGTAGAGCTTTCCTCTAAGGAGGAACTGTTCAGTAATCCGCTTCATCCGTACACGAAGGCGCTGCTATCGGCAGTACCGATTCCCGATCCCACGATCAAGAGACAACGGATTGTGTTGAAAGGGGACATCCCATCTCCGGCCAATCCGCCTTCAGGATGCAAGTTTCATACACGTTGTCCTATGGCAGAAGCACGTTGTAAAACAGAGACTCCGGTATATCGGGATGCGGGCGATCAGCATTTTGTAGCCTGTCACTTTGCCTAAAATATAATAATTAGGAAGCAAAATATCCGTCATCCTGAAAGCAGAATTGACGGATATTTTGGCGTGGAATAAAAAAGGTAAAAAAATTGTATCTTTTTTTCGAAAAATTGCAGACAAAATGGATTTTTCATCGTCTAATAAAGTATGGAGGTTATTACGATGATGAAAAAACATTGGTTACGTTGGGCTATTGTCGTCCCGGTACTTATTATATTGATTTTTATTACGCTTGGACCCCGCCTGTTGATCGGAAAGCCGAATGTGGATGCAGAGGCTGCGGTGCTGATGGACATGCATACTGGGGAATTACTGATGGATGTGAACGGCGATACGCCTATGCCTTCCGCAAATATGTCCAAGCTCATGACCGAGCTATTGGTGCTAGAGGATATTCGGACCGGACGGTTAGGCTGGAATGATGAAGTGCGAATTAGCCGTTACGCGAGTACGGTGGGCGGTGTAAATCTCTCCCTCCGGTATGGTGAAAGGATGACCGTATCCGAATTGTTCCAGAGTATGGTTGTGTATTCAGCGAATGATGCCGCTGTCGCGTTAGCGGAGCGTTCAGCAGGGAATGAATCAGCTTTTGTGAAGCGTATGAATGGAAAAGCTGCCCAAATTGGGTTGTCATCCGATAGTCGCTTTAGCAATGCGTCTGGGGCAGGTCAGAGTGAGCTGGGGCCGAATCACCCTGAGGATATTCAGGGAGAAACGAAAATGACAGCAAGCGACACGGCAAAGTTGGCCTCCTATTTGATTACGTCACACCCGGAGATTTTGAGAACGTCCAGTCGTACACAAATGGAGTTGAAGGATAAAGGCATCTACATTAGTAATACGAACTGGATGCTGCCTTCCTTGGCTGGACCGTACTCTTACGCGGGAACGGACGGACTGAAAGCAGGGTACACAAGCGATGCTGGATACTGCTTCACGGGCACAGCTGAGCAGCATGGAAGACGGCTAGTTGCTGTGGTGCTGGGTGCACCGAGCAAGGAAGAGCGTTTTGAGCAGACACGGAAGTTGTTCGATTATGGTTTTTCCCTGTCGACTTCTTTCCCGGTGAGACTGCAAAATTTGGTGAAGCTGGCTCCACATTAGGGCAAAAAATGACTTTGAAAGCTACATAGGATACGGATATAAACATGAATTGGGGCTTTGACCGTGAGGTCGAAGCCTTTTTTGGTATGAATTCGAGGAGCTGACCACGCCATGACACTTTTGACAACAAGGTAGTAGACCTTTTATGCTTTGAGGGGAAGTTTCAGCTTCATGTGGGACCAATTTGGTTTAATGAAGAGATGGGATTTGTGACGGAAAGAAGGAAGGTACCTGTTATGGAGAGAAGACATAAGAGAAGGACCAGTGGAAAGCCCAAAAAGAAAAAGAGGTTTACCGCTCTATATATTTCATGTATTGTTTTATTTTTGATTGCAGTGGGAGGCTACCTGTTCCGCAAACAGCTGACACTGGTGGCTTTTGATTGGTTTGTATCACCGACGTTGGAAAGCAAGCTGGAGAAATCTTATCAGCCGCGACAATCCGGGGAACAGCAGCAGCAAGAGACAGTAGCTTACCGTAAGGAACCCTTTTCGGTGCTGTTACTGGGTACAGATCAAAGGCCAAATGAAAAGGCGCGTGGTCGTTCGGATACGGTTATGTATGCAGTAGTACGGCCCGCGGAATCGCGTGTGCTTTTGGTTTCCATTCCAAGGGATACGTACGTACAGATTGCCGGACATGATCCGAATCGCGATGGCGAGGATGATTTTGATAAGTTGGGGCATGCTTATGCGTTCGGAGGCGAAGATATGTCCGTGGCTACAGTAGAGAAGTTGATGAAGCATAAGGCCGATTATTATGCTACGATTAATTTCCAGGGTATTCAGGAGGCGGTGAATGCAGTGGGTGGAGTTGTGCTTCCAATCGACAAGCCCATTGAGAATAAGAACCCGCTACATATCAAGTTCCGTATTGAGGCGGGCAAGCCGCTTTATAATGGTGAGGAAGCCATGTATTATGTTAGATATCGGGAAGATAGCGACTTCAACCGTACAAAACGGCAGCAAATATTTTTGAACGCTATGGCGGATAAGCTGCTGAATATCGACGGAATTACCAAGATCCCGGAGCTGCTCGATATTATGGGAGCCAATTTTAAAACCGATATGGAACCTACTTTTATTACTGGGCTTGGCAAGCAAGCTATTTCGCAGGGGAATCCACAAATTTCAAGTTTTACGATTACGGGGGAAGGGTTCAAGAAGAAGGGCCTGTATTATGACCGGGCTAATGAACAGGAACTTGAATATGCCAGACTCATGATTGCCAACTGGCTAGATTCCGATACAACCCCGCAGACGCTGAGGCTTCCCGACAAGCAGGACATTCAGTGAATAATCAATTGATTTATATTTGATTTTGAGGGGGATTCGTTTCTCATGAACATCGCTTTTTTCTTGCTTCCCAAACAAGAAGTTGCTTGTGTAACGGCGGATGCTACTTTACGGCAAACGTTGGAACGGATGGAATATCACCGTTTTACAGCAGTTCCTATTTTGGATAAGGAAGGTAGATATACAGGTACAGTTACAGAAGGTGATCTGTTGTGGCATATGAAAGAGTCCGAGGGGAAAATCACCTTTGAAAACGCTTCTAAGTTTATGCTTAAGGACGTTCCGTTGCGGGTTACGATGAAGCCCGTATCCATTGACGCCAACATGGAGGATTTAATTAATTTGGCTAAGGTACAGAACTTTGTGCCCGTTGTAGATGATATGGAACGGTTTATTGGCATTGTACGTCGCAGCCAGATTATTGAGTATTGTGAAAAATTTGTATCCAGGGAATCGCTTAATACTTCAAGCTAAAATAAGCAGCAAAGCTGCTCCGAAAATAACGATTTATCCTATGGGGTAACAGTTATTTTCAGAATAGGATATGCTATAATGGAGAATAAAGCTTTTTCAGAGGGGTGTGACTCTTCATCATATGCCTAAAGAAATGGATGTAGTTAAACGAGCCAAGGTTATTGAATGGCTTAAAACAGAGGTGCTTGACCAAGTTTCCCGTCTGTTTAAGGCGATGTGGGAAGGCAGTACAGCCCGCATTGGTGATTGTTTGGCGAGTTTGGTGATGAGCAGCTATATTTTGGGGAGGCGCCTTGGAGTGTCTTACCGTGAATTGGATGATCTACTCATCGACAAGCTAAGAAAGCACAGAAAAGAAGGACACCAGCTGGAGGATTGGTATCAGGACATTTCCGCACTGGAAGAACATATGCGTAAGAGGTGAAAACGTTGAAATTCCGCTTGGCAACTGTAGCATGGAGCGTCATTTATTTGCTTCTGCTGCTGACTCTATTGACACCATTAAGAATCATTACCGTATTTTTGCTGATTGTGCCTGGCGCTGTATTGTTTTCATCGCTGCCTTTCAAAGGATTTCTGGTCCACGTCATACCGGTGCTGTTAATTATAGCGCTACTCGATGTGTATTCGCTGCTCCCTGCGATTTATTTTCTGATTCCTTCAATAATGATGGGACGGATTTATAAAAAGGGAGGACCTGCTTTTCAGGCGTTGATGACCGGAATGGGCATTATTTTAGCCGAGTTGTTGGTTGTTCTGTTTATCGCTACGTATTCTTTTGGGTTTGATCTTTCGCAGTACCTTCGTGATCAGGCCGCGATATCGGCAAGTATAGTACAGCAGGTTTTGAGTGCTAATCCGATGTTTTCGAACATGAATTGGACAGCGGAGGATACGCAGAAACTCGGTACAATGCTGATTGGAAAAATTCCGTATGTGCTGATCATGACCTCGTTCATATTGGCGGTGATTACGCATGCTTTGGCACGTCCGGCATTGAGCAGTCTCGATGTACCGGTACGCAAAATGAAGCCTGCTCGCGAGTGGAGGCTACCGCGCGCGCTGATCTGGTATTATCTGCTGGCAATTGTAATTGAATGGATAGCAGGGTCTTCCGATAGCAGCTGGATTCAAATGGTTTCCATTAGTATGCTACCGCTGATTCATGCATGTTTTATTATCCAGACAATTGGTTTTGTATACTTCTGGACGCATAGCCGTAAAATGAGCCCGGTGATTGCGTTGCTGCTGTCGCTCGTCGTTCTGGTGTTCCAGCCGCTCCGCATTATAGGTATTATTGATTTGGCCTTTCCGCTGCGTGAAGCAATTACAAGATCAAAGAAATAGGGTGAACAGTCATGCCTAAATTTCTACAAAAACGCTGGCACGGTTATCAGACGGTCTGGGCGTTTTTACTGCTGCTGGTGCTTGTCATATGTATTTCCATGTACAACTGGGAACTGGGTGTGATAGGACTGCTGCTGTCATTCTTGCTCGGCGGGCTGATGCTGAAGACGGAATTGGATTTTCGTCGGGAGCTGAATCAATATATCAGCGGTCTTTCCTTCCGGATCAAGCGGGTGGAAGGGGAAGCGATTAGTGCATTGCCGTTCGGCATCATTTTATACAGTGAAAATCGAACGGTAGAATGGCACAATCGGTTTGCCGGGGAGATGTTCGAGGAGCAATCACTGATTGGTGAGTCTCTTCAAGATTTGTTCCCTCAACTCGCAGGTGCTCTAAGCACCAAGAAGGAACCAAAGGAGCCTGCTCGTGAGCTGAAGGTGGAGCTACAGCATGATGAGCGTCATTATCAGTTTCTGATCGTGCCCGATGAGCGTCTGATATATTTGTATGAAGTCACGGAGTTGGCGGTGCTACGCAAGCAGTATGAAAACGAGCGGTTGGCGCTCGGTATCGTCATGCTCGATAATATGGACGAGGCTGCTCAGGGGATGGACGATCAGCAACGCACCGCGCTTATTGCGAAGGTGTCAAGCGAGATTACATCCTGGGCTAATCAGTACAATATTTATTTGCGTCGATTATCTTCTGAGCGTTATCTCATTATGCTAAATCATAAAGCGCTTCAGGAGCTGGAGCAAAGTCGATTCGTCATTCTGGATACCGTAAGGGAAATGACGGCGGATTTGAAAGTACCGATGACACTGAGTATTGGCTTGTCCTTCGGTGCAGAGAGCATCAAGGAGCTAGGCGAGCTGGCCCAGTCCAGTCTGGATATGGCGCTTGGACGTGGGGGCGATCAGGCAGCAGTGAAGGCGGGACAACGCCTGTCCTTCTACGGAGGCAAGTCCAATGCTGTCGAGAAGCGGACCAGGGTACGTGCCCGAGTCATTGCACATGCATTGCGTGATCTGATGCAGGAGAGCGACCGCGTGCTGATCATGGGACATAAAATACCGGACATGGATGCAGTGGGAGCGGCCATCGGTGTGTGGAAGGCTGCGGCGCTTTACAATGTAGAGGCACATATCGTGCTGGATAAATCCAATCCGTCTATAGACCGAATGATGGAGCAGGTAAACAAGGATGAGAAGTTATCGCAAGCGCTCATGACGCCAGAGCAGTCGCTCCAGCTAATGACTGAGCACAGTCTGCTGGTCGTGGTGGACACGCACAAGGCCTCAATGACGATTGAGCCGCGTCTGGTGCAAACGGCCAGCCGGGTGGTGGTTGTCGACCATCATCGTCGGGGCGAGGAATTTATTAACGATTCGGTTCTGATCTACTTGGAGCCCTATGCGTCATCGGCCTGTGAGCTTGTGACCGAGCTACTGCAATATATCCATGAGAAGGTCCAACTGACACCGCTGGAGGCAACATCACTGTTGGCAGGGATTACGGTGGATACCAAGCATTTTTCCCTGCATACAGGCTCGCGTACATTCGAGGCAGCCGGCTTTTTACGACGTAGCGGGGCAGATACAGTTATGATCCAGCGCATGTTAAAAGAGGACCTGGATGAATATATTGCTAAGGCGGAAATTATTAAGCATGCTAAAATGATATATGGGCATATCGCAATTGCGGTGACAGAGCCCGGACAGAAAATACCGCAGCTCCTGATTGCTCAGGTGGCGGATTCATTACTCAATATGACGGATGTACTGGCCTCCTTTGTGGTCAGTGAACGTCCTGACGGCCTGGTGGGGATCAGCGCCCGTTCACTCGGACGCATGAACGTACAGGTCGTCATGGAACGGCTAGGCGGCGGAGGACATCTGACGAATGCGGCGGTTCAGCTGGATTGCCCGCTGGAGGAAGCTAAGCGCAGAGTGGTCGACGTGCTGGCCGAAATTGATGGGGAAGAGGGGTTATTTGAATGAAAGTGATATTCATTAAAGATATGAAGGGCCAAGGGAAGAAGGGGCAAATTAAGGAAGTGTCGGACGGTTATGCAGCGAATTTCCTGTTGCCGCGTGGTGTTGCCCGTCCAGCGACAGAAGGAAACATGAAGACGCTGGAAAATCAGAATGCTGCGGAGGAAAAGCGTAAGCAAGAGGAAAAGGAAGAGGCGCAAGCGCTCGGCAAAAAGCTGGAAGAGACAACGGTTCAGCTCAAGGCGAAGGCTGGTGAAGGTGGACGGCTGTTCGGCGCGATTACAAGCAAGCAAATCGCGGAGGCAGTAGCTAAAACTGGCATCAAGCTGGACAAACGCAAAATTGAGTTGGAAGAACCGATTCGTACGTTGGGCGTGACTCAAATGACCGTTAAGCTTCATCCTGAGGTCAAAGCTACGCTGAAAGTACAGGTGACTGAAGAATAATTATGGGCGGCGAATTTTTTGATCGGATTCCTCCGCAAAATCTGGAGGCTGAACAGGCGGTTATCGGGTCTATTTTGCTCCAGTCTGAAGCACTGATTACCGCAATGGAGCGGGTGCAGACCGAGGACTTTTATGATAAGGCTCATCAGATGATTTACGAAGCAATGATTGAGCTGGGTGAATCCGGACAGCCGATTGACTTGGTTACGCTGACCTCGAAAATTCAGGACAAGGGACAGCTAGAGGATATCGGCGGTGTCAGTTATCTGGCGAAGCTGGCTCACGGGGTGCCAACAGCGGCTAACGTGGATTACTATGCCCAGATCATTGAAGAAAAAGCGATGCTTCGTCGCTTGATTCGTGCAGCTACACAGATTGTGAGCGAAGGCTATAGCAGTGGCGAGGATGTCGCTGGTATGCTGAGCGATGCTGAGCGCAAGATTATGGAGATATCCAACGGGCGCTCAGGTAGTGGCTTTATTGCCATCCGCGATGTCGTGATGGAAGTGTTTGACCGCGTTGAATTGCTGCATCAGAATAAGGGCAATACGACCGGAATTCCATCTGGATTTGTTGATTTGGACAAGATGACGGCGGGTTTCCAGCGCAATGACTTGATCATTGTGGCCGCCCGTCCATCCGTAGGTAAAACAGCGTTCGCTCTGAATATTGCGCAAAACGTTGCAGTTCGGGCAAAAGAGACAGTAGCCATCTTCAGTCTGGAGATGTCGGCCGCTCAGCTCGTGCAGCGGATGATTTGCGCCGAGGCCAATCTGGACGCGAACGTCATGCGGACAGGTGAATTTAAAGGCGACGACGATTGGGCGAAGCTGACGATGGGCATTGCAGCCTTGTCAGAGGCGGAAATCTATATCGATGATACGCCCGGCATCACTGTGGCTGATATCCGTGCCAAATGCCGCCGTCTTAAAGCGGAAAAGGGACTGGGTATGATCGTAATTGACTACTTGCAGCTGATCCACGGACGAGGCAAAGCAGGCGAGAACCGCCAGCAGGAGGTATCCGAAATTTCACGGACATTGAAACAAATTGCTCGTGAGCTTGAAGTGCCTGTAATTGCCCTCTCCCAGCTGAGTCGGGGTGTGGAGCAGCGTCAAGACAAGCGGCCGATGATGAGTGACTTGCGGGAATCGGGTTCTATCGAGCAGGATGCTGATATCGTGGCGTTTCTGTACCGGGATGATTACTATAATCAGGAAACAGAAAAGAAGAATATTATTGAGATTATCATTGCCAAGCAGCGTAACGGCCCGGTCGGTACGGTAGAGTTGGTCTTTCTCAAAAATTATAATAAATTCGCTAATTACGAGCGTGCCCATTCGGATGCGTTCGCTGGATAACATATTAGTATCATTAGAAAAGGCCCTTTCGACGCGGATTTCGCGATCTCGAAAGGGTCTTTTTTATAGGATTCACGTATTTTCATATAAGGAATGAAACTCTCAATTACGAACAATACTATTTTCATGTAATATAATGTTCGCTTTTTATTTGACTTTAAAAAATGGTGCTGTTACACTTATAGTGCTGCTTCAACGCAGTGGGGAGATCATTACGCCCGGGGCTTTCCGAACCTACGGAATGTCTGCGACGGACGTTTTTTCCTGCTGTCCGAGAACGCTCCATATCTGCTCGCTCAGGCGGTTGAAGTCGGATATGCGTAGTGTGTCAGCTCAAAATCAGAGTGTCTGTGGGCACTCCACGGAGGAATGAAACATGTCAACTGTAGTCGTTGTGGGAACACAATGGGGAGACGAAGGCAAAGGTAAAATCACGGACTATCTGGCGGAAAGCGCTGAAGTGGTGGCCCGTTACCAAGGCGGAAACAATGCCGGTCATACGATTCTCATTGACGGTAAAAAGTACAAGCTGAGCCTGATTCCATCCGGCGTTTTTTATGAAGATAAAAAGTGTGTTATTGGCAACGGTATGGTAGTAAATCCAGCCGCTCTTATTGAAGAAATTACTTACATTCATGATAATGGCTTTTCCACAAAAAATCTGGTCATTAGTGACCGTGCACATGTGATTATGCCGTACCATATGACGCTGGATGTGCTGGAAGAAGACCGCAAAGGTCCTAACAAAATTGGTACTACCCGTAAAGGGATCGGCCCTGCTTATATGGATAAAGCTGCACGTAACGGTATTCGTATTGCTGATTTGCTGGATGCAGAGGAATTCGAAAAGAAGCTGCGCCATCAAACGAAAGAAAAAAATCAAGTGATTGAACAAGTATATGGCGGCGAGCCATTGGATGTAGAAGCAATACTGAAACAGTATCTGGAATATGCTGAATTTATCCGTCCTTATGTAGGAGATACGTCTGTCGTGTTGAATGATGCGATTGACGCAAATCAAAAGGTACTGTTTGAAGGTGCGCAAGGCGTTATGCTCGATATCGACCAAGGTACGTATCCATACGTTACGTCCTCCAACCCGTCGGCTGGCGGCGTATGTATTGGTTCCGGTGTGGGACCATCCAAGATTCAACAAGTCATCGGTGTAGCTAAATCGTACACAACTCGTGTAGGTGATGGACCCTTCCCAACTGAGCTGAACGATGAAGTCGGCGATTACATTCGTGAAACAGGTCATGAGTACGGTACGGTTACAGGTCGTGCTCGTCGTGTTGGCTGGTTTGACAGCGTCGTTGTGCGTCATGCCCGTCGTGTCAGTGGGTTAACGGGTCTTTCCTTGAACTCGCTGGACGTATTGACTGGCCTGAAAACGGTGAAAATTTGCACAGGTTACAAGTACCGCGGCGAGGTGATTACGCATTATCCGGCTAGCCTGAAAATGCTGGCGGAATGCGAAGCGGTATATGAAGAAATGCCGGGTTGGAGCGAAGACATCACTGGTGTGAAAACGCTGGAGGAACTGCCTGAGACTACACGCAATTACGTACAACGCGTGTCTGATCTGACAGGTATCCCAATCGCTATTTTCTCGGTTGGGCGTAATCGCGATCAAACAAATCAGGTGCTTCCGATTTATTTGTAGGACAAGAATGATATAGCTATTGATACATGTTCAAGGAGAGAGGCTGTTAGCAGCCTCTCTCTTTTTTTGTTCTGTGAAGTGTTAAATGGTTCCTCCCCCTTTACATAATCTTATCTTCCTTGTCGATTTGTGATAACAAACCCTCTCTATAATCCAAATAGAAAAGAGATTCGGACGTCTAGACGTCTTGAGAGGGATGAATTATGAACTGGTATCTTCGCTCACTCGGCACACGCAAAATTGTGGAATTCATCGTGCTTGTCATTTTCGTCATTTTTTTTCTGGGGCCTCTAACCAATCTTCTCCTTTTGGCGGTTTCGGGAAAATGGCAGTATCCTGCACCGCTCCCGCAGAGCTTGTCACTGGAATGGTGGAAGTTTGTACTTACCCAGGATGATGTACTCAGCTCGATTTCTCTATCCTTCCTGATTGCGATTACCGTTACGGTCTGCTCAATCATCGTATGTATTCCTGCTGCTTATGCCTTTGCACGAATTTCTTTCCCGCTCAGTAAGTGGTTTCTTTTCTCATTCCTGCTTACGCATGCTTTTCCGAAAATGGGTTTGTATGTGTCCATTGCCGTACTATTCTACCAATTCGGGTTGATGAACACCTTTGCAGGCATTGTGCTTATCCATATGGTAAACACGCTCATGTATATGACCTGGATTCCTTCCTCTGCCTTCCGCAGCGTACATCGTGCACAGGAGGAGTCAGCGCGGGATGCCGGAGCCGGACCATTTCGGGTGTTTTGGAAAATCACCTTTCCTATGGCGCTGCCCGGCATTGTGGTTGCCTCCATCTTTACCTTTCTTGCTTCACTGGATGAAGCACAGGGAACACTTCTTGTCGGAACGCCGGACTATAAAACAATGCCAGTCATCATGTATTCCATCATTGCTGATTATCCGAGCACAACGGGTGCTGTTTTCTCAGTCATTCTTACTCTGCCAACGATCATTCTGCTATTGGCAGCCAAGCGTTTTGTAAGTGCGGATGTACTGGCAGGCGGATTTCAGGTGAAATAACGTAACTGGTCAAAAGAGGAGTTTGCAAAATCCTGAAAAAGGAGTCTTAGCTAATGCCCATTCAATTATCCATTCAAGAGTTAACCAAGCGCTTCAAGACAGGAGACGGAGTCAAAGGCATTTCACTTGACGTGATGAAGGGAGAACTGGTGACACTGCTGGGACCTTCAGGCTGTGGTAAAACAACTGTGCTTCGCTCCATTGGCGGCTTTTTGGACCCGGACAGTGGCGACATTCAGATTCAGGGTAAAAGCGTACTCAAGCTGCCGCCCGAAAAGCGTCCGACGGCTATGGTGTTCCAAAGTTATAATTTGTGGCCGCATATGACCGTGTATGACAACCTGGCTTTCGGGTTGAAGATTCGAAAGGTGAAGAAGACAGAAATTGACCGTCAGGTGAAGGAAGCGCTAGCGCTGGTTCGGCTAGAGAGCGCAGATCGTAAAACGCCGGGACAGCTCTCGGGCGGTCAGCAGCAGCGGGTAGCACTCGCTCGGGCTTTGCTGCTAAAGCCTGATGTATTGCTGCTGGACGAGCCTTTTTCCGCGCTTGATGCCAAATTGCGCATGGAGATGAGAGAGGAGCTGCGCGATATCCAGACCCAGACAGGAATGACGATGGTGTTCGTCACCCATGATCAGGAGGAGGCGCTGTCCATTTCCGACCGAATCGTCGTTATGAATGCGGGCCGGATTGAGCAGCTCTCTTCACCGCAGGAGATTTATGACAAGCCACAGTCACTTTTTGTAGCGGGTTTTATTGGCCGTATCAATTTATTAAAGGGGGTGAGCACAGGTCGCAGTGTCTCTGTGAGCGGAATACCGTTTGCACAAGAGCATGAATACACAGGTGAATCCATGGTTGGTGTAAGACCAGAGGATATTGTTCTGACGTCGGAAGAAAATGGCTCTCTAGCCGGAACGATCAGACAAGTGATGATTCTTGGGCATTATGCGGAAGTTTCGCTGGATAGCGGTACCCATCATCTGAAAATGTTTGTGCCGCGTGAACGAGCGGCCGAGCTGCGCAGTGGAGAGCACATCAGATTCAGCTTCAGTAAAATTGTTACTTTTCCAGCAGCACAATGAAGATTCACGATCAACCTCTATATCGCATCAATGTCCATCACGAACGCATCATCTGGTGATGCTGCGAACTTGTGCAACTATCTAAAGGAGGCAACAACGTGTTTGGGAAAAAGAATATGGGTCTGGTTTTGGCAGGGGTACTTAGTTTATCGTTGTTGGCTGGCTGTGGAAACGGTGGTAATGCCGCCACGGCTACAGGGGAAGCCAAGTCTACAAAAGTGGGAGCCGCTACGGGAACGACGGAAATTTCCTTGTACACTGGAGGGTCTCTGAACGTCAAAGAGCTGTGGGAAACGTTAATCAAGGACTTTGAAGCTAAAAATGATCACGTTAAGGTCAAACTGGTGTATTTGCCAGCAGGGACCGGAGGCGCATCTACACTGGATCGTCTGATCGCAGCCAAGAAAAGCGGACAAACCGATACAGATATCGACCTGTACGAAGGCAGTCTGGATGACATCACCAAGGGGGTAGGCGAGAAACTGTGGGAAACGGTGGACGCTACCAAGGTTCCAAATTTGAAGAATGTGGATGAAACGTATCTCAAGCAGGTGAACAATCAGGCCATTCCATACCGTGCCTCTTCGGTTGTTCTTGCCTATAACAGTGCAAAAGTAGCGACACCTCCGAAAACAGCCGACGAGCTGTATACATGGATTCGCCAGCATCCGGGCAAGTTTGCCTATAATGATCCGTCTACAGGTGGATCAGGTAGCTCGTTTGTGAATACGGTTATCTATAATTTCCTTCCTCCAGAGGCGATGAACAGTGATGATCCGGCAAATATGAAAAAATGGGATCAAGGCTTCTCGCTGCTCAAGGAACTGGGCCCTTCAATGTACCAAAAAGGAGTCTACCCTAAGAAGAATCAAGGTACGCTTGATATTTTAGCAAGTGGAGAGGTAGACATGGTCCCAGCCTGGTCTGATATGGCGCTCGAACAACTGGCTAAAGGGCTGCTTCCAGACACGGTGAAGCTGACACAAATTGACCCTGCCTTTACAGGAGGACCTTCTTATCTGATGGTTCCTTCACTTTCCTCCAAAAAAGAAGCAACCCAGGAATTCTTGAATTATATACTGACGCCCGAAGCGCAAACGGTGGTTATTAATAAAATGTATGGCTATCCAGGGATTAAGTGGAATCTGATGCCAACGGAGCTGCAAGAGAAATTCAACAGTGTATCTTCTGGATATCGCAGCTTTAACAGCGGAGAGCTTCAGCAGGAAATCTACAAACGCTGGCAAAGTGAAGTAGCGGGCGGTTGAGCATGAGTTCATTGTCTAAAAGGGGGATGCTGGGGCTTGCCCTGGTCATCCCGTCTTTTCTCATTTTGCTGGTCGTCGTTATTATTCCGATTCTCTATGCCGTGAAGGAAAGCTTGATTGATCAATATGGAACGGGCTACGGACTGGCCAACTATATTCGGCTGTTCACGGAACCTGCCATGCGTAGAAATATCATGTATACGATTAATGTCACGTTAGTCTCAACGGCCCTTACTCTGGTCATCAGCTATGCTTTGGCGATTTATCTGAGATTCGGCAAAGGGGTTATCGTGAAGTGGATAGGTCGGTTGTATTTTATTCCGATGTTTGTTCCCGGTGTAATTGCAACGTATGCGATCATTACGATGTATGGCAATCACGGTTGGGCTGCACGTCTTTTGCTGCCGCTCGGCATTGAGACGATTCCGAGGATTATTTATGACTACAAAGGGCTGGTGCTGGCTAATTTGTGGTTCAACATTCCGTTCGCAACCATGTTGCTCAGCTCGGCACTTGCCAGCATTCCAAACGCTGTCGTCGAAAGCGCCAGAGATGCCGGAGCCAGCACGATGCAGCTGTTTGGGCGCTTTATTTTACCCCTTTCCTACAAAACGATGTGGGTTGCGGTGACCTTCATTTTCATGGGAATCATGGGCAGCTTTACGGCTCCTTTCCTGATCGGTGCCAACTCGCCGCAGGTGCTGGGTGTTGCGATGCAGCAGGTGTTTTCCAGCTATCAGGAGACGCATACGGCCAGTGCAATGGCAGTGTTTATGTTTTTACTGTGTTCTTTTATGGGCTACTTTTATATTCGGACAATGGTGAAGGATGCGGATGCCAGCTAGACCGCCGTTATACACTAAGGAGGTTACAGGGATGAACAGCCAAGCAGAGGTGCAAATTACCGGGTTTAGTGGGCGAGTATGGGAAAAGGATCTGCTGGATTGCGGTTATCGGATTGCCTTACACAAGGCGGAGGTTGAGCTCAGCCCGGGAAACGGGTTCCGGTTTAGGTTCTCCATGCCAGAAGACGGATACGCGGAGCTTGATCTGTTCGCCAGATCAGACAGTGACTGGGCTGCGACAGATCGAGAATCTGCTTTCGTACGCCTCTACCTGAATGAAGCCTATAATCAAGATGTCATTTTGTACTATGGCAGCAGTCAGGGAGTGTATACCCGTTTGTTAGGATATTTAAAAGAAGGCGATTATGAGGTCTATGCCGAATTTCGCGAACTGGAATCGGCTCCGCTTGTATCTCGAGCATGGATCGACGGTGTTGAACTACGCTGCGTGGCTGATTCCTCTCCAAGATCGCTGATTTATCGCCATACCCCGCTTTTATATGGCCGTAATCTGTCACATCCTTATGAGAATCGCTTTACGGATACACCACTTGTTTTGTTCTATTCCGTGGAAGGGAATGAGGAGAAGACAGTCATTGAATACCAGATGATGTTCAGCCATGAAGATGAAGGAACGCCTGCGCCGCTGCTTATGAGCAAATGGGGAAGAACCACCGATATCGAATGGATGTACCGCGTCGAGCTGGATGCAAGGGGTAATGTTCTGGAAGCTGTTTTCCAGGGGGCACATCATATTACGACTGCGTTTAATGGCAATTATGATCTGGGCGGGCATCCTGTTCTCCAAGCCGCAACAACCAACGGAAACTTTAAGGATGACATTTCATCGGACTATCGTTTTATGCTACCGCCTGCTTTCCATTGGAAACCAGAGGAAGAGCCACGTGAGGCGGTCATGAGCCGTTTTCCTTTTGCCTATCAGGTCACTGGGTGGGAGATGGAACGTCAGCAGGAGCTGGAAATGCCGTCACAAGCGTCTTCCATTGCACTTGCACACCAGCGTAGCTATGTGTTTATCCAGACTTCCAAACGCCCCTTGCGGGATTCGGGCAGAGAATCGGCTCCAGCGTCCAAGCCGGGCTTCAATCGGCGTGAGGAAGATGCCTGTGTCGATGTCCAGCTTCGTCTTCATGGCTCGGAGCAGTGGTATTCATCATGCCATCATGATCTGAGACTGGGGGATTTTAGAGCCGCTTATGAGGGGGCAGAGTCACATTTTTCTACCACGATCAAGCTATCTGGAGAGGCAGTGCTTGAGGATATAGCTGAAATCAGAGCCGTATTGCTGGAAGGCGGTGCGGACAGCATGGAAGTGGCCGGACTGTGTGCTTTTACGTTAAACGAGGATAATCTGCCGCA
Organism: Paenibacillus sp. F4; assembly: GCF_002894905.1. NCBI lineage: Bacteria > Bacillati > Bacillota > Bacilli > Caryophanales > Paenibacillaceae > Paenibacillus > Paenibacillus sp. F4. The sequence continues at coordinate 49,698 of NZ_POVS01000018.1, forward strand.
GTTTCCGGGTATTCGTACAGACCGGGTAATTGAGCTGACGCGGCTTCAACCCGTGGGTGTTTTATGGACAGCCGACAAGGACGTGTCGGGTGATGAAGAACATCCTTTGAATGATATGGTGAAGCAAGTTGTGGATGAACCGTCCAGCCAGGATGAGCAGTCATGAGCAGGCTGCTGTATGTGGAGGGAACGGTCGACAGAACCTGCACCCAGAGCCATATTACGTACTCTTTCCATATTCCACAGCCGACTGAAACGATCCGTATTCACTTCTCTTACACGCCCAAGTTATTGAAAGATCAAGAGCAAGCACGAGAAATCATTGAGGAAAGCATGAGCAAGTACGGATACGACGAGCCGGGGCATTCATCCGATCTATGGAAGAAGTATGTACCGCTGCAAAATTTATTAACGCTGTCTGTCGATGATCCTCTCCGTCACCGGGGAAATGCACACCGTCCCGAGATGCAGCAGGAGCATTGGCTCGGTTCGTCTGCGGCCTCGCCGGGATTCCTCGCAGAAGATAATCCGGCGGGCATGTGGCGGATTACGGTCAGTCTGCATGCCGTTGTGACCGAGACGCTTGCCTACCAAATTCATGTATTGGGGGAGGAAGCGACATATGCTTAAATGGATTCCAGCTGAGCTTCACACCCATACGCTTCACAGCGACGGAAAGCAAACGTTGGAGGAGCTTGTTCAAAGCGCAGTGAATCTGGGGCTTGAATGCATCGCTATGACAGATCACAACACGCAATCGGCACTTGCGGATCAGGAACGGGTTCAGCGGCAGTTCGGTCTCCCGATCATTCCAGGGATGGAGTGGACGACCTTTTACGGGCATATGCTGACGCTTGGGGTTGACCGCTTTATCGACTGGCGTGTGCTGGGACCAGATGACATCCATGAGGGGATTCGGCAGGTGCATGAGCAGGGAGGCATTGCAGGGATTGCCCATCCGTTCAGGATCGGAAGTCCGATCTGTACGGGGTGCTTTTGGGAATACACGATTCAGGATTGGCATGAGGTGGATTATATAGAGGTCTGGTCAACGCTTATGCCATCTATTAAGCGGGATAGCCAGCGGGCGTTTGCCATGTGGACCGATTTGTTGAATCAAGGGTATCGCATCACTGCGGTAAGCGGTCGGGACTGGCATGTGTCTAAACCGGATGATGCACTTCCGGCTGTTACGTATCTGGGGGTTCATGATGAAGCAGAAGAGCGAGAAGGTTTAGCAGACCGGGCAGTTGAGGCGATTCGCCACGGTTCAGTGTCAGTTACGATGGGACCGTTACTGACGATGTGGGCACAGATTAAGGACAGAGAACATCGTTATCACATCGGCGAATGTATGGAGCTGACTGTAAAGGATTCACTATCGGTGACGGTTCAATTGGATGTGGAAGCAAGAGCATCCCATTATAACCTAAAGCCTCAGAATCTTCGTCTTCTGCTGACAAGTAGTCACGGAATATGCTCCGAGATTCAGATCCCTGCTCACACAGGAGAATATACGCTGTCATTGCAAGATCCGCTAGGTAAGGGCTGGATACGAGCAGAGCTTTACGGCTGCATGGAAGACTGCGTGATGATGATTGCTTTTACGAATCCGATTTATATGGCTTAACACAATAGAAAGGCTGGGCTTCGGACGGTGTCAACAAAACAAGAGAACATAAAGCAGCGTATAGAAGAATATATGAAGGTTAATCAAATAGGTCCGGGAGATCGGCTGCCGTCGGAAACTGCACTTTCCCAATCGTTTCGTGTCTCGCGTACGACGCTACGGGGAGCTATTCGTCAACTGGAATCGGAAGGCAAGCTACTAGTAAAACACGGGAGCGGCACATTTGCGACTTGCCCGCTGCCGAGTATTCCAAGCTCGCTGGACCGCCTGTACAGCATCGGGGACATGATTCGTTCGGCAGGATTACGGGAAGACGAGCAGCTGGAATCCATTCAGAGAATATCGGTTTGTCCTCCTGATATCGCCGAACAGATGAGATTTTCCGAGAATGAGCCCATGATTGCTCTAGAGCGTACACGCACAGCCAACGGAGAGGCTGTAGCCCACTCTATAAACTGGATGCCAGAGAAATTAGCTGGTCCCATTTTGGAAGATGACTCTTTTTCAGGCTCGCTTTTTCAGAGTCTTGAGTTCAAGGCCGGGGTGCGAATCGTCGGAGCGTATTCCGAGCTTATTGTTCCAAACTATGACGACGCACATATGACACGTCTGCTGAAGCATCCGCAGGCTACGGTATTACTATTGAAGCAGCTTCACTATGATGAAATGAACAGGCAAGTGCTGTATTCTCTGGATTATGTCCGCAGTGACATTTTCCGTTTCTGGGTGCGTCGTACGCGCTGATTCAATCAGAATGTGGCATCTCCTATTGAATCGTGCTAGTTTTACATATTCCATGGGTTAAAAATCGTCATATCTCGTCAATACTGATCTATATGCACTTCATGATGATACACACATGGCAGGATGCGTATAAGGAGGTAACGGGATATGAGGTGGCTTGGATGGCTGCTCAAAAAAGGAATGACGGTCGTGTTGGTTAGCGCACTAACGCTGGCAGTGACAGGTGTAGTCGTTAATGCTTATGTTCAATCGCTGCTGCGGCAGTTTAACATTCAGCTTGATCATCAGCCCATATGGGGATTAGGTTGGCTAAAAGGCAGTGCGGGTACGGACCAAGGCACAGACACGGGGAAGAACAAGACGACAGGAAGTGGCTCGGGAAGTGTAACACCGCCTGATGATGCGTTGCCTGTCATGGGACAGGGCTTAGAAGAAAGCGGAAGTGAGGCTGGTGGCGCAGCCAATGGCAAGGTATCTCAGGAGGGGGCCACGTCGGCCGGAACATCAGGCAACGATTCACGGAAGCAGGCAGAAGGTACAGCTACACCTGAAACAAGTATTGAAGGCCATGATTTGGTTATTACGCCCGACCATTTGACGGAAAAGAAGAACAATTTACCGGCGGCACAGAAGCAGGAGATTTTTGCGATTCTGATGAATAAGCTGCCGCCGGAGGAGATGCAGAAGATATCAGCTGCGATGGAAGGCGGTCTCACCGAGCAGGAGCTTCAGGATATTCAGCAGGTGCTAGCGAAGTATTTGACCAAAGAGGAATATAACAAGCTGATGGATTTGCTTAAATGAGTATTTTGCAAAATCCTGAATAAATAACGATGAATTCAGGGGCAATGTGTATGCTCAAAATAGGACTGTAGAATCCGCGCCATGCGCGGATTTTTTTGCGTGTCAGGAAGTAATTGGGGTGTAGTTGAATTCTTTGTAAAGGCTATGTTAAAGTAAACAGTGTTGTGAAAAGGTTAAATTTTTGAAACCTTTTACGCAACTATGCAATGGTAGATAGCGACTAATATCATAGATACTTGTGAATACAGGCTAGATTCATAGTGTGAAAGACCAATAATGAACGCATTTATATAGAGATAAGATATGCTGAAAAGGAGAGAGTCATGAAGGTTTTGAAGGAGCAGGATTTACCAGACAGTAGGAATGCAGACTCCAACGTTGCAGACAAGCCTGCTGTGGAAGCGGGGAAAATAGCAAAGTGGTGGAGCGGTCGGAGAAAATGGTTGAGCTGGACGGCAGGCGGTGTGGTGATTGCAGGCAGTCTTATTTTTGCGAGTAATCAGTATGTCGGGGCTAATACAGTTCCTTATTATAAAGTGTATGTAAAAGGCGTTGAGGTCGGAAATATCTTGAATGAGCAACAACTTAAACAGCTGTACGCAACGAAGAGCAAACAGTATAAGGATAAGTATCCCGGCGTGGATATGGTGCTCAATACGAGCGCGGTAACGACAGACATTGAGAAGGCATATAAAGCGGATATCGACAGCGCAGCCACGCTGAAGAAGCTGGATGGTATGTTGACAGCGTATGCCAAAGGGGTAGAAGTGAAGGTCAACGGTCAGACGGTTGGCATTGTAAAGGATAAAGCGACTGCACAGGCAGCTTTAAAGCAAGTACAGAAGAAGTACACACCTGTGGGTGAGGGTACATCTATAGGCATCAAGGGGCTGGTTCGCAAAACATCCGTGGGCAGCAGCCATGCGAGTGCTAGTACTAAAACCCCTAAAGCATGGCTGGAGTCTGCCAGTATCCGTGAGAAAATCGCATACGAGCCTGTGAAAGCAGACCCGAACAAGGTGCTGACGGAGGCAGAAGCAGTCAAAGTGTTGACTGAGGGGCGTGAGGCTCCTATCACGTATACAGTGCAAGAAGGCGATTCTTTGTCGTCGATTGCAACTAAATTTAATATGACCGCTTGGGAGATTAAGCAGAACAATCCCGGCTCGCGTGAGCTGTATTTGCAAATTGGAGATGAATTGAAGCTTACTGCTCCGAAGGCTCCGGTTACGGTGCGAACAGTAGAGAAGGTCGTCGAACAGATTGCCATCGAGCCTGAGGTTGAGATTCGCCAGAGCGATGAACTGAAGGCAGGGGTTACCAAAGTAGTCAGACCAGGACAAGTAGGTCTTAAAGAGATGGACTATCGTTTGACCAAGGAGAACGGTGAGGTCGTGCAAGAGGAATGGCTCGGTCAAAAGGTGCTGCAGCCGTCTGTTACTGAGGTGGTTCTTAGAGGAACGAAGGTCGTGGGAGAAGGCTCAGGACAGTTCGCTTGGCCGGTGTCCGGTGCATCGATGTCAAGTAGCTTTGGCGCACGCTGGGGACGTATGCATGAGGGTGTCGATTTGGTCGGTAGTGCTGACATTCGCGCATCAGATGAAGGCGTGGTAACATTTGCAGGTCAGCAGAATGGATACGGTAATGTCATTATGATCGATCATCGCAACGGCTACCAAACCGTGTACGGGCATTTGAGCAGCATTGGCGTTCATGTAGGACAGGTGGTTCAGCAGGGCGAATCGATCGGGGTCATGGGGAACACGGGACGCTCGACTGGAACGCATCTGCATTTTGAAATTCGTAAAGATAATACGCCACGCAATCCAATGACGTATTTAAGATAGGTTGGATGTTTATATCGAGAGTTACATGATTTATGAGGATCAAGGGGAAAGGCCATGTTTTTCTGCATGCTTAACAGTAGGTGCAGGCATGGTTTTTTTCTGCGTAAAGAAAAGGGTCTGGAGAAGTAATGGAATGGCGCACGGGTATGATAGAATAGAATAAACATCTTATAGGTACTGACAAACGAAAGTTAATTATAGATTATGATCCGTGAAGAGAGGTGAACGCTATATGCAGGGAACGATTCTGGTAGTGGATGATGAACAGCCAATCGCTGATATTTTAAAATTTAACTTGGAAAAAGAGGGCTACCAGGTGATTTGCGCCTTCGATGGAATCAGCGCGGTGGATATCGCGGTTAAGCAGCAGCCAGACCTGATCCTGCTGGACCTGATGCTGCCGGGCATGGACGGCATGGATGTATGCCGCGAGGTACGTGGGCATCAGCTCCAGACGCCGATTATTATGCTGACCGCCAAGGACGGCGAAATCGACAAAGTGCTGGGGCTGGAGCTGGGCGCGGACGATTATGTGACAAAGCCGTTCAGCACACGGGAGTTGCTGGCACGGGTGAAGGCACAGATGCGCAGACAGCAACGCGGCGGGGCAGGCACGTCGGAAAGCCGACCGCAGGAGGATAAGCAGGGGCTGCGCGTGGGCGACCTCTTTTTTGATACGGATATGTATACAGCTTACAAAAACGGAACACCGCTTGACCTGACGCACCGCGAATATGAGCTATTGCACTATATGGCGAAGAATGCCGGAAAAGTCATGACGCGGGAGCATTTGCTTCAGGCGGTATGGGGCTTCGAATACTACGGGGATGTGCGGACAGTAGATGTGACCATTCGGAGGTTGCGCGAGAAGATTGAGGAGAACCCGAGCAAGCCGGAGACCATCCTGACGCGCCGTGGCCTTGGATATATCGTGAGCGGGGGCAAAGGTGGCCTGCGGGCATGAGATGGCTGTCTTTCTTTCGTACCATTCATGCAAAGCTGATTATTATCTATGTGCTGCTTATCTTGGTGGCTATGCAGCTGATTGGGGTCTATTTTGTCAGCTCGATGAAGAACTCTCTCACGAGTAATTTTACGCAGGATTTGCAAGCACGGGCGGAGATGCTGTCCGTGCTGGCGGAGCAGGATCTGAGTGGCAGTGACGGCAAAATGGAAGAAGACAGCGTGGAAAGCCTGCGTGCACGCGTGAATAATTTGTTTGATTTCAGCGGCGCGGAAATTCAGGTGCTGGATGCCAGTGGCAAAGTGTTAATTACTTCCCAAGGTTCACACGCCGATTATGTCGGACGCAAAAATACGCAGACAGTGGTCAGCCGCGCACTTCAAGGTATCCGTGATAACGAGGAATACATGGTGGACGAGGATAACGTCCGCAAGAAGGTCGTCGCCAAGCCCGTCATCAGCCAAGGCAAGATTGTCGGCGCGGTGTACATCGCCGCTTCGATGACCGAGCTCTACGATACGATGAAACGCATTAACAATGTGTTTCTCTCAAGTATGCTCATTGCGCTCGCGTTGACGGCTGTGCTGGGCGTGGTATTGGCCCACACGATTACGCACCCGATCAAGGTGATGACACGTCATGCAACAGAGGTTGCCGAAGGCAAATTCGATCAGCAGATGCCTGTATTTGGTGATGATGAGATCGGCAGGCTTAGCGTGGCCTTTAACTATATGACAGGCCGTCTGCGTGAGGCGCTGTCCCAAAATGAAGAGGAGAAGGAGAAGCTCTCCTCCATCTTGACCAATATGAGCGACGGTGTGGTCGCTACTGATGACAATGGCCGGGTCATTCTGGTCAACCGCCGGGCCAGCGCCATGCTGGGCGTGAACGAAAACGAAATGACCGGCAGGCATATCGCGGTACTACTAGGGATCGACCCGGAGGAAACCGAGGCCCTGTATAGCGGATCTTCGGCCTCCACGCTCTTGCAGCTGGAGCCAGCCGGTCAGGATGAACCCATCGTTATCCGTGTGACATTCACGCCGATTCATCGGCGGGAATTTGGCATTACGGGAACGATTGCCGTGCTCCAGGACGTGACGGAGCAGGAGGAGATGGAGACGACACGCCGGGAATTCGTAGCGAATGTATCACATGAGCTGCGTACTCCGTTGACGACCATCCGCAGCTATGCTGAAGCGCTGGATGACGGCGCGATGGCTGAACCGCAACTCGCAGAGCGTTTCGTGGGCGTGATCCGCAACGAGACAGAGCGTATGATCCGGTTGGTTACGGATTTGCTGCATCTGTCACGGCTTGATTCCAATGAGGCGCCTTTGCGGATGCAGCCTGCGGATGTGATGGAGATGCTGGACGAAGTCGCAGATCGGTTTTCTTTTCAAATGAAGCAAAAGCACATTCGCTCAGGGATGTTCGTAGAGCAGGGAATCGGTAAAGTCGTGATCGACCGGGACCAAATTGAGCAGGTGTTGGACAACCTGATGTCCAATGCGTTGAAATATACGCCGGAGGGCGGGAGTATTCGGATTGAAGCTCGCCGCAACAGTGAGGGAATGCTGTCCATTTCGGTACAAGACACCGGAATTGGTATTCCCAAAAAAGATCTGGACCGGATTTTTGAACGGTTTTATCGTGTAGACAAGGCGAGATCACGCAATATGGGCGGCACGGGACTGGGACTTTCGATTGCCCGGGAAATTGTAAAGGCGCATGGGGGCCAGATTTTTCTGGAGTCGGAATACGGTCAGGGAACCTGTACGACCTTTACGCTACCCATGTCGAGTGAAGGGAGGGAAGCACAGTGAAGGAACGTTTGAAGTCCTGGACGCTTATTTTGCTGGTTGCTTCCAGCCTGGTACAGACTTATTTTTTGATTTACCGCCTTCCAGGCAGTGATTCTGTACTCACTTCAGAAACGAACTATGTCAAAACCGAAAGCATGGGACAGGAGAAAAAGATTGAGAACCTCGTGTTTCCTGATAAAATGCTCATTCACCAAGGCGAGAAGAAGCATACCATTTTTTATCCGGGTGTTACTTTTTACGATTTAATTTATACACGGCTGGAAAGCCGGAGCTTTAACAACTTTCAACGTCGAAGTATTCAATCAGCGGACTGGGCGCAGATTCGCAGCGAAAACGAAGGCATCGAATTATCCTTTTCAGGCGGAGTCCCGGTTTCATTACTGGAGCGGGTCATGCGTCTGACGCCGGATTCGGTGTTTCAGGGAGAGACGATTAACCGCATTTGGATCTATATAGACGAAAAGAATGCCAAGCCGCATGCGCTCTTTTTCAGTGCCAGAGGCGATGTGGTGTATGAGGCGAACCAGTTCGATATGACGGTAGAGGACATTCGGCAGCATGTGAATTTTGGTGAAAATGCCCCGTTGTACGAGCTGGTGGATAATCAGTACTACATTCCCGTGAATGGCCTGGAAACTGTGCAGCCTGTAGTGTATGCTGGGTTGTTTACGACGGAGCAAATGCAGCGGAATTTGTTCTTCGATCCGGGGATTACGCGCAATATTCAGGAGAAGGACGGATCCCAAATTTATACAGACAGCAAGCGTAGTCTGCAAATCAAGCAGGAGCAACGTTGGATGAGCTATACCGATCCCAGTGCGCCGGGGGCGGATGGAAGCAGCCCGATTAGGGATGTGTTGGCCGCAGTTGATTTTGTAAATCAGCATGGCGGTTGGGATGCTTCGTATCAGCTGAAATTGAGAAGCAGCGATGAAAATCGTACGACTGTGATGTTTCAGCAGTATTATGGTGCTTATCCGGTGCTGGACACACCATCGTTCCGCTTTGGTACGATTTCGCTGCAAATCCAGCAGGAAACGGCTTCTGTCTATGAACGTTCGCTGCTGTATCTCAAGGGAGGAGAGCAATCCTCGAAGAAGGTTATGCTGCCGGGCGGCGAGCCCTTGAAGAAGCAACTGGAGAGTGTAGCAAAAGGGAAGACAATTCGTGATCTGACTCCTGTATATCAGCCGGAGCTGACCAATGATGGATTGAAGCTTGCTCCTGAATGGCGCGTTACGCTCAGTGACGGTTCTGTTGCAGAAATTCATGCTGTTCCTGTAATAACAGCATCCAACACAACACAAACGAAGCCAGACCGGGAGACAAAGAAATGACAGGAAGGGGGAACGGGAATGGATTGGAGCCGCGCCAAGAACGTATTGATCTGTACATTTTTGCTGCTCAATGTGGTATTGGGTTACCAATTGTGGCATGATGCGCAGGAAACGGCAGGGCCGAATCTGGATTTTACTTCATTGGATGAAAATACGCAGCGTTTAATGGAAGAGAAAAGCATTCAGGTGTTGGCTCCGATTCCCGGGGATACCCCGCAGCTGCCCAAGCTTTCTTACACATATGTTCATAGTGGAGAAAAGGATGATCGTGTGCAGCTGGTGAAGCCGGTGGACAGCAAACTGGTATTCACCCATGACGCGCTAGTTGAGGCATTGGAGCCACAAATCAAGGATATCGATAACTTTCAGTATGATCCGCTGGATGTTCAGGAGGAGTTGGCATCCGGACAAGCAGATGCTTTTGTACTTCATCCGCTGGTTCAGGGCAAATGGCCGCTATTTAATGTGAAGCTGGCTCTGTTTTACAGCAATCAGAAGATTACAGGGTATCGCAAAATTAAGGTCGATCTCCAGCCTTCGGATGAGGCAAAGAAAATGCTGCCTGCGTCCAAAGCACTGGCAAGGCTGATCGATGGCTATTTGCCGCGTGATACGATTGTGAAGGATATCCGGCTCGGTTATTACGGACAGACCTTTAACTCCGATAGCCAGGTGGCTGCCCCCGTGTGGCGGTTTATGCTGGACAACGGGAAAGGTGTGTATTATGTGCAGATGAACGGAGATGTCATTAGTCCAAAGACAGAACATACAGAAGGGTCTTGAACAGATATGGGGATTTCATTTACCGTGCTGTCGAGCGGTTCGACCGGCAACGCTACCGTTGTGCGGAACGAAGACACGACATTGCTCATCGACGCAGGTCTCAGCGCGAAGCGTATTGACGAATTGCTGAAGGAACGCGATCTGAGCGGAGAAGAGTTGGATGGTATTTTGGTCACGCATGAGCATTCCGATCATGTTAAAGGACTAGGCGCCATGGCGCGTAAATATAATTTACCTATATATGCTAACGAGAAGACATGGTTTGCCATCAGTAATGCTGTTGGGCAAATTGCAGAAGATAACCGCAGAATATTGGAGACAGGCGCAACGCGGGAATTTGAGTCATTACGCGTGGAGTCTTTTGGCATATCCCATGATGCGGCTGAGCCTGTAGGGTATAGCTTTTATGATGGGGCAGAGAAACTCAGTGTAGCGACCGATCTCGGCTATGTCAGCGACAAAGTGAAACAGGCGATATCAGACGCGGACGTATTGGTACTGGAGTCTAATCATGATGTGGAAATGCTGCGTATGGGGCGTTACCCGTGGAACATCAAGCGCCGTATTCTCAGCGATATCGGTCATTTATCCAATGAGATGGCGGGCGCGATTCTTAGCGAGCTGCTGACAGGCCGTACGAAGCGAACGTATTTGGCACATTTGAGCCGCGACCACAATATGATGGAACTTGCGAAGTTGACTGTACGTGGGGCGATGGAAGACCGCGGCTGTTTTTACAAGGACAGTGAGTTTCGATTGTGTGATACGTACTATGATCGTCCTACACCTTGGGATAAGGTAAGTGAGCCATAAAGCTGTCCAGCTCGGCGGCTTTGCGTTCTACCTCTTCACGGGTCACTACGCCTTTGTCCACCAGTAGTTCAATCAATGTACTTAGCGCCAATGTATTGCGGTAATGCTCGTCTTTCAAATCCGCAAGCTTGGCAGCCATGCGAACTTCATCCATAGCCGAACGATGTGAATTCATCATATATTCCTCCTGTAAAAATATTTTAGAAATGGCGTGCAATGAGCTTGGTTCTGCCTGTGGTTTTGCTGGGTGCTGTGATACAATAAAGCTAACAACAGAAAGCTTTCTGAAGGAAGGCTCTCATCGAAAGTATAGGCAGTCTTTAAGCGGACGGGAACAGGCCAGAACGTCTCTATGAGACGATCATTTTGTAATAGAATAGAAGACTTGTTACTATTGTAGTCCATTGGTTTGGAAATCATTCCTCTTTTTTCCTCTATTCGGGGTCAGATTCGGCGTGTATGCTAATTTATGAGATTCGGTTGCTTAGGAAGGCATCATTTGTGGTGATTAATAAGTAGGCCGGAACGATTGGTTGCTGGATTCCGATGATAAGGGATATTCAATCCATTTGAGATGTTCAACGGAGCAGGTTCTCTGTAGCATAGGTTGGCGCAAGCCCGAATAGCCCTAATTTTTTAGTGAGTGTCGGTGCATGACAACGAAGGGGAGAGGATTAGCATGGGCTTGTTTGAGGACGATTTTTATTCAACAAAGGTATCCACACGTGCGGCTAAAAAAATGGCATTTAAGGCGCGCCGTGGAGGACGGGGACGTTGGCCACACAGGAAGCGTGGAGTAAGTCCGGTGCAAGCTGCTGTCATTAGCGGTGCAGTCAGTGCAGTGGTTGCTGTGCTTCTGTTCAGCTTTATTACAGGTCTGCCCTCCACTACAGCGGTAACCGGAGCCAGTCACTATCCCTTGCGGCAAGCAGCGGGTGATCCGTATGACCGGATTGTGCAGGCGGCAGCCAAGGTGCGCCCAGCCGTCGTCAGCATCGTGAATCTGAAAGAGGAAGATGGTAAAAGCACGGAACAATCCGCGCTTGGATCGGGTGTCATTTTCCGAGTGAGTTCGGGCAAAGCCTTCATTATGACAAATAACCATGTGGTCGAAGGATCGGATGATCTGGATATTGTAACGGTAGACGGTGTCAGAAAAGAGGCAAAGCTGATCGGCAGGGATCGCATTAGTGACATCGCAGTACTGGCAGTTGACGATAAAGGTATTAGCACGGTAGCGGATATCGGCGACTCCAGTAAACTTCGTCTGGGTGAAACGGTCATTGCTATTGGCAACCCGCTTGGCTTGGGAGACACGCTTACCTCCGGTATTGTGAGTTATACGAATCGCATCATTCCGATTTCCATTAACCAGGATGGCGTATATGACTGGGAGCAGCATGTCATCCAGACCGATGCGGCGATTAATGAGGGAAACAGCGGCGGCGCGCTGGTTGATCTCGACGGACGTGTGATTGGCATCAATACGATGAAAATCGCTGATACAGGTGTTGAGGGACTTGGCTTTGCCATTCCCGCCAATGAGGTGATGAAGACGGTGGATGAACTGGTTGAGGACGGCAAGATCACCCGCCCTTATCTGGGGGTATACACGGTCGATCTCAATAATGAATATGCACCGCTGGATGAAACTCAGCGCAAGGAGCTCAAGCTGCCGGACAGCGTGAAGAATGGAGCAGTCGTTCTGGAAGCCCACGGTCCTGCCAAAGAGGCTGGCTTGAAGCTGAACGATGTCATTACAGCGTTTGATAGCGAACCGATTAACTCTACGCTTGATTTGCGTCGCTACTTGTACGATAACAAGAAGATTGGCGATGAGCTGAAAGTTACTTTTTACCGGGCAGGCAAGGAAGAAACGGTGACGTTAAAATTAACAGATAAGCCGGAAGGCTAAGGTATGATTATAGGTTTAACTATAAAAAGGCGCTCTCCGGCTTATTCCCGGGAACGCCTTTTTTTGATCTTCTGCTGCGTCTTAGATTAAGATGTCGTTCCCGTCACACGGTTTCCGCTCTTGGTGATCTTGTATGTCACCACATCGCCACTCCAGAAGTGGAACTTCAGCGTGACTTCGCCATCTTTTACACTATTAAAAAATTCAGGTAACAGCTTGATACCGTTGGCATCATAGGCAGGGGCAAAGGTATTGCCAAACTCTTTATACGGTGTCCAATCCTGTGGACCGGCATTGCCACCATTCGTATAAACGGCTTCCATCGTGGCAAGCTGGCTACCACGGAAGTCCGTTGGAATGGTAAAGGCTTGTGTAGTCCCTTCGACAGCACTTAATTTTGGAGTATCATACACGACTACTTTGAAATTCCAGTCTGCCCCCTTGTTAAACTTAGCGGTAATGACGGCATTCTCCCCATATTTACCGGAAGTGGTCAGGCTGGTGAGTAAGCTGGCTTTGAAGGTTAATGTGTCTCCGCTCAGCGTATAGTCAGTGCCCTGTTTCAGTTGCTTGCTGCTCACACTGAGTGTTTTCAGCTGATTGCCGTTCAGGTTTAAAATGACCTTGGCGTCCTGAGCAGAGGTGCCTTTCTTCAAGTGAATGAGGTCACTGGCTGCATTAGAGGAACGCCCTTTTAGGCTGGACTTAATGACATTAAAGAGTTCAGGATCAGACCATTTGTACGTTGTGCGGTTAAAATGCTGGCCGTTATCCCAAAGTATGCCTGTTATTTTCTTCTCTTTCATATAATAGGTCAAAAACTCGAAGAATTTCAGCTTTTCGCCTTGTTCAATAACGCCTGTATTTTTATCGAAGCCGAGTAGACCGAATTCACCTACAATAACCGGAATACCTTTGGCTACAAAGGTGTTATAGACATTATCAAAGGTTTGGATGATATCGTTTTTAGTATCTTTATCAAAAGTAGTATGACCCGCAATATTTACACTGAAAGGCCAATAACCATAATAGTGGACGGTTGCAATCAGGTTGGGATCGTTCAGCTTGGTTATCGTGTTATACAGCTCGTTGATTTTGGCCTGAGCAGGTGAAGTATCCAAGCCAGGCAGAACAAGGGGACGAGTGGCATTTTTACCGCCAGAGGCGCGGACAATTTTGTGGAAGGATACATTCAGTTCTTGGAGCATCTGGTTCATTTTCGCTTCATCCGTAGTCCCTCCTTCGGAGAAACGGGGTTCGTTAATACTTTCGAACATCAGCTTGTTAGGTTGATCTTTAAAGCGCTGGGCAATTTGTGTCCATAATGCGTTATAGCGAGCCAGCACCTCATCATGTTTGGGCTCCATACTGCTTACCCACGTCCATGAATCATGATGCACATTGATCATGACGTACAGATTGGCATCCAGCGCCCAACGAACAACCTCTTCCACACGGTTCATGTAGGCAGACTCAACGGTATAGTTCGGTGCTGCTCCAATGTGTTTATCCCAGGTGACCGGGATGCGTATGCTTTTGTATCCCTGGGCAGCAATTTGCTGGATCAACGCCTGGGTAATACGCGGATTGCCCCAGGCTGTCTCATCCGCCCCGACAGCATCCAGAGAATTCCCTAAATTCCATCCAGGCTGCATGGCTTCCACATACGATTGCATGCTGCTCGCAGCCGCAGCTTGCGGTGCTTGTCCGTCAGATTCGGCAGCAGCCGCAACGGATGCGAATGTAGATAACAACAGGGTAATGGCAAGCGTCAACGACAGCAATGAAACGGGTCTTCGTTTTAACATAACAGGCCCCTTTACAAAGTTATTTTTGAAAGCGCTTTCCAATAAAACACTACCATACTATTTGAATATGGAATACCTGTATAATTCATGTAAAAATCATGTGTTAATTAGATATTTTAATTTTGTAAGCGTTATTATTGAAAAAATACAGAAATGAGTGTAGAATCTATGGCCCTACGTGGATTGTAGTATCGGATTTGTAAATACAAAAGAAAGAAGGAGATGAATATGAATAAGTGGGACACGGAAGAGGCCATTCGACGTTGGAATATGCATGCAGGAAACTTTACTGCCAAGTACACTGAGGAAGGGGATCGATCTCGCGAAGTACTGCTGAATCCGGCATTGCAAGCCTGTATGGGACCCCTCGGGGGCAAAAGAGTGCTGGATGCCGGCTGTGGCGAAGGCTATCTAAGCCGTAAAATGGCCAGAGCGGGTGCGTTGGTAGAGGCTGTCGATTACTCGACAGAGATGCTGAGGCTAGCCAAAGAGCGAACGCCGTCAGCGTTGGGAATTACATATCACCATGGCAATCTGGAAAAGCTGGAGATGTTCGGAGACCAGAGCTTTGATCTGATCGTGTCCAATATGGTCATCCAGGACTTGGCTCATTATGAGCAGGCGATTGCCGAAATGCAGCGATTATTAGTTCCAGGGGGCCGCTTTATTTTTTCTATTCTGCATCCATGCTTTCAGACGCCGCAGAGTGGTTGGGTGAAGGATGAGACAGGCAAAAAGCTGTATTGGAAAGTGGATCAATATTTCAACGAACGCCCACTGGAGCAAGCGATCCCTTATGATCAGGAAGAAAAGTTTTTGTACTTTCACCGTACGCTGGGCAGCTATGTACAGACCATTATTGAGGCGGGTTTGCTGTTGGATGGGATGATTGAACCCAAGCCGTCTGCCGAAATGTTGGAGAAATATCCCCATTTTCACGAGGACCTGAATGTCAGTAATTTTCTTATCTTTACAACCAGACGCCTAGGGTAAAAAGCAGGCCCTTTCCTTTCCGCGTCAAGTGTGGTAGAACAAAAGAAGACAGTTTTGACACACCTACAACAGGAAGAGCTTCAAACGGAAAGGGATGCAACTGGAATGTACGTGGTATGTAAAGAGCATGTGGAACTAGCAATTGATATGTTCGTCGATGAATACGAGGATGCACCGGATGTCGTCGATCTCAAGGAAACGAAATTTTCGGATTGGGACCCTCCGGTGAAGTGCAAGGAATGTGAGAACAAAGCAGAGTTTTTGGTCGTCTAAAAAACAAGCACGGGCGTTTCGGGCAGAAACGTCCTTTTTGTATATCAGAATTTATTGCAAAAACACCTCATACATAGAGCTATATTTATTCCCATTCACGTGCTGAGACAGGAGTGAACGATGGATGGACCCTTTGCTGCATTCACTATTCCGTCCGCTTCAAGTTAATGGAAGTGATCTCTCCACGTATTATATCGAACAAAAGCCGTCTGCTGCGCTGAAAGCTTACGTGGCCTGTTATTGGGAGTCCGGTCCGGCTGATAGGGAGAGAGAGGCCAATCTAGCAGCTTCGTGCGAAGACACCGCTTCGTTAAGCCTGCCACAAGAAGAAATCATGGAGCGGGTATTACCTGACGGCTGTACGGATATTCTATTTGAATACGACCCGGTGAGTAAGCGTCAGGAACTCTCGTACTGTGGGACATTTACGCAACCGTTTGTGTCTACCAGACAAGCAGGATCCGAGACACGCATTTTTGCGGTGCGATTTTTTCCCGGTGGGGCACATTATTTTCACGGCATGCCGACTCATTTGTTTACAGGCGGTAATTATCGCTTGGAAGATCTCTGGCCCGAAAGTATCGCCGTCATAGGTGAGCGCATTATGGAAGCGCAGAATTTCAATGAACGGGTGCGCATCATGGATGAGTATCTAAACCAGCTTCTACTGCGCCGTAGGACAAGCGATTGTGACCTGATGAAAAACCTGCTGCATCGCATCTTTATGAGCGGTGGGAGTGTGGGGGTTAAGGAGCTTGCGGAGCGTGAGGCGATCAGTGAAAGACAGATCAATCGTAAGTTTGGACAATGGATCGGAATCAGCCCGAAAAAGTTCAGTGAAGTCGTCCGCTTCCATAGCGTTCTGCATAGTATTCAAAGCGGTGGTAGTCTGGATTGGACGGAGTTTGCATTGAAGCACAGCTTTTTCGATCAGGCGCATCTGATCCGTGATTTTCGCAGGTTTTATGGCGATTCTCCGCTTACCGCGGCTAAGGATTTACGGAAGTTGTCCGATTTTTACAATACACGCCCAGAGGCTTCGGCTATACTCAAAATATAAAGAAGAATGGCAAAGGAGAGATGTGAATATGAGTGGAACGCTGCAAGTTCGAGATCATTTGCTGAATGAGCTGGAGACCGGGGTACGGACGGGGGAAGCCTTGATCCGTAAAATACGTCCAGAGGATTGGGGCTTTCGCCCGCAGGACAATTTTCGCTCGCTGCTGGAGTTAGTACATCACTTTGTACTTATTCCAGCTTCGGATCTTGCGATAATGGAGGAGAAGTCCGAGGGTGAAGTGGGAAGCATTGAAACCAGCCTGTCCGGGGTGGAAGATCCCGAGCGCTTGGCTACAACTTTCAGACAGAATTTTGAGGCTTATAAGGCTTACATTCTTTCGCTTAGCGAGGAAGATTATCTGAATCGTTCGACGAAAGCTTTCTATATGGAGCATGGACATTTGCAGGTTCAATGGCAGATTGAGACCGTGACCCATGTGTTCCATCACCGTTCGCAGATTTATAATTATCTGAAGCAACTGGGGCATGAAGTGAACTTTTTTATGTTGTACGCTTGAGTATTTTTGTGAAGATTTATGGAGGGCACCTGTGCGGTGCTCTTTTTTGGTTTTATTCAAGGCTTTTTTAGGGTGGTATGGCTTACTCGAACGCGCGTGAAACTTCTTTACTAACGCGTCTGAGAATGCTGATTTGCTCCTCATTCAATCTGCTGGTCAACGCAACAAACTCATCTACTGCCTCTTGCCGAATAATTTCGTCTGTAGTCATATGTTCTTTGGAAAACATCAATTCACTGATAGACACGTTTAAGGCAGTTAACACTTTCTCCAAGGTATCAATAGAAAAGTTTCTTTCGCCACGCTCTACCGATCCAATATATGCATCATCTAATCCTGAAAGTTCCGCAAGTTGTTGCTGTGTTAATCCCTTAGCCTTCCGAATCGTTCTAATTCTATCTCCAACCGAATTGCGTAATTTTGTCATATTAAACACCTCATAACAAGCTTATGGAAGATGAAGTGTAGAAGTCAGGTAGAAAAAATTGTTCAATTCTTTTTTTGTTGTAACTCGACTAAACCAACAATATTTTTAGTTATAGTAGTAAGGATTTCGAGCTCTGTTGTTTCTCTTGAATTTATGAGCACCATAAGTTCATTTATGATCTGTTTTCGATCCGTATTTTCGTCGAATTGAAAAAGTTCAAAGGGTGGAACGTTTAATGCTAGAATTATTTTTTCCAACGTCTCCAATGAAATATTTCGATCTCCACGTTCTACTCCACCAATATAACTGTAATGAAGTCCTGCTGCTTCTGCCAGTTGTTCCTGTGTCCATCCTTTAGCTTTTCTTAGTTCTCGTATTCGGTTTCCGACACTTTCTGGTAAACTCATGTAATCACCTCCACTTAAGGTTAGAAGAGGAGAGAATATCGTTACAGACCACTTTATACAAAATAAATACATATAAAACTGTACTTTTAAGTACTTTTTATATTGACCTCCTTTTTTACTTTCTATACAATTGGTTGTAAATGGAAATATAAGGAGGGGCTACTCTTGAGAACTTCTATCCTGGAATCACTCAAACCGGACATCATTGTTGAAATGTTAGAGATGGCTGTGGCTTTTGAAAATTGGAAAAAGGTGATGGAGACGGCGGATATTTTGTACCAATGTGTACAGCGTATCTATGAAGAACGGCAGTATCATAAAGCAATGAAATTACCCATCCCGCATGTCAATTTAGAATGAAGTGCACCCCTTAGAATAGACATTGGAATAAACCCCTGGTTTATCCGATGAAATCTAAGG